>JBQDBM010000003.1:0-136827 GCA_052090925.1 Leucobacter sp. | reverse complement strand
TACGATCCTGTGGAACACACTCCGGTTCTCATATCCTCAAGCCGAGCTGTACTACTCGGTCTAAACGAGTGAGGTTCAGGGGTGCACCTCCAGTACGCTCCTGAACCCGCTTGTGTACAGGTTAGTTATACGAGCGGAAAGCGCTCACGCTCCTCCTGGCGCTCATCTTCGTATCCGTAGAAGTAGCTCTCAAACACGCCTCGTGCACGACGAGAGGCGGTGAACCAGCGCTCTTCGAGTTCTGCAGTTCGACCGCTCGGCAGGTCGAGCACACCCGCGATCCCCTCCAGGTCCTCGCGCGCTACCGGCAATACGTCTGTGCCGCGGCCCGACCACAGCTTCACAGCCGAACGAATCTGGCTTGCAACTCGCCATGCCTCTTCAAGAGTCTCTTGGCCTTCTTCGTCGATCAGACCAAGTTCAGTCGCCTCACGAAGGGCCGCCAGCGTTGAGACACTTTGCAACTCAGTGTGGGCTGCTCCATCTCGCAACTGTAGGAGCTGCACAAGCCACTCGACGTCGCTGATCCCGCCGGGCCCAAGTTTGAGGTGACGACGTGGGTCGGCTCCGCGAGGAAGCCGTTCTGATTCCACGCGTGCCTTTGTTCGCCGGACCTCGCGAACATCGTTCTCCGAGAAGCTCGCTGGGTATCGAATCTCATCAGCGAGTCTAATGAAGTCTGCGCCGAGACTCGCGCTCCCAGCGACCACACGCGCTCGCAGGAGTGCCTGAGCCTCCCAAGTGAGCGACCATCGCGTGTAGTAAGCACGATACGCCTCAAGGCTGCGCACAAGAGGCCCTCGCTTCCCCTCAGGGCGAAGATCAAAGTCAAGGTCAACGGAGAACTTCGGATCAGAAACGAGACGACGGAGTTCAGTCACAACTCTGCTGGCACACCGCAGGGCTTCGTCATTTCGCATCCCGTTCGGTGCGCGGAATACTGCGATCAAGTCAATGTCTGAAGCGAACCCCATTTCTTGACCACCAAATCGCCCCATCCCGATGAGCGCGATCTCGATGTCTGGTCGCCCGTTCTCGCGTTGTGCCTCGTCCCGCATCAGAGACAGAAGAAGCCCCTCCAGTAAGGCGGTGTGTGCAGAATCAAGCCCTGATGCCACCTCGCCATCGCTCACGACTCCGACGATCCGGCCCATCGCGAGCCTCAGCATTTCTCGCCGATGGACAGCTCTCAGCGAGACCGCCACCTCCGATACGGTGGCGCGCCGAGATGCGAGCGCCCGCATCTCTTCTCGAAGTGCTTCGAGGTTCATTGGTTTCAGCGATTGGTCTCGCTCGAGCCACGCGACGGCCTCTGGGATAGATTCGAGAAGCTCAGCGGCGAAGCGGGAGTTTGAAAGCACCCGCGTAAGCCGGTCCGCAGCCTCAGTTCCATCTCGGAGCAGTCGCAAATACCAGGGAGTCTGCCGGTTCGCTTCACTCACACGGCGGAACGCAAGTAGTCCATAGTCAGGGTCTGTTCCCTCCGCGAACCACTGCAGCATCACCGGCATCAGGTTTCGCTGAATTCTCGCTCTCCGAGATGTGCCCTGTGTCAGCGCAGCGAGGTGCCGCATTGCGCCGTCTGGGTCACGGAAACCAATCGTTGACAGTCGCGCACGCGCCTCCTCAGACCCGAGCACGAGGCCTTCCTCTGGAAGTGCCGCCACGGCACTGAGGAGCGGCGCGTAGAAGATCTTGAGATGCAATTCACGCACCTCCCGTTTGACCGCTTCCCACAACCGCAACAGTTCTTTCGCAGTTGGAGCGAGCTGACTCGCACGCGCAACCACTCTGAGGTTTTCCTCATCACGCGGCATGATGGCCGTACGGCGGAGATACCGCAGTTGCAATCGGTGTTCGAGAACGCGAAGCCGTCGATAGTCTGACGCGAGACGCTCCCCGTCGCTCCGCGCCACATATCCGCCATCCACGAGCGCTCTGAGCGCAGGTAGCGTCGCACTCAGATGCAGGCGCTCATCGTGCTGTCCGTGGACGAGTTGCAACAACTGCACACTGAATTCAATATCCCGAAGCCCACCTGGTCCAAGCTTGATCTCAACTTCTACATCATCATCAGCAATGTACTCGGTGACGCGCTGGCGCATGCGCTGCACTGACCCTACAAAACCTTCGCGTGAGCGAGAGGACCACACCATTGGTCGGGTCGCGTCAATGAACTTTTGTCCGAGCTCGAGGTCGCCCGCAGCAGCTCGTGCCTTCAAGAGTGCTTGGAACTCCCACGCCTTCGCCCAGCGTTCGTAGTAGTGCATCATCGACCCGAGCGTGCGTACGAGCGCCCCCTGGCGGCCTTCGGGCCGCAGATTGGCATCGACTTCCCACAGCGGGGGTTCAAGCGCTGGGTCGTGGATCACCCGCATCATTTCACTCGCAAGGCGTGTGGAGATGCGCAAGAGTTTGTCGACGTCGAAAGATTCTGCGTCACGTGTTTCTGCAATAAATATGACGTCGACATCCGAGACGACATTCAGCTCCTGCGCACCACACTTCCCGAGCGCTAGAACTGAGAATTGCATCATGGAGAAATATTCGGCGGGGACCTCCGGGCCGCTCTCCCCCGCAGCCAGCGTCGCGCGAGCAACTGCGAGTGCACCCTCAAGCGCCGCAGTTGCGACCGAGGCAAGCGACAGCGCGACTTCTTCAAGCTGGTCCGTTGGGTCGCCGTCGCGTCCATGCAGCAGGTCAAAAAGCATGATCTCAGCGAGCAATTCACGGTACCGGGTTCTGAGCGCGTTCCAGCCGGCTTCGCCTGTCAGCGCGGTCACACTGTCGAGTTCGGCTATCGAATCTCTGGGTACGCGCCCTGCCTCAGTTTCTACCGCTTGAAGCAACTCGTGTTTTGCTTCTTCTTCTGAGAGCAGTCTGCCTCCACGCTCCAGAATCTCGACCAATCGATCCGGCCGACGTCGGAAGAAATCGCCGAGAGCGGGCGAAGCCCCCACGAGTATTGCGAACCGCTCACCTGCCGCGCGTCCCAGCTGCTTCAACATGTCCGGGTTATCGCGTGCGAATTCGCACACCCGGATCAGAGCAACATCGGGGTCCGCAGCGAGGGAGAACGCCTCGAGCAACCAGCCGGCGGGGGCGTCGATCGTCGATGCAAGCTCACCAAATAGCTCGCGCGATTCTCCTAGTTCTTGGAACCCCGCGCGCGCAAAATCGGTGAGTTTATGTTGTGGCCGATCTACGGACATGCGATCTGCGTGAGATTAGATCATGTCGAGCATTGACGACAGCTCGAATGGCGTAACTTGGGCACGGTACGCAGCGACCTCTTGCCGCTTGTCGCGGATCAGGTATGCAAACACTTCCTCACCAAGCGTTTCCGCCACAAGCTCAGAACGTTCCATGACGGCGAGAGCGTGGTCGAGGCTCGTTGGGAGCGGATCAAACCCAAGAGCCCGCCGCTCTCCGTCGCTGAGCTCCCAGACATTGTTCTCTGCCTCCGGTGGAAGCTCGTATTCCTCCTCAATACCTCTGAGGCCGGCAGCCAGGAGCACTGAGAACGCAAGGTAGGGGTTTGCTGCGCTATCAATCGCGCGGTACTCCACGCGGGCCGCACCGCCCTTACCTGGCTTGTAGCGCGGTACGCGCACGAGTGCAGAGCGGTTGTTGTGACCCCAGCTCACGAATGATGGGGCTTCGCCACCTCCCCAGAGCCGCTTATACGAGTTAATGTACTGGTTCGTCACCGCAGTGATTTCGGGTGCATGCCGCAGGAGGCCCGCGACAAAGCGGCGTCCTGTCTGCGAGAGTTGATACTTTGCGCCCGCATCATAAAACGCATTCGTGTCCCCCTCGAACAGGGAGAAGTGTGTGTGCATGCCTGACCCGGGGTGATCGGCAAGTGGCTTTGGCATGAATGTCGCATGGACACCCTGGGAGATAGCTACCTCTTTAATGACAGTGCGGAACGTCATGATGTTATCTGCCATGGTGAGCGCATCAGCGTACCGCAGGTCGATCTCGTTCTGACCGGGCCCTGCCTCGTGGTGGCTGAACTCGACCGAGATTCCGAGGTCTTCGAGCATGTTGACACTCTCGCGACGAAAGTCGTGGGCTGTGCCTCCGGGGACATTATCAAAGTAGCCCGCCTGGTCAACAGGCACTGGCCCCTCGGCCCCAAACTCTTTCGAATTGAGCAGGTAGAACTCAATTTCGGGGTGCGTATAGAACGTAAAGCCGAGCTCCGCGGCCCTCGCCAGCGACCGCTTCAGCACGTTGCGTGGGTCGGAAACTGCGGGCTCACCATTCGGTGTGAGAATGTCGCAGAACATGCGGGCCGTTGGTTCGGCGTCGCTGCGCCAAGGCAGCAACTGGAACGTGGCAGGATCAGGCACCGCGAGCAGGTCCGACTCATACGACCTCGTCAGCCCTTCGATCGCCGAGCCATCAAAACCAATGCCTTCATCGAATGCGCCCTCGACCTCAGCGGGCGCGAGCGCCACCGATTTCAGCGTGCCCGAAACGTCGGTGAACCAGAGACGCACGAACTTCACGCCTCGCTCTTCAATGGTTCGCAGTGCAAAGTCCCGCTGTTTGCTCACACTCGCTCCTTTCCTGTCAGTTTCAGACTAGCTGCAATCTTCGACAACGCACGCAGGCATCAGTGACGCAGACTATTCATCTTCGGCAGCATCTTCTGCCGCCCACTGTTTCGCGCGTTCCGCCACGATTTCTGGGGCACGTTCAGCCTCCGCTCGTGAGTTGAACGGACCGATGCGATCCTTGGCGAGAGATTGCGGCCCCTCTTCTACTTGCTTCGTGAGTATGTTGTACCAGTAGGTATCTTCCGGGTCATCAATTCCCCAGTCGCGTTTCGTCATGTCATTCCCTCCGCTCAGTGCTCCTAGACTAGACCCATGCCATTTGATGATCACGGACATCTGGTCGCAGGCCGGATCACACCCCGCAGACGAGTACCGTCTGAGATTGATCGACCCCCGTATGTTGGGTTGGATGAGCCCCCGGCATATCGGGGAGACAACACCTATACCGACGACGAGATAGCCCGTATCCGTGCGGCTGGGCGCATTGCTTCCCGCGCACTCGACGCCGTTGGTGCGGCCGTGCGACCGGGTGTCACTACGGATGAACTTGATCGCATCGGCCACGACTTTGTTGTTTCCCACGGCGCCTACCCGTCGACGCTCGAATATCGAGGGTATCCAAAGTCGAGCTGCACGTCGGTCAACGAGGTGGTGTGCCACGGCATACCTGACGACACAGTGCTCCGAGACGGCGACATCGTGAATGTTGATATCACCGCGTACATTGATGGCTTCCACGGCGACACGAATCGGACATTCCGTGTTGGAGAGGTCTCACACGAGGTTGATCAACTGATCGAACGCACGCACGAGGCGATGATGCGTGGAATTAAGGCTGCAAAACCCGGGCGCGAAGTCAACGTCATTGGTCGTGTCATTGAGACATACGCAAAACGCTTCAATTACGGGGTGATTCGCGACTTTACGGGTCACGGTGTTGGGTCTTCGTTCCACACCGGGCTCATCATCCCCCATTACGACTCAGCGCCGCTCTACAACGATGTGATCAAACCGAACATGGTGTTCACGGTCGAGCCGATGCTGACACTCGGCACGCACCAGTGGAACATGTGGGATGACAAGTGGACCGCCGTCACGCGCGACAAGAGCATTACCGCTCAGTTTGAGCACACACTCGTCGTGCGCGAGAACGGTTTTGAATTGCTCACGCTCTCGGATTGACGCTGACGGGCTCACTCTTACCGCGGTGTGAACCCCTCGGCACGGTGCATTGCCACCGACCGGACTTGAGAACTTAGGGGAATGGGCCGGATCATACGCCGGGTTCTGTCTCCCCGAGCCTCGCGGCCAGGGGCTGACGGTCATCTATCTTGGAGTACCGTTACCGGCACTCTCTAGCGGCCCACCCGAAGACTCTGCGGGGTGCGTCAACGTCTTCTGTCTGGCCTTGCTCCGAACGAGGTTTACCTGGCCGCCCGTGTTACCACGGACGCCGGTGGTCTCTTACACCACCCTTTCACCCTTACCGGGCCGGCGAACCGGACCCGGCGGTCTACTCTCTGTTGCACTTTCTCGCGGGTCGCCCCGGGTGGGTGTTACCCACCGTTCTCCCCTGCGGAGCCCGGACGTTCCTCGGCGATCCTTGTCGCAAGCGACAGGACCGACGTAACCGCCTCACCAGCCCATTCCAGTGGTCAGTCTAGCCTGGTGAGCACGCTATTCGCTCACTGAGATACTTAAGCGTCGCTTTCAGCAGTGTCGCGAACAAGGATCGCACCGCTTCCGGGGCAAAACACAATCTCGTCTGGGGCTGCGGCGCGAATCCCGGCGAGCTCACCCGGTGCGAGCGCCATATTGCTGCCCTCAGAGACATTGCCGCGCAGCCGTGCCGCACCGATGCCATTCCGTGCCCGGGTTGCTTCATAGAGCTCAAGCACGTCGCGCTGCAGCTCCGCCGCAACGCCCTCGCGTTCGTCTGAGTTCGCCTGTAGCTGCACGTCAATCACGCGCTCTGCCTCACTCAATCGCTCCTGCACGTCAGCGCGACGGCTTTCAACGCCCGCCATGACCGCTTCTGCATCGGCAAACGTGGCCTGCGCAGTCTCAAGCACCTCCATAGCCTCAAGCTGACGATCTTCGAGCTCTGTTTGGCGTCGCTGTAGCACGTCGAGCTCGGACTGTATCGCCTGGGCCTCTTTACTCGACGTGCTTACTGCCAACAACTCATCATCACGCTTGCGACGCTGCTCAACAACCGCGACGTCAGACTCAATCCGTTCGAGCTCGACTCGGTGCGTATCGAGCGCACGCTGTGCGGCCATAAAACTGTCGCGCGACTCACCCGTTTCACCGCTCAAAGCATCAAGTTCGGTCCGTTCGGGCACCTGGTCGCGTTTACGGCGCAGGCGAAGAATTGAGGTGTCGAGTTCTTGCAGGTCGAGCAAGAGTTGCTGCTGGCGCGGGCTAGCCTTCATGCCAGTAAGCCTAGCGGTCCGCAGCTGTGCTGGCACCCATCTCTGCAGCCGCACCGGCGCTGAACGTCCATGGATCCGTCCGTGTCTTGCTCACCCGGACTTCGACGCCCGGAAGTCGCGCGGCGAGACGTTCAGCTGCCCCCATCAGCCACAGCGATTCGCTTGCCCAATGCGACACGTCAATCAGTGCTGGGCCGCCGGTCACCACCGATTGCTCAATTGACTCCTGTGCCGGGTGATGGCGAAGGTCAGAGGTCACGTACGCATCTGCCCCACGAACGAGGGGGTGATCGAGCAAACTATCCCCTGCCCCACCGCAGAGTGCAACCCTCGTGATGACGCGCCCCGGGTCACCTGCCACACGCACACCACTGACGGTAGCGGGCAGGGCTGTCGCCACCCGCTCAGCAAACTCACTGAGAGTGACTGCATCATCGAGGTCACCCACCCGGCCAATCCCGACTGCTGGATCGTCGCTGGGCACAATGGGCTCGGCGTCCGTGAGACCAAGCCTCGCAGCAAGCACATCAGACACCCCTTCTTCGGGCGCATCGGCGTTCGTGTGCGCTGCGAGGAGCGCACAGTCCGCGCGGATCAACGCCGCAAGCAGCGCCCCCTTCGAAGTGTCTTCGGCGACGGAGTGCACCCCGCGCAAAAGAAGCGGGTGGTGGGTCAAGAGCGCGCTCGCGCCCCACGTCGCAGCCTCATCCACGGTGTCAATGACCGCATCGACGGCGAGCAGTACTCGAGTGAGGGGCGCATCGTCTCTTCCCGAGACGAGCCCAACCCGGTCCCATGCCTCCGCCGTACTTTCGGGCCAGAACTCTTCCGCTAGCTGACGCAGGTCGCCCACCGTGAACGTTGCCATTCGATTCTCCTCATCTCTTCTACAGTCCCCAAGTCTCAGTGGGTGAGGTAGGCCACGGGCCTACCTCACCCAAAACTCTCCCACCCGTTTGCACCGAGGATACCGGCCACTCTCAATTAGTCAGTCGCCAGCCCGAATGAAACGCGTTTTGGCGACCCATTTGGATGAGTCATGGGATACTGAGAGGTGACGCCACGAGGCGCAGGCGGGCAGGCCGACTACTCCACCAGAGGGAAGGACCCACCGTACCCATGAATCAGCGTGCTGACGCTCATCTTGAAGTTTGGAACGCCAAGCAGAGCATCGCGGAGCGCATGATCCCGCTCATTGGTCATCTCTATCGCAATAACGGCATCGTGATGTCGGTGCACGGGCGCAGTCTGGTGGCGTGCTCCGCGATCGACATCATTCGCGCTCACAGCTTTGCACGCAAGATCGATGAGGTAGAGCTACCACTCGAAGAGACGCTTGCCGTCATCGAGTCACTGGGTCGAATCCAACCGGGACCAGTGTCACTCGACTTGGCGCTCCTCTTGAAAGGGTACCGAGCATCTACCGAAAGTGACTTGGACACCTACCTCCGAAGCGAGCTGAGCCAGGAGGTCGATGCCCAGACACCGCGTGGCACCGATGTCGTGCTGTATGGCTTTGGGCGCATCGGGCGCCTTCTCGCTCGCATCATTATTGAACACTCTGGCAGCGGGAATACGCTGAATCTTCGTGCAATCGTCGTGCGTCGCGGCTCTGAGAATGATCTCATCAAGCGTGCGAGCTTGCTGCGTCGCGACTCGGTGCATGGCCCATTCAACGGGACCATCAAGGTATTAGAAAACGAGAATGCAATCCTCGCGAACGGTGTGCGCATCCAGGTGATCTACTCGGAAGACCCCGCGACCATTGATTACACTCAGTATGGGATCTCCGATGCAATCGTTGTTGACAACACCGGCAGGTGGCGAGACCAAGAGGCTTTGAGTCAACATTTGCAGGCACAGGGCGTGCGGCGTGTGCTCCTGACAGCACCCGGAAAGGGCGACATGTTGAACGTTGTGTACGGGGTGAATAACGACAGGATCAAGGACGACGACGTGATCCTGAGCGCTGCCTCGTGTACCACTAATGCCATCACACCAGTCCTAAAAGTGTTGAATGACCAGTTTGGCGTTTCGCGCGGTCATGTCGAAACAGTGCACTCCTACACGAACGATCAGAACTTGATTGATAATTTCCATCGTGGAGACCGTCGAGGACGCTCTGCGGCACTCAACATGGTAATTACGGAGACTGGGGCAGCCAAAGCAGTGGCGAAAGCTCTCCCCGAGCTTGCCGGCAAACTGACTGGCAGCGCGATTCGAGTTCCGACCCCCAACGTGTCACTTGCGATCTTGAACTTGCAGCTTGACCGTGCCACGACGCATGATGAGCTGAACGGACTGTTGCGAGACGTATCGCTCACGGGCGCTCTCCGCACGCAGATTGGGTTTGTCGAGTCACCCGAGATCGTTTCGACTGACTTCGTCGGCACGAACCGTGCGGGTGTTGTCGATGGCCTCGCCACCATCGCCTCAGAGGACAATATTGTTCTGTACGTGTGGTACGACAACGAGTATGGGTACAGCTGTCAGGTGGTTCGTATTATTGAGCAACTCACAGGCAGCCACCCCGCCCAACTCCCTGAGCGTCTAACCTGAAGATACTTCCCACCACAAAGGAGAGGACCGGACATGTCCGAGAAGTACATCATTGGAGTCGATGGATCGGAGCCTAGCCGCGTCGCACTTGCGTGGGGGCTTGCTCGCGCAACTGAGAGGCAGGCAACGGTCGAGTTACTCCACGTCGCAGACGACTCGTTTCTGTCAGAGAGCGTCGCTTTCCTGTCAGAGGCTCAACAGGCTTCTGAGCAGATGTTGCAGTCCGAATGTGAATATGCGAAAAGTATCGGGTTCACCGGTGAGGTGACTGGGACCGCCGTAGTTGGCCATCCGATTGCTGAGGTTGAAGAGGCGTCAAAGCGCGCGGACCTCTTGGTACTCGGCGCGCACCAGGGCAGCCGTCTTGCCGGGTCATTCTTTGGAACTCGTGCAGTCAAGGTCGCCGCGGTCGCACACTGCCCTGTTGCGGTTGTACCCGCTGTGGATCCGGAACCAAATGCAGGCATCGTCGTGGGAGTCGATGGGTCTGAGGCCTCGAAGCTCGCCATTGAGTACGCAGCGGCTGAAGCCTCAAGACGCTCTCGCCCACTCATCGCGGTCTACGCATGGATGCCACCGTTGACTCCAGGTCTTGAGTACCTGTGGAGCGAGGAGCTGGTCGAGTCACAGCGCACCGCGGCCGAAGAGGCTATTGCAATTGGTACAGCCGGGCTCGCGTCTCGCTACCCAGATCTTGAGCTGCGTCGCGAAATTGTGCAGTCATCCCCAGTAGCCGCGCTCGTCGGGGCTGCTGAGGGCGCGGAAATGCTGGTTGTTGGAAGCCGTGGTCGTGGTGGAATATCCCGTCTCCTCCTTGGGTCTGTGAGCCACGGGGTACTACAGGCGCTTCCGTGCCCGACGGTCGTCACGAAAGGTTAGTGTTACGGCTCTGCTATCGTGCAACGCACGCCCATGAATACATCATCAACGACGATGAAAAATCATCTGTCTCGGCAGGTGCTCGACCTCAGGAGGCTTTCTGAACGGAACGCAGCCTCAGGATCGTCGATGCGGTTTATGGACCAGAAGACAACACCCGACATTATTTGGTCCACTGCGTATTTGTTGCGCCAGACAAAGATCGCCACGGATTGGTTCGCGGTGCAAGACCTGTGGGATACGCCGGACTTTGCCGCCCATTATGAGTCCGCGTACGGGAAGCCTGACGTTGACCTTGTGGCTGCCCGACACGAGTATGACAAGGTGATTGTCCAGCCCCTCAAGACGCTCGCGTTTGCGGGGGTGCTCGAGGAGCGAATGAGTGGACGCAGGCTCGAGTTTCGTCTGCTACAGCCAGAGATATTGGCAGAACTCACTGAGAGTGAAACGACTGCATTCCGCTTTCTGCGCGACTACTTGACCGAAGTACTCACGCAGTCAGGTGAATACGGGGCATTTGAGAGATATCGAGACTCCCAGCATCTCGAGGCGGACTATCAGCGGCTGAAACGAGTCTTTACCGATTTTCTCCTACGAGAGACCCGCATTAACGGGGTGACCGAGGTCCGCCGCATATTCCCGAAAGTACTGAACCCCCTCGCCGCAAACTGGAGGATCCCAGGCTCTCACCGTGGGCACGTCGCGCGGTTTCGACAGACACAGCCCGATCTTTCCTACAACCAGCAGAACGCGCGAGACCTGCGTCGCAAGGCGAAGCACCAGCCACGAAGTACCGTGACGTATGTGCCAGCACGAGAATCAGTGAGTGCGCTCGAGAAGGCCAATGTAGCGGCGGTGCGTCAACGTGGTCGGAGAAGCTCTGAGGTATTCGACGCCCTCGCGAGTGGTTCAGCAACTCACGTCCACCACATCGTGCCGAGATCAATGGCGCAAGATCTTCGTGCCACACGCGAGAACTTGATCCTGTTGACTGCCTCGCAGCACAACACCCGTGCACATCCGGAGAACGTCACGGGTGAAATCGATCTCGCATATCAAGTCGAGTGCTTACTCGCGAAAGCAGATACCATCGCGCGCACGCTTGCAGCGGGAGATGACTTTTATTCGGTGCATGAGTTCGCGCGGGTGGTGGCACGAGTCGTATCTCCGACTGAAAATATGTCCCATAGCGCGGAGTTTGACGTCACATCAGTCGATCTCGACCGGCTTCGAAACGCGATTGCCGAGCATCGCGAATCACTGTAACTGGTTCGCGGCCTCATTCGCTTGCACCCTGCATCTCCTGTAATGGAACTGAGGGCCAGTAGTACACACTGCTGGCATCAACATTGAGGCTGCGCGTCGAGAAGTTCCTGGCGACTCGGTAAAAGTCGGTGAACTCTGGGCTCGAGATGAGGTCGATCGTCTGATCTAGGTCGATCTCAGACTTTGGAAGAAGCACAGCCGCTGACCCATCCACAAGCGCGCCGGGAGGGAGGGAGCGCGCGCGGGGGTAGTACGACAGGTTGGGTACCACCAATGCGTCATCACGACCCGCGTACTGAGATACGGCACGTGGCAAGCGCCGCCCGTTGACGAGGAAATGTTTCACCTCGATGTCGAGGCCCCGCTCTCGAGGAATGTCTCGCCCACGAATCACAGCGTGAGGCCCCGTGTGCGAGATATCTTTTGACGTCAACTCGCGATCACGCACCACGGAGAAGTTTCCGAGCCGGTATTGCTTGAGCAGCCCATCAAAGGTTTCGTCACGGTAGAGCAGCCAGGTAGGAAGCTTGTCATCAATGATCGAGTGTGTGGCCACGGTTCGCCGTATGCTGCGCGAGATCGATGCCACCTCGATTGTGTTCGCAGCGCTGCGCGAAGCAGTCAGGCCAATGGTTTCAATACCTACGGTCTCGAACGCAGATTCGCCATAGTCATCGATAGACACGACCCCAAAGCCCGAAAGCTCAGCTCTGAGCTGAGCATACTTCGGCGCGCCGAGCACGGCTTTCGGGAGTACGAACGCAACTGCCCCAGACAGTTCCAATGCTTTCTGGGTGAACAGATCGCTGAGGTCCGAGGTCGTGCCGCGCAGGCGCCCGAACGGAGGGTTCCCGACGATCGCATCGTACGGTTCAAGGTTTTCGAGCGTGAGAAAGTCGGCGCACCAACTGCGCACGGTCACCGTGGGTGCCAGAGAATGCACCAGAGCCTCAGCTTCCGCGAGCGCCGCGGCATCAAGGTCGACAAGATCGAGCTCGAGTTGGATGTCGGAAAACTGCCGTAAAAGCTCCGGGAGCAGTGCCCCGGCACCGACTGACGGCTCCAGAACCCGCAGAGATTTGCGTGGTCCCAGCGCTCTGCGCAGATCGCTGATAAGACGAAACGCGATATCTTGGCGCGTATAGAACGCACTGAGTTCCTTTTTCCTGGGGTTTGCAGCCTCAAACTCTGAAAGTCGTGGCGCGATAAACGGCGGATCACCAGCGACCGATTTGGGCCCTGGCCGCACGAACTGTTGATGTGCCCGGATCTTCTCTGCCATGGCGGAAAATACGGGTGTCGGGACGCCCTCCCCAAGGCACTGCCGAATATTCACCTCGTTCTCGGCATAAAAGTGTTTGACTTCGTTCGAGGTCGCGCGTTCGAGCGCAGGCTGCGTGTGGCTCCATCTAAAATCGCTGGGCACGCCCATCATCCGTGAGAGTTCCCTGATACTAAAGACACGATCGTCTTCCGGGTGAACGGTTGCTTGACTCGCGAGAATATCGTTTCGCGTGTGCACACACGGTGCCACTTTGTCCCACGAAGCTCGCGCATATTTGTCACCATTTTTTGCCTGGTTCGCGACGTACCTACCATTGATAATGCGGTGTGGCCGCAGCTGTGGCTCGTCGTTGTCGAACGCTGACGCACCCTCTGGAGTCGCGCGAATCCATGGCCGCATGCGTTCTTCGTAGGGGCGAAACCCATGCAAATAGTCGGATTCTGCATACTCCCCCATCTCAGTAAGCGATGGGAGGTCGTTCACAAGCTCACGCAACGAGGGGGCTTCCACATGATCAGGGAGCAGCTCAGCCGGCGACACACCGTGAATGTCTGACCGCACACCAATCACGATGGTGCGGGTGCGGCTCGAAGGTGATCCGTGCTCTTTCAGGTTCGCTGTCCGGTGCGTGATGTTGTAGTGCGCACCGAGCTCCACATCGATCGCCTCACCGATCGTCCGCACTGGCCCGTTCTCAGCTTTGCAAGCTGCGCCCAGGAACCCCCGTACATTCTCGAGAATGAAGTACTTCGGGGCGATCGTCGCGATCATCTCAAGTGACTCAAGCACGAGGGAGTTCCGCACGATCTCGTTATCACGCTTCTTGTGGTTCGCTACGGAGATGCCCTGGCACGGCGGGGTCGCGATCAATACCGTGATCTCTCCGCCTCCTCCGTCTTTCCAGTCGGAGACTTCTTTGAACACACGCTGTTTCGTCTCGGCCGTCGAGAGGTCTCCGAGTACATAACTACTTTCGCGCCACCCCAATCCATTCGCGGTCTGCACCGCGAGCCTGCGCGGCAAGAGTTCAGCCGTGGCCACGCATTGAAAGCCAGTCGAGCTGAAGCCATAGCATCCAAGACCCGCACTGCTAAACAAGGAAACGTAGCTACGCAAAGAGAGCTCCTGAAATGGACGAAGCGTGAGATTGCCTCATGTGAAAATTGTCTCCTTCATGCTACTGGATTCGTCACCCAACACTTCCATGACGCGCCCCACAACAAGTTGTCAGCGGCCACCGGGGTGATGAATAGAACACTGCCACGGACGTCAGACATTCCTTTCGAATCGCCTGCCAAGCGTGTTTTTTCGCAGGTTTCATTCTGTGACAGCCTGAGAGGAATGTGCCGCGTGCTCCGTGGTAACTTGTCTGGGGCCCAAATCAAACGTGAAGGAGAGCGCCGTGCGATCGACCTCCTCAGCGGCGACACTTGAATACTCTGTCGTGTTCGATGGGACCGTCGTCCACATTCTCGATCGACGAGTGTTCCCAGCCAGAGAGGTGTGGCTCACTGCTCGAACGCCACTCGAGGTTGCCCAGGCCATTACAGGTATGGTGACTCAGAGCTCAGGGCCGCTCTATGCCGCGTGTGCCGGCATGAAGCTCGCCGCAGTCCAAGTGGCCGAACTTCCGCTTGACGCGGCACAGGCGACACTCAGCGCGGCGGCACAAGCACTCGGTAACGCTCGCCCCACGAACGCACACCCACGTGATGCAGTCGCTCGAATTCTTGGTGCGGCCACCTCGGCGAGCAACACATCTGAACTTGTCGAACTCGTTACATCGATCGCCGAACAAGTCGAACTTGACTACCGAGAGGCGGGTCTGCGCATTGGCCGAGCTGCAGTGTCGCTCCTCCCCCGCCACGCGACCGTTCTGACTCACTGTTGGGCCGAAGCGTATTTGTTCGGAGTGGTGGCCGCCGCGCGTGAATCGGGCCGAACCATCAACTGGATTACAACCGAGACCAGGCCTTATCTGCAGGGTGCCAGACTCACAGCACACTCTCTCCGCGAGCTCGGACAGCGAGTCACCCTCATCACGGATGGGATGGCTGCGGCAGCTCTCGCGTCCGTCAACGGTGCTGGCAGCGGCCCCGTGGATGCCGTCATCACTGCCGCAGATCGTGTTTCGATGGATGGCTGTGTAGTCAATAAGGTCGGAACGCTCGGGGTCGCGGTCGCGGCAGCAGCGTTCGACATCCCGTATTACGGGCTCGTCGAGGCCCCTGACCCGTCAACCTCCAAGGGTGACGACATTATCATTGAGACCCGCGAGCCGAATGAAGTCTTCGAGGTTCTGCAAAGGCGCACAGCGAGCACCCTCGTCACTGAAGCCTGGTACCCGGCGTTCGACCTTACGCCAGCCAAGTATGTGACCAAGATTGCAACGTCTCGTGGCGTCTATGCACCAACCGACATCACAAAGCACTTCACCACAAACCCAGACGCGTTGGCGTCACCCCTCACTGACACTCAGGAGACCGCATGAACACCGTCGACCCCACGATTCTGCGCGAGGCCGGCACGGCCCTCGCAGCGGAATCACGCCGCTTTTCTGAGTATGGTTGGATGCGCGGCACGTCAGGCAATCTTTCGGTTGTGGTCAACCGAGATCCTCTCCTCCTCGCGGTGACCTCCTCCGGAGTCGAGAAGTCACTGCTCACCGACCAAGATGTCGTCGTCATTGACGCGGAGGGTAAGGCTGCCGACCCCTCTGACCCACGGCCACCATCCGCTGAGGCTGGCTTACACTCGCATATTGCTGCGCGAACGGGTGCGAACGTGGTGTTTCATGTTCACGCTCTCGAAGCTGTGGTTGCTGGTCACCGCTGGCCAAATGGTATTGAGTTCAGCGATATGGAGATGCTGAAAGGCCTCGGCCACAGCGCGCACGGCACAGCAATCAGGATCCCCGTCATTGAGAACCACCAGGATATGAAAATCGAGGGCGAGTACTTCGATGCCGAGTATCTATCGGCGACTGATCAGACCCCCGAGGTGCCCGCGATGATCATCGCGAATCATGGCATCCATGCGTGGGGCAAGGATGTGGCTGCGGCGAGGCGACACCTCGAGATCACAGAGTGGCTGCTCCGCTTTGCTGTCGCAACGCGCTAACCAAGCGACCCTCGCTCGCGGTGCGCTGATTACTCCGTCTCGGACATACCGAAGTCGGGGCGTCCTCCCTGGTATTCGGGGTTGAGACGACCCGTCAGGTCCTCCATGAGCTGCGTGCGATAGAGCAGGTACGAGCGGTCAATGTCTTCCTGCACACTCTCGCTGACACGTTCAAACGTCTCACTGTACTCGTCTCGAGACCAGGCTGGCATGGTGTGCACAGCACCCGGAACTTCTGCGCGTGTGCAGTGGAGGCTCTGGAGCATCGCGTACCGGCAGATGTTGAGCGACGACTTCTTGTCGTTGACCATGTAATCGTGTGCGGGTGCCTGAGTTCCAAGATATAGGAGCGTGGGACGCGCTTTTCCCGTGAGCGTGTTCTCAGAGATGGTTGCCATCTCAGCTTGGAGATCGGCACCGGCCACCGCAAACGCCTGGTCAACAAGGAGCCAGGTTCCGGGAAACTTGGGGCCACTCACATTGAGGTTTGCCTGACTGAGCGCGTCCCAGAGGCCCGACAGACGATCCCCCAGCGTTCCGGTAGTGTATCGGTCACGCATGAAGTACACCTCACCCAGAAAACGCAGGGGTGTCGAGTATTGTGCGCCGGGAATTTTCACGAGCGTTTCGGAGAACTCGAGTTCTTGTCGTTGATACGGACGCAATCCTGGGATCCCGTCTGGTGTTGAGATGAGCGTGATACTCCGGATCGTAATTTCGGGATGTGCCGAAAGGAAAGCGGCGGCCTCCAGACTAATGATCCCGCCCATGCTGTATCCGACGAGATCGATCTCGTACCGATCTCGTTCCTCCGCTTTCTGGGCGATCAGTTCGCTGATGCGCTCCGAAGCGAGCGGCGCATTGCCATAGCTCACCGACCACACCTCGCCGTCGACCATCTTTCGTACCGCCGGCTCAAGTGTGCTCGCGAGGTGATCCGAATCGTAGGAGCCGAAACCATCAAAAAACACGATGGCACTGCGCGTATTGTTGGCATGACGTGGAGCATCGTGAACGTTGACCGATATCTCCGCGTTGAAGCGCTGTGCCCGATTTTCGTACACGTCAGCCTGGTACCCAGCCAACCCGAGCAGAAACAGGGTAAGTAGTACTTTTGCTGTGAACGAAAAACGTCGGCGGCGCTTCGTGCTGCGTTCAAGATAGGCAGACTCATTAGAGCTCACCTGAGCTTGATCAGGTGAGCTCACAATCGTGTCTGATGAGTCCGCACCGGCTATTTGCCTGCCACTGGACGAGTCTTCTATATTCGCTGACTTGCCTTCCCCTGCTGCGCGTGTCTGTTGAGCTAGCTGCTTTTCATTTCAGTCTTTACTTCATACATCACAACATCAGCACGTTCGAGAAGGCTGTCAACTGTGTCGGCAGTATGCGCTGTTGCGGTCCCTACCGCGGCTCGGATAGTGAGTTCTTTATCGTGCACGAAGAACGGAGCACTGAAGTGATCCTGCAGCCGTTCCTGAATAACAGCACGCTCGCCAGATGTGACATCCTCAAAGAGCACCACGAACTCGTCACCACCCAATCGAGATACGGTATCTGCTTCACGGACCGTTTCTTGAAGCCGCTCAGCAATGGCCATCAGAAGTCTGTCACCAATGTGGTGGCCGAACGTATCATTCACGTTTTTGAAATCATTCAGGTCGATAAACGCCAGCACAAACTCGTGCCCCCGTCTTCGCCGTTTCAGCGCCTGATCGATCCGTTCGCGCAGGAGACGCCGATTCGGAAGCCCGGTCAACGGGTCAATGAGCGCGAGTTCGAGGAGCTCAGCCTCCGCACTTCGCAGCATCTGGTCTTCGACCGCCTGCGCAAATGACCTCGCGTCTTGCGTGTCGATCTCGACCCATGGACGTTCCGGCTCCACGCTTCCATTTGAACATAAGCTATGCCCGTCTAAGCCATCGACATCGAGTCGTATGTGCAGGGCCGGCCGGGGGGTGCGGCGGCGAATCCAGCTGGCAAAGCTTCCATCATGCCCAAGAGGTGTGGTGAGTATCCCCGATATCTCAGGGGCACTCGCGTGGAGTTGTGGGTCGGCGGTGCTCACATTGTCCATGAGGAGCACTCCTTGCTGCTGCAAAGTATGTGTCCACCGTTCTCCTGACCGCACGACCGCAGCCTGTTCCACTGGGGTGACGCCACCAAGTGTTCGCACCTGACCGCCGAGCCGTAAGACAACCGAATCCGCACGCACCATTTCAAGCACGTTCGCGCCATCTGTGCGCACTAGCGTGTCAGCATCCATGGCTCCGTCCGCGCTTCGCAAATACTCAACAAATGCGCCATAACGGTCGGCTCGATCAAGACGACACGCGGAATCATGGTGTTGTTGAGCCATGCGTGCGTTGAAGAAAATGAGCTCAGCGATGTACGACGTGCGCGCCCTCACTAGCGGATTGACCGTCCGTGGCTGTGCATTCATAGAGACCACGATGTAACTGACTTCTTCGTCCCCTACGTGAATGACGTAGCTAGCCGCGGCCTCGAGGCATGCGTGTGCCCTTCTGAGTCCGGGCGGTACTTCCCGGAGCGGCGACTGGCTCAGGTCCCATGGCGCTCCATGCTGATCAAAGGCAGGATGAATTTTTGCGGGTTCCGCGGCGCTCTCTCCCACTGACAAAAGTTGTGCATCACCGCTGACGCCCAACGGTTGCTCACCCAACGGCAGATCTACCACAGCATCGAGAATCGAGCTCAGGCCCGGACGAACAGATTCCGCGATGACCGTATGAGTTTTTGCACCAGTCTGGATTACAAAAGTTCGATCGAAGTCGAGCCACTCTCGAAGTCGCTCGCTCCCAAGCGCCCAGAGGCTATCGACGCTGCTGACACGCTGCAGAGAATCCAGAAAACGGAACGTCTCCTGCACTGCTTCAGCATCGTCCCGTGCATCTGTCCCCGGGTCTTCCAGATGAACTAAGACTTGTCCATTGCGGTGCGTAACGCTCACGAACCAGAACTGACCGTGTGTGTCTGTGACACCGAATGGCCCAGTTTCGGCCTGTAGATGCAGCTTGGCCCACTCATCCGCATCGATATTACTCAGGTCCAGGTGTGCTGAGAGGGGACTACCGATCAGCTCGACCGGATCCTTGTTCCAGAGTGCCCGTACAGAAGTCGACACCGCGATAATCGTGCCATTCGCGTCATGACGCGAGAGACCAAAAACAATCCCGCGCGATTGGAGATTCACGGAAGCAAGCATGTCTAGTGAGAAGTTGGCGACGGAGTTCAGCACGGGCTATCCTGGAGTGTAGGTTCTAAGGTGTTGGGCATCCCCAGTCACGTTCCACACAGACATAGATGCGCGGAGACGGTGAAATGGGGTCGAGTGTACGAAAGAGTCAGCCCCCCACCCACACGCATAGTATCGCATACCAACCAATCGTCGATCTAGCAAACCGCAGGTTATGCGGTTACGAAGCACTCGTGCGGTTTACCGATGGGCGTGCTCCGCTCCAACACCTCGCAGAAGCGCGCCGCGACAGTTCCCTCGTAGACCTCGAGCTGGAGCTGATCGGTACCGCGGTGAACTCCTGCTCAGACCTCCCTCCCGATCTACTCGTAAGTCTCAATGCAAGCGCGAACACGATCATGGACCCACGGCTCAGCGCGCTCATTCCTCCCGGCACACGTACCTGGGGTATTGAGCTATCGGAAATATCGACTGCGAAAGAGAGCGCACGCGTCCGAGAGCAGGTTCACGCATTCGGCGCGCTACTACTCGTGGATGATGCGGGCTCTGGAAATGCAGATGAGACTCGCATTCGTGAATTACAGCCGGATATTGTAAAGATCGACAAACAGGTGCTTTGGTGTGCAGCTGCCGACACCAAGATGCGCATCAATTTCGAAAGGCTCATGGACGCGGCTCGTGACGCGAACTCACGCACCCTCGTAGAGGGAGTTGAAACACCTGAGCAGGCGAGACTTGCACAAGAACTTCACGTCGAGCTTGCGCAGGGCTACTTGTACGGCGCCGCTGGCCCACTGCCGCGCAGTGAGTAGTTCCTCCTGAGCCTCACGCATCCGGGGGCACCCGTTCAACCAACACACCGGTGATATGATGACTTCATCATGCCATTAAGTAATCACGAGATTCCCTTATATGAAGTAAAAGCTGGACTGTTCAAAGGGCTCTCGCACCCCATCCGCATTCGCATCCTTGAGATCCTCGCAGATGGCGACGAACACACCGTCGGTGACCTGCAGGATCGCATCGACATCGAAGCCTCGCACTTATCGCAACACCTCTCTGTGATACGCAAATATCACTTGGTTGTATCCGAGCGCCGTCGCAGCCATGTGTACTACCGAATCGCCTTCCCTCAAGTCGCCACACTCCTGGAACTTGCTCGCGTACTCCTCACACACATCCTTGAGGATTCAGCGAAGTCACGGGAACATGCGTCCGCCCTGCCCTCGGTCAGGTCATGAGAAACTCGGACAGTGGCTTACCTGCAGTGAACGTCCCGCTTGGGTTACGCATATCAAGATTCTGGGCATCCCTCTTGCCACGCAGCAGCGACTATTCCGGCCTCAGACGATCCTGGCGCACGGATTTATTCGCTGGAGTAACCGTCGGCATAGTCGCGTTACCACTCGCGCTCGGGTTCGGAATCTCGTCTGGGGTTGGCGCAGAGGCCGGACTGATCACCGCAATTATCGCGGGGTTTCTCGCTGCAATCTTCGGGGGCTCAAATGTGCAAGTCTCGGGCCCCACCGGCGCGATGGTGGTTGTGCTCGCCCCGATCGTCGCAACACAAGGTGTCGGTGCGGTCGCCGCGGTCACATTGCTCGCTGGGCTTATCGTCGTCATCGCCGGGGTACTGCGGCTCGGACGCGCAGTCTCATTCATCCCGTGGCCAGTTATTGAGGGGTTCACCCTCGGTATAGCAGTCATCATCTTCCTGCAACAGATTCCTGCGCTTACACGAGCAGAAAGCAGTGGTGTCGCAAACACAAACGTAATGGTCTCAGCGATCACGAGCATTGCCGGGGCCGACGGCCGCTATTTCGCCTGGTCGCTCATGATTGTTGCCATCGTTGCTGTCTGCATGTTTCTTCTCCCCCACCTGCATCGCGCGATGCCGGGATCACTCATTGCGGTCATAATATCGACGGGTGTCGCACTCATTGTTCCAGTGCAACTTGGAACGATTGGTGAGCTTCCGACGGCGCTCCCGGCACTCAGCCTGCCCACCATCGACATGGGTGCCCTCACCGTCCTCGCGCCCGCTGCGTTTGCGGTCGCAGCGCTCGCGGCAATCGAATCACTCCTGTCAGCACGAGTCGCCGCCTCAATGGCAAACACCGGGGCGTATGACCCCGACCGCGAACTCATAGGTCAGGGGCTCGGATCGGTTGGCGCCAGCCTATTCGGGGGAATGCCCGCGACAGGGGCGATCGCTCGTACCGCTGTGAACATACGCGCAGGAGCACGCAGTCGCGTCGCAGCCGGCTTCCACGCCGTGGTGCTGCTACTCGTGGTGCTCCTGTTTGCTGCTCCCGCCTCATTCATTCCGCTTGCAGCACTGTCGGGTGTGCTCATGGTAACCGCGTACCAGATGGTGAATCGACGAATCGCGGCGTCAATCCTGCGCTCTACACGCGGCGATGCGGTCGCATTCGCGGCTACAGCGGTCGTCACAGTCTCGGTTGATCTTATATTTGCAGTGGTCATCGGTGTTCTGATCGCTGGTTTTATTGCCGTGCGCAATGTGTCGCGCGCAGTCGGGGTACACCGAGAACCGCTCCCAGGACCTGCGGCACCCGGGGATGACCGCATCGCACTCATTGTGATCGAGGGTCCGCTCATATTCTCGAGTTCCGAACGCGTGCTCGATGAGGTCCTTTCAACAGATCAGGTGTCGGTTGTAATCCTGCGAATGTCACGCATCGATCTCGTTGATGCAACTGGAGCGCACGTACTCGAGGAGCTTGTTCAACGACTCGAGCGACGCGGAATCACCGTGATTATCAAGGGTGTGCTCGACCAGCACAAGCGACTGTTCGCTCGTGTCGGTGTCGTGAGTGCGCTGCGACACGAGAACCACTTAATCGAAGATCTCAATCCCGCGATTGAACATGCGCGCAGTCACGTGCATCGTGACCTCGATCCCCCGGCGTAGCACCCGTCCGATGAACTAGATCCGTGTGGCTGCTTCGTCTTCGAACTACTGCTCATTGATGAAGTGCATAGGTCGGGAGGCTACCCTGAAAATCCATAAGTTGAATAAAGAGACAGGAGAATTAAAATGACTCGATTCAATGGAAAAGTTGCTGTTATCACTGGTGGAGCTGGAGAAATCGGCACAGCAACCGCTCGGAAATTTCTGGACGAGGGCGCAAAGGTCGTCTTGGTCGATCTGAAAGAAGAGGGCCTGAAACAGAGGGCCACAGACCTTGACGCTGGCGAGAGCCTCGCCTATGTTGCGGCGGATGTCACGAAAAGTGACGACGTCGCCGCATATGTGAAATTCGCGACCGACACGTTCGGCAAGATCGATATCTTCTTCAACAACGCTGGCATCGAGGGCGTCGTGCAGCCAATTGCTGACTACCCCGAGGACGTGTTTGACCAAGTTATTGCGGTCAACGTGAAAGGTGTCTTCTTGGGACTCAAGCACGTGATGCCTGTCATCGCTGAAGGCGGGGCAATCATTAATACGTCATCCGTCTCGGGACTAAAAGGTGACCCGGGCGTTTCAGCGTATGTGGCCAGCAAGCACGCAGTGATAGGGCTCACGCGCACTGCGGCATTGGAAGGTGCCGCGCGACAGGTTCGGGTCAACTCGATTCACCCGTCACCAGTGACCGGACGAATGATGGATTCGCTCGAAGAAGGCTTCTCGCCCGGTTCAGCCGACGTCGCGCACGAGCAGCTGGCAGCACAGATCCCGCTTGGTCGCTACGCGGCAATGGATGACATTGCAAACGGTGTTCTACTGCTCGCGTCTGATGAGGCAAAGTTCATCTCGGCATCGAAACTCGTCGTTGATGGCGGATTGACGCAGCACTAAATCAATCTCTTGGCTTATGCACTGGTGCTCGAGCCGCATGCGTCGCGGGCACCAGTCTTTTCCCATGCCACGGCACGGGCGAGCGAGACAACTTTCTAATGGTGGGCCCGGCCGGGATCGAACCGACGACATCCACGGTGTAAACGTGGCGCTCTACCAGCTGAGCTACAGGCCCTCGCCCGCGAAACGGGCTCCCCCAGCTTAGAGTAACGAGGGTCCGTTTCCCAAAATGAGCCGAACATTGGGTGTGAGGGGCTGTATTCTCGCCGCATCACACGTAGGCTCGGGATTATGGCACGCATAGTAATTCTTGGTGGAAACGGAAAAATTGCACGACTGCTGGCACCGCTTCTGGTTGCTGACGGCGACGAGGTAGTTTCGGTGATTCGAAACCCGGATCAGCGTGAGGCAGTGGCAGAAACCGGTGCGACGCCGCACATCGCCGATCTTGAAGAACTCAGTACAGATGAAATTTCGGAACTGTTTGTTGGGTTTGACGCGATTGTGTGGTCCGCAGGAGCAGGCGGTGGCAACCCGACGCGCACCTACGCCGTCGATCGAGACGCTGCGATCCGCACAATGGAGGCCGCCCAGCACGCCGGCGTGGCGCGCTACGTCATGGTTTCCTATTTTGGCGCAAGCACCCAACATGGCCTCGACCCCGAGAACTCTTTCTACGCGTACGCGGAGGCAAAGGCCAGAGCGGACGAGCACTTGAGCAAGTCTGGGCTCAGCTGGACCATCCTTGGCCCCAGCTCACTCACTCTTGAACCCGCGTCGGGCACCATCGATACCGAAGCTTCCGAGTCCGGGAATGTGTCGCGAGCAAACGTTGCTCTCGTCATCCGCACGGTCCTGCGGAATGATGCTTCGGTGCGTAAGACCATCCGCTTCAACGACGGAAGCACGCGGGTTGAAGACGCAATTGGAGCTGCGTAACTTTCGCGCAATAGGCGGGTCTCGCACTACACGAGCGCAGCAACCGCCTCACGATACGCACTGAAGTCTCGAGCCTCGCCAGGCGACGTCTCGAATGAAGCAAGGATGCGCTGATCCTGCCCGATGACGACCGTGGCGCGCGTCGCGAAGCCACGTTCTTCGACAAATGCGCCGTACTCACGGGCAACTGCGCCATGCGGCCAGAAGTCTGAGAGGAGAGAGAACGCGTAGCCCTCGGTTTCTCCCCACACCCGCAGCGCATGCACTGAGTCGACTGAGATGCCAAGGAGACGCACGCCCGCATCATCGAACATCGCGAGGTTGTCGCGGAGCTCACACAGTTCGTTCGTGCATCTCCCCGAGAACGCAAGTGGGAAGAACACGAGCGCAACTGGCCCCTCGGCGAGGAGCTCGCTGAGCATGAGTTCCTCCCCGTGTTGGTCCGAAAGTGTGAAATTAGGAGCCTGAGTACCTACCTGAAGCACCATGTGCCGTCCTCTCGGCGCCGTGCGCCACTGTGTGAATCCGCCTGCGTCCACATTAGTGATGAAGTGTGATGTTTACGTCATGAAATACGCGTGCAGCGCAGGGCGTTAAATTCGACTCGGGTTTTCGATAGTCTGGACTCGACCCGTGAACCCGCGTGGTCCCCTCGTGTGGCACACGATGCTCTCACTCAATCAGTGGACGCAGGTGCTGCACGGATCTTTGTGATTGGAGCAACGATCGTGGCAGTAAACACTCAGGATCCCTACGCATCGGACCAGGACGATCAGGATCCACAGGAGACCGCAGAGTGGATAGAGTCGCTTGACGGTGTAGTCGAAGAACACGGCCCTGGTCGCGGGCGAGAGATCATGACGAGCTTGCTCGCTCGCTCACGTGAATTGCATCTGAGCGTGCCTCAAGTGCCGACCACCGACTACGTGAACACCATCGCGGCCGAGAATGAGCCGGAGTTCCCAGGAAACTGGGAACTTGAGCGTAGATACCGCTCATGGATCCGCTGGAACGCTGCTGTGACCGTGCACCGGGCACAGCGCCCAGGTATCTCCGTCGGTGGCCACATCTCAACCTATGCTTCGGCTGCCTCATTGTATGAGGTCGGTCTCAACCACTTTTTCCGAGGTCAAGATCACCCGGGTGGTGGCGATCAGATCTTCTTCCAGGGTCACGCCTCCCCCGGCATGTACGCTCGCGCGTTCCTTGAGGGCCGTCTCTCTGAAGAGCAGCTCGACGGTTTCCGCCAGGAGAAGTCACACGCCCCGAACGGGCTCCCGAGTTACCCGCACCCGAGGCTGCTGCCGGACTTTTGGCAATTCCCGACCGTATCGATGGGCATCGGCCCGATCAACGCGATCTATCAGGCGCAACTCAACAAGTACCTCACGAACCGTGGCCTGAAGGATGCGTCGGATCAGCACGTGTGGGCGTTCCTCGGCGATGGCGAGATGGATGAGGTCGAGAGCCGCGGGCAACTGCAAGTGGCCGCGAACGAAGGCCTCGATAACCTGACATTCGTCATCAACTGCAACCTGCAGCGTTTGGACGGGCCAGTACGCGGCAATGGCAAGATCATCCAGGAGCTCGAAAGCTTCTTCCGTGGGGCTGGCTGGAACGTCATCAAGGTGGTCTGGGGCCGCGAGTGGGACGACCTACTGAAGCGCGACACCGAGGGTGCGCTGCTCAATCTCATGAACCGAACTCCCGACGGCGACTACCAGACCTACAAGGCTGAGAACGGTGCCTACGTGCGGGAGCACTTCTTCGGGCGTGACGAGCGCACCTTGAAGATGGTCGAAGATTACACGGACGACGAGGTCTGGCAGTTGCGCCGTGGTGGACACGACTACCACAAGGTGTACGCGGCATATAAGGCAGCGATGGAACACAAGGGACGCCCGACAGTGATTCTTGCGAAGACTGTGAAGGGGTATGGCCTGGGTCATCACTTCGAGGGGCGTAACGCAACGCACCAGATGAAGAAGATGACGATTGACGACCTCAAGCTGTTCCGCGACACCATGCATATCCCGATCTCGGACCAGCAGCTCGAAGCTGACCCAGCGCTCCCCCCGTACTATCATCCGGGCGAAAATGACGACACGATCCAGTACATGCATGATCGTCGCCGTGAACTCGGAGGGTACCAGCCGGTACGTCGCTCCACGCATGTGGATCTCGCACTCCCTGAGGAGAAAAGCTACGCGATCGCGAAGAAGGGCTCGGGCAATCAAGAGGCTGCGACCACGATGGTCTTCGTGCGTCTGCTGAAAGATCTCATGCGAGATAAGGGCTTTGGCTCGCGCTTCGTGCCTGTCATTCCGGACGAGGCCCGCACGTTCGGTATGGACGCCTACTTCCCGACCTCGAAGATTTACAACCCGCACGGTCAGAACTACACCTCAGTTGACCGTGAATTGCTTCTTGCGTACAAGGAAAGCAAGGAAGGCGTGCTGTTGCACGTGGGTATCAACGAGGCTGGTGCGACTGCGGCTTTCACCGCAGTGGGCACCTCGTACTCTACGCAGGGCGAACCACTGATCCCCGTGTACATTTTCTACTCAATGTTTGGTTTCCAGCGCACGGGAGACGCGTTCTGGGCAGCCGGTGATCAGATGACACGTGGCTTCATTATTGGAGCTACCGCCGGTCGAACCACTTTGACTGGTGAGGGGCTGCAGCACGCTGATGGGCACTCGCTCGCGCTTGCCGCAACGAACCCTGCGGTAGTCGCGTATGACCCCGCATACGGTTACGAGATCGGACACATCGTGCGTTCGGGTATTGAGCGGATGTACGGCGGACAGCATTCCGATCCAAACGTCATGTACTACCTCACGGTGTACAACGAGCCACTTATCCATCCTGCCGAACCCGAGAACCTCGATGTTGACGGCGTGATCCGCGGCATTTATCGCGTGAGCGAAGCCAAGGAGGGCGCTCAGCCCGCCCAGATTCTCGCTTCGGGCATTGCTGTTCCGTGGGCGATCGAGGCGCAAGAAATGCTTCGTGAGGAATGGGATGTCGCCGCAGATGTGTGGAGTGTGACGAGCTGGGGTGAACTGCAGCGTGATGGAGTTGCAGCAGAGCACCACAACTTCCTCCACCCAGAGGAGGACCCGAAGACGCCGTACCTAACGGATAAGCTCGCGAGTGCAGAGGGTCCCGTGGTCGCAGTCAGTGACTGGAGCACTGCGGTCCCCGAGCAGATCCGCGCGTTCGTCCCGGGTGATTACTCCGTGCTTGGTGCAGACGGTTACGGGTTCTCGGATACGCGTTCCGCCGCGCGACGCCATTTCGCAATTGATCGTGAATCCGTCGTCGTTAAGGTTCTCCAGCGTCTCGCTGTGCAGGGGAAGATCGACCCGAGCATCCCGCGTCAGGCCGCAGAGAAGTACCGCCTGCTCGAGGTGAATGCTGGAACGACCGGCGGTGGCGGTGGCGACGCCTAAGCGTCACACATGAATCACTCAAAGAGCCAAGAGCTCACCTGGCTCAGGACTATCGCCGGTGAGCTCGCGACTCGGACCATATCGCGACTAGAGGACACGCTCCCCTGGTATGGCGATATGCCTCCGAGTCGCCGCTCCGCGGTCGGCCTTGTTGCGCAGACTGGCATTAGCTCTTTTATTCAGTGGTACGAGGATCCATCATCAACCCCGTGGGTCGCGTCCGATGTCTTTAGCGCGGCTCCGCGCGAGCTCCTGCGGTCTATCAGCCTCCAGGAAACGCTGCAGCTGATCCGAGTAGTCGTCTCGGTCGTTGAAGAGCGCGTAGCGCCTCGAAGTGAGGCCCTCAGAGAAGCGGTGCTGCAGTACTCACGAGATGTCGCGTTTGCCGCTGCGGACGTGTATGCACGTGCCGCAGAAGCACGCGGTCTCTGGGACGCAAGGCTTGAAGCACTCGTTGTTGACTCAATTCTTACCGGCGAATCCGACGACGAATTACCCAGCAGGATCGCGGCGCTGGGGTGGCACGGACACGGAGAGGCCGCAGTGCTCGTTGGCACATCCGAGCGCGTCGTCGACGTAGACCACATTAGACGTACGGCTCGGTTCGCTGGGGCTGACGTGCTCATTGGGTTACAGGGAACCCGTCTGGTGCTTGTGCTCGGACGCATGGAGCATCCACCCAAAGATGCGAGCGGCAACCCCATGGCACCGCTCGAGTTTCTTGAAATCGCCAGGCAGCTCGCAGGCGGATTCTCTGATGGGCCTCTCGTTCTCGGGCCGCCGGTCGATAATCTGGTGGACGCCTCTCGAAGTGCACGTGCCGCTCTCGCAGGTGTCGCGGTCGCCCGCGCTTGGCGAGGTGCCACGCGACCGGTCGAGGCCGACAGCCTGTTACCTGAACGCGCACTCGCGGGTGACGGTCTTGCCAGGCGCACACTCATTGAGCAGATTTACGACCCCCTCACGGCCCGATCAAGTGAACTCCTCGAGACGCTCTGGTGTTACCTCGACAACGGTCGATCCCTCGAAGCAACCGCGCGCGAACTGTTTGTGCACCCCAACACCGTGCGCTACCGCCTGAAAAAGGTGTCGGACCTGATCGGTTGGAACGCGACCGGCGCTCGGGAAGCATTGATCCTGCAGGCTGCCTTAATTGTGGGTTCGATCGTGCAGCAGGGTCCACGAAAGCCATAGAACCGTAAAAATATAGCTTCTCTACAAACGATTCTTCAATTTATGATGGAGAATATGCAGGAACGGGAGCGATCATCTGAGAAACTTGAAGACGTGATTGTTATTGCCTGCCCTGGACAGGGCTCCCAGACTCCAGGGTTCCTTACCGAATGGCTTGAGCTCGACGGTGCTCGCGAGTTTCTCACTGAGGCGTCGACGAGCCTGGACATCGATCTTGTTCAGCACGGCACGGTCAGCGATGCTGAGACGATCCGCGACACCGCAATCGCACAACCGCTCATCGTGGCCGCGAGCTTGCTGGCCTGGAACACACTCTCTGCGCGCATATCGCTTGCAGACGTGGGTGTCGCAGGTCACTCCGTCGGAGAGTTTGCGGCGGCAGCAGCGGCAGGGGTACTGAGCAGCGCAGACGCGCTCTCCTTAGTCGGCACAAGGGGCCGAGCGATGGCAGAGGCCGCAACTCGCGCTCAGACCGGCATGTCTGCCGTAGTCGGCGGCGTAGAACAAGACGTCCTTGCAAGAATCGAGGCGCACGGACTCACTGCTGCAAACCGCAATGGCGGAGGGCAGATTGTCGCTGCAGGAACACGTGAAGCGCTCTCCGCACTTGCAGAGGACGCCCCACGGGGTGCACGCGTCATCGCATTGCAGGTTGCGGGAGCATTCCACACAGAGTTCATGGCGAGCGCGATCCCTGCCCTTGAGTCCGCAGCGCAGGAAGTCACTACTGCAGATCCTAATCACCAGCTGTGGACGAATGCAGATGGGTCGCTCGTATCGAGCGGTGCCGAGTTTGTAGACCTCCTTGTCTCCCAAATTGCGAGCCCAGTGCGCTGGGACGCCTGCATAGAGAGTTTTAGTGACGCTGGTGTCACTGGCCTCATCGAACTCGCACCAGCAGGTGCACTTACTGGCATTGCAAAACGTGCGCTCAAGGGTGTGCCGAGTGTTGCGGTGAAATCTCCAGCAGATCTTGATGCGGCTATCTCCCTGATCACCGGTTCAGACGCCTGAACCGTCCCTGGAAGGACATTTTCATATGGTTTCGCTTGTTCAGCCTACGGGCCCCGCGCACACCAGAATTCTCTCAGTCGGTGCCTCCCGTGGTGACCTCAACGTGCCAAACGATGACCTCGTTGGGCCAATCGACTCCTCAGACGAGTGGATTCAACAGCGGACTGGCATAGTGCAGCGCCGGCGTGCGAGTAACGAGGTGCTCGCGGTTGATATGGCGGTCACCGCGGCGGAAGAAGCCATCCTGCGATCAGGCATTGATCGGTCTGAAATCGACGGCATCATCATCTCAACAGTCTCCAATACGGTCGCCACACCTTCGATGGCCTCACTCGCGGCCCACAGGCTCGGCATCACCCCTGCGGCTGCGTTCGATATTTCTGCAGCGTGTGCTGGCTACGTGTACGGAGTCGGCCAAGCAGACGCACTCGTGCGTGCTGGAACCTGCAGGAATGTTCTCGTGATCGGTAGCGAGAAGATGAGCGACATGGTCGACCCTACCGATCGCAGCATCTCGTTCCTGCTGGGTGACGGGGCTGGCGCAGTCGTCATCGGCGCAAGTGACCACGCAGGCATCGGCCCCACGAACTGGGGCTCAGATGGTGAAAAGTGGGATACGATCCGCATGACCAACACTTTCCAAGAATACCGTGAGGCCCGCGGCGACATACCGTGGCCCACGCTCCGCCAGGATGGTCAGACCGTGTTCCGCTGGGCGGTCTGGGAGATGGCAAAGATCGCTCGCCAAACACTTGAGGATTCGGGGATTGGGCCTGGCGACCTTGCCGCGTTCATTCCCCACCAGGCAAACATGCGCATCATCGATGAGTTCGCGAAGCAGCTCAAGTTACCCGAAAGCGTCGCCATCGCGCGAGATATTGTGGATCAGGGCAACACATCAGCTGCATCGATCCCGCTAGCCATGCACCAACTGTTGGCACAGCGGCCAGAGCTTTCTGGTGGCCTCGCGCTGCAAATCGGTTTTGGTGCCGGTCTCGTGTATGGTGCACAGGTCGTAGAACTGCCGTAGAAACAGCAGGCACTTCGGCGCCAATCCGCTAGATTTAATTGACCCATTAGCTACTACATCAATAAGAACTACACCCAAGGAGAAAGACACATGGCATTCAGCAACGAAGAGATTCTCGCCGGCCTCGCCGAGCTCATCAACGACGAGACTGGCATCGCGGCTGACGTCGTTGCACTCGATAAGTCGTTTACCGATGATCTCGACATCGACTCCATTTCGATGATGACCATCGTGGTCAACGCTGAAGAGAAGTTTGACGTCAAGATCCCTGATGAGGAAGTCAAGAACCTCAAGACCGTAGGCGATGCAGTGAGCTTCATCGAGAAGGCACAAGCGTAACCATCACCTCAGGGAGTGAATGCTGAGTTCCTCCCGCGTTTTACTCTGTGGGTCAGGGGCGGGACTGTTCCCGCCCCTGCCACAATCTTCAACTTTTCACTACCACGCGGAGCACGCAATGACTCACAAGATCGTCGTTACCGGTATCGGAGCGACCTCGCCCATCGGTGGCACCGCGCGCGAGAGCTGGGATGCTCTGCTCGCCGGTGAATCCGGTATCCACACGCTTGACAATGACTGGGCTGACACCTACGGACTTGCGGTGAACTTCGCCGGCAAAGCAAAAGTTCCGGCCACTGAAGTACTCGAACGCCCGGTAGCGAAGCGACTGGATCCTTCAAGCCAATTTGCGCTCGTTGCCGCACTTGAAGCATTCGCAGACGCGGGCTCCCCAGAAATTGAAGCGGAACGCCTCGGTGTCGACTGGGCTACGGGCATTGGCGGTCTCTGGACACTCCTGGATGCCTGGGACACGCTCAAAGACCGTGGCCCAAGGCGCGTAATGCCTTTGACCGTTCCGATGCTCATGCCGAACGCTCCCGCGGCGGCTGTCTCCATGCACCTAGGCGCGCGCGCCTTTGCCCGCACGGTCGCATCTGCGTGCGCTTCGAGTACTGAGTCGATCGCGAATGCGTACGAGCATCTGCAGCTCGGTCTTGCCGACGTCGTGATCGCCGGTGGTGCCGAAGCAGCAATTCACCCGATCACGCTCGCCTCGTTCAACTCCGCACAAGCTCTGTCCAAACGCAATGACTCACCTGAAACGGCTTCGAGGCCATACAACATAGATCGCGACGGGTTCGTGATGGGCGAAGGCGCTGCGGCGCTCGTTCTCGAGACAGAAGAACACGCACGTGCCCGCGGCGCAAAAATCTACGCTGAGATTGCGGGTGGCGGCGTGACCGCTGACTCGTACCACATCACGGCGAATGACCCAGAAGGTCTCGGTGCTGCGCGTGCGGTCGAGCTGGCGCTTGCGCAGGCTGGTGCCTCAGCCGACGAGGTCACACACATCAATGCGCACGCAACGTCAACTCCTGTGGGTGACATTGCCGAGTACACTGCACTGCACCGAGTCTTCGGAGGCCGCGTGAACGAAGTTCCAGTCTCAGCAACAAAGGCTGCAACCGGGCATCTCCTCGGTGGTACCGGCGCACTCGAAGCCATGTTCGCGGTGCTGGCCGTCAAGAATCGCACTGCACCACCGACCATCAACCTTGTCGAGCAGGACCCTGAAATTCCGCTATCGGTATCAAGTTCTGAGCAGGCGCTCGGTGAGGGCCCGCAGCTCGCGATCTCAAACTCATTCGGGTTCGGTGGCCATAACGCGGTCGTCGCGATTCGCTCGATCTAATCCTGCCTTAGCCCACCCGGTGCAGTGGGGTGACGACGGCGTCGCCATCCTCTGCCATCCGGAACGGCTCGAGTTCCGCGTCCCACTCGTCGCCGAGCGCGAGCTTGAGTTCACGACCGAGCTCCACTGCATCGCCCTCAGACCCGGCAATCGCAGCGCGTACCGCGTTCTCGGTCAAAACACCGTTTCCCGCGCTATCAGTTTGCATGCGGAAGATTCCTAGTGAGGGTGTGTGCATCCAGCGCCCGCCGTCTTCACCCGGTGTTGCCTCTTCAGTGATTTCAAACCTCAACTGCTTCCACCCAAAGAGTGCCGATGCGACGGCGGCGGCAGTGCCGACTGGCCCCCGCCAATGGGCAGTCGTCCGCACATTCTCCTGTAACAATGGCTGAGGAGCCCAGTCCAGTGTCACAACCTGGCCCACCTCGTGTGCGAGTGCCCATTCAACGTGGGGCGCGATCGCTTTCGGGCACGAATGCACGAAAAGTACCCCCGTGGTAAATACCGACGTGGTTTCTGACGCCATCGTGATCTCCTTCCGACTCGAAACGTCTTCCCCAACGCCGAACCGAAATATCACTGCCGTCATCACAGATCTTGCCACACCTCGGCGTGTCGAGCAATCGCGTGTCGCGAATTCACAGGTGGCCCACTCCCCCAGTAGACTGGTTTGGTTGTCCAGGGGCGTTAGCTCAGCTGGTTAGAGCAACGGACTCATAATCCGTCGGTCGCGGGTTCAAGCCCCGCACGCCCCACCATGACACGAAGCCGAGTAGGTTCATGTCATTCATGCCACTACTGCGCGAGCTATCCCCCTTGACCGGTATCGAAATTCCCGTGATCTTCGCTTAGTCAGGTGTGTCAAGTGTGATTTGATCTTCATCCGTTGAGCTGGCTTCCCGCTCCTCACGGATCTCTCGGCTTTCCCGGCGTGTTTCGAGTACGTCTGCGGCTTCATCTGGCTCCAGGTCCTCTCCGATCTCTTTCGGCGTGTCGTGATCGGCCTCGCGTTTACCTTTCGCGGTCGGTGAATCTGCTGCATCTGGGCCGTCCTTGCCTGCCGATTTCGCAGCGGCATCGGTGGACACCGATGCCGCATCCGGGGCAGTCGCCGTGGGATTACTCGCGTCGCGCTCCGAGCCAGAATCATGGTCGGTAGCATCGGAACTCGCCTCATGGTCGCCCTGGTCTGTCGCATCAGTTTCCATTTTGCCTTTCGACCTCCTCCTGTGGTGGACTAGCTGCGGAAAGTGTATGCACCACCCCTCAGAACTGTCAGGAGGGTTGATAGTTGCAGGTATGCGGGTTATGTGAAGACTTCCACTCAACGGAGGCGCGCCAGGTACGCATCTCGACGCATCCACAGAATTGAGAAGATAGGGGTATGCAGCGCAGTATTTTCACCAGCCACGCCCTCGAGGTCGCACCGCATCTGCTCGGAGCAACTCTACATGTCGCCGGCGAGGATGGAACTGTCGCTATCCGCATCACCGAAGTAGAGGCTTACCACGGCGTCGGCACCCCGGGCCCGTATGACGGCGGCTCGCATTCGAGAGACCGCAAGACCGAACGCAACGCGTCTATGTTTGGTCCACCCGGGCACGCATACGTGTATCTCAACTACGGCATGCATTACGCGTTGAATGTTGTGTGCTCGCCCACCGGCACCGCCTCGGGGGTACTCATCAGATCGGCAGAGGTGATCGAAGGGGAGAAGATCGCCCTCAGACGCCGCATTGCGAAGCGCACATTCTGGGAACGTAAGAGCTCGGAGGGGCTCACCATTCCCGATCACCTGCTGGCTCGAGGACCAGGGAACCTCACCACATCGCTCGGCATCACACGCGCAACACACGACGGGTTCGACCTTTTCGCCTCCCCATTCTCGCTTACCCTCCTGAAGTCACCCGACAATCGCAATCTCGAGCTTCCGCATATTGCACAAGGCCCGCGCGTTGGCGTCGGAGGAGATTTCGGCGGACCAGAATTCCCGTGGAGGTTCTGGATCAAGGGCGACCCCACGGTCTCGGCATTTCGGCCAGGACGCAACGCACCCCGTTAATGATTCACCAGCAGTCGAATATTCAGTCAGTGCGCCGTAGGAATCGGGCCCGTGACGGGATCAAGGTGTGATTTACCGACCTGCGGATGGAACCGTGCCAGACCGATCACACCGATGACTGCGACTGCGCCGGCCAGCACGTAGATGCAGATTGCCCAGAGAGGCGAGTAGGCAGCTTCACCGAGCACGATAATACCAATGAGCACCGCAACGAGTGGGTCAATCACGGTGAGCCCTGCCACCACAAGATCGGGTGGTCCCGACGAGTACGCATTTTGCAGGAACACCATGCCGAGCAAGGCACCGATGACGAGCGCAATGACACACGCCCACGTCAACCACTCAAACTCGCCCTGCTGAAGACGGCCGATGACCGCCTTCGCGAACGTCGCAACAAAGCCATAGAGTACGCCTGCGCCAACGATGTACACGAGTGCGACCCATCGATGCCGTAGCAACAGGTACAAGAACACTGCACAGAGGAGAATCACGCCGAACGTGATGAGAATCGCAATCAATTTCGCATCGGTGACGGTACGATCCGCTGCAGTAAACGCAGCCACCGTCACGAACGCAACAATACCGCCCACACACATGGCGAGCGCCCCGGTCGCCCGCTTCCCCAGCTTCAAACCGCTGATACGGGAGTTCATCACGGCCGTAATCACGAGAGCGACAACGCCAATGGGCTGCACAACGATGAGAGGTGAAAGCGAAAGCGATCCTATTTGAAAGACAACCGCAAGACCCAAGAGCAGGGTTCCCACCACCCAGGACGGGCGCCGCAACATACTCAAGATATGCCGAAGAGAAAGTCCAGACCCAGCGCTCACACCAGTGATACGTTCGACCTTATTGAGGCCGCGTGACTGATACTGGGCGCCAAACGAAAGCATCACGGCACCGAGAAGCGCCATGGGAATTCCGAGAAGCTGTGTATGGTCGATGGAAGTCAGCTCACCCCAGGACACGTACTACGTCACCCCTGCTCGCCGCGCATCAGCTCCACAAGCTGTGATGCTGCTCGCGGAATCTCATCGTTCACTATAACCTCGTCGAACTCTTCCACGGCAGCAAGCTCTACCTTTGCGGTTGCGAGCCGCCTAGTCCGCTCTTCTTCCCCCTCGGTGCCGCGCCCAACCAGCCGATTGACAAGCTCGTCCCAGTTTGGGGGCGCGAGAAACACGAGCCGCGCATCAGGCATGCTCATGCGCACCTGCCTGGCGCCCTGAAGATCGATCTCGAGCAGTACGAGCGCGCCCTCTTCGGATGCCTCGATGACAGGCTTACGGGGCGTTCCATAGCGGAACCGGTTGTGCACGGTCGCCCATTCGAGGAGCTCGTCTGCTGCGAGCATCCGATCAAACGCCTCATCATCCACAAAGTAATAGTGGACTCCGTCTACCTCTCCTGGACGTGGCGCACGGGTCGTGGCCGAGATGGATAGCCTCACCTCCGGGAAGTTATCGCGCACGTACGAGGCAACGGTGCCTTTCCCGACTGCGGTCGGTCCAGCAAGAACGGTGAGTGGAGCAGGATCATGCGGCACACCCGCCCCCAAACGCTGCCTGACAAAGGTCTCTAGCCTCGTCCGTTGCTGTCTACCCAGTCCCCCGAGACGCTTGCGCGGAGAGATTCGTAGCTCATCGAGCGTACGGTCCATCTTGACCTGCCCAATGGCGGGGAAAGAGAGCAAGAAGTCGGTGACACGTAACGATGCAGACGCGGTTTCTGGTACCTTTGAGCGCTCGAGAGCTTTGAGCGGCGAGACGATACCGTTGCGCAGCTGCTGCTTCAGCTCGGCCCGTGCCCTCCGTGCAGCGATTGCAGCACGGTTCGCCGCTACCCTGTCGACTGCGGGCATTGGCTGCGAGTTGTCGGTCACCATTCCACCCTACTTGCCTTTCCGAGCTCGCGATGAGCCGATTCAATATGCCCGAACACGCCTCAGTCTGTGAGTGCTTCTCGGATCACTTCAGTGCGATGCCGGATTCTGTCGCTGAGGCCGTTCGGTCCTCCCGAAAGAATGCCGCGTGACTCGTTGGCGAGGAGAGCAGCGCTGTAGCTACCAAAAATCGCATCAGCCTCGTCAATTTGCGCTCCCTGGTGTCCAAAACCTGGTGCGAGCACAGGAAGCAATGGTCCATTGGTAGGCACCGCCGCGTCAATGCCGTATGTGGCGAGATCGAGCGTCGCTCCAAGCACCACACCGACGGACCCGACGCGAGATCCGAGAGCAGCGTCACGATTCCATTCGACCGCACTTGCAACGATGTCGGCTGCGACGCTCTTCCCGTCATTACGGAGCGCGGTCTGCACTTCACGTGCCTCCGGGTTCGAGGTAGCTGCCAGCACAAACAGACCTTTACCGTCCTCACGCACGTAGGGAAACGCTCCCTCGAGGGTGCCAAATCCCTGGTATGCAGCGACCGTCATCGCATCCGACTCAAGCGGCGCACCGGGGGCAAGCCAGGCTGCCGCGTACGCCGCGAAGCTCGACCCGATGTCCCCACGCTTCACATCTGCAATCACCAGGAGACCAGCCTCGCGTGCATCAGCCAGTACCCGCTCGAGAGCCGCGAAGCCTCTCGATCCGAAGCGTTCAAAGAGTGCCACCTGCGGCTTCACACAAGCCGCAATGCCAGCGGCCGCCGCCACAACGTCACGGCCTAACCGTTCGGCTCCCATCGCGTCATCGTTCGTCCCCCACTCGGCAAGGAGCGGAGCGTGGGGGTCGATGCCCGCACACAGGTGCCGGCCCGCAGCGAATTCTGCCGCGAGCCTGGCACCAAACGGGGGGACACTCACGAGGCGTGAACCTTGCTCGTCGTGACCCGGTGCTCTGGTGCACGCTCTCGCTCATACTCTTGCAGTGACTTCACCTCAAAGCCCTGTGACTGAGCCGAAATCGCACCGACAGCAGCTGAGAGTGCGGAGATCGTAGTGAAGATCGGTGTGTCCGCCGCAACGGCGGCCGCGCGAATCTCGTAGCCGTCGGCTCGGGCTGAACTGCCAGACGGTGTGTTTACGATCATGTCGATCTCACCACGGTTGATGAGGTCCACGATCGTTTCACCTTCGGCCTGAGCCGAGTGCTTCCGCACGGTCTCGCTCGCAATCCCGTTTCGGGCGAGCACCACCTGAGTGCCCTGGGTCGCTGTGATCTTGTATCCGAGCTCTTGCAGGCGCAAAGCTGGCAACACGATCGAACGTTTATCACGGTCTGCAACCGACAGGAACACCGCACCACCGGGTGCCGGCAGCGCGCTACCCGCACCCGCCTGGCTCTTTGCAAATGCCCGTGGGAAGTCACGGTCCATACCCATCACCTCGCCCGTGGAGCGCATCTCAGGGCCGAGGAGCGAGTCAACTACGAGCCCCTCGTGCGTGCGGAAGCGCTTGAACGGAAGCACCGCTTCCTTCACCGCAATGGGTGCATCGATCGGTGCACGAGATCCGTCACGCTCCGGGAGGAAACCCGAGTCAATGAGTTGTTGAATCGTCTCCCCCGCGATCAGGCGCGATGCGGCTTTCGCGAGCGGAATACCGAGGGCTTTCGACACGAATGGAACCGTGCGGCTCGCGCGTGGATTTGCCTCCAGCACATAGAGCACACCCTGGGCGATCGCGAACTGCACGTTGAGCAGCCCCCGTACGCCGACACCCTCCGCGATACCTTCGGTCGCCTCGCGAACTCGTGCGATCTCATTGTGCCCGAGCGTTACGGGTGGCAGCGTGCAACTCGAATCACCAGAGTGCACACCGGCTTCCTCAATGTGCTCCATGATGCCGCCGATGTACAGCTGCTCACCGTCATATAGAGCATCAACGTCGATCTCAATTGCGTCGTCCAAGAAACGATCGACCAAGAGCGGGTGGCCGGGTCCGACGAGTGCGTGGCCCTCAATGCGCTCAAAGTAGCCACGCATGGATTCAGTGTCGTAGACGATCTCCATCCCACGTCCGCCCAACACGAATGACGGGCGTACCAACACCGGGTAGCCGATCTCTTCAGCGATCCGGATCGCACCATCTTCATCAATCGCCGTACCGTTTCGTGGCGCGATCAATCCGGCTCTCGACAGGATCCCGGCGAATGCGCCACGCTCCTCGGCAAGGTCAATCGCTTCGGGGGTGGTACCCAGGATCGGCACGCCGGCATCTTTCAGCTGCTGTGCAAGGCCGAGCGCTGTTTGTCCGCCGAGCTGCACCACGACACCGACGAGTTCGCCGGAGGCCTGCTCAGCATGAATCACTTCGAGCACGTCCTCGAGTGTGAGCGGTTCGAAATACAGACGATCCGAGGTGTCATAGTCGGTCGAGACCGTCTCGGGGTTGCAGTTGATCATGATGGTCTCGTAGCCAGCTTCAGACAGAGCGAACGATGCGTGTACACACGAGTAGTCGAACTCGACGCCCTGACCGATGCGGTTAGGGCCTGACCCCAAGATCACGATCTTCTTGCGGTCGGAGGGCTCGACCTCTGTCTCAAGGTCGTAAGACGAGTAATGGTAGGGAGTGAGTGCCGGGAACTCGCCGCCGCACGTGTCCACCGTCTTGAAGACGGGGCGCAGCCCCAGTCCGTGGCGAAGACCGCGCACCTCAGACTCTGAAATACCGCGAATCGCGGCGATCTGAGCGTCTGAGAACCCGTGATTCTTCGCCTCTTCCAGCACATCAATGCTCAATTGCGGAGCATCAATGACGCGATCTGCCACCTCGTTGATCAGCTGGATCTGGTCAAGGAACCACGGATCGATAGCCGTAGCCTCGTACACCTGGTCGAGGGTCGCACCCAGACGTAGCGCCTGTTGAATATCGATGATGCGGCCTTCTGTCGGGCGCACCATGGTTTCCAGGAGCTCCGCAACGTATGCGTCGACATCTCCCTCGGGCTTAGGGTCCCAGTGGAACGACGAGCCACGCTTCTCAAGCGACCGCAGTGCTTTCTGCATTGCGGTCGTGAAGTTCCGGCCAATCGCCATCGCTTCGCCCACCGACTTCATGGTGGTCGTGAGCGTGTCATCAGCCGCGGGGAACTTTTCGAACGCGAAGCGCGGGGCTTTTACTACGACGTAGTCGATGGTGGGTTCGAAGCTCGCTGGAGTTTTCTGCGTAATATCGTTCGGGATCTCGTCAAGGTTGTAGCCAATGGCGAGCTTCGCGGCGATCTTCGCGATCGGGAACCCGGTTGCTTTTGATGCGAGAGCTGACGAGCGCGAGACCCGTGGGTTCATCTCGATGACGATCACTCGCCCGGTCTTCGGTTCGATTGCGTACTGGATGTTGCAACCACCGGTGTCGACTCCGACGCGGCGGATAATATCAATCCCAATGTCGCGCAGCCGCTGGAACTCTCGGTCAGTCAGCGTGAGCGCAGGGGCAACTGTGATCGAGTCCCCCGTGTGCACGCCGACGGCATCAACGTTCTCAATAGAGCAGACCACGACAGTATTGTCAGCCTGGTCACGCATGAGCTCGAGCTCATACTCTTTCCACCCGAGAATCGACTCCTCGAGCAACACCTCAGTTGTCGGGCTGTAGTGAAGGCCGTCCCCAACAATTCGGACCAGCTCTTCCTCGGTGTAGGCGAAGCCAGAGCCCAAGCCGCCCATCGTGTACGAGGGCCGGACAACGAGCGGATACCCGAGGTCTTTCGCGAATTCTTTCGCCTCATCGATAGTGGTGGCGATATGCGACCGTGCGACATCTGCGCCCGCTTCGATGACGAGGTCCTTGAAGAGTTGACGATCCTCGCCGCGCTGAATAGCTTCGACCTTGGCGCCGATGAGCTCAACGTTGTATTTCTTCAGGATCCCGAGTTCATCGAGCTCAATCGCTGCGTTGAGCGCTGTCTGGCCACCGAGCGTCGGCAAGATCGCGTCGGGCTTTTCTTTGATGATGATCGACTCAATCACCTCGGCGGTGATCGGTTCAACGTAGGTCGCGTCGGCAAAGTCAGGATCGGTCATGATCGTGGCTGGGTTGGAGTTGACAAGGATCACGCGGATCCCCTCTTCACGCAGCACACGGCAGGCCTGCGTGCCTGAGTAGTCGAATTCACAGGCCTGACCGATGACGATGGGCCCGGAACCAATGACGAGGACGGAGTTGATGTCTGAACGCTTGGGCATGGTGCTTAGGCTCCTGGTGTGGTTGTGCCGGCGGCGCGGTCACGGACCAGCGCGCGGAAACGGTCAAAGAGGTAGAACGCGTCGTGCGGACCTGCGGCGGCTTCAGGATGGAACTGCACTGAGAACGCGGCGATGTCGAGACACTCAAGCCCCTCAACCACCTGGTCGTTCAGGCTGTAATGGCTCACCTGAACTTGCCCGAAGCCCTCCGGGGAGTCGAACTGCCCATCAATCGGCGCATCAACGGCGAAGCCATGGTTCTGCGCAGTAATCTCAACGCGACCGGTCTTTTTGTCGAGTACCGGCTGGTTGATGCCGCGGTGCCCAAATGGCAGCTTATATGTGTCAAAGCCCAGCGCACGGCCGAGGAGTTGATTGCCGAAGCAGATACCGAAGTACGGCACACCGTCACGCAGCAGCTGTCTCAGCACGTCGACCTGAGCGTCACTCGCCGCAGGGTCTCCCGGTCCGTTCGAATAGAAGAGCGCATCGGGAGCGAGCTTACGGAACTCCTCGAGTGAAGTACCTGCTGGGAGCACCGACACGTCAAACCCATGATCCGCCAGAAACTGGATGGTGGAGTACTTCACGCCAAGGTCGAGAACCGCGATTGACCCGACTCGCTCGACGCCATCCACCGCCGGCACGTCATACCGCTCGGGGGTCGTCACCTCTGCAGACAGGTTCTTCCCCGCCATGCTCGGCTGCTCCCGCACGAGCGTGAGCTGTTCCGCATCGCTGAGCTGCAGCGTCTCTCCTGAGAACACTCCCGCCCGCATCGCGCCTGCCGACCGAATTCGACGTGTGATGGCGCGTGTGTCGACTCCCGAGATACCGACGACCGAATCTTTCACCAGGTCATCCTCGAGCGGACGTTCTGAACGGAAGTTCGAGACGCGTCGTGCAGGATCCCGCACAACAAACCCCGACACCCAGATCTTGCGCGACTCCATGTCCGCGTCATTCGCGCCCGTATTGCCGATATGGGGGGCGGTCATGAGCACGATCTGCTCCGCATATGACGGGTCAGTCAGTGTCTCCTGATATCCGGTCATCCCCGTTGAGAATACGATTTCACCGAGCGTCTGCCCTTCGGCGCCATATGCGCGCCCTTCAAAGCGTGCGCCGTCTTCGAGTACTAGCACGGCGGTTGGTGTGTAGGTCACGCATCCTCCAAGGTGGTGTGGTCATTCATGATGTCGGCCAGTGCGGCCTCAAAGTTGTGTTGTTCTGAGTGAGTCGTGAAGCGAAAGCTGGTCTCGAATCCGTTCGCAGGCGTCACGCCATCGCTCTGCACCGGCGGTGCGGCGCCCTGAGTGTCCGCGTCCCAGAGCAACAATGCCAGACCGCCAGGCTCAACCGCCTTGCCGACACGGACGCCTGCCGCTGCGGTACCCCGCAACTGCCCAAGGCCAATATGCACAGGGTATTCTCCATACACCTGGATCGTGACGCCGTCGGCGCGCACCGTAAGCTCTGCATTTCCCTTGTAGCGCAGACCCGGCATCGCGATTCGAGTAAACGGTTCACCCACAGGCGTGGTCGACACATAACTCACGCGCTCGAACTCTGCGACGATGCTCCCGCTGAGCGATTGAGCCTTGGCCGCAGATACTTCGTCACGCTTCGCCCTAGCGCGCCAGGCAAGCCACATGAGAGCCAGCACCAGCAGAACGATTGCGATGCAAAGCACAGTGAACGCGAGTCTGCTCATCGGGTGACACTCTCCGCGGTCCACGCTGCAGCGCTGCGGGCGACGATCTCGTGATCGACAAGCTCACCAGCGTCAAACGTCACGTAGCCTCGACGAATCGTGGTGTGCACGCGGCCAGGCAACTCCATTCCGAGGAACGGTGAGTTCACGCTCTGACCCGTCAGCCGCTCTAGGTCAAAGATACTCGCACCGGTCGGGTCCACGAGCGTCACATCCGCGGTCTCTCCAACGTCGAGGGTGGCCGGATGCCCACCGGGCCCTCTGTGCAGTTGGCCGATCTCGGCGGGCTTCTGGGACAGGAGCTGTTCAACTTCAGCCCAGCTTGCGTGCCCGCCATCAACGAGAGTCATCTGGACAATCGGGAGTGCGGACTCGAGGCCCACCATTCCAAATGCAGCCGCATCCCACTCGCACTCTTTCACTTCGACAGGGTGCGGGGCATGGTCAGTCGCCACAATATCGATGATGCCCTCGGCAACTGCTCGCCTGAGCGCCTGCACATCCTCTTCACGCCGCAGCGGAGGGTTCACTTTGTAACGAGCGTCGTAACTGCGCGCGAGTTCTTCCGTCAGAATCAAGTGGTGTGGGGTAACCTCGGCCGTCACCTGCACACCACGGGCTTTCGCCCAGCGCACCACCTCGACCGATCCAGCGGTGGAGAGGTGACAAATGTGGAGTCGTGCTCCGATGTGCTCCGCAAGCAGCACGTCTCGGGCAATGATCGACTCCTCGGCAACCGCGGGCCAGCCCTTCAAACCGAGTTCGCTTGAAAGTGAGCCCTCGTTCATCTGCGCACCCTCAGTGAGGCGTGGATCTTGCGCGTGCTGCGCCACGACACCATCGAATGTTTTCACGTATTCAAGAGCGCGCCGCATCAGCAGCGGATCGTGCACGCACTTGCCGTCGTCCGAGAACACACGAACAGCAGCAAGTGACTGCGCCATCGCGCCAATCTCGCTGAGGCGTTCACCCGCAAGATCTTCGGTGACAGCGCCAATCGGGCGTACCGTAGCGTACCCGGCCGCATCGCCAAGTGCTCGCACCTGCTCAACGACCCCTGCTGTGTCGGCCACTGGCATGGTGTTTGCCATCGGAAAGACCGTCGTGAAGCCGCCGGTGGCCGCCGCACGCGTTCCAGTAAGCACTGTTTCGGACTGTTCGAACCCCGGCTCACGCAGATGCGTGTGCAGATCTACAAGTCCGGTGAGAGCGATGAGTCCCTCCGCCTCAATTACTCGCTCCGCAGCACGCGACGCGAGACCGCCCTCAGATCGCATCGCACGCTCAGTGATCCTGCCCCCAGAAATACGTAGGTCAGTGAGTGGAACGGATTCAAGGTCGGCGCCGCGTTCGTTGAGGTCTGCCGCGAGTCTTACCCCACGAATCAGGATGTCAGGGTTCGGGCTCATGCAATTACTCCTCGTTCGTCGTTTCGTTCACCAGACAGCAGGAGATACAGGGCCGCCATACGCACCGAGACGCCATTCGACACCTGTTCGAGGACGGTCGCCCGTGCCGAGTCTGCGGCGCCCGATGAAATCTCAAGGCCGCGGTTCATTGGCCCTGGGTGCATGATGATGGCGCGCTCCGGTAGCTGCAGGAGACGTCTGTCGTCGAGGCCCCAGTTGCGGGCATACTCGCGTTCATTCGGGAAGAACGCGGCGTGCATGCGTTCGCCTTGGATCCTGAGCATCATGACGACGTCTGGCTGTTCCTCGCGAATCGCTTCATCGAGCGAGTGGTGAATCTTCACCGGCCATCCCCGGGAACCGTACGGCAGCAGCGTCTCGGGGGCGACGAATGTGACCTGGGCACCGAGCGAGTTCAGCAACCAGAGGTTCGAGCGAGCCACACGAGAGTGTGCGATGTCACCGACAATCACGACCGAAATGCCGCTCAGATCACGGCCTCTGCTCGCACTGCCGAAGATCCGGCGGCGCATGGTGAACGCGTCAAGGAGAGCCTGCGTCGGGTGCTCGTGGGTGCCATCGCCGGCGTTTAAGACTCCGGCGTCGATCCAACCACTTCGTGCGAGTCGCTCGGGAGCGCCGCTACCCGGGTGGCGAATTACAACGCCGTCTGCACCAATCGCTTGCAGTGTCTGCGCCGTGTCTTTGAGTGACTCACCTTTCGACACGGACGAGCCTTTTGCACTGAAGTTGATGACATCTGCCGACAGCCGCTTCGCCGCAGCCTCAAATGAGATGCGTGTGCGCGTCGAGTCCTCATAAAACAGATTGACAACCGACTTGCCGCGAAGCGTTGGGAGCTTCTTCACTTCACGCTGCTGCGTGCTCGCCATGTCTTCAGCCGTGTCGAGTATCAGGATCGCATCGTCTTTGGAGAGCGTGCGCGTGTCAAGCAGGTGCCTCATCCGCGGTCCTCCAGACTTGAGATGCTGACCTCGTCGGTACCGTCGATCTCGCTCAGACGCACAGAGATTCGTTCCGCCTTCGAGCTCGGCAAGTTCTTGCCGATGTAGTCTGCACGAATCGGCAGTTCACGGTGTCCGCGATCGATGAGTGCAGCGAGGCGCACCACACGGGGACGCCCGTGATCGTTCAGCGCATCCAGTGCGGCTCGCACGGTTCTCCCCGAGTAGAGCACGTCGTCAATCAGCACGACCGTGGCACCATCCACCCCTGAGACCGGCATCTCTGTCGGCTTCGGCACACGGGTCGGGTTGTTCGCAAGATCGTCGCGATACATCGTCACATCGAGGCTGCCCGTAGGCACGTCGATACCCTCGATCCGAGAGATGTTCTCGGAGATGCGCTTCGCGAGGTGCGACCCACGGGTCGGAATGCCGACGAGAACGAGTCCTTCGACGCCCTTATTGGCTTCGATAATTTCGTGCGAGATTCGGGTCAGTGCCCGCGAAATCTCAGCACTTTCGAGCACGGTTCGCGTTCCCACGACTCGCCCCCCTTCTCCGCCTCACAGGACGGCATTAAAGAAAAGCTGAATACGCCCTATCTTAGCGCAGGATCGCGTCACGCATGTTCAGCGATCTTGCCAAGCACCCCATTGATAAATCGGCCTGACTCATCAGTCGAGTACGACTTCGCAAGCTCAACGGCTTCGTCAATGGCGACCGCCACGGGTACCTCGTCGTTGTGCAAGATTTCCCACGAAGCAAGGCGAAGCAGCGCACGGTCGACGCTCGGCATACGCTCAATGGTCCAACCCTGCGCATAGCTCGCAATGAGCTCGTCGATCTCGTCGCGATGATCTGAAACGCCATCGACAATCTCACGGGCATACACCCACGACGCCATGCGGTCCGGCTCCGATGCTGCACGCTCGGCTTCGGCCGCAAGTATCGTCGTCACTTGCTCATCACGCACATCGGCCTGAAACAACATATCGAGGGCCCGCTTCCGGGCCTTACTACGCGCACTCATTCAGATACTAATCGTTGACGCGGCCGAGGTACTCACCCGTGCGGGTGTCCACCTTGACGCGCGTGCCTGTGTCGAGAAACAGTGGAACTTGAATCTCTGCACCAGTCTCTACCGTGGCCGATTTGGTGCCACCGGTTGAACGGTCACCCTGGAGGCCCGGCTCGGTGTACGTCACCTCAAGCACCACGGAGGCGGGGAGTTCAATGTAGAGAGGCTCACCCTCATGAAGTGCTATCTGCACCTGAAGATTCTCCAGCATAAACTTAGCCGCATCGCCGACGACAGTTCCCGATACGGTCAGCTGGTCATAGTCCTGCTGATTCATGAAGACGTAGTCTGCGCCATCCTGATACAGGTACTGGTAATCGCTGCGATCAACGAGCGCGGTCTCAATCTTCGCACCAGCGTTGTAGGTCTTCTCGATGATCTTGCCGGAGACCACGTTCTTCTGCTTCGTGCGCACAAACGCGCCACCTTTGCCCGGCTTCACATGCTGAAACTCAACCACACTCCAGAGTTGGCCGCTCTCTCGGATCACGGTGCCGTTCTTGATGTCGTTCGAAGTCGCCATGTGCGTGTCTGTCTCCGGGTTCTAGATGCTCTCGCGCAGGGTCGCGCCAACCCATACTACAGCCCCAATTCTTGCGTCGCTGCAGATTCCTACAAGTGAGGTGCACGAGTGGTGTGTCCCGTTCTAAGCTGCCGCCTATGCATATGATCTTCCGCACCCTGTGGCATCTGTGGTTTGTTGGGCCACGCGGTAAACGCCTCGCGTTCCATGAGGTCTCCCGTTCTCGTTTCCGTGTGTGGCCCACGGACCTCGACGTGTTGTGGCATATGAACAACGGTAAGTTTCTTTCGATCATGGATGTTGCGCGTTTGGATCTCATGCAGCGCACCGGAGTGATGGATATATTCAAACGAGAGGGCTGGTACCCGGTCGTAGTCGGGCAGACCATCTCGTATCGAAAGTCGCTGAACCCGTGGAAGCGGTTTTGGATCGAGTCGCGCATTCTAGGCTTCGACGAGCACGCAGTGTATCTCGAGCAGCGGTTCGTGCGGGCGAACAGCGAGCGAAAGCCTGAGGTGTACGCGCGGGCGTATGTTCGTGCACGAATCCTGCGGCGCTCTGGTGGAACGGTGCCGATTGCAGAGATTGTTGAGCGCACGGGGGCTGACCAGGATCGCCTGCGTGTACCAAAAGACGTGCTCGCGTGGGGTAGCGCGACCAGGCTTCCCTCGACCAGGGTTGACGCGCTCAGCGTATGGACTGACGAAAGCTGAACACTGATTTCAACCAAGTTGACGGAAGAGCCGCGCCGCCGCCTCCACAACGGCGGGGTGGTCCACGCTGAGCGCCTGGATACCGACGAGCCTGAGGCTTGCTGGCGGCTCTCCATTTTGCCCCCACAGCAGCACCGAGCTTTCGGATGGCATCTGAGACGACCACCACGAGAGGCCCGCGTAGCGCGCAGAGTTGGCCTCGAAGATGTCGCGCGCAAGGGACTGTGTGAATCCCAGGTCTTGCACCACAATCTTGCTGGGGCTCACACCGAGTTTCAAGAGAGTGGCTGCATCATCCAGGTCGAGCAGCTCACTGTTTGTGAGCTCGAACTCCGCAATGGCTCGCGAGTGTCCCCGCGGCGTGAGAAATACCTCAGGGATCCATCTCGATTTGTTGTAGAAGCTCTCGGCTACAGCGCCAACCGCACTGCGCGAAAAGTACCACGACTCGTACAGGTCTGTGTTATCCCATCGCCCGTGCAATTGAGGTTGCGGAATGAACGACCAGTGTCCTGGACGTCCGCTGCGCGACCCAGGCGATTTCGGGTAGCAACGAAACAGACGGAGAGGCTGGGTTGAGTCTTTCATTATCTGCGTGTGCGACTAGGCGTACGCACCCTCATCTTCGGCGTCGATCGCACCTATTACTTCTGCAATACGTCCGAGCTTGATGCACTCGCGTGGAGAGGAGCCCCGCAGGAACTGGTTCGGTGAATCGAGCCAGATCGGCACGACCTTTTCATGCATGGTGGCCTCGGCACGAGCAACAATGTAGGCGAAGTCCATGATGGATCGCACAGACTCTGCAGATGGGCGCTGCGTGCCTTGCCTCCAGCGAGTCACCTGCGATGGCTTCACACCGATGAGCTCGGCGAGCAGCGTCCCATTGCCTGCGGCTGCGAGCAGCATACGAAAGCCGTCGCCAATCGGGTTTCCGGAGTCAATGGGAATTACGGTACTCATGACCCCATTGTACGCGCAATCCTCAGATTGCGCGTACACAAATCGAACTAGTTGTCACAGGAAATTCCACCTAGAATCCCATTGCCGATTCGGGTTGTTGCGCTAGGTAACGAAACCCAGCCACTTGAGTGCTCGGCGAGGACAAAAACATATGCATTGCCACCGCCAAGGAGTAACGCGAGGAGACTGTCCACCACCCCGCTCAGGAGACCTACCGTAATGTCGGCGTTGAGTGAAGATGTCGTGACGACCACCCCTTCCTCCGTACCTGACTCATTGCGCATCATGACGCGGTACCGAGCCGCGTTTGGCGCAGCGTTCCAAGAAACACTGACGTAGCTTGCGAGGAGCGGAAGACCTCTGTCCGTACACGTGAGGCCACCCGGAACTCCCTCAACAGTCAGCGCCGACGCGGTCGTCTCTGCGGCCTCCGCATCTGTCCACGCGGCCTCAACGGGCTCCATTAATGGCTGAGCGGCAGAGACTCCAATCGCGACGACAAGCCCAATCCCCACAGCCGCCGCACGCACGCGACTTCGTCGCGAGCGTGCACTGTTTCGCATCATGATCCAGCATCTCCCCCGGCAACTCCACGACGAAATGAGCGCGCCAGGAACGCAATACCAAGCCCGAGGAGCACAGCAGCGGGCCCTGCGATGAACGCAGCACCATGCATTCCAGTCGTTTCGAGCTCGCTCGGCTGCTCTCCCCCGATAGTCGTCTCCTCGCTTTGCCCCGACGCGGAGGCTCGGATGGTTGTGCGAACCTGCTCGTTCCCATCTGCCTCAAGGCTTGGCTGGGCAGTCAGTGCGATCTGGAGGTATGTCACGGCCGGTGTCTCAGAAATGAACAACTCAACAGTTGCCGAATTCAGTTGCGCTGCGGCCGCCTCACGCAACACGCGCTCTCCGCTTCTGCAACTATCGCCCCGCCAGGGCACTTCGCAGGAGCGCACCTCCGCGCTCACTCCGAGATCTGAATCTCCCGATCCGGCTAGTCTGACGTCCAGGACTCCTCCGCTCGGCGCCCCGCTGGCATCGACATCAACATGCCAATAGAGGGGCGATACAGCACTTAGCTCGTACAGATTCCCCTCGATGGACCCGACGCCCCCGAGGTCTGAGCGCAGCACAAGCGCATCGTCCGACTTCTGAACTGGTGCAGCAGCAGCGGGAGTGGCTCCAAACAGGAGTGCTGAACCAGTGACCACCCCCACACAAAACACCAGTGCTCCGGCCGCGTGCTGGGCAGGTGGTATCCCCGCCGTCACCTTGACACTCTCATCTCCGGCTCTCTGATCTGCCTCGCAACTTGCCGGCAGTCTTGATCTTTTCGAAGCTCGTGGCCAAAATGCCCAGGTCACAAGAGCCGCTGCGCCCAACGTGATGCCGCCCATAACCAGGGGACTCCCGAGCCACACGATCACGTGAGCGAGATACGGCACCGAGCCGATGACAATGCGGCTTCGATCCAAGACATAGGGGGCTGGGTCCGGTGCCGCGTTCGCGTCACCTTTCATCTCTATCGTGCGCTCACCCGCATACGACCCGGGCCCCACCGCGATCACACGGTGGGTGACCGGGAGGGCAGCGGAGCGGTCAACTGTGACGACATCACCAACTTCGATTTCCGTCGCCGGTATCTCTCGCACCAGTGCCACAGACCCCGCGGGAATAGTCGGTGACATTGACCCGGTTTTGAACATGACGAGGGTGTACCCGCCAGCAAACGCGAGCACAGTAAGCACGATGCAGGCCACGCCACCCAGCGCCGCAACAGTCAGCAATGCCTCGCGAACCACCCGCCACGCCCCGCGCATCCCCCGTTTCACGACAACCTCACTCGGCGGTGGAGCCCAAGAACAGCCAGGTCGGAATAACCTCGCCGCCCTGGGCCGCGTTCGTTGCGTCATTCCCGTCACCATCATCCGGAAGCGAGACGACGACACAGAATGTCGCAATGGTCGCCGAACTAGGTAACGAGACAGGAGAGACCACAGGCAGATTGGTGACACCAGACACCACCTGTCCTCCGCTGAAGCTGTCGGTACATGCACCGGTATCCGCACCCGCTCCAATGCGAACGGTCAAGGCTTCACCCAAAGCCTTATGGGGATCAACCAGGGGGTCCGGATCATTCGCGAGAGACACTCCATCGAGAGTGACCGTTCCAGGGACGCTCCCGCTTTGGGAACGGATCTGAATCCAAGCGGCCCGGCTTTGCCCCGGGTAGAGCGAGCCGACGCCACTGGCCTCAAGTGGGAGCAGCGCCGGATTTCCAGCCGAGTGTTCCTGCCATCCTCCCCCAGCAACCCTCGATTCCAGCTTGAACGATCCTGCGCTGATCGTTGATCGGGCATACTCCTCGTCGGTCCACGCGGCGAGCGTCGCGGTTGCACCGACACCAAGCACAAGCGCACCCGCACATATGGCCCTGACACGCGCAAACGTGAGCCACCGACTTTTACGACGTGCGGCGTATCTACCTCGTGGCATAGTGCGCTGTCCTCTCAGTGTTGAGCGCTAATACTCACAGAGATTCGATTACTGCGAAGCGGCATCCCACCGCCAAACCACCGTGCCTGTATCGCCTTGAACAAGATCATCCGTCGCCACGACCTGGAGGCACAGGCTGGCATCCGTACCCGTAACTACGTTGAACGGTGTTGATGTGACGTCGTTTGCGGCACCCGCGGCATTAAACGATGTTTCATCACACGTTGTTCCTGTGATCTCACGCACCTCGACATCGAGCTTTGCCGCGCTCATATCGCCGTCAAACGTGGCTGCCACGGGCGTCACAGTCGCGGGGTCTCCGGTCACCCGAAGCAAGTAACTCGCGTACACGGCATCGTTTGGTGAAAGATTATCGGGGTTTGTGGCAAACGAAAGAGCGGCCGCACCGCGAACGACGTCGTGGTCTTCCCAAGCCGTCCCGCCGTCGGCGGAGCCCTGGAATGTGAACGTGCCAGCTTCAAATGTGCTGCTCGCAAACTCGGAATCACCCCAGGCCGCGAGCGTCACTGCGGCGCCAACGCCGAGCACGAGCCCACCCGCAAGAATTGCACCAACCTTTCGTCGACGTCCCTGCTGACTCGTATGCTTCTCCCCAGTTGATGCCGCATCGGTCTCGTGCGTGTTGGCCATGGTATTCCCCTCCCATAAGTGTCGAAGCACACCATTGTGCTCCGTTATGAGGAGTGTATGCAGCCCAACACATGTCGAGCAACGCTGAAGAAATGTCCGCTACTACTGAGACAACATTAGGTAGTTACGCACTTCTCGCGCGTGGTCACACCGCAATCTCTTGGTACGCGAACTGCAGCATCGAATTATCGACACCGGCCAGCACACGCGGCTTCCCGACGTCATCAAGAATGATGAATCGCAGCATTCCAGCACGCGCTTTCTTATCCCGCTGCATGGTTGCAAGTAGGCCAGCCCATCTCCCCGCGGGGTAGGTCAAGGGCAAACCCAGGGAAGTTAGGATCGACCGGTGCCGCTCCACAACCTCGTCGGAGAGGGATCCCGCCATGCGTCCGAGTTCGGCGGCATACATCATGCCGATGGAGACAGCAACGCCGTGACGCCACTGATAGCGTTCGGCGTGCTCGATCGCGTGGCCAAGGGTGTGCCCGTAGTTGAGAATCTCTCGAAGGCCCCCCTCACGGAAATCTTCGGACACCACTCGCGCTTTCACCCCGATAGCGAGTTCAATGACTCGCTGAAACTCTGGAGTTGACGGGTCCGTTGCCTTATCAACATTGGACTCGACGATCTCGAGAATCTCGGGTTCGGCAATGAAGCCGGCTTTCACGATCTCAGCGAAGCCCGCGAGAATCTCGTTCTTCGGCAGCGTCTGCAGCAGGTCAGTGTCGCAAATCACTGCGTGTGGCGCATAGAACGACCCGACGAGATTCTTGCCCTCTGCGGTATTGATGCCGGTCTTGCCGCCAACCGCAGCATCCACCATGCCGAGCACGGTGGTCGGCACCTGCACGAGCCGCACGCCACGCAACCAGGTCGCTGCCACAAAACCCGCGAGGTCGGTGACTGCTCCACCCCCGAGCCCAACAATTGCATCAGAGCGAGTAAAGTCCGCCTGGCCGAGAATCTGCCAACAGAAGGCTGCGACCTCGACGCGTTTTGCGGACTCCGCATCAGGCACCTCTGCGAGCAGCACTTGACCATACGTTTCTTGCAGTCTGGCACGCAGCTCATCAGCCAATCGCCCCACTGTAGGGGTATGCACAATCAGCACTTTGTCGACGCGTTCGCCCAATGCCTCCATGATGTGACCGTCGAGTCCGCGTCCGACTGTGATGGTGTAATCCGCATCACCCGTCACCTGAATTTCGGCAACTTTCCCGCTGTCAATCATTGATCGTGACCGCTCCTTGAGTTCTTGTGTTTCCGTTTCGAAGACTTCTGTGCGTCTCTGGCCTGTGTACTTACCCACTGCACAACTTTGCGTGTGAGCTGCTCTTTCGTTGTTCTGTCTGATCGGAACGTGACGCTTGCGACTTCCTCGTAGTAAGGTCGACGCTCCTCTAAAATTCGCCCCCACGCTTCTGGGTCATCACGCAAGAGCGGACGTTTGGCAAGGTTCGCGGTACGAAGCACTGCCTGCTGGGTTGTCATGAGCAGCACAACAGCATGATTTTGCAACCGGCGCCGGGTCCCGCTGTGAAGCACCGCTCCCCCGCCCAACGCAACGACTCGAGTCCCCTCTTTTGCGAGTTCGCTCGCGATAACTTCTGCCTCAAGACGCCGAAACTCCTCCTCGCCGTGCTCAGCAAAGAACTGAGTAATCACACCGTGGTTCCGCACAAATACCGCGTCAGTGTCAACAAAAGGAATCTTCAGCTCTCGTGCGACCCGCTTACCGAGACTCGTTTTGCCCGCAGCCATGGGCCCAACGAACACAACGGCACGATCCGGTAAGGAGCGACCTTTGCGCCGCCGCTTCGCACGCCTGCGCAATGATCGGGCACCGAAGCCAGATGAGCTCGAAGCTTGCTCCGGAGACGACCCCCCCTCTTGTATGGGGATCGCCTGCGTGATCGGCCCCGATTCGGGCCTAGGTGGCGTAGGCACGGGTCTCGTAGCCGGTGGCCCGGACTCACGTGTCGCGCGCCTGGATGGTTTCACGATTCGAGGGTGGTCGCCAGCCGCTCAGGAATGGCCGCCAGGTAGTTGTCCATGTTGCGCCGGGTCTCAGCGACGCTATCGCCACCAAACTTTTCGGTCACCGCATCCGCAATTACGAGCGCAACCATTGCCTCCGCGACGACACCCGATGCGGGTACGGCAGACACGTCGCTGCGCTGATGGTGCGCTTTTGACTCTTCACCCGAGACAACGTCCACGGTCGGTAGCGCCCGTGGGACTGTGGCGATCGGCTTCATGCCGGCTCGCACCCGCAGTACCTGCCCCGTGCTCATGCCGCCTTCGATGCCCCCCGCACGAGCGGTATCTCGAGCAATATGGCCCTCTTCGAGGTGCAGTGCATCGTGTGCTTCTGATCCACGACGCCTGGTGGTCTCAAAGCCGTCACCAACCTCGACTCCCTTGATCGCCTGGATGCCCATCAGCGCGCCAGCCAGGCGGGAATCGAGGCGCCGGTCCCAGTGCACGTATGAGCCGAGCCCGGGAGGCAAACCATACGCGAGCACCTCGACAATGCCGCCGATCGTATCCCCGGACTTTTTGGTGTCGTCAACCTCTGTCACCATGCGTGCACTTGTCTCTGCATCGAAGCAACGCAGCGGATCAGCGTCGAGTGCCGACACATCATCCGGTGTGGGCAGCTGGCCGTTCGCAGGCACCTCAATCGGACCAAGAGCCACTGTGTGGCTCACGAGACGAATGCCAAGCTCCGCGAGGAATGCACGAGCGACCGCACCGAGCGCAACTCGTGCTGCAGTTTCGCGGGCACTTGCTCGTTCAAGCACAGGGCGAGCCTCATCAAAACCATACTTCTGCATACCCGTAAGGTCGGCGTGGCCAGGTCGGGGCCTGGTGAGCGGGGCTCCGCGGCCACGAGACTTCTCGGAGAGTTCAGTCTTCTCCGCACTCATCACTTCGGTCCACTTCGGCCACTCAGTGTTGCCAATACGGATCGCGACCGGTCCACCTATACTGCGCCCCTGCACGACGCCGCCCGAAAGGTTCAGCTCGTCTTGCTCAAACTTCATTCGCGATCCGCGCCCATAGCCGAGTTTTCGCCGGGCGAGATCCTCGCGAATTCCGTCGAGCGAGACGGGCACCCCTGCGGGCAGCCCTTCGAGAACGGCAATGAGTTCGGGGCCGTGTGATTCACCGGCAGTCAGCCAACGCAGCATGACGACTATCCTCCCACACTCGGAGGCCCACCCCCTGCACCGCCCATGTACCAACTACTACGTCGCGCCAATTACTAGACGACGCCACCTACTTAGGCAGTGCCTCCAGGGAACTGCGCCGCAGCACGCATGACTGCGAGCAACTGGCTTTCGTTCTCCAGACGAGCGGCAGGATCACCGCCAACAAATATCCGCAACTGCAAGAGTGCCTGCTCCACCAGCATGTCGGTGCCCGCGTGCGCTCTCCCGCCGGCCATGCGCCACCGCTCCGCGAGTGGTGACGGCCATGGCTCATAGGCGACGTCAAATAGCGGAGCGCTCAACAGAGATTCAGACAAGCTGATCTCCTCACCTATTGCTCCGGGCAGCGTCGCGATCACGAGACTGGGGTCATCTGGTACGTCATTGAACCTCCCACTGGTGACCGTCACCGGTGATGTGCGGCCGCCCTCGGAGGTGCCGTGAAATCTCGACACGAGAGCGCCGCGAGCTTCCGGGCGTCGCGCGAGTACCGTGATGCGCTCTGCCCCCAATTTGCGTGCGGCGAGCACAGCAGAAACTGCGGTCGCGCCAGCCCCCAATATGACGGTGTGTGCCGTAGGGAGATCAGCCTTCTGGATCGCCGACGCGAGCCCACCCACATCAGTGTTAAACCCCGCCCATGGACTGGTCTCACTGTCGAGGCGAAGCAGCGTGTTGACGACTCCGCTCTCGATCGCCACGGGGTCGAGGATCGCGGCCTGTCGATGAGCCTCTTCCTTCAACGGCATGGTGAGCGAAAATCCACGCCAGCCATTTCGACGTTCTTCAAGAAACGGCCGCAAACCTGCTGCATCTACTTCGAATCGACTGTAGGCCCAGGCGAGCCCGAGTTCTCGATACGCAGCCGCATGGATACCCGGCGACTTGGAATGCGCAATTGGCGAGCCGAGGACCGCTAAGTGCTCGGTTGCCAGCTCCTCGTCTTGCATCAGCAGCCGCTATCGGGGGTCATGTCACACCACTCCCGATACTCTTGCACAGCAGCCTCATGATCGGCAGCGTTGGTAGTAAATGTGGAGGCTCCGGTGCCTCCCGGTGCAACAACGAAGTACAGCCAATCGCCCTCTGCCGGGTTCAGTGCAGCGTCGATCGCTTCACGTCCCGGGTTTGAAATTGGCCCGCGGGGTAGCCCCTCGTGCACGTACGTGTTCCACTCATTGTCGTCCAGCAGCGCTTCGTCTGTCGACCACACACTACCGTCGTCGTGCTCGCTCATTCCGTACTGCGCGGTTGAGTCCATCTGCAACCGCATGCCCTCGTCGAGCCGATTGGCAATGACTCGAGATACCTTGCCGAAGTCCTCGGAGGTCCCACTCTCTTTTTGGACCATCGAAGCGAGCGTGAGCACACGTTCACGATCCTCCTCAGCAACCCCGAACTCGTCGAGCACCAGCTTCTGCTGCTCAACAAGACGCGTCACTACGTCCTGTGCATCTGAGCCGTACTCGAACTCGTACGTGGCAGGGAACATCCAGCCCTCGAGCGACGGCGCATTATCGGGCAATCCATATGTTGCAGGGTCAGCGACCGCATCCTGCAGATCCTCAAGCGGAATCTCTATATTCTCCGCAATCAGTTCAAGCGTTTGATCGACAGTGCGTCCCTCGGGGATCGTGACAGAGAGTTGTACCCGGTTCTCGGGGTTTTGGAGCGCGTCGAGCGCGTGCTGTGAGCTCATCTGCTGCTTCAGGGCGTACGCGCCCGGGTGGAACTCCACTGCCGGGTCCTGCGTAAGAAGTAGCTCGTAGAACGCCTCGGAGGTTTTCACCACGTCGTCTTCAGCGAGGGTACGGGATACATCCTCGCCAATATCGCCCTCCGCAATGATGACGATGACTTCACCGGATCCCGCGCCCTCGTAGTCGTTCGTGGTCCAACCAAGCGATAGTGAGATCTGCTCGCCGTACTGGGACCAGAAGTAGGCTCCGACAGCCCCGAGGCCGCCAAGCAGCAACACTGTCACCAGGAGCGCGATCAGCAGTCGCTTCCCGGTCTGCCCCTTCTTTTTTGTCCCTCGCTGGCTCATCCGTCGATGTCCTCTCTGCCTTGACTCGTGACATCTACTTCGACGCCGATTAACGATCCTCTCGAACGCTCAATATCGAGTGCGTGCTGCAAAATTACGACCGCCGCGGCCTGATCGATAATCGCCCGGCTGTTCCGTGTATTTCTTCCCGCCTGGTGCAGTTGTCCCTGGGCAGACACCGTCGATAGTCGCTCGTCAACCATTCGCACTGTAGCGCCGTGTGGCGCGATGCGCTCAGCAAGCCGCCGCGCAAACCTTTCCGCGTCATCCGTTGAGGCAGTCACTTCTCCTCGCAGATTCAATGGCAAGCCGACAACCACTTCGCGGGCATCCAATTCGATGAGGATCGCCTCAAGCCGCACCAAATCTGCGTCACCCGCGCTGTCACGCTTCACTGTCTCAACAGGAGTTGCGAGCATACCGTGCGGGTCACTTCGCGCGACACCGATGCGGGCTTTGCCGACATCGATGCCTAAACGGGTTCCTGTTTGCACGCCCTACCCTTTCAGGCTGCGTCGGATTTCGGCCAGCGCCTCGTCGAGCTTCGTCGCGTCTGAGCCGCCACCCTGGGCGAGATCCGGCTTTCCGCCGCCTCCCCCACCAAGCACACTGGCCCCCAGCTTCGCAAGGTCGCCGGCGCGCACGCCACGCTCTCGTCCGGCCTCGGTAGTCGCAGCGATCACGACGGGTTTGGCGGGGCCTTCCCCACCCGGCACAGCACCAGCAATCACTACTGCGCCCGCCTCGGAGCCGAGCCGCTGCCTCAGCTGGATCACAAGCCCGCGAATATCGTCGGCGGAGCCAACGTTTCCGAGAGACGCAAGCACAACGCGCAGCCCATTCAGCTCTTCTACCCCAGCAAGCAGTTCCGGTATGCGCTGCGTCAACTTTTCCGCTTCAAGAGACGCAATCTTCTTCTCGGCCGCTCGCAGTTGGGTGCCGAGATCTTGCACCCTGGTGACGAGTTCAGTACGGGGCACTTTGAGGCCACTCGAGAGCTGCTGCACGATCGCGCGCTCGGCTGCAAAATTGCGGAACGCCTCCATACCTACGAGCGACTCAACACGCCTGTTGGTCGAGCCCACTGAGCTTTCCGACACCAAGCTGATCATGCCGACTTCTGCGGAACCAGACACGTGGGTGCCGGCGCACAGCTCCCGCGACCACGGACCGCCAATATCAACGACGCGCACCCGATCGCCATACTTCTCACCGAAGAGCGCCATAGCGCCCATCTCTTTTGCCTCGTCGAGCGACATTTCACGAGTAACTACTTCGTAGTCGGATCGAATAGCGAGATTCGATATCTCCTCAATTTCACTCTTCGTGGCACTCGACAGCGCATCGGTGTGAGTGAAATCAAGGCGCAAATAGCCCGCCTTGTTGTATGAGCCTGACTGGTGTGCATTCGGACCGAGTACATCACGGAGCGCAGCGTGCACGATATGCGTGCCTGAGTGGGCCTGGGTGGCGCCCCGCCGATAGTCGGCATCCACGCGAGTTTCCGCACGTACGTCAACCCCAATGACTCCGACCGAAACTTTCACTGTGTGCACAATGAGCCCTTGCACCGGCTTCTGCACATCGAGCACTTCAGCTTCGTAGCCGTCCCCGACGATCACACCCTGGTCGGAGTCTTGTCCGCCAGACTCAGCCCACAGCGATGTTTCGGACAGTACGATTTCTGCGAGATCTCCCTCACGCGCCTCCCGCACAGGGACGCCGTCGATAAGGATGCCGAGTACCCGGCTCTCATGAACCAGTTCGTCATACCCGGTGAACAGGGTTTCTCCGTGACCACGGAGCTCGCGATACACGGACAGGTCAGCGCGCTGGCCGCGTTTGGCCTTAGCATCCGCTTGCGCGCGGTCGCGCTGCTCTTGCATGAGCTCTGTGAAGACCTGACGATCAACTTGAACGCCTGCTTCTTCCGCGATCTCGAGCGTGAGTTCAATTGGGAAGCCGTGCGTGTCGTGGAGAAGGAAAGCCGTGTCACCTGGCACAGCTGATCCGGAACCCTGAGGCTGGCGTTCGGTCTGCAGCCGAGTATCGCCGGTCGCTCCGGCAGTCGCACTTTCAATCGCTCCGCCAAGAATCTGCATACCAGACGCGAGCGTGCGTAAGAACGTCCGCTCTTCCGCGTAGGCGGCTCGAGAAATAAACTCAAAGTCGCGTTCGACCTCTGGATAGCCACTCTTCATCGCATCACGCGACGCAGGAAATAACGTAGAAAATGTGGGTCCGTCGACACCGAACAAGCGCATAGACAGGACCACTCGACGCAGCAAGCGACGGAGTATGTAACCGCGCCCCTCGTTCGATGGGGTCACACCATCCGCGATCAGCATGAGACCACTTCGTACGTGGTCGGCAATGATGCGCAGCCGCACATCGTCCGTCTCATCAGCCCCGTACGTCTTGCCCGCCAGCTCTGCAGCACGATCCAGTACCGGTCGAACTTGATCGATCTCGTACATGTTCTCGACGCCCTGCTTGATGAAGGCGACACGCTCGAGACCCAGGCCGGTATCAATGTTCTTTTGTGGCAGCTCCCCCACTACTGAAAAGTCGGTCTTCGAGGTTACATTCGTAATCTCGTACTGCATGAAGACGAGATTCCATATTTCGACATAACGATCGTGGTCGGTCGCAGGCCCTCCATCTGGACCATATGTGGGTCCGCGGTCAAAGAAAATCTCGGAGCAGGGGCCTGCAGGGCCGGGTTGCCCGGTTGACCAGTAGTTTGAGTCCTTTCCGAGCCCCTGTATGCGCTCATCGGACAAACCGATGACATCGCGCCAGATGGTGCGCGCCTCATCATCGTTCTCGTACACGGTCACCCAGAGGTCCGCGGCATCGAAGCCAAGACCCCCCTCTGTTTCGGACGCAGTGAGAAACTCCCACGCAAACGAGATTGCTCCCTCTTTGAAGTAATCACCGAACGAGAAATTGCCGCACATCTGAAAGAAAGTGCCGTGCCTCGGCGTTTTTCCAACTTCTTCGATGTCGTTCGTACGAATGCACTTCTGAACGCTAGTGGCCCTGGAATATGGTGCGGGGACGAGGCCTGAGAGGTATGGCACGAATGGCACCATGCCCGCCACCGTAAACATCAGTGTCGGGTCATCGCTGACGAGTGACGCCGACGGTACGACCGTGTGGTCGCGCTCCTCAAAGTAGTCAAGCCATCGGCGTTGAATTTCAGCGGTCTTCATCGCGAGTGTCGTCCTCCGGAGTGGTGCTGGTAGTGGTCGAAGCGGGTCTATGGGCACCGGCCCCGGCCTGGGCTTACTGTGTGTTGTCGAGGTCCCTCAGGGAATCCTCAACATCCTCAAATATTTCTTCCACCTTTGACTCCGCGTCGTGGTATCCACTCGCGAGCGCATCGCTGAACTCACGAGTTCCTCTATTGACGCGATCGAAGAAGCGTCGACCCTCCACAGTTTGGTTTACGAAGTGAGCGGCAATAAAGCCAAGGATGATCCCTGTAATCAAGCAGGACAGCTTACGCATTCCCATTCTTCCCTTCTGACGCTCCGCCACCCGAGCTTTCTGCTCGCGTAGTAAAAGCACCACCTAGCTTAGTGGTCTGGGTATGCCGGACGTAGGTAATACTCCACCATAGTTCGCATCACATACGCGAATGGGGGTGCCGGCTACGCCGACACCCCCATTCAAAACCTCTGTGCTTAGCGGCCTGAGTAGAACTCAACCACCAGCTGCACCTCACAGGTTACGGGAACCTCGGCACGCTTCGGGCGACGCAGCAGCTTCGCCTGCAGCTTGTCGATCTCGACCTCGAGGTAGCCCGGAACGTTCGGGAGCACCTCAACGTGGCCACCGGCCGCTGCCACCTGGAACGGCTCGAGGGCCTCTGAACGCTGCTTTACGTGGATCAGCTGACCTGGCTTGACGCGGAACGACGGACGGTCGACGAGCTTGCCGTCAACGAGGATGTGGCGGTGTACGACCATCTGGCGCGCCTGCGCAGTAGTGCGAGCAAATCCTGCACGCAACACGAGCGCGTCGAGACGCATCTCGAGCAGCTCAACCAGGTTCTCACCGGTCAGACCGTCGTGACGGCGTGCTTCGTTGAATGCAATAACGAGCTGCTTCTCGCGGATGCCGTACTGGGCCCGTAGACGCTGCTTCTCGCGCAGACGAACAGCGTAGTCGCTATCGCTCTTGCGTTTGGTGCGGCCATGCTGACCGGGAGCGTAGGGACGCTTCTCAAGGTAGCGTGCGGCCTTCGGGGTAAGTGCGATCCCGAGTGAACGGGAAAGGCGGGTCTGCGAACGAGTACGTGACGTAGTCGACACTGTGATCCTTTCGAGTTTCTGATTCGTAAGTTATCTGCGGTTGTAGTGCAATCCGCAGTGTTCTCTCGGCCAGTGCTGTGTCCGCAACGAAGCGCATAAGCGCCCGATGCACGCGACACAGCGAACCGTGTATCGGTGAGGGAACGACCATTGCAGAAACCCGGCTACAGGGACCCTGCCATCCGTCACTCTTTTGCAGCCAGCGTAAGAGCGCAATGTTGGCCAACGAATAGCTTACCAGACTCGGCTACGTTCGGGGCCGAGTGATCCTACGCAGCTTTTCGAGTCGTTCTGAGATCTCTCGCTCTGCACCGTGAGTGGTCGGTGAGTAGTACTCTCGTGAGGTGAGCTCGTCGGGGAGGTACTGCTGCTGCAAAACCCCACGAGGGTCACTGTGCGGGTATTTGTACCCTTTCCCGTGGCCAAGTCGTTTCGCTCCCGGGTAGTGCGCATCTCGCAGGTGTTTGGGCACCCTGCCAATCTTCCCTGCTCGCACATCTGAGATCGCGGCATCAATCGCCGATATCACCGAACTCGATTTTGGTGCCGTCGCTATATAGATCGTGGCCTCGGCAAGCGGAATGCGCGCCTCCGGTAGTCCAATGAGCTGCGTGGCCTCCGCGGCTGCAACTGCAATCTGCAGGGCCTGTGGATCTGCCATGCCGACGTCTTCAGCGGCATGCACCATCAGTCGACGCGCGATGAACCGCGGGTCTTCTCCTGCTTCGATCATCCGGGCAAGGTAGTGCACCGCGGCGTCAGGGTCAGACCCACGCAGCGACTTAATAAACGCACTAATGACGTCGTAGTGCTCATCACCGTTTCGGTCGTACCGCAGCAGGGCGCGATCAATCGATGCTGCGACGATCTCGTCAGTAACCACAGGGCGTGCCGGCGATTCCTCGCTGCCATCGTCCGAGTCTGCACCGTCCGTGGACGCAAGCGCCGAGGCAGCAGCAGCTTCAAGTCCCGTCAGAGCACGGCGCGCGTCACCAGATGCCATCTGCACCAGTGCATCAAGCGCATCATCTTCTACTTCCACCCGGTCTGCGAGTCCTCGTTGCTCCGAGATCGCTCTCCGCATGAGCAGCAGGAGGTCTTCTTGATCCAATTGCTCGAGCGTCAGTAACAGCGAACGTGAAAGCAGTGGGCTGATCACAGAGAACGAGGGGTTCTCAGTTGTCGCGGCGACGAGCGTCACCCACCCGTTCTCAACTCCAGGAAGAAGTGCATCTTGCTGCGCTTTCGTGAAACGATGGATCTCGTCGAGAAACAGCACGGTTGCCTGCCCGTAGAGATCCCGGTCATTGAGTGCCCGCTCCATAACCACGCGCACGTCCTTGATCCCTGCAGAGACCGCGGAAAGCTCAACAAACTTGCGACCACTCGAGTGGGCGATCGCTTGCGCGAGCGTCGTCTTCCCTGTGCCTGGCGGCCCCCATAGAATCAACGACACAGCCCCCGCCCCACTGTCGCCATCCGCCGCAAGAACACGGAGCGGAGACCCGGGGCGCAGGAGGTGCTGCTGGCCAACGACCTCGTCAAGCGACCGCGGCCGCATACGAACTGCAAGCGGGGCGGTTTGCCCTGGGGTCATAGGTAAGGTCACACCGCAATCGTACCGAGACCATCCGACAGGCACTGGACGGCACCGCTGTGGCATAGTGGGAGTGTGTCCGACCCGGTTGGCCCGCGCGCCAACAACCCGACCGACAGGTGAGAAGCACGGTGAGCGAAGCGACGAATAACACGAGCGAAGCGACGAAAGAAACGCCGTGGGGTCGAGTTGACGAGAATCGTACGGTGTATGTGCGCGATGGTGAAGCGGAACGCGTCGTCGGCGAGTACCCGGACGGCACCCCTGAAGAGGCACTCGCCTACTTCGAGCGTAAGTACGTAGAGCTTGCGGGGCAGGTCACACTCCTCGAGCAGCGAATCACACGCGGCACCCCACCGGCAGACATTCCTCAGGCGGTGGAGCGGCTGCGTGAACAATTGGTCGAGCCGTCAGCTGTCGGCGATCTTGCTGCACTCCGCACGCGGGTGGAGAAACTCGGCGGTAAGGCACACGAACTCAGTGAGATGCAGCAGGCGGAACGAGATGCAGCCCGTAAGGCTGCTCTCGAGCAGCGAGAAGCCATTGTGGTCGAGGCTGAGCGTCTCGCTGCACAGCCCGAAGCATCCATCAGATGGAAAGACTCTGCACAGGCGTTCGAAAAGCTCTTCACTGACTGGCAGGCCTCACAGCGAGGCGGCCCACAGGTACCGAAATCTCAGGCCGACGCACTCTGGAAACGGTTCCGCAGTGCGCGCCAGGGTTTCGACTCCGCTCGCCGCGCCCACTTCGCCAAACTTGATGTCAATAACAAAGAAGTGAAGCAGCGCAAGGAAAAAATTATTGCTGCTGCCGAAGCACTCGCTCCGAAAGGGTCAGACGGCGTACCCGCATACCGGGACCTGCTCGAAGATTGGAAGGCTGCAGGGCGAGCTGGGCGCAAGCTCGATGATCAACTCTGGGCACGCTTCAAGGCCGCGGGCGACGTGCTGTATTCAGCACGTAAGGCCGAGGCTGAGCAAGTCAATGAGGAGTACGAAGCAAACCTCACAGCGAAGCTCGCACTCCTGGATGAGGCTGAGCCGCTCCTCAAAGTGACCGACCACGCTGCGGCCCGCAAGCAGCTCACAGACTTTCAGGTGCGCTGGGATGAAATTGGACGTGTCCCACGTGAATCCCTGCGTGATGTTGAGGGGAGGCTGCGCAAAGTCGAGACGCACGTGAAGAATCTCGAAGAAGAACACTGGCAGAAGACGAACCCGGAGACCAAGGCACGCAGCGAGGGGCTTCGCGGGCAGCTTGAGGATTCGATCGCCGTTCTTACCTCCCAACTGGACGCCGCCAAAACGAGTGGCGACAAAGCTCAGATTGCTGAACTGGAGCAGAGCCTGGCCACACAGCAGTCTTGGCTTGCTGCACTCGGCGATTAACTGCTCACAGATCGCATACGACGAAAGTTATCCACAGTTCGTCATCCGCACTAGAAGTTGGACGAGCAACTGGGCACTATGAAGACATGTCGCCCACGCCCGACCACTCCCCTCGTACATTGCCGAGCCCGCCCCGTACGGATCACTGGCCGGTGGCTGTGCGCTCAGCAGACCTACGCGGCGGGACCTTTGTAAGATGTGGTCCGGGACTTCGCCCAGTCGGTTGGCCGGAGACGCCCCGTGTGCGGCTTGCGTCTCTCGCCCCGTGGCTCGACGGCGGATGGATTCCAACCCACCTCACTGCGGCCTGGGTATGGGGTGCCGCGAAGAGCCCGCGCCTATCGCTCCAATTCACCGTGCCGAACGGCGTCAGGAAACCAAACTACACGACACCTGATGTCTTGGTCCGTGGTCTCTCTATCGCGTCCCACGAACTCGAAGATTTCGGCGGGTTTTCCGTGACAACCCCGCTCCGAACCATATGCGACCTGCTGCGCGTACGAGCGGAGCTCAAAACACCAGAACAGGTGGCATGCCGGCTCCTCTTGCGCCTGGTCCCCAATGGGCGCGAAGCGGTGGCTGAAGCCCTTGAGTCACGTCGACCCCATCGCGCTGTCGCCCAGAAGAACTTTCGCCGTCACTCCCAGGGGTAGGTAGCCTCGGCTCAGCCACCTAGCTGTTGTTGACTCGGTAGACGTCGTAGACTCCGTCGATGCGCCGCACAGCATTAAGCACGTGGTCGAGATGGGTCGCATTTGCCATCTCGAACACAAACCGACTGATCGCAAGTCGCGACTTCGAAGTTTGTACTGAAGCGGAAAGAATGTTGACGTGGTGTTCGGAAAGCACGCGCGTGACATCCGATAGGAGTCCGGAGCGATCGAGTGCTTCGGCCTGAATCTGCACGAGAAAGACGCTCTTGGAGGTGGGCGCCCACTCAACCTCGACAATACGCTCGGTCTCATTGCGCAGTGCCGCGAAGTTCTTGCAATCTGTCCTGTGGACCGACACTCCCTGCCCTTTGGTAATGAAACCCAGGATTTCGTCGCCGGGAACCGGAGTGCAGCATTTCGCGAGCTTCACGAGAATATCGGAGGCGCCTTTCACCGCGACTCCGCTGCTACTCGACTCATTCTTGCTCGCGCGTACTCCACCAGCCACGTCAGTCAGCTCCGCGAGAGCAGGTTCCGTCGATGCTTGATCATCAGCGGTGAGCGCTTTCACCTTCTCGATCACCGACTGCGCAGACACGTGCCCCTCGCCGACACCTGCATACAAACCAGTTACATCGACGTACCGAAGCTGCAGCGCAATCTGATTAAGCGCGTCTGAGTTGAGGATCCTGCGCAGCGGCAGGTTCTGCTTACGGAGCGCCTTAGTGATCTCTTCCTTGCCCCGCTCAATGGCTTCGTCACGGCGTTCCTTCGTGAACCACTGACGGATCTTGTTTTGCGCACGCTTGCTCTTCACAAAACTGAGCCAGTCCTTGCTGGGGCCCGCGTCAGGATCTTTCGAAGTAAACGCCTCAACGACGTCACCATTATGTAGCTCTGTTTCGAGTGGCACGAGCCGCCCATTGACGCGAGCGCCCATGGTGCGGTGACCGACTTCGGTGTGCACGGCATACGCGAAGTCCACGGTCGTACCACCAGCGGGAAGGCCGATAACCCGCCCACGAGGGGTGAATACGTAGACCTCCTTGGCTCCGATTTCATAACGAAGCGCATCGAGGAACTCACCGGGGTCTTCAGTTTCGGCCTGCCAGTCCGAAATGTGGGCGAGCCAAGCCATCTCAGTCTGCGTCTGTTCCCGACTCTGCGTACGCTGCTGTTTGTACTTCCAGTGGGCGGCCACGCCGTACTCGGCCCGCTGGTGCATTTCATAGGTGCGGATCTGAATCTCAACCGCACGACCATCAGGGCCGATGACAGTCGTGTGCAACGATTGATACAGGTTGAATTTGGGCGTTGCAATGTAATCTTTGAAGCGCCCAGGGATCGGAGTCCACCGAGCGTGCACGGCCCCGAGAACCGCGTAGCAGTCGCGAATCGACGGAACGAGCACACGGATGCCGACGAGGTCATAGATGTCATCAAAATCTCGACCGCGCACGATCATCTTTTGATAAATGGAGTAGAGCTCTTTCGGGCGACCAGTGACCTCGCCACGAATCTTTCCGTTCCGCAGATCAGACTCGATCGAGCCGATCACGACGCCTACCAGTTCGTCACGCATTGGGTTACGCTGCGTCACGAGGTTCTCAATCTCGGCGTACAGCTTGGGCTTCAGCACCGCGAACGACAGGTCTTCAAGCTCGGTCTTGATCGACTGGATACCGAGTCGGTGAGCGAGTGGCGCGAAGATCTCTATGGTTTCTTGTGCTTTACGCTTTGCGGACTCCGAGGACACAAAGCCCCAGGTGCGGGCGTTGTGGAGTCGATCCGCAAGTTTGATGACGAGCACCCGGATGTCTTTCGACATCGCAACAACCATCTTGCGTACGGTCTCAGCCTGCGCTGAATCTCCGTACTTCACCTTGTCGAGTTTTGTCACCCCGTCAACGAGCATGGCGATCTCGTCACCGAACTCGTCCGTCAGTTGCTCGAGCGTGTAATCCGTATCTTCAACCGTGTCATGCAGCAGGGAGGCAGCAATTGCGACCGGCGCAACTCCCAGTTCAGCGAGAATCTGCGATACGGCGATCGGATGCGTGATGTAGGGTTCACCGCTCCGCCGCTTTTGTCCGCGATGCGCTCGTTCCGCGGCCGTATATGCACGCTGAATTACGGAGAGGTCAGCCTTCGGGTGGTTAGAACGCACTGTACGTACGAGCTGTTCGACAGCCCCGGGTGCACTCGCACGCGAAAAGATTCTTGGCACAAGACGTCGCAGCGACGTACTGCCGCTGTTTACAACTTCACTCCCAGCCACGAATCACCTCCGCTCGAATGTTTGAACGTTACACCACCAAACATACCGACGACGAACCCTGCTCACATTCTTCGGCGTGGATTCGCTGCCTCTGTCGTAGCTACGAACGGGACGTGCCTGCGGCCGACTCCGTTTCAGCCTCAGCGTCCTCCTTTGCTCCATCCGCGGCGTTCTTCTCCCGCAGTCGATGCACCCGCTCATCATGTCGCTTGATCTTATCCTCGCGTCCACGAATCTGCGCATAGACAGGGGCCGCGATGAAGATCGTTGAGTATGCACCAACCAAAATTCCGATGAACAGCGCAAGCGAAATATCACGGAGCGTGCCCGCACCAAGGATGAATGCGCCGATGAAGAGAATAGACCCGACGGGCAGAAGTCCTACGACCGAGGTATTGATCGATCGCACGAGCGTCTGGTTGACCGCCAAGTTCACCGATTCGGAGAATGTACGGAGCTCATTGCTCTCCCCCGGAGCCGTATTCTCACGAATCTTGTCAAATACTACGACCGTGTCATACAGCGAGTAGCCAAGAATCGTGAGTAACCCGATCAAGGCGGCCGGGGTCACCTCAAATCCCATGATCCCATACACCCCCGCGGTAATAATGAGGTCGTGCAGGAGCGCCATCAGCGCAGCAAGCGCCATTTTCCACGTGCGGAAATATATCGCCATAATGAGTGCCGCGAAGAGCAGAAAGACCGCGATCCCGACGAGCGCCTGCTGAGTGATGTCCTGCCCCCAGGCTGGACCCACAAACGAGTAGGTCACATCATCTTCGGTGACATCAAACGCGCCGACCAGCGCGTCATTGACTGCCGCTGTATCTGCATCATCCAGTGCTTCGAGCTGCACACGAATGTCAGCTTGTCCGACATGGCTGACACGCGGAGTACTTGCCGGGAGCACCTCGACAATGGCCTCTTCAGCAATCGTCTGATCGTCTTCGACGGGCTGGCTGAGGTGCACCTGAAACTGGCTACCGCCAGTGAAGTCAAGGCCAAACGTGAAGCCACCGCGCAAAAAGGGACCAACCACGGCGATGATGAGGAGGACCGCAGCGATCGTGTACCAAATCTTACGCCGGCCAACGAAATCGATGGATTTCTCACCGGTATAAATCGCATTGCCGAATTCGGCGAATGAACGGGCCACGTTAGCCCTCCTTTCCGGTCGAAGCATCGGCATTCATTTCCTGCGCCGCCTTACGCTCGGCTATGGTTTGGCGCCGCTCAGCTTCACGCTGCGCACCCTTGTTCTTCCGTCCCTTGCCGCTCCCTGCCACAACGGGTGCGCGGAACTCCAGGCGCCCACGATAGGTCGCGCCGAGCCCGCGCGGGTCTAACCCTGATGCCGGATGACCATTGCGGTAGAACTTTGTCCGCGACAGCAGCGTCATCACCGGGTGAGTGAAGAGCGTCACAACGAGCACATCGATCACAGTGGTGAGACCAAGCGTGAACGCAAAGCCACGGACGTTGGCAACTGCGAAGATAAACAGAATCACGGATGCCATGATGAAGATTGCGTCCGACGCAAGAATAGTTCGGATCGCCTGTTTCCACCCGAGGTCGACCGCTTTCTCAATACCGAAGCCATCTCGAATTGAGTCTCTAATGCGCTCAAAATACAGAATGAACGAATCGGCAGTAAAGCCGACCGCCACGATGATGCCGGCAACACCAGCGAGACTGAGTCGATACCCCTGACGCCACGAGAAGTACGTCAACAGCAGATACGTCAGAAGTGCCGCGATCGCCAGCGACGTAATGGTCACAACGCTGAGTACGCGGTACTGGAACATTGAGTACACGACAACGAGCAAGAGCCCAATGAGGCCCGCAAGAAGACCAGCTTGAAGCTGATTGGAGCCAAGCGTTGCCGAGATGTCCACCTGGCTTTGCATCTCGAACCCGATGGGCAGCGCACCAAACTTCAGCTGATCCGCCAGTACCTCGGCAGACTCTTGCGTGAAGTCGCCGCTGATCGATGGACGTCCGTCGAGGATCTGTCCCTGCATCTGTGGAGCTGAGAGCACCTGTCCGTCGAGCACAAAGGCGAACTGATCTGTTGGCGGTTCTGCACCGTACAAACGGGTACTGATCTGGCCGAACGTCTCCGTGCCTGCGTTATCGAGCGTCATCTGAACGGCCCAACCACCTGTGGTGGCTCCCGTTGACGTGGTTGCAGGTTGCGCGACGGCATCCGTAATAACTTCGCCGCCGAGCTCGACTGGACCAAGAATGTACTTCCACATTCCCTGGTTATCGCAGGTAATGAGTGGCCGATCAGTGGGAGCTTCACCCGCGTCGAGGACCGACTCTGAGTCGCAGCTGAAATCCGCGAACTCCTGCATGAGGGCCGGCGTCATCCAGGCTTGATCATACGGAGTATCCGGGATCGGGTCAGGGTCGATCGGCCCGAGATCCTCTTCTGCAGTCTCCTCGGCAGCTTCACCGTCTGCACCCTCTTCGGTCGCCGCAGTCTCATCGCCGGCACCCTCTTCGGCCGCGCTTTCTGCTGCGGCGTCGCCCTCACTCGCGCCCTCTTCGGTGGCTGCATCTCCCTCGACGGCGGGATCTTGTGGGCTTCCTGTCGCTACATCGGCAGCCAGTACAGTGCGGAAATCGAGCTTGGCTGAGGCGGCAATCCGCTCGAGCGTTGCCTCGTCGGCTTTGCCGGGAATAGACACCGAGATATTTTGACTTCCCTGTGTCGTAATCTCGGCTTCTGAAACTCCAGATGAGTCAACTCGCTGCCGAATAATCTCAACTGCCTGGCTCAGCTGCTCGCCTGAGACAGCCTGCCCATCAGTCTGTTGCGGCGCAAGGAGGATCTGCGTGCCACCCTGCAAGTCGAGCGCGAGCTTCGGCGTCCACGTCGCGTCGCTTCGGAGCACACCGAATGTGATCAATCCGACAAGGCCGACAATGATGATCAGGAGGAACGTGAGGGAGCGACGGGCTCTCCGCACCGCTGGTGTGGACGCCAAGGGCGGCAACTTTCTCTCGATTGGTTATGTGGTGCTGGGCGCTGTGCACTCGGCGGCATCAGTGAACTCTCCGATGCGCTCCAAAGTAGCGAGTGAGGCCCGATCCTGCTTAGGCTTTTTTCGGATCCTCTGGATCATCCGAATCATCGCCGATGGTCTGAGCGTCCGCATCCTCGACTGCGGCGCTAGCGTCACGATCCTCGGTGACTTCTGGGTTCCGCTCAGCAATGCTCTCACCAAATGCAGGGTCATCGTCGGGAGCGAGAGCGGTGCTCTCTTCTTCCGTCGCCTCAACCGGGTTAATGATCTGTGAGACAGCACTGCGGTGTACAACGAGCGAGCTAGTTCCACTCAATATGGTGACGCGGTTCTCTTCCTCATCAACCGACTCAACAGTGCCGTAGATGCCCGACTGCAGCATGATGTCCGCACCAGGACGCAATCCACTCTGAAGCTGTTGCATCGCCTGCTGCCTCTTCTTGCCATTACGAAACATGAAGATAATAAGCACGCCGATGAGGGCGATCATTACAAGCGAAATCGGATCCACAGTGGTCCTTCCAAGATTATGGGCATGGGTATGCGCAATTCACGCACAAACTCCATAAAACTATAGGGCATCCGGCATTGGAATACCTGTGTGGGCCCAAGCTAACCGGGTCGCGACCCTGCCCCTTGGCGTGCGTGTAAGCAAGCCTGCCCTCACGAGGAATGGCTCTACAACTGCCTCAATTGTTTCTGCTTCTTCTCCGACCGACACCGCAAGTGTGGACAGCCCCACAGGCCCCCCGCCAAACCTTTCCACAACGGCGTGAAGCACCTCACGGTCAAGCCGGTCCAGGCCTTGCTGATCCACGTCATACAGAGCGAGTGCAGCTTGGACACTCTCAGTATCGCCGGGAGTGTCATGCACCAGACTGTAGTCGCGGACACGGCGCAACAGACGGTTAGCGATACGAGGCGTACCCCGTGAGCGCCGAGCAATCTCAGCGATTCCCTCGGGCGCGACGTCAAAACCGAGGAGCCCAGACGCTCGACGTACGACACTTTCGAGCTCATCATCAGCGTAGAACTCAAGGTGTGCGGTAAATCCGAATCGATCCCTCAGCGGGTTCGGTAGAAGACCAGCTCGAGTGGTCGCACCAACCAGCGTGAAAGGTGCCAGCTCCAACGGAATCGATGTTGCACCAGCACCTTTTCCCACCATGATGTCAATCTTGAAGTCCTCCATGGCGAGGTACAGCATTTCTTCCGCGCTACGGGCCATGCGGTGGATCTCATCAACAAACAGCACTTCACCCGGGGTCAATGCTGACAACACCGCCGCTAAATCCCCCGCATGCTGAATCGCTGGCCCCGATGTCTGATGCAATGGCTTTTCAAGCTCGGTCGCCACAATCATCGACAGCGTTGTTTTGCCTAACCCAGGTGGCCCGGCCAGCAATATGTGATCTGGCGTCCGATGCTGCATCGATGCAGCATCAAGGAGTAGCTTGAGTTGCTTTCGAACTTTTGCCTGACCAACAAACTCTTCGAGCGAAGAAGGTCGCAATGCCCCCTCAAAACTCAACTCAGCCTGCGATACCTCAGACGACAACTCCCCCGTCATCGACGACCCCCGAACCCATTGCCTGGCCGATCACTCTGCAAGAGGGCAAGCGCCGCTCGCAGTAGTGCCGCCTCACCATCAGGTGCGCCAGCCTCTCGCGCGTCCTGCACAGCAAGCGCGGCTTCCTTTTCACTCCAGCCGAGGCCCACCAAGCCCAGCTGGACGGCGCTCTCGGCCCCGTAACTCTGCGTCGCCGCACTTTCCGCTCCCAAAGCCGCCGCGTCTGCGCCACTGAGTACGATGGCGGACAGTTTGCCTGAGAGCGAAACAGTAATCAATTTCGCGGTCTTCGGACCAATCCCAGATACTCTCTTAAAGGGCTTCTCATCCTCCGCAGCCACCGCCTGCACCACCTCGGCCGGTGTGAGCTCTGAGAGCACACCCAATGCACTGCGTGGACCAACGCCCGAGACACCAAGCAGGTGGCCAAATACCTGGATCTCCTCCTCAGTCGCGAACCCGAACAGTGTCAGTGAGTCTTCGCGAACGATCAAGGACGTATGCAGCGACGCCTCGTCTCCCAGGTGCAACTGAGGCGCGCGGCCAGCCGGTACTTCGACCCGTAAACCGAGGCCACCAACACCGACAACCACCCACCCTGCACCCAGAGCGAGAACGGGGCCACGAATAGAAGCAATCACGCTCTTACCCTATTCGTGACCAGCGACATCGAGTCACCTCACACGCCGAAACCTCGAACATATGTACGAGTAACGTCGAGACTACGCTCCGCGGGCTGCCGCCGTAAGCGGCACGGCAGTGCTATCCAAACGCGATGCGTTCGTCTTGCGCACTGCTACCCCTCGCTACGCTCCGTGGGCTGCCGCCGTGAGCGGCACGGCACTGCTATCCGAACGCGATGCGTTCGTCTTGCGCACTGCTACCCCTCGCTACGCTCCGTGGGCTGCCGCCGTGAGCGGCACGGCACTGCTATCCGAACGCGATGCGTTCGTCTTGCGCACTGCCCTATTTACCGCACTGATGATGGCTTCCAGCGTCGCGAGGCTCGTGTCAGCGTCAATCCCCACGCCCCACAAGCGGTGTCCATCAACTTCAAGGTCCACATATGATGCCGCAACCGCATCGCCACCCGAGCTCATCGCATGCTCAACATAATCAAACAGGGTGACGCTATGTTCGCCCGCATTCAATGCGTTGAGGAACGCATCGACGGGGCCGTTGCCGTGCGAAACTACCGCTTTCTGCTCATCACCGTCGCGGTAATCGACTGCCAACTCGGTGATACCGTCACCTGTACTTGTCGCTTGGGTGCGCAATACCTCGTAGCGGCCCCACCTGTCGACACTCTCATCGCCCGAGGGAAGGTACTCGTCTTGGAACGTGCGCCAGATGTCATCACTCGACACCTCTCCACCTTCGCCGTCTGTGAGATTCTGCACAACCGCACTAAATTCGATCTGGAGGCGTCGCGGCAGATCCAAATTGTGGTCGGTCTTCAGCAAGTAGGCGACTCCACCCTTGCCCGACTGAGAATTCACACGAATTACGGCCTCATACGACCGGCCGAGATCCTTGGGGTCCACCGGCAGATAAGGCACTGCCCACTCTGTCTCGTCTACCGACACGCCAGCGTCTGCAGCGTCCTCGCGCATCCGCTCGAAACCCTTCTTAATGGCGTCCTGGTGGGAGCCGGAGAACGCCGTGTACACCAGGTCTCCAGCCCACGGACTCCGCTCCGGTACGGGAAGCTGGTTGCAGTACTCAGCCGTGCGTCGGATCTCGTCGAGCTGCGAGAAGCTAATCATCGGATCGATGCCCTGAGTAAACAGGTTAATGCCGAGCGTGACGAGATCGACGTTGCCCGTCCTCTCTCCGTTTCCAAAGAGGCACCCCTCGATCCGGTCGGCACCCGCCATGTACCCCAACTCTGCCGCGGCAACCGCAGTCCCTCGGTCATTGTGAGGATGCAGGGAAAGAATCACGTTCTCACGGTGAGCCAGGTTCCGACTCATCCACTCAATCGAATCGGCATACACGTTTGGAGTCGCCATCTCTACCGTTGCCGGCAAATTAATGATGACGTTTCGTTCAGGAGTGGGCTGGAAGATCTCGATGACCGCGTTGCAAACCTCAACCGCATAATCAAGCTCCGTGCCAGTGTAGGACTCGGGTGAATACTGGTAAAAGATCTTCGTGCCCTCACAGATCGACTCACTTTCGAGGCACAGCTTTGCACCCTCGGTGGCGATCTTCTTGACACCCTCACGGTCTTCGCGGAAGACCACGTCGCGCTGCAGAATGCTCGTGGAGTTGTACAGATGAACAATTGCTTGTTTCGCGCCGATGATGGACTCATAGGTGCGCTTAATCAGATGCTCGCGAGCCTGTGTCAAGACCTGGATCGTAACGTCATCGGGGATCGCATCCTCTTCGATGAGGTGACGCACAAAATCGAAATCTGTCTGGCTCGCCGACGGGAAACCAACCTCGATCTCTTTGTACCCCATCTTGACGAGCAGATCGAACATGATTCGCTTGCGTTCGGGGCTCATCGGATCGATCAACGCCTGGTTGCCGTCACGTAAATCGACGGCACACCAGCGTGGAGCTTCAGTTATCCGCTTCGTCGGCCAGGTGCGATCGGGCAGATCAACTTCAATGAGTTCGTGATATGGGCGGTAACGATGCGTCGCCATACCAGATGGTTGCTGTGTGTTCTTCATGGGCTTGTCCTTCTCGACTTAGATTTGCTCAGCCAACACAAACACCGCGACGAGGGAGGCCTGAAGGTTAGGACTCGTCGCGGCAGCTAAGGAGAAGCGAGCCGTACAGCATTGAATTAGCATAGCAGAATGGTATTGGTACTCAGCTTGAGCACGTGAGTTCAGCTTCGATTGCGCCGGTCGTTTCCACCGCGTTCTCAGCATCAAACCCACCCCCTGGTGCTGGGTCCTCTGCAGCCCGCTCCGCAATCTGAACTGACCCTTCACCGCTGACGGTCACGCGATCACCATCTCGGCTGACTTCGGCACTTTCTGCCGCAAACAGCACCAGTTCGTCTGCATACACCCAGGCACGACTCCGGTAATTATCATTGTCTGCATCGAAATGTACGTTGATGGAGGCATGTTTCGGATCGACGGATGTAGCGGAAGCCTTCACATCACTGCATTCCACGTCTTCAAACGAGGCTTTCACTTGCTGCCCGTCGTCGTACTCGATGGTCACCGAGGAACTTCCACCAGAGCATCCCGAGAGAGCAAGTATTCCAAGGAGTACTGCTGCACTCAGCGCGACGGCACCAAATTTCCTGCGAGGTGTTTCATGCTCTGCCCGCAAAGTGACAATATCGGTGAGTCCGGCCTGGAGCGGGGTTCGGGCCTGCGTCCCGTTCAGATTGCTGGTGGTAATTTTGGGACCTCTAGTCTTCGCAAGTCGCTTTCTTCAACGCGTCCAGTATCTACGAGGGCGCGGATGGAACCGTGCACCGCACCCAGATAACCTGAAACAATGGGGATCCTGAACAAACTCATGAGAACGCTCGGCATTGCTGTCGCTGGCGCTGCTCTTCTCGGCACCACAATTGCCACCCCTGCAGCCGCCGACACGAATGACTTCAGCTACGACAGCTGGCATGCGGAGTACGACATTGCTCTTGATGACCGAGGTCGCGCAGTTGCCGAGGTCACGGAAACTCTCACTGCTAGGTTCCCAGATTTCGATCAGAATCGGGGCATCGTTCGCGGCCTCCCCATCGAATACGAGGGTGCCTCAAGTGATCCTCGTGACTTCACTGTGACGGACGAGACTGGGGCACCTATTCCGTTCTGGACAGAAACGGAGGACGGTTTCGTCGCAGTTCTCACTGGCGATGACAACTTCGTTCACGGTGAGCAAACGTATGTTATTCAGTACACGCTCAGCGATGTGATTCTCGCGCGAGACGACGGCAATGCGGACGAATTTTATTGGGATCTCGTTGACCACGAGCATTACCAAACGATTGATTCAGCCACCGCCGAGATCAGATTCTCAGACGAACTTGCCGATGCGCTAAATGGTAACGCGCGCTGCTACTTCGGGCACGCGTATTCCGAAGATGAGTGCGGGATCATGCAGCAGAGCGACGGGACCGCGTTTCAGGTCTCTCCGACCTCACTTGACCGCCGGGAAGGAGTGACGGTCGCTATTGGGCTCGAGCCCGGCGTTGTCACCCAACCGCACGTTCGTCTCCCAAGTTTCACACTCGATGTCTTGCCTACGATTGCGGGGGCTGCTTCGTTGGCTGCCGGAATCATCGGCACGATTGCGTTGTCAATGCTGAAGCGCAAGCGCCGTCACTACCGTGGAACAGTGGTCGCACAGTATGACGTACCGGATCACTTTCCCCCATTGATCGCGGGCTCCCTCATTGGCAAGACTGCGTCGTCTGTGCCCGCAGAGTTTGTGCACCTGGCTGTTCGCGGTGCAACCAGGATTGAAGAAACGGAAGCGAAGTCCGGCATTTTTGGAGGCGGTAAGCCCGTGCCACAGTTTCGGCTCCTCGACCCGAACCGTGTGAGCGATCCTCTCGACAAAGAAACGCTCACCGAACTCTTCTATGGCAGTGCCCCAGGCAAGGTGTTCACACTGCCGAGGAACGACTCTTCATTCTCGAGCCGCATGCAAAAGTTACGCGCTAGAGGAACCAAGCATGCAATTAGCCGCGGGTACTTCACTACTGAACGAAGCCGCATGGCATTCATTTGTGGACTCATCGGGCTGTCTCTCAGCGTGATCGCACTGACCCTCAACCTCATCGGGCTGAATCGCGACAACGGCACCCTACAGGTGGCCTGCTTCGTGGTGGCCGGGCTTGGTCTCCTCTTGGCTGGATGGACCATCCCCCGGCACCGCGTACACACCCCAATGGGTGCAGAGGCACGCGAATACCTTGAGGGAACGCGCCTCTTCATCCGAATTGCGGAGGCCGATCGTCTGCAGATGCTGCAGTCCTACACTGGCGCTGAGCGCCAACAAGATGGGAGCGTCGACGTGGTGCACCTGTATGAGCGGCTTCTCCCCTATGCGATGCTTTTTGGCCTTGAAAAGGAGTGGAGCCGTGTACTTGAAGTGACATACCAAAACACAGGGGCAACCTCGCCACTCTGGTACCCAGCACTCGCGCACCATGGGCTGGGCAACATCAGTAGTTCGATTTCGTCGTTTACGAGCAGCCTCTCGTCATCCACGAGCTATTCATCGAGCGGCTCCGGGGGATCCTCAGGTGGAGGGTTCTCCGGTGGTGGTGGCGGTGGCGGGTTCAGCGGCGGACGCTGAACCCGCACCACAGCATCAATTGTTCAACTCAGTTCCGACAATATGGGCCTCAGGGAAGCGGCTAGCGCCGGGTGTACGTTGCGCCGCCAAATCCGATGATGAAGTACCCGATAAACGCGAACAGCCACAGTAGGAAGAACGAAAAGACCCCGCCTTTGCCAAATCGTTCACCAAGACGGATTGCCACGAATATTCCGAACACGATATTTACGATTGGTACGAGATAGAGCAGCGTCATCCAGAATGAGTAGCCGGCGATTTTCACGAGGAAGAACGCGTTGACGATCGGAATGATCGCGAGAATTCCAGGGTAGCCTGCCTTTGAAAAGACGCGCCACAGCGCGATAACTATAACGACATACAAGATGAAACTCGCAATGCCGTAACCCTGCGTCAGACCTGTCAACTCTGCCTGGTCAGTAATCGAATCCACGATATCTCCTTTGAACCGCGATTAGCGAAGAGGTAGCACCACGACTGGGGCAAGTAGCCTCTCTGAGCCTGAGACTACTAGAACCCGAGCCTCCCGAGCGATTTGGGGTCTCGCTGCCACTCCTTGAGTACCTTGACGCGCAATGAGAGGTAGACATGCCGCCCGAGTAATGCTTCAATTTCTATCCGCGCTCGCCTACCCACATCTTTGAGTCGAGAACCACCTTTCCCGATGATAATTCCTTTCTGACTATCGCGCTCCACGTACAACGAGGCGTACAGCTCAAGAAGCCCGGGCGTTCCATCGGTAGCATCTCGCTCTTCACGATCATCTACTGTGACTGCGAGCGAGTGCGGCAGCTCATCGTGGACCCCTTCCAGAGCCGCTTCACGTATGAGCTCGGCAATGCGTTCGTCTTCGCTTTCTTCGGTGATTTGATCATCGGCATATAGTGGCGGGGATACGGGCATCTGCTCGAGCAACACATCGGACAGCACGTCGAGCTGCTCATTCGTTACTGCAGAAATTGGCACGACCGCGTCCCACTCACGCAGCTCACCGAGCTTCACCAGCTGATCGACGATCTGGTCGCGGCTTGCTTGATCAGTCTTTGTGAGAATCGCCACCTTTTTGGCGCGGGGGAAGTCGTCGAGGCGTTCATTAATAAAGCGGTCTCCCGGCCCGAGCTTCTCGTTCGCCGGCACGCAGAGTCCAATCACATCCACATCACCGAGTGTCGATTCCACGAGCGCATTCAGTCGTTCACCCAGGAGGGTGCGCGGACGATGAATGCCGGGCGTATCAACAATGATGAGCTGCCCGTCGGGCCGGTGAGCGATTCCACGGATCGCACGACGAGTCGTCTGCGGTTTCGGACTGGTGATCGCTATCTTCTCACCAACGAGTGCATTTGTGAGTGTCGACTTGCCAGCGTTCGGGCGCCCAACAAATGACACAAAGCCCGCGCGGAACTCGTTCTCATTCAACTTCTCGTTCACTCTTGATCTCCCTCATTTGTGCCCACCCAGCGCACGTCTACCGTAAGCAGGCGCTGTCTCCGGCGCTGCATCTCCATTGCGGTGAGCGCAATGCCCTCAACGACGGCCCTGTCTCCGGCCTTCGGGAGTCTGCCAAGTGATTTCGCTACAAGTCCACCAACAGTATCTACCTCGTCATCATCGAGTTCCACGCCAAATAAGTTCCCGAGGTCTTCGACTGAGAGCCGAGCGCTGACACGGAACGAACCGTCATCACCCTCGACAACTTCCGGGGTATCACGGTCATGCTCATCATTAATATCGCCGAGTAGCTCCTCGATGAGATCTTCGAGCGTGACCAGTCCAGAGATGCCACCGTACTCATCAACGACGAGGGCGAGGTGGTTCGAGTCGCGCTGCATCTGCTTGAGTAGTTCATCGGCTCGCTGCACTTCGGGCACAAATTGGGCTGGCTTCACGATCCTGGACACGAGCGCGGTCTCTGCTTCGCCGGGCCGACGCAGCAAAAAACTGCTCGCGTGACGCAAATAGGCCACACCCACTACGTCGTCGGCCTCGCCCGTCACAACCGGAACTCGTGAGTGACGGGCCGAAAGTAACGCCTCGAGCGTCTCGCGCACGGTGAGGTCGGTGTCAACGGTCACCATGTCGATGCGAGGGACCATCACTTCACGGACGAGAGTGTCGCCGAATGCCATGAGCGAATGAATGTAATCGCGATCCTCCGCTTCGAGCAACTGCTGTTCCGCTGCTTGATCCACCATCGAAAGAAGCTGACGCTCGTCCCGCAGTCGGGCTTGCCCTGCGCCACGACCCGGGGTGACCCGGTCACCGATCCGTACGAGCGCGTTCGCGAGAGGGCCGAGGGTGACCCGAAGCATGCGGACTGCAGGTGCAGCAAACCGGATGACGGCATCTGGGCGATGGGTACCGATGGTTCGTGGGCTCGACCCCACAATCACGAATGTCAGTGCGGTCATAACGATGGTGGCAATGACGAGCTCAAGCCACAGCTCATGAAGTGTGTAGGCGACCACGAGCGTGATAAGAACCGCGGCGAACGTTTCAGCGAACACACGCGCGAACCTCAGTGAGTTCAAGTGCATCCGTTCGTCGTCGACGATAGATCGAATTGCCTTACCGCGGCGCGGAGAATTAGCGGCGAGTGCACTCAGCTCCGCACGTGATCGAACACTCAGTGCCGCGTCAGTGGCTGTGAGCAGGCCACCCAATACAAGGAGTACAGCCGCTGCCGAAAGGAGCAGCGCAATCAGAACTCCGTTCATTTGGCCCGTTCTCGCATGGCGAATGACAGCAGCAGGTCACGCTGGAGGCCGAACATCTCGGCCTCCTCATCTGGTGTCGAGTGATCGAAACCTAGTAGGTGCAGCATGCCATGAGTTTGCAACACCGTGATCTCTTGCATCAGTGCATGCCCGGCAGCTTCTGCCTGCACCTCAGCTACCTGGGGGCAGATTGCGATATCACCGAGGAGCCCCGCGGGCGACACAGAGTCAGGCCGGCCGGGTCGCAACTCATCCATCGGAAAACTCAGTACGTCGGTGGGCCCCGGCTCGTCCATCCAATCGACGTGAAGTCGCTCGATCGCGCCTTCATCAACGAGGATCACTCCAAGCTCCGCATCGGGATGCACATGCATGGACTCAAGCACAAAGGCGGCGAGACGAAGCAACTGATGCTCGTCAACGCTCACCCCCGACTCATTGTTGACCTCAACACTCACGATCGAGGACCTCTCTTCTTGCCACTTTGTTGCGCAGGGTTATTTGAGCCCTGAGATTGCACACTCTCGTCGTGCTTAGAGTAGGCGTCAACGATCCTGCCCACCAAGCTGTGACGCACAATGTCGTCCGCAGTCAGATCAGAAACATGTACATCTTCGACACCACTCAGAATCTTCGTTACCTGCCGCAATCCACTGGTTGCGTTAGGGAGATCGATCTGAGTGACGTCTCCAGTCACCACCATCTTTGAACCGTAACCGAGTCTGGTCAAGAACATTTTCATCTGCTCAGAAGTGGTGTTCTGTGCTTCGTCCAGAATGACAAATGATTCATTGAGCGTGCGGCCACGCATGTACGCAAGCGGTGCGACCTCAATGGTCCCGCTCGCAAGTAACTTCGGTATGAGATCGGCGTCCATCATCGCACCGACAGCATCGAATAACGGTCGGAGGTAGGGGTCGATCTTGTCCTCAAGGGTGCCAGGCAAGTATCCGAGCCGCTCCCCCGCTTCTACGGCAGGACGAGTCAAAATGATCTTCGAGACTTCCCTGCGTTGGAGAGCTTGCACAGCTTTCGCCATCGCGAGATACGTCTTACCGGTGCCTGCAGGGCCGATCCCGAACACAATGGTGTGGTCTGCGATCGCCTGCACATACTCACGCTGACCCTGCGTCTGTGGGCGCACGGCATTGCCGCGTACCGTGAGTATCGGTTCCGACAACCGCTGCGCAGCACCGGACGCCTCGCCAGAGTGAGCCAAACGCGTCATCTCCTTAACATCGTGCTGTGAGACCGCGCCCCCGCGCCGAGCCATCTCAAGTATTTCACCCATCACTTCTTCAGCGCGACGAACAGCGCTCGCTGGTCCACGCAATGTGAGAATCTGATCCCTCACGTGGAAATATACATCGGGATGCTGTGCCTCGAGGTCTTCAATGAGCCGGTCGCGGTGCCCCAGAAATCTCGCCAGATCGACACCGCTGAGCAATACGGTTCGCTGCTGTTCAGGTTCAGGATCCAACGAGTGAGCCCTCATTTAGTTCGCCCGCGAGTACGTGCGCATGCACATGGAACACTGTCTGCCCGGCGCTCGCACCGTTGTTGAATATAAGTCGGAACTCGCCGTTCGCGTGCTCTTCCGCGACCTGCTTAGCGACTGCAATCATTTCTGCGAGCAGCACCGGGTCACCCGCAGCAAGTTCCTCAACGTTTTTGTACGCCGTAGTTTTCGGAATCACCAGGATGTGCACGGGTGCCTGCGGTGCCACGTCGCGGAACGCCATGACACGCGCTGTCTCCACGAGCACCTCTACTGGGATCTCGCCCGACGCAATCTTGCCGAATACGGTCTCTTCTGCCATACGCCCCAGTCTACCTGTGCCCTTCTGTGTCACGGGCGTCACCCTGTGGATAACACGCCGGGGGAATCGGCCAGCACATCGGCCTGTGAGCTGACTATGGTTAATCTCACAAAAAATTAGCCTAAAATCTTACAAATAATTTTCTCTGTGAACCGCGAAATGACGCCATTTTCTGGGCCTCAATGTCTGACGTGTACATGATAATTACCCCATGAGCACCCCATTCCAGATCGGCAGCCAGCAGCATCAGCTGCTCGGCGAAGCGGTCAGACGGGTAGAAGATTTCGAGCAGCAGATCAAACATCTAGAAGCATTGAAGATGCAAGAGCTCGCACTCATTCAGCAGCTCGCCGAAGTTGAGTCGGAGAGCAACACGAACGATTCCTCACACGCATCCATGTGTCACCGCACCGTCGAGGCCGAGGTGGGTTTTGCGCTCCGCCTTTCGGACCGTGCGGCGGCACTGAAAATCCAGAGTGCCGTGTCCGTGGTGGAGAACTACCCTAATGTTCACGCATCGTTGAGTGCAGGCCGTGTGGCTCCTGTGCACGCGATGGCGATCGCCGACGCAGGTACCATCATCATTGATTCGCGTGCACGTCGCGCGTATGAGGCAGAGGCGCTCGAGTATGCGGAGCGCGAGACACCGAATCGCACGCGGCGCACGGCGAAGATTCTCGCCGAGAAGTATGCGGTGCGCTCGTTCGAGGAGCGTTGTGATCAAGCTCGCAATGAGCGCTGCGTCAAGATCACAAACCTTGACGATGGAATGGCGCAACTAACTGCGATTCTTGATGCCACTGCTGCACACGCCATCTATGATCGGCTATCGCAACAGGCTCGGCTAGTGCAGCAATCCGAGCAAAATGGGATTGATTCGCTGACTGGATCCACCGGTTCACGACACGAAAAGGCACGGCCTCTGGATCACATCCGGGCCGATCTAGTCTCCGATCTACTGCTCTCGGGTGAACCGTCAAATGAACTTGGGGAGGTCGACCTCAGCGGTATTCAGGCCCGGGTTCAGGTCACCATCCCCACTCTTTCTTTACTGCCGCCAGCATCAACAGGCATGGATGCGGCAGCTTCTGAAACGACCGGCACCGACACTGGAGCAGCAGACCCCATCAAGGCCACCGCGGCTCCTACCTCGAGCCGGACGAGGAGGTTGGCGGGCTTCGAAGGCGCAGCAGCACTCGCGGGGTATGGGCCAATTGATGCCGCAACAGCCCGTCTGCTCGCCAGCCTGCAGCCTGGATGGGATCGCATTTCGTGCCACCCGGTTACGGGCGAGGTTATTCGCGTCGACCGCTACCGACCCAGTGCCGAAATTAGACGCTTCATTATCGCGCGTGACCAGCACTGTCGCTATCCGGGCTGCAGCGTGATTCCGCACCGCGCTGATCAAGATCACACGGTTGACGCGGCTTTCGGTGGCGAAACATCAACTCGAAATCTCGCGGTGGCATGCAGACGGCACCACGTGATGAAACATCACACCGGGATCAGCGTGAAGCAAACATCTGGTGGCGTCATGGAGTGGATCTCTGTGCTTGGGAAGAAGTTCAAGGACGTCCCTATTTCGACGGTCCGATTCAAACCGGTTCAAGATGCGGCCGACGAGGAGCGCGGGCACCCACCACCGCGATCGGCCCTTGAACGCTTGCGTGAACAATCTAAAGGCTCTAACCCGTCGACCCGGCCATTCTGAGGCAATACAAGCTTGGACAAGCTGCTTGAATCCGAGGCCGCACCCGCCACCAGCATTACGCTCTCAGCAGTTATCGCGAGAGTCGCTCAAGGGCCTCTCGACGAGTTTGTCGCTCAACTTTCCGGGCCGCCCGCACTGCTTTCTCAGCGCTCAGCACCGCTTTCTGCGCCTCTCGATACCGTTTGTCAGTCAACAGTTCAGCTTCATCTGAGTCGCCGCTGCCTCCGGCTCCGGCATCTGCAGCATCTGCCGGTGCTGCTGCCTCCTCGGCGGGCACCCCTGAGTCAATTCTTCGCGAGATGAACTCCGCGACCCCGTCAAGCACGCGCTCAATCCCAAACTGAAATGGGTCAGCGGTCGACACAAACACCCCGGCGTCGATCGCACGACGCAATGCGGGAAACTCGTCCTCCGAGATCACAGCGTCGAGTAACAAGCTTTCTTGTGCCGATACTTCCTCATCGGTTCTACCGGTCTTTCGCGCTTCGTCGGAGTACCCGGCGAACACCATTCCGCTCCACCGCGCATGTCCAGTCACAAGCAGCGCAATTCCGATTCGCTCATCCTCGGTAATCGGGAGAGCCGCAAGAGCCTCGAGCCCAGTGTCGAGCCAAGCAGAGCTATTGGGTGTGATCGGCGTACCTGAAATCGGCAAGGTCAGAATCCAAGGGTGCCGCAGGTAAATCTGCACTTGTTCCTGAAACATCAAGCTCAGCTTTGTACGCCAACCCTCTGCCTCACGAATTGCTTCAGAGGGTAATCCCGTCGCCGCTTCCTGCATGAGGAGCAGGAGATCGTCTTTCGCACTGACGTATCGATATAGCGACATGGGCGTAAAACCCAGCTTCGCCGCAACCGCTGCCATGGAAACGGCACCAATACCCTCCGCGTCGGCGAGCGTTACAGCCACCTCAACGATGCGCTCAATGCTCATCTCTCGCTTCGGCCCTCGCTGCGGGTTCGCCGCGACACCCCAAGCCAGTGCAATACCGCGCGGGAGTTCTGGAGATTCTGCTTCGCTCATTCACCCAGTTTACGCATTGTGTATCGAATACACCATATGTTACTGTCATACACAGTTTTACACGTACACAGAAAGGATCGTGATGCCAGACCCAACCATCCAGGTGCTCAACCTCCATAAAAGCTTCAACGGAAACACCGTGCTTGACGGGCTTGATCTCACAGTGCAACGCGGCGAGATATTCGGACTCCTCGGACCAAACGGATCCGGGAAGACGACAACGATCAACATCTTGACCACACTCAGCCACTTAGATAGCGGAGAAGCCCACGTGTTGGGGTACGACGTGAACCGTTCGCCGACGGAGGTTCAAAAGCGCATCGCAGTGACTGGCCAATCGGCCGCCGTCGACGATCAGCTCACCGGGGCCGAGAACCTCAGAATGTTTGCCAGACTCGCAGGCCTCGGCCGACGCGCAACGGCAGCAAGGACCACAGAGCTCCTCGAGCAGTTTCAGCTGACGCAAGCGGCGACACGTCGCGTTCGCGGTTACTCGGGTGGCATGCGACGACGACTGGACCTGGCACTGAGCTTCGTTTGCACACCCGAGGTGCTCTTTCTGGATGAACCGACCACGGGACTCGACACTCGCAGCCGTCGGGATCTCTGGGACATCATTCGCACGCTCACCAAAACTGGCACCACGGTCTTCCTCACGACGCAGTATCTCGAAGAGGCAGACCAGCTGGCCGACCGTATCGCCGTGCTGAATCACGGTCGGATCGTCGGATTAGGCACAGCGGAGGTCTTAAAAGCGCACGTCGGCGGCGACACTGTACGACTCCACGATGACAGAGGTGAGTTGATTCGCGAGGAAGCGACGGATGGAACTGTCTCGGGACTCAGACATGCGCTCGATTTGCTCGATGAGTCTGGATCCGTAGGCAACGTCACTCTGAAGCGACCCTCTCTCGACGATGTTTTCCTGTCCCTCACAAACACGAGAGAAAAGTAATGACAACAATCACGACTCTCCAACAACCGCAGCCCACCGCTGTCTCAGACAAGCGCAGGCGACTCACTGGTATCACCGCTGAGATCGTTTTTGTTGGGAGGAGCCTCAAGCACTCTGTACACGATGGAGAATCGCTGCTAATGGCGATCCTGCTCCCCGTGATGTTGATGGTGATGTTCACGTGGGTGTTCGGTGGGGCAATCGATCCCTCTGGCTCATACGTTGACTACGTCGTACCAGGCATCATCCTGACCTGCGCAGGTTTCGGTGCCTCGTCGACAGCCGTGCAAGTAGCTAACGATATGCAGAGCGGAATCATGGACCGTTTCCGCACAATGCCGCTCCGCTCAAGTGCGGTACTCACCGGCCACGTGGTGGCAAGCCTCATACGAAACCTGATCGCGACGGCCGTCACGATCGGTGTTGCGCTCGCGATCGGGTTCCGACCGACCGGAGATACGTGGGCATGGAACCTCACCGCTGGCCTCATCTCGCTCTACATCTTGGCCCTGACCTACCTGTTCGCTGCAATCGGACTCGCCGCGAAGAGCCCCGAGGGTGCGAATGGCTACGGCTTCATCCTGCTGTTTCTGCCATATCTCTCAAGCGGTTTCGTGCCGGTCGAAAGCATGCCGAGTTGGCTGCAGTGGGTCGCAGCCCATCAGCCACTCACGCCAATCATTGACACGATTCGCTTCCTCTTGGTCGGCGGAGCTGATGATGTGCTCGGAGCTGCTCCGTGGTGGGCCGTGGGGTGGTGCATCATGATCTTGATCATTGCGTTCGCTTGGGGCGCATGGCTATTCCGCCACAAGGCAGGACGCAGGTAGCGATCTCCCACACGCCGGCAGGTATCAGCGATTACCACCGACCCAGTGTGACGTTCAGCACGGCGATCGCCGCTGGACCCGCGCTCGAGGTGCGTAGGACCGTCTCGCCGAGGAGGAGGATCTGCGCACCCGCGCTGCGCAGATCCTCTAACTCCAGATCGGTGAGGCCCCCCTCGGGGCCCACCACCAGATACACATCAGTGACACCAGAGTCAGGCAGTAAATGGGTTCGAGCCCATTCACCCAAACCCACCGTTCCACGGGGATGTAGCACGACAACACACGCATTATCTTGCGCAGCGACTTCGCAAAGCTTTTGAAGCGTTGCCGGGGACTCGACGATCGGAACCCAGGCCCGAATTGACTGCTTTGCAGCCTCTCGTGCAACCTTGCGCCACTTTGCCACACCCTTTGTGGCCTTCTCTGACCCGGCACCGTCCCAGCGAGACACTGAACGGGATGCCTGCCACGGAACGATCGCATCCACACCGAACTCAGTGGCCTGCTCAACGGCACGCTCGGCACGGTCGCCCTTTGCGAGCGCCTGAACCAGCACAAATCGGGGCCGATTCGGCACAGCGTCACTGCGCACATCCTCAAAGCGCACCCGGTCGAGTACCACTGTGAAGCGATCCTTCAACGCCGACTCCACGGCGCCCTCGCCAAGCACCCCCGCACCATTCCCGATGATGACACGCTCGCCAGCCCGCAGGCGGCTCACACGAACCGCGTGCCGCGCTTCCTCGCCAACCACTTCGATCGTCGCACCAACCTCGAAAGCGTCAGCGGGCGTCAATTCGTTGAAGTACAGGTTCGCCACGATGGTGCCTAGCCCTGTCGGAAGAAGCGATCCCGAATTTTACCGAAGAAGCTCTGCTGGAACTCGCCCAGTGCCGGCTTTCCGTCCCCGCGCAATGCCGCAAGCTGCATCACGAGGTCACGTTCGCGGCTGGATACTTTCGTTGGGGTGACCACTTGTACAGCGATCTTCAGATCGCCACGCGTGGTGGTCTGAAGCCCCTGAATGCCCCGCCCGCGTACTGTCAGAACATCACCCGACTGAGTCCCAGCTGGCATCTCGACTTTCACTTCACCGTCGAGGCCTGCGAGCGAAGCCTCTGTACCAAGGATCGCATCGGTCATGCTCGACTGCATGGTGCACAAGAGATCATTACCGTCACGGCTGAAAGTGTCGTGTCGCTCGACCCTGAACTCAATGAACAAGTCACCGTTCGGGCCTCCACCTGGCCCAACTTCGCCGCCGCCACGCATCTGCATGCGGGTACCCGTGTCGATGCCCGAGGGGACGTCGATGTTCATGGTGCGCCGCTCACGCACGCGCCCCTTGCCGCCACAGTTGACGCAGGGGCTTTCGATCACAGTGCCATACCCTGAGCAACTGCCACACGGGTGCATGGTGACCACATTGCCAAACAGCGAACGAACCTGGCGCTGCATCTGCCCTTGTCCGCCACATACGTCACAGGTCACAGGCGACGTGCCGGGCTGGCAGCAACTGCCAGAGCACGTGTTGCAGAGTACCGCGGTATTGACAGTGATCTCATGCTGCGCACCAAAGATTACGTCGCCAAGCGATACTTCAACGCGAATCATGGCGTCTTCTCCGCGTTCCGTGCGCGAGCGGGGGCCACGCTGGCCGCCGCCTCCAAAGCCTCCGGCTCCGCCGAAGAACGTCTCGAAGATGTCGCCAAAGCCGCCCATCCCGCCCTGGCCGCCGCCCATGTCGTAGCTCTGACGCTGCTCGGGGTCGCTCAGCACATCGTAGGCGTGTGTGACGTCCTTAAAACGCTCCGCTGCTTCGGGGCTGGGATTCACATCGGGGTGCAGCTCCCGAGCTAGCCGCCGGTACGCTTTCTTTATTTCCTCAGGGGTCGCTTCACGCTCTACTCCGAGTGCCTCGTAGTGGTCCGCCACAGTGTGCAGCTCCTCAAATCTTCTGTTCAGTCGTTGGTATTGTCTGGTTTAACGTTCGGTCACGAGTTTCGTGTGACCGCAACCGGGATGCCGGTACTCACCATCACTCGTTGAGCAGCCGGCTCAAGTACCGCGCTACCGCGCGAACGGTTGCCATATTGCCCGCATAATCCATGCGAAGTGGCCCCAGTACACCGAGGCGCGACACTGAATCACCCTCGTTTTCGTAGCTCGACGCGATGACGGATGCGGCAGCAAGACCGTACTGCTCATTCTCACGCCCAATGGACGTGGAGATTTCACGGCTGTCATTCACGAGTTCACCAAAGAGTCGCAAGAGCGTCACCTGCTCTTCGATCGCCCCGAGCACTACGGGGAGGCTTCCCTCAAATTCACCTGGACGGGTAAGGTTTGCTGCCCCCGAAATGGAGATGCGATCACTGCGATTCGCCCGCAACATATCGATCACCACATCAAGCACACTTCGAACAAACTGGGCGTCCTCAGCGCGCTCGTAGTTGCCGTCGGTTGGTGCCTCCGAGTGCCCATCAGCAAACTGAATGAGGTCGGCTGCCGCGGTTTCGACTTCGTTTCCCACTATGAGATTGCCAACCTGCGCCTGCAGGTCACGTACCCGCTCGTAGCCTGGTTCAGTCCCACGGAGCACGACCGTTTGCTGCTCGACCACGCCGTTGCCGAGAATGAGCACACAGAGTAGTCGTCCTTCGCCAAGCAGCACCATGTCTACGTGCCGCACCGCGATTCGCCTGAGTGACGGGTACTGCACGACCGCAACCTGATTGGTGAGGCGGGCAAGCAGTCGAACTGTCCGCGCCATAACATCGTCGAGATCATTTGACTCGCCCAAAAACTGTTCGATGGCAGTGCGTTGGGCCTGACTCAGCGGCCGGAACTTGGGTAGCGTATCGACGTACAGCCGGTAGCCCTTGTCGGTGGGGATACGCCCTGACGATGTGTGGGGCGCCTCGATAAGATCCTCGTCTTCGAGGAGCGCCATGTCATTGCGGATCGTCGCTGCGGAAACTCCGAAACTGTGCCGGTCTACAATCACTTTCGAGCCAACCGGTTCGTTTGACTCGATGTAGTCGCTCACGATCGCATGGAGCACTGACAGTCCGCGTTCGCTCAGAGGGTCGGCCGCACGATCTTCCACCATGCCGTACCTCCTCTTCCCGCAATCTGGCACTCTATTAGGGCGAGTGCCAGTCTATAACACTCAGGCTCGAATCCATCTGGGCAGTCGAAGCTGACAGACCACCACGTATTTGGAAGCCACGATCGGGCATCAGCTCAGTGTGTGAGTAGTCGGTGGACGAGCGTATCAGCGAGCAATCGGCCTCGAAGTGTTGGCACGATCCGTGGGTCTTTGCCAAACACCGCGCGGCCTTCTATGAGCCCCGCAGCAATGAGCTCGGGAATCGCTGTGCGCTCATCTTCACGAAGCGTGGCGAGCGGCAAGCCGTCGACGATCCTTGTCTCAAGCAACATCCGCTCACTTCGACGCGTGTCAGCATCAAGAATCTCTCGAGCGTGCGCAGGCGAAACACCGTGCGCCATTCGCTGCGCGTACGCACCAGGGTGCTTTACGTTCCACCAACGAACCCCGCCGATGTGACTGTGCGCTCCCGGGCCCGCCGCCCACCAGTCTTCACCAGTCCAGTACGAGAGATTGTGGCGAGAACGCGTCTCTGGCCCGCGCGACCAGTTACTGATTTCGTACCAATGCAACCCGGCTTCGGCGAGCCTCTCTTCTGCGAGCTCATACATCTCCGCGTGGAGATCCTCATCTGGAGCATCGAGTTCGCCTCGACGGATTCTCGCAGCGAGTTTGGTCCCGGGCTCCACAATGAGGGCATACGCCGAAAGATGGTCAGGTTCAGTTGCGAGAGCGACATCGAGAGACTGCTGCCAATCACTCAGACTCTCGCCTGGGGATCCATAGATCAGATCGACGCTCACCTGCAGCCCGGCCTCCTTGGCCCACTGCGTCACGACGGGCACACGTTCGGGTGTGTGCGTCCGGTCAAGTGTGGCGAGCACGTGTGGCACGGCCGACTGCATACCGAAGCTGACTCGCGTAAAGCCAGCCTCCGCCAGTTGATGCAAGTACGCGCGGTCGACGGAGTCGGGGTTCGCTTCAGTGGTGACCTCGGCGCCAGCCTCGATCCCCCATTCGTCACGGACGTGTTGCAGCATCTCCACCAGGTCGCTCGCAGGTAGCAGTGTCGGCGTACCGCCACCGAAAAACACGGTCGAAACCTGCCGGTCCGGCAGCCCTACGCGACGCATCGCCTCGGCACCGAAACTCAACTCTTGCTGTGCTTGACCCGCGTAGTCAGCGCGGCTCGTGCCACCGAGTTCACTCGCTGTGTACGTGTTGAAGTCGCAGTATCCGCATCGGACCCGGCAGTAGGGGACGTGAATATACACGCCAAAGCGGCGGTCGCCGGCCCCCTCGAGCACCTGAATAGGGAGACTGCCGTCCTCAGGTGCCGTGTCTCCGTCAGGGAGAACGCTGGGCACTCTCTAGCTCTCCCGTCCCGGTTCGGAACTCTCGGTGTCTGCTGCAGGGTCCGGCCGTAGGAGGCCTGACCCTGCAATAGAAACGGGCGCAAGCGCATCGAGCTGCTGTTTGGCTGCAATCAGCTCCTCTTTGACGAGGTTACGCCCTTTCAGCCCGAGAATTCCGCTTTTCGGAACCGTCACGAAGCCGCGGGCTGTCGCCCAGACAGAATTATCCCCCCGAAGTTCAATTGCGAACAGCTGCTCCCCGACTGCACCGCTCTCATCAGTGTTTCCCAGGGCAAAGCCAACTGTGTGCGACTCATTCACCGTGAAGATGACCAAAACTGGAATCTGGTGCTTGTCACCCGGGCGAGAAATATTGGCGGTGGTGCCAGCGGTGAGGTACGGCTCCCCGTCTGGCCCGAAGTGCTCTTCTTCCTCGAGTCCCGGCTCTGGGCGTCCCTCGTCGTCGAACTTCACGCCCTCGTATCGGCCTCCGTCGCCACGCACAATGTCTGAGACCGTATAACCAGCGCCACGCTGCGCACCCCAGGTCATGAGGAGGCTCGCCGCAAGGACAAAGCGGTCGTGGCCACTTCCGAGTCTCACAGCATCCTCGAATGGCGTGAAGCCTTCCGGCGGAAAGCGCATCAGATCTTCGTCAGCAGATGCGCCGACAGCCGCGTAGGCAACGGGCATATCGACGTGACTACTCCTGCGAGGACCTCCTGGAGCTGCGGCACTCATTTGTTTGTTTCCTTACCCTCCACGTCGCCAGAAAGCGCAGCGATAAATGCTTCCTGCGGCACTTCGACCCTGCCGACCATCTTCATGCGCTTCTTGCCTTCCTTCTGCTTCTCGAGCAGCTTCCGCTTACGACTAATGTCGCCGCCATAGCACTTGGCAAGCACATCTTTTCGGATCGCACGAATGGTCTCGCGCGCAATAATACGCGAGCCAATTGCGGCCTGGATCGGGACCTCAAACTGTTGCCGAGGGATCAGCTTGCGAAGTCGCTCAGCCATCATCGTGCCGTAATGGTAAGCCTTGTCGCGGTGCACAATGGCGCTAAACGCGTCCACCTTGTCACCCTGCAACAGGATGTCGACTTTCACCAGATCGCCTTCTTGATCCCCCATCGGCTCATAGTCGAGGCTCGCGTACCCCTGTGTGCGGCTCTTCAGGTGGTCAAAGAAGTCGAACACTATTTCGCCGAGAGGCATCGAGTAGCGCAGCTCGACTCGCTCGCCGAGGTATTCCATGCCTAGCAAGCTGCCCCGTCGGCTCTGGCAGAGCTCCATAATCGCGCCAACGAATTCCTTCGGTGCGAGAACAGCCGTGCGAACCATCGGTTCGCGAACGCCACTGATCTTCCCATCTGGATACTCTGACGGATTGGTGACCGTGTAGTCTTTACCGTCATCGGTGGTGACTTCGTACACCACGCTCGGGGCAGTCGCGATGAGGTCAAGGTCAAACTCGCGACGGAGACGCTCAGAGATGATCTCGAGGTGTAGCAGCCCCAAGAACCCGCAACGGAATCCGAAGCCAAGCGCGACTGAGGTTTCTGGCTCGTACTGCAACGCTGCGTCAGAAAGCTTCAGCTTGTCGAGTGCCTCGCGCAAGACTGGATAATCGGAGCCATCAATGGGGTAGAGCCCCGAAAACACCATTGGCTTCGGCTCGGTGTAGCCGGGCAGCGCTTCACTCGCGGCCCGTCTCTTGGCAGTTACTGTGTCGCCAACCTTTGACTGCCGCACATCCTTAATACCGGTGATGAGGTAGCCCACCTCGCCAACGGCAAGCCCCTTGGTGGCCATGGGTCCTGGTGCCGACACTCCAATTTCGAGGGCCTCATACTCCGACCCCGTTGACATCATCTGAATTTTCTCGCGCGGCACGAGGTTGCCATCGATCATTCGCACGTAGGTAACAACGCCGCGGTAGGGGTCGTACACGGAGTCAAAAATCATGGCTCGTGCCGGTGCGTCCGCGAGACCAACCGGCGCCGGAACACGAGCAACGACGCGATCCAGCAACTCTTCGACGCCCGCACCGGTCTTCCCCGACACTTTGATGATGTCTTCAGGATTTCCGCCAATGAGGTCCGTGATTTCACGCGCGACACCCTCGGGGTCCGCTGCGGGGAGGTCAATTTTATTCAGCACTGGGATGATCTCGAGATCATGCTCCATCGCAAGATATAGGTTTGCGAGGGTCTGAGCCTCGATGCCCTGGGCCGCATCGACAAGCAAGATTGCACCCTCACATGCAGCGAGCGAGCGCGAGACCTCGTAACTGAAGTCCACGTGCCCAGGCGTGTCAATCATGTTCAGGGCGTATGAAACACCGCCTTGATCCCATGGCATGCGTACCGCCTGAGATTTGATGGTGATGCCGCGCTCACGCTCAATATCCATGCGGTCGAGGTACTGCGCCCTCATTTCACGGTCGGGAACGGTGCCCGTAATCTGCAGCATGCGGTCGGCAAGCGTCGACTTGCCGTGGTCAATGTGCGCGATGATGCAAAAGTTGCGAATGTTCGCAGGGTCGGTCGACGCCGGCACAGGAGGGTTCACACTACGAGGAGACATTGCGAGCCATTATCCCACTTCTTTCAGTGCCCGTGCTCTGAACCGCCTCGTCGCACCCGTCATATCTGACAAGATAAGTTGCATGCCTCGCATTGTTGCGCTCTATCGCTACCCAGTAAAGGGGTTTACTCCAGAGCCCAGAGAGTCCCTAATAGTGCAGAGTGATGGGCGCGTCGCGGGAGACCGCGTCCTCGCATTCCGCTTCGCGAACGCGGCCACACCTGAAGAGCAAGATGGGCTCGATTACTGGCCCAAGGCGAAAGGACTCGCTCTCCAGAACTTCCCTGCATTGGCCGCATTACGGCTGAGCTTCGACGAACACGCCCAGCGCGTGCGGATCACCCATGGCGCTGAGCTACTCATCGAATCTGGTCTAGATTCGGACGGGCGAAAGTCGCTCATCGAAGCAATTACCGAGTTTGTGCTCGCTTCTGACCAGGGTCCGCGACTCCGTAAACCGGGACTACTTCCCCTGGTGCTGTTGGGTGATGGTGAACGTGCCCGCTTTCAGGATCGCGCCCGCGGCTTCGTCACCGTCCACAGCCGAGCAAGTGTCGAAGCAGTAAGCACCGAGCTTGGATTCGGGATCGACGACCGAAGATTCCGCTCGAACGTTGTAATCGACGGCCTCCCCGCTTGGGACGAGCTCAGGTGGTCAAACACCGTGCGAATGGGAAACGTCCGTTTCACTACTGAGGGCCCAATTGTGCGCTGCACGGCCACTCACGCGAACCCCGACACGGGTGCACGCGACGCGAAAGTGCTTCCCACGCTCACGACTCAGCTCGGACAGGAAGAACCGACGCTCGGACGCTTGTTAATTCCCGCTGGCTCAGGCGATGAGTGTGGTGGCGTCATTCGAGTTGGCGACGAAGTGACTGTGGAATAGGTATCAAGTACGGGCTCCTCATTTCAGAACCCGGCAGTGCGATGCAACATATTCTGCTAAAGTAGGTTCTTGGCTTGCGTGTGGATATTCCACACACCCCGCAAGGTGCCCTCTCTCACCGCGCGGACAACCCCATATTTCCGTACGTAGTAAGGACTCCACCCAACGTGGCAAATATTAAGTCGCAGATCAAGCGCATCAAGACCAACCAGAAAGCAACGGAGCGTAATCGCACCTACAAGAGCGAGCTCCGTACCGTTGTGCGCGCCACTCGTGAGGCAGTCGCGTCCGGTGACAAGGCTGCTGCCGAGACGAAGCTGCAGATTGCGTCTCGCAAGCTCGACAAGGCTGTGAGCAAGGGCGTTATCCACAAGAACCAGGCTGCGAACCGCAAGTCGAACCTTGCTAGCAAGGTCGCTGCGCTCTAACCCTTTCGCGTACATACGCAAATGCCCTCTTCCAGTTCAGTCGGGAAGAGGGCATTTGCGTATGTTGGAACGTTCGGTGTTAGTCGCGGAGTTTGTCTTTCGCTTCGTTCCGCGCTTTCACTGAGTCACGCTCGGCTTCAGCTTTTTTGACATTCGCCTCGGCCTGAACCTCTTCAGCCTTATCTTTGACCTTGTCGACGCCGTCTTCGATCTTTCGTTCCGCCTCTTTCGAAGCAGATCCGAGTGTTTCTTTTGCGTCATCCAAAATGCCCATAAGCACTCCTTCCATCGTCGGAGTTTCAGCGTAGCGCGCACAGGTTACGTGCGCGCTACTTCGTGCACGATACACACAGCGCGTTCACGGGTTCTATGGGGTGCGCCCGCGATTCGCTACAAAGAGGAGATAGCGCTCTAACGCATATTCTGGGTCACGGCTCCCGCCTTTCAGCAGCCACTCCGTTTCCGCCGCCAGGTCAATGCAGCGTGCGAGGTCGCTTTCGCGCCATCCCTGGACTTCGCGCTGTGCGCGCTCCACCTGCCACGGCGCCATGCCGAGCTCTTTGGCAAGCTGGCCACTTCTCCCCATGCTGCCGAACACTCGAGCCATTGCGCGAACCTTCATGTTAAGCGCAGCAAGGAGTGGAATGGGGTCCGTTCCGGTCGACACTGCCTGCCTGAGCAAGACGAGCGCATCGGCCGCGCGTCCAGCGGTCGCCGCATCGGCGACCTTGAATGCTCCCGCTTCCACACGCCCCTCGGTTGCTCGACCAACCTCTTCTTCGGATATCCGCGTCCCCACATCGGACACGAGCTGTGCACAGGCGCCCGCCAGCTCACCGATTCCACCCGAGTACGCAGCAAGAAGTTGACGGAGTCCGCCCGGGGTAATCTGCGCACCAAGTCGCCGAAACTCAGCCTGCACAAAACTGAACCGTTCCTGATCTTTCTTCACTTCAGCGCAGACAATCTCGACGCCTTCGCCCGCACCATTGCGAATCAGGTCGAGCAGCGCTTTCCCTCGTTGGCCGCCAGAATGACGTAATACGAGTGTCGTGTCTTCCGCGGGTTGCGCGACGTACCGCTTCGCGTCCTCGAGAAAGGCATCAGAACACTTCTCGACGAACTGCACTCGAATCAATCGCGGCTCAGCAAACAGTGACGGGCTCGCGATAGTGAACAGCTCGCCTGCCGCATAACTTGAGGCATCAATATCGTGCACCTCAATCTCGTTTGCAACCGCACGAAGCGCTTCTCGGATCGACTGGGTCGCACGGTCGGCAAGAAACTCTTCCGGACCACTCACCAACACAACCGGAGCCGGCCGCGCATCGTTCCAGTTCAGCTTAGGAATCTTCGCTTTAGGCTCGGGTTTACTCTTCGTGTTTCCGCTCATTGATGCCACACATTAAGCCTAGTGTGCACCGCCGACCTCGACCCAAGCTCGAGGGCCCTCATCTGTCGTGCGCACCGCGATCGCCCCATGTAGATCGGTGCGGAGTGGCTGAATGCCGCGTTCAGCAAGATCACGGAGCACTGCGGGGTGTGGGTGTCCGTACCCGTTATCCATACCGACCGAAATGAGTCCGAGTGTGGCACCGCTCGCGGCGAGAATTCGCGGATCTTGGTCATTAGAGCCGTGGTGAGCAATCTTCACTACGTCCGCCGCGAGGTTTTCTGAAATCTGCGGGCCTGCACTGCGAGCGCTACCGGTGTCCACCGACTCGGACTGCAGAATCTCCGCATGCTCATCTGCGCCGGTGTCACCCAGTAACAGCACAGTAATTTCGCCTGCATCCACGCGCATCACCAGACTCGCTGAGTTACTGTCCCTGGGAGTTCTGTTCGATTCTGGGGCGAGCACTTGCCAACGCATACCGCTCGCTGGGCCACCTCCACCTCCACCGTTGCTCACCTGTCCGGTGTGCCCTGCAGCCCCGATACTCCACCGGACTCCGGCGCGGTCGAGGTCGTCGACCACGGGTCGTCCTTCGTGCTGCTGCTCGGCAGTCGGCGGCGCGACGAGCGCCTCTTCGACCAGGGGAAGCACCACATCAAGCGCACCGACGTGGTCGCGATCGTCGTGGCTGAGCACCAGGAGTCGTATGCGGGTGACACCGAACCTGTCGAGGCACGACTGCAGTAACTCGGTATCTTCTCCAGTGTCCACCAGCATCACGTCCTCCGGGACACGAGGGTCCCGGAGAAGCAACGCATCGCCCTGCCCCACGTCGCACGCGACGACGCTCCAATCTCGTGGAGTGACGGCCCAGTTGGTCGCGGGTGTGACTGCCGAGATCGCGGTCATCGTGCCGAGCGAGCCGCACACCAGCAACACAGTTGCGATCCGCACGGGTCTGGGAAGCCTCATCCCTGGATGCCAGGGATCACGCTCGAATGGTTCAGGCGTCGCGTTCAGTAACGCCAATCTGGGCAGTTGCAGCCGCCCAGTTGCCAGACCCCAAGCGATGAGGAGCGCAGCCTCACACGCGGCGAGGGTCAGCGCACCGACCCCTCCACCGGGCCAATACCAGCGTGCGAGTGGTAACGCAGCAGTCACCTCTGCGGTCGCAGCCACCCACTGTGTCGCCCAGCTCGCGACCGTCACAGCCGCGACTCCCAGACTCGCAGATACTGGAAGCAAGAGCATCGCGACGAGCCCTACCCCAGTTCCTACGGGGGCGGCGGGAGCTGCGACAACATTTGCAAGCACCCCAACGGCAGGAATGCCATCATCCAACAGCAGAAGCAACGGCGCACAGGAAAGCTGTGCTGCGAGCGCCACTGAGACCGGAAGTGTGAGGAGACGTGGGAGCTTTGAAAAGCGCCGGATAGCTCGATCAAGAACAGGAACGCACAGGAGGATTCCTCCTGTGGCGGCGACTGACAGTGTGAAACCAGGTTCCCTTGCCTGCCACGGATCGGTGATGAGGAGTACGCACATCGCTGCCCCGAGCGCCGGCAGTGCGACGCTCCGCTTTCCACCAAAGTCAGACGCCAGCATGACTGTCGCCATGACTGCGGCTCGCTGGACGCTCGCATCGGGCCCCACAACCACGACAAATCCTCCGAGTGCTATTCCTGCACACAAGATTCGTACCCGGCGTTTTGCACCGAGTCGTGAAGCAAGAGCGACAACAGCTCCGATAATGAGCGCACAGTTCGCGCCGGATACCGCCGTCAAGTGTGTGAGTGAACTCTCTTTCATCTGTGCATCAAGCTGTGCAGGTACCAGTTGTGTGTCTCCAACCGCGAAACCGGGGACCAACTCAGCGCCATCAACCGACACCGCAGCTTCGCGGAGACGCAGGCGCAACTCTGCCGCGAGCTTCCCTGCTTCGGACCTCAGTTCGCTGACGAAACTCAACCCCGGTTGTTTCAACCCGCGTTTGCACAGTGTTAGCTCGTACTCATCCCTCTCACAAGTATCGGCCTCGTGTGTAGAGGGGTCTCGAATTTCTCGCACCGTCACACCGTAGGCGGCACTTGAGGCGGCTTCGAACTGTTCCAATGTTCCCGAGACCCACACACCTGTACCGGGCGCCCAGCGCGGCTCAGGTGGTGCGTTCAGCCACAGGAGCACCGGTACGCCTCCTGATTCGAGCTGCAGTTCTGCCCGAACCCAGTCTCGTGACCCAAACGGCGTGTCAGATACTTCAGGAAAGCCTGTGAGAACTGCATGTGCCTCCACCAGACTGAATTCTTCGGAGGCATCGATCAGCGCTGGAGGGGCGCGTGCGGCCTCCTCACCCGAAATACGCGTAGCGAGGAGCACGAGCAGCGCGCTTCCAATTGCGCCGTAACGCAGCAGTGCAATCACCACGGTTCCCCAAGTGCGCATGCGTCCACCGAGTCGGTGAGCTGCGAGACTTCCAAGAATCGCCACAGAACCGACGAAAGCTGCCACGCCGAACACCCAAGCCGCGAAGCCAGGGATACCGATGCACACTGCCGCAACGAGCCAGGCAACAAGTGCGGGAGCCAAGATGCGCCACATCCCTGGAGGTGCTCGCACGCCCGCAACCGCGCCGCTCATTAGATGCGCACTTGATCTCTGAAACCTTCGAGTGTTTTCTCTCCAATCCCCGACACGTCAAGCAGCTGATCAACACTGGCGAACTGCCCATTTGCTGTGCGCCAATCAAGTATCCGCTCCGCGAGCGCGGGCCCCACTCTTGGGAGTGTCTGCAACGCCGTTGAGTCCGCAGTATTCAGGTTCACAACACCGCCGCCGGCGGCGGCATCTGTGGGATCTGCGCCACCGGCCGAACCAGTCATGGCCCCACTTGCTTGAGCTTCCGCCGCACCATCAGCGTCGGGCACCACAATCTGTTCACCGTCAACGACGACTCGGGCAAGGTTGACCCCTGAGAGCTCAGCCGCGTCAGTCGCTCCGCCGGCGGCGTCTATTGCAGCCTCAACCCGTGCTCCAGCTTGAAGCTCAACGACCCCGGGAGCAGCCACTTCTCCGATGATATGCACATACACTGGTGCCGACTCTTCGCTGTCCGCAGCCTCTGCCGGTGTAGGCTCCACGGACTCTGACCCTGCGGACTGACCATCAGCTGATCCGGTATCACCGGCGGCAGGCACATGTGGCCGGGCCCATACAAGCGCGATCGCGACAATCACCGCAGCCACAAACACAGTCCCACCCGCAAAGGCGGGTACTTTCAGCGCTCGCGCGATCCTACGGCGAAGAGGAATGTGCGGAGCCCAGTCCACAGGTTCAGGGGTCTCAAGCATGTGCTCACGTTACTCACGCAGCTAGCCCTACAACACAGAAACTCTGGCACTGGGGATGGCTTGCGGCCGATGCCGCCTCAAACACATGGTGTGAGCCGAGAATGTACGCTCACCGAAGCTCTACACGGGCTTCGTTGCGATACTCACAATCTTCGGAAGCCGCACTACGACATTGACTATCTGGCGATCGCCGATCGAGCGCTGTACCGCGGCAGATGCACGGGCCTCCGCCACCGCGTCGTCCTCCGACACCGCCGCCGGGAGCGTGAGCCGCTCCCGCACTTTGCCATCGACCTGCACAACCACTGTAATTTCCTCCTGCACCAGCAACGCCGGGTCAGCGGAGGGCCACACTACAAGCGCGACGGTGGGTTCATGCCCCAGCATCGACCACATGTCTTCAGCCGCATATGGGGCAAACATCGACAGGATCATCGCGATGGACTCCGCAGATTCACGCACCGCCGGGTCCGCAACCCCGCAGCCAGAGTCGATCGCCTTGCGCGTGACATTTACCTGGTCCATGAGGCGGGCCACCACCACATTGAACTTGTACGATTCCATGAGGCCGGGCACATCTGCCAACAGGCGATGCGTGTGGCGGCGCAGTTCAACATCACCGCTTTCGAACGGTCCTCCGAGTGCAGCACCAGAAAGCTGCACATCATGAGCAATACGCCACGCACGCGCAAGGAACTTCGCAGACCCCTGCACCGACACGTCTGCCCAGTCAATGTCATCCTCGGGCGGCCCCGCGAACGCGAGGGTCACGCGGAGTGCATCGGCACCGTGATCCTGCAGTTCTGACGCAAACTCAACGAGATTGCCTTTCGACTTCGACATCTTCGCCCCGTCGAGCAGCACCATGCCCTGGTTCAGAAGGGCTGAAAACGGCTCTTCGAAGTCAAGGTAGCCAAGGTCATGCAGCACCTTGGTGATGAATCGCGAATACAGCAGGTGCAGGATCGCATGCTCGACCCCACCCGCATACTGGTCGATCGGCCCCCACTTCTTCGCCTCGGCCGGGTCAAAAGCCTGTGTGGAGTCGTTAGAGGAGAGGAAGCGCAGGTAGTACCACGAGCTGTCCACGAACGTATCCATGGTGTCGGGGTCACGCGTGAGCGTCTCACCAGTCTCGGGGTCCGTCACGGTCGCCCACTCGGTCGCACCACCGAGCGGAGAGGTTCCCTTAGGCTTCAGGTCGAGGCCTTCCGAGCCCGGTAGCTCAACGGGGAGTGATTCCTCAGCGACGGGTCGCATACTGCCATCTTCGGCGTGCAAGATCGGGATAGGAGTGCCCCAGTATCGCTGGCGCGAAATCAACCAATCACGCAACCGGTAGGTCGTCGCCGTACGACCCGTACCGCGAGCCTCGAGGATCTCGACCGATCGCTCGATCGCGGCGTCTTTCCCGAGCCCATCGAGTTCGGAAGAGTTCATCAGCGTTCCGTCGCCGATCAGTGCGACGCCGCTCTCGGCTGGATCAGGCAGTGACGCGCCATCTTCGTCACGCACGTCAAGCACCGCGCGGACGGGCAACTCAAACTTTAGAGCAAAGTCGAGATCTCGCTGATCGTGCGCGGGGACAGCCATGATGGCGCCGTGCCCATAATCAGCCAGCACATAGTCCGCCGCCCAAACCGGAATCCGCTCGCCATTCACGGGGTTCACTGCGAAGTGATCGAGGAACACACCTGTCTTCTCGCGGTCTGCATTCTGGCGGTCGATCTCGCTCTGCTTTTGCGTCTGCTGCAAATATTCCTCGAACTGCATGCGAGCCTCTTCTGAGGCTCCGGCTGCGAGCTCCGCGGCGAGATCCGAGTCAGGTGCCACCACCATGAATGTCGCGCCGTGCAACGTATCGGGGCGAGTCGTGAATACCGGGATCCGCTCCTCACGGCCCTCGATCTCGAACTCAACTTCGGCTCCTCGAGAGCGACCTATCCAATTGCGCTGCATGTTCAGCACCTTCGTGGGCCACTGACCCTCGAGCGCATCAAGATCTTCGAGGAGACGGTCCGCGTAATCCGTAATGCGGAAGTACCACTGAGTGAGCTTCTTTTTGACGACCATGGCACCGGAACGTTCCGAAGTGCCGTCAGCGAGCACCTGCTCATTAGCAAGCACCGTTTGGTCTACCGGGTCCCAGTTCACCCAACTGGCCTTACGGTATGCCAGACCTTTCTCGTACATTTTGAGGAACAGCCACTGGTTCCATCGGTAGTACTCTGGATCGCTTGTGTGCAGCACGCGGCTCCAGTCGAATGACGGAGCGTACGTACGAAACGAAACTTTCTGCTGGTCAATGTTCGCGTAGGTCCACTCGCGCGGATCCACGCCTCGCTTTATCGCGGCATTCTCCGCTGGCAGACCAAACGAGTCCCACCCGATGGGGTGGAGCACATCAAACCCTCGGCCACGCCAGTACCGCGCGAGGATGTCTCCGAAGCAGAACGCTTCTGCATGCCCCATGTGTAGGTCCCCCGAAGGGTACGGGAACATGTCAAGCACGTACTTCCGTGGCCGCCCGGTCTCTGCTGTGTCGGCGCCAATACCGACCTCAAAAGGCTTGAGCTCATCCCAGATCGGCAGCCAGCGATCCTGAATCGCCTTGAAGTCGTATCCCTCGGCTTGCCGGTCCTGCTGCTCGCTCACACACACCTCGATATTGCTCGGAATCATCCCGCAGTTCGCGGGCACACACGGTCCTAGAATACCGTGCTGCGGGCCATCACTCGTCACTCAGCTGCGCTGAGGCTGCATCCAGGTTGAGAGTCTCTACAACTGAGCCGTTTACTTCGGCTCCCGCAATCTCATCAGCACTCAGATTAATGAGCTGCTCGTACACGGCTCCGTCGAATTCTGCGCTGATGCGCAACCGCACTTCCCCTTGCTCTGAGGCGTACTGATTCACGGCATCGCTCGCCGGGACACGAAGACGGTAGGCCCCGTTCGTCTCAACCTCAGCTTTCGCAATGGCGACTTCTGTCCCAGCCGCAGCCTCTTCCACATCACTTGACTCGGTCGCGGGCAACTCGGCGTAGAGCACGACGACGCCCCGATCCTGCGCATAACTACCCGTTTGGAGTTCGAGCATGCCCTCGAACAAAATCAGGCCATCAATTTCGCTCGAGTCAGCGATATCCGGGTGCACTTCAGCAGTCACCGGGCTCCGCTGGCTCGACGAGTACGCTGCAGCCACGATCACGGCGATGAGCCCGACGACACCGATAATCAGAAATACGAGCCAGGCTTTCGACGTAACCTGGTCCATTTTCATTGACATGCGTGCCATTGGGGCGAGCTCCTCGCTCATTGCGTACGGGTGGTCCCTGGTGTGGTCACGACCACATGGGCGCTGGGACACTTCAAGCGTAGTTCACCGCAGAGTCCAAAGTATTCGTGGGACACGCTAACTTTCGTTCGGCACCTTGAGTGCTGCAAGCAGCGGCCCGGCTTTGAGCCTCGTCTCCCTGAGCTCCCTCCCAGGCTCCGAGTCCGCGGTGAGGCCGGCGCCGGCGCCGACGCGAGCGGAGCTCAGTCCGTCTCCCCCGCGTGCCCCGAAACCATTGCGGTCAGCATTCTCGTGCCGCAGCTCAACTCCTCTGATCGTCATGGCAATCTCGGCCGAACCACCGTCGCTCACCCACCCGAAACAGCCTGCGTATAATCCTCGTGGCGTGTGCTCGAGCCTCGCGAGAATCTCCACGGCCCTGCGCTTCGGAGCACCCGTCATTGAGCCACCAGGGAAGCACGATCTGATTGCGTCAAACACATCCATGCCTCCGCGTATCCGCCCGGTAACGGTACTCACGAGTTGATGCACGTGAGGGTGTGTCTCGACACGCAGGAACCCCTCGACAGCGACTGTCCCGAGGTCGCACACGCGACTTAGGTCGTTGCGCATGAGATCCACGATCATCAGGTTCTCAGCACGTTCTTTCGGGTCGGCAGCGAGCCGCGCGGCGAGCGCGTGATCTTCACTCGGCGTCTCTCCTCGACGCCGAGTGCCTTTGATTGGGTGGGTCGCAACGGTATATGCGTCTCCGGAGTGCTCACTGTGCACGCTGAGGAACCGTTCTGGGCTCATACTGACGAGCGCACGGTCTTCTGTGACAAGCACTGCGCCGCGTGCCGCGGGACCGAACTGTCGAAGCCGCGTAAACAATTCGAGTGGATCGGCATCAGTGTGCGCTTCAGCAGTGTCAGTGAGACAGAGCACGTACGCATCACCGTCACGAATTGCCGCACGACAGGCCTCGATACTTGCGAGATACTCGTGCTCCGGCTTTCGCCAGCGTGCCGTACACCCCAGGATTGGGTCCGCAGCCAGCACCTCAGGACTGGTCGACGGCCGTACTGCGCCACCAAAGTGCCGCATCCAGTCGTCGAGCTCTGCGTCGCTCGGACCGCGGAGCTCAGCACGGCCAGTCATATGGTCAATTGCGAGCACGACATCAATGCGCAGCGCAAATGCAGGGACCGCACCATCGGGCGCAGGATCCACACCGATCAGCGCTGAACCAAACTCGTAACTGAGCGCCATCACCCACCCGCCGAAGAAACATCCGGCTGAGCACCCACCACGGGCGTTGCACTGCGGCGCGTGCCCTGCGCGGCGTGCCCTCCGAAGCTCTTCCAAGAACTCTGGTTCTGACCCACGTGTTGCAGTACGTACCTCACTCGCTACTCCGATGTAGCTCACGGCCGGCTCTCCCGGGGGTGGGGCTGCGCCGTCGAACCAACACCAGGCGGTGCTCAGCTGAGAGATCGCTCGAGCAGCAGCGCCCGCGTCGACGGGGTCGGGCAACTCGCGTACGACCCACGAGGCCTCACCGCTGTCCGCCATGTCACTCAGCGTAGCGCGCCGCTAGACTCGCGACATGTCTGCCGGCACCCACACGCGAGAGCGCGACGAACTCATGGTCGCCGACTCATTTCGAGTACGGCGCAATGCGGCAGGTGGCACTGCCGAGGTACGCGGGTGGCAACTGCATCGGGAGCGCTTTACTAGCGCCGTCCGAGAAGTGTGTGAGATGGAAAGTTTCGGCACGACGCACCGAGTGCTTCTCACGCTCGACGATTTCCTCCAAAAGGCTGCCGAGCAAATTGCGGACTATGGCGAGGGGTTCCCTCGGTTAGAGTTGCGGCGAACTAGTGCGGGCGACCCTAAACTCAGCGTTGCATTGCGTCCACTCCCTGCGCTAGGAACGACACTCGAATTGCGCTCCGCACCAGGGATACAGCTCTCGCGCCCACACCTCAAGGGCCCCAACATTGTTCGCCTCGGCGAACTCAACCGAACGTTTGGCGCTGAAGCGCTGCTCCTCGACCCCGCCGGGAATGCCTTAGAAGGTGCCACTTCGAGCCTCATCTGGTGGTCTCGAGATACGACGGAGGGGCATGTGGTCTCACAACGGTCGGGTGCGACCACCGGCGACCGCGTGCCATCGGTTACAGAATCCCTGCTCCGCTCAAGCAACGATCGGATCACTGGTGCACGGGCCGCCCCCGCCGAACTCGCACAACACGAGGTGTGGGCGGTGAACGCACTGCACGGTATTCGTCGGGTGACAAGTATTGACGGCACATCACTCCCCGCGCCCGACATTCATCGCCTCAATACGCACGCCGAGACGCTCGATAGCTGCTGGGAAGCAGTCACAAGCCCTTAGTCACACCGTGTATCCGACCGGAAAACTGGCTGCGCTCCTCCATCGTCGCCCCCGGCATCGGTGCGACTGCGTGCAGCACGCGTGTGGCTTTCATTCAGTTCCTTTCGATGCGTTGGTTGTCGGTGAGCCCGACAGCGCTCGGTAATCCTCCTCGGTCAGTTCGATGTGCGTTGGCGGCGTCTTTCGGCGCCCAAAGTCGACCCCGTGGTCGCGCGCCAATCGTGCGAGGTGCGTCTCGGCGCGCTCCGGATAGTCAGGATCAAATGCGGACGGATCCAGCACCAGCACGAACAGCCCGAGCCCGGGAGATTCACTGCCCGAGTCAAACGGCGCAGCATCGAGTGAGAATGCTCCGCCCGCGAGCGTCGCAAGCATCTCGACCATCAGCGCGATATTTCCGCCTTTCACTCCACCAAATGGCAGCACTGCACCAGTCATAGCCGCAGCCGCGTCGGTGGTCGGGTCTCCCTGGGCGTCAATCGCCGAGCCCTCCGCGATGGGTTCGCCTGCGATTGCTGCCTCTCGAATCTTGACCCATGCCGTCGCGCTCGACGCCTGATCAAACAGCCGAGGACCCTCCGCGTGTGGAAGCGCGAATGCAAACGGATTCGTACCGGTGATTGCACGACGTGCCCCATGCACCGCCATGAGTGCGGAAGAATTTCCACAGGCAAAGGCTACGAGTCCGGCTTCAGCAGCGCGAGCGGCATAGTAGCCGAGCGCCCCACCGCTATATGAGTTGTTCACGCTGAGTACTGCGACGCCGGTGTCGTGTGCACGCTCCGTCAGTGCATCCAACGCGTCGTCAAACGCAAGCTGCGCGACCCCCCGATCTGCATTCACCGTGAGTACTCCAGCCCGCGCAGCACGCACCAGCGGTTCGGCGTTGCCATTGATGCGCCCGTCACGGAGAGCGTCAAGATAATCGAGCAGGTGCGCCCCACCAACCACGGGGTTTCGTCGCGCTTCTGCGTCCAAAGTTGCTCGCATGAGGGCTGCAATGGTCTGCACATTGGCCCCGGCACGTTGAAGGGCCGCTGCGCCGAGTTTCTCGAACTCGGCGCAAGTTATTCGGTGAGTGCCTGCTGTTTCCACCATATTTGCTGACGTTACAGGAGCAACACGACGTTCTCCAGTTGTCTGTTACTCCTTGACATCCACGTTCTCTAAACTGTTCCCGTGACCGAGCTGTTAAACGCGATACTTGAGGCCGTCAGAGATCTCGACCCCACGCTGCGCACGCTCATTGCCGGCGTCGGCATCATGCTGGAAACCTCGGTATTCATCGGTCTTGTGGTGCCCGGAGACACAGTCGCACTGATTGCGGCGGCGGGAATCACGAGCCCTGCTCAGTTTGTATGGCTAGTCATCGCATTGCTCGTCGGAGCGATTATCGGTGAGAGTATCGGCTGGGCGCTAGGACGCTGGGTCGGGCCCAAGGTCCGCAGAAGCCGCCTTGGGCGCCGCATGGGCGAGCGTAACTGGCGCATCGCAGAGCACTACCTCGGGGAACGCGGAGGAATCGCCGTTTTTCTCTCACGATTCCTCCCCGTACTGCACTCGCTTGTGCCGCTGACCGCCGGAATGACAGGCATGCGATACCGAAAGTTTCTCGCGTGGACGGCATCCGCGAGTCTGTGCTGGTCGCTCCTGGTTGCCACGCTCGGGATGGGCGCAGCAACCGCATACGATCAGCTGGCCGCACGGATGACAGGCGCTGGCTTCGTCTTTGTCGGGCTCGTCATTCTCGTCGCGTTCGGATTTTGGGCCCTGAAGCGCTGGTTTTTTCGCCGCGAGCAGCGACACATGCGCACTGAGGAGTCAACGACGAACTCAACCACAGGATCAATTGACCGAGTGCCCTAGGATGGGCGGGTGACTGATCACGTCGACTCCCCGGACTCTCGTCCCCGTCTGGCGGCCCGCCTCGAGGACTGGTTGCACGGACGGCGCGCAAAGCGCGCGTGCAAACGAGGAAAGTCCCCTTCGGTAATCCCGTATATCGGGTACGGAGGTACGGAGTGGATCCGAGTTCTGGGTCGCGTACTGTTTCTGCGCCCCGCAACGCCCGAGCACTCCCGCATTCGACAAGACGTTGCCGGTGTCTCACGCGTGCGGGGCTGGCGCACGTTTACGAGCGTTCACGTAACCAACCAAAAGGTGCGCATCTACATTGATGGTGACCCGGTGACAGAGGTGGTGTCAGACCGCGGGGGCCTCATCGACGCCCGCATCCCCGTGTCCCTCTCCCCCGGCTGGCACACCGTCACGTTGAAAACCGGTGAAGGTGAGGCCGCGGACGCACCAGTGTACGTCGTTGATCCTGCATCGCGCTTCGGTGTGATTTCGGATGTTGATGACACGATTCTGAATACCGCGCTTCCCAAACCGTTCGTGGCAGCATGGAACACTTTCGTGCTCGATGAGTATGCCCGGGCCGCAACTCCGGGTATGCCGGTACTCTTGGATCATCTTGTGGCGGATCACCCCGGATCGCCTGTGCTGTATCTATCGACGGGCCCCTGGAACGCGGCGCCCGCACTCAGCCGTTTCCTGGCACGACACCTGTACCCCATGGGTCCACTCCTCCTCACCGATTGGGGTCCCACGCACGATCGCTGGTTCCGGAGCGGCCGGGAACACAAGCAGCGTGAGCTGCGCCGCATTGCGCAGGAATTCCCAGAGATACGCTGGGTGCTCATCGGGGATGACGGGCAGCACGACGAGTCCCTGTACCAAGAGTTTGCTACCGCACACCCTGAAAATGTCGCAGCCGTAGCTATTCGACAATTGTCCGTTGGCGAAGCAGTGCTTGCGGGTGGCAGGTCGAAAGCTCGACTCCACCGCAGCGTCAGTGGCGTGCCCTGGGTATACGGGCCTGACGGCGCGACGCTCCGAGAGGAGCTCCGCAAGCTGGGAGTATTGTGACGTCGCCCGCTACTCGGCCCTGGCGCCGATTCGAACGCCGGATGACGGGCCGATTCATTTCATCTGAACGCGCGCCACTCATACAAGTCTTTAAGACGACAGTGGCCGCGGTGCTCACCTGGTTCGTGTGTCTCCTGATTTTCCCTGAGCAGATGCCGATCTTTGGCGCGATTGCTGCGCTGCTCTGTGTTCAGGAGAACGTGGATCAGTCGCTCACGAAAGGCGTCGAACGCGTGGTCGGCGTACTTCTTGGTGTGTCTGTTGCGCTCGGCGCTGGTGCCCTGTTTGGCGCGCAGTCATGGTTGTTCATCGCCGCGATTCTCGTGGCCATGACGGTGGGCTGGGTGCTGCGCATGAACAGCGCATCCACCAATCAGATCGCGATTAGTGCGCTACTGATGATCGCGCTCGGTGGCATCCAACTCGGGTATGGGGCGGAGCGATTGATTGAGACCGCTATTGGTGCCGCAATCGGTGTCATCATCAATGCACTGATCGTCGCACCGGTGCGCACATCTGTCATACGCAGCGCAATGGCTGAGCTTGCGACACACACCGCAGGATCACTGCGCAGGGTGTCAGATGCGCTTGCCGCGCCTCGCGATGATGAGTGGCTCGAGGACATGCTCGAGCAGGCCCGCACGCTCGTGGCCGAGCGGGCACGAGTGCATGCCTTACTCAGACAGGGTCGCGAGAGTCTGCGGCTCAACCCCCGAGGCCCAAAGCGCCAGCGGGCGCTGCAGGAAGACGACGCACTGTTTCAGCGACTTCAACCAATAGTGACACAGGTGATCGGGATGTCCCGTGCCACGTTTGATCTCTACGAACCTGATCTTGTGACGGATCCGTCCGTGGCTGGAATGGTCGAGGAGATGCGGCGAGCTGCACACGATCTCGAACTACTGGTGGCGACCGAGGGCGAGGTGGGGAGCCCCGAGGCGTGGGGTGCAGAAGCTCCGGAGAATGTCCCGGCACTGACTGCACCGTTTACGATCCCGAAACCCCACCCCGACCACTGGGTACTCATTGGCTCCCTCATGGAGGATCTGCGCCGAGTTCGCGGCAGAATCACAGGAGAGCTCGAGGCCTAGATACTGGCCCCGAGCTCTCCGCAATGCACTGCTGCAGGTTTTGCTGCTTACTGGTTGAGCGCTGCCTGGATGTCGAGTGAGATGGTGACGTCGGAGCCGAGCATGACGCCGCCCTTGTCAAGGTTTGCGTTCCAGGTCACACCGAAGTCTTCACGCTTGATCACGGTGCTCGCGGTGAAGCCTACCTTGTAGTTCCCGTACGGATCCTCGCCGAAGCCGCCGAGCTCAAAGTCGAACGTTACTGGCTTGGTGACCCCGCGCAGGGTCAGGTCGCCATCCACCTTGAACTCGCCGTTGTCGTTGCGCACGTTGGTCGACGCGAACGTGAACTCAGGGTGCTCGTCTGCCGCGAAGAAGTCGCCGGTACGCAGGTGGTTGTCGCGGTTTGGCTCGTTGGTGTTGACGGACGTAACATCGGCCTTTGCGCTGACCTTGGAGTCGAGCGGGTTCTCACCAGTCTCGAACGTAGCGTCGAACTTCTCAAACTTGCCCTTCACCTTGGTGATAGCCAAGTGGCGGACTGAGAAGCCAACCTCCGAGTGAGTGGGGTCGATGGTCCAGGTGCCTGCACGGTAGCCGGGGATCTGCTCTGCGGTAATAGTCATAACACTTCCTTTTCGTTCGATGGTTTCATCTCGGTCGATTTGCTTGACGTTTCAACTATAAGTCAATTCATATGCATACGCAAGTAATTTTTTCACTTTCTCGCCTCCCCATGAAGAGTGAGTCTTCCGAGAGAGCGAATATCGAGGCTACCGAGGGCGACGCTTCGAGCTTTCTCGAGCTCTCTCAGCCGTTTCATCAGCTGGAGCAGATGGCGTGAATGAGCCATAGCGGCGCTTGGCGGCCTCCGCAATGAGAAAATCACTAATCGCAGGGTTCTTTGGAAGTAGCGCGCCGTGCAGATAGGTACCAATCACATTCTCGGTCCGCGCACCCTCAATACCAGCATCTGGATGGTTGCCCTCCCCCTGCACTACCCGCCCGAGTGGCCGAGAGCCGGGCCCAAGCTTCGTATGGCCGCTGTGGTTCTCATAGCCCACTATCTCGCCCAAGTCATCGGATTCGAGCACGACGTTCCCGATCATGCGCTCGCTCTCACCACGGGTCTCCACGTCGAGCACACCAATACCGGTCAATTCAGCGCCAACGTGCGTGACAAAGCGGTGCCCAAAGAGCTGAAACAGGCCGCAGACGAGCAGCATAGGGGTGCCATCGGCGGCGAGTTCGCGGAATGCATCCGCGTGCCCGATGAGGTCGGTGGCCACGCGTCCCTGCCCCGAGTCTTGACCACCTCCACCAACGACGCAGTCAACCCCGTCGGGGATCGGGTCCCCCGGGTTCAGCTCGACTACGCGCGGAGCAAACCCATGCGCACGTGCACGACGGGTGAGCGCGAGTAAGTTGCCGCGGTCACCGTAAATGTTCATGTCTCGCGGGTAGAGCGACAAGATTGTGAGTTCTCGTCGTTCCGCGGCGCCCGTGGTTTCACTCACCAAATCTCCTCCACCTCGGTCAGCTTAGACAGCTCTTTTCGAAGCGTCAGCATCGCGGTGTAACTGCAGTAAATTCGGCGAGGCCGCGAGCCGGATCGCGCACGGAATGCGACGAGCGCTCTTCCAAGGTCTTCTTCAACGTGCCCGACCGGCACATCGTCGTGCTCGAGGCGAAGCGCCATATCCCACGCTCGCGTGCCACTGACGGTGTCCACCCCTTCGTCCACCAAGGAGGCAAAATCAACATCCCACAGCCACGACATGTCACGCCCATCTGCGTGCTGATCGTTAATCGCAATCATTGCATCCACGCCCGCTGCGTCGAACGAGGCGAGCCCCAGTCGGAAGCCCGCGGGGTTTTTTACGAGTACAAGCTCGAGGCGTTCTCCGTCAAGCTCTAACTGCTCCCCGCGTCCGAACGCAGGCTTCACTGCCGCAAGCGCATCAAGGAGCGCACCGGTATCCGGCTCAGTGCGGGCGCTTCCTGGTAGTTCAGAGAGTGGGCCTGCCGCGAGCACCATTCGCACCGTCGATAGGGCCGCCGCCGCATTAAACATGTTGTAGAGGCCCTCGAGCTTGAGCGAAGTCGTGTGCGACTCGCCGTCAATCTCGAAGACGGCCTCGTGGTCTCCCACTTCCGTGAGCGTCACATCTGCTGTACGGCGCGTGGCAGCGTTCTCTCCTGCAGCGCCGCTTCCCCCCGCAGACGCCCCGCCGTGAAACTCCCCGTCGCTGGGGAACATTTCGCGAAGCGACTCCGAAAGGCCGAACTCTCGCACCTCGGCACTCGAGAGCGCGCGAACACTCTCCCCAATGGTGGCAAGAAGCGGATCCTCACGGTTCACGACAACGCCCTCGGTCGTAGCATCCGCAATCCGCTGCAGCAGCTTCGCCGTCGTGTCGAGCTCCCCAAACCGGTCGAGCTGGTCGCGAAGCACGTTCAACAGCAGCGTGTGACGCGGCTTCACCCTCGCAATGAAGTGCATGGCATGAGCCTCATCGAGTTCAAGCACCGCGATGTCTGCGTCGAGCTTGCCGCTGAGCGTGCACTCCTGCACCGCCGCGGCAATCACACCACGGGAGAAGTTCGAGCCGGTCCTGTTCGTAAAGACGGTGAGCCCGCGTGCCTCCAAGATCTCGACAATCATCTTGGTCGTGGTGGTCTTCCCGTTCGTGCCACTCACGGCCACAACTCCATACGGGAGCTTCCCGAGCACTCGCGCAAGGTAACCGGGGTCAAGTTTTTCAATCACCAGACCGGGCAGCGCTGATCCGCCTCCACGCAGTCTCGCGACCTGCCGCACCGCCTTACCTATGACAGTGGAGAGGAAATCACGCATGGATCAATCTTACTGTCGCAGCTGGGCCAAACTCTCAGCGAAGTTCAGGCGGGAGCAGGTCGGGCCGCACGCGACGGGTACGTTCGGTGCTCTGCTCGTGGCGCCACGCATCGATCGCAGCGTGATTTCCACTGAGCAGCACGCTCGGCACCTCTCTGCCACGCCATTCCGCGGGCTTCGTGTAGCTCGGGTACTCAAGCAGACCGAGCTCGTGCGACTCTTCGACAAGACTCTCGGGGTTACCCACCACGCCTGGGATGAGCCTGCCGATTGCCTCAACCATCGCAATCGCAGCTACTTCGCCACCGTTGAGCACGTAGTCGCCCAGGCTCACCAGCCGAACACGGCCGCGTGCGGAGTACTCGTCCACCACTCGCTGGTCGATGCCTTCATAGCGGCCACACCCGAAAATAAGGTGTGATTCGCTCGCGAGCTCCCGCGCCATGCCCTGGTCAAACACTGTGCCGGCTGGTGACGGAAAGATGAGGAGCGGATCACTGTCCGCGGCAGGGTCCGCAAGGATCCCATCCAGCATCTCGCCCCAGGGCTCCGGCTTCATCACCATGCCCGCACCACCACCGGTGGGTGTGTCGTCCACCGTACGGTGGCGGTCGTGGGCTGCATCACGCAGGTCGTGCACCCGCATATCGATGAGCCCCTTGCCTCGAGCTTTCCCCAGCAGGGAGAGCTCGAGCACGTCGAAGTAGCCGGGGAAGATCGTGACGACATCTATTCTCACGCGGTCTCGTCGCCTGGTTCGTCTGATTCGGTGTCTGGTTGTTCCGGAAGCTCTTCAAACAGGCCCGCGGGCGGCGTCACTGTCACGACACCGGCTTCGACGTCGATGTTCGGCACAATCGCCTCGACCAATGGAACGAGCACTGTTCCACCGTCGGTGGTAACCGACAGGAGATCTTGAGCAGGAAAGTGCTGAACCTCAGAGACCGTACCCACCTTGATGCCATCGCGTTCAACGGTGAGCCCAACAAGCTGGTGGTCATACCATGCGTCGTCTTCCTCACCGGCAGCCACGACATCTTCATCGATCCACAGGATCGCCCGAACGATGCTCTCTGCTGCGGAGCGGTCTGGTACCTCTTCGAAGAACCCCACGGGGGACTCGTTGAACCAGCGCAGCTCACGCATGGTAATCGTCCGACCGAACCACTGTGAGTCGGTCGGAACCTGCAAATGGAAGATTGCTTCAGGAACGAAGCGGAGTTCAGGGTTGTCAGTGAACAGCTCGAGCTTCACGCCGCCCTTGAGGCCGTGTGGCTTGGTGAGCCGACCGACACGGAGGCTCCCCGTTCCAATGTTGGGACGGGGAGCCTCCGCACGCTTAGGCGCGTCTGCCATCAACGACCGCCAGAAGTGTTGTCGGTGTCAATGACATCAATACGAACGCGATCACCATCTGCGACTGCGCCGAGTACGGTGCGCAACGACTGCGCGGTGCGCCCTCCTCGACCAATCACACGTCCAAGGTCATCGGGGTTCACCCGAACCTCGAGGATCTGGCCGCGAGATGTCTCTTTCGCATCAACGTTCACCTCATCAGGGTTCTCGACGATTCCCTTGACGAGGTGTTCAAGTGCTTCGGCGTTGGCCGAGACCATGTCTTAGTCCTCAGACTTCTCTGCCGCGGCCTCTGCAGCTGGAGCTTCTTCAGCTGCAGGAGCTTCCTCAGCAGGAGCTTCTGCGGGCTTCTCAGCTTTCGGACGCAGCACTGGCTTCTTCTTCTCGTCGGCTACGAACTCAGCTTTCGCCTCGGGAGCGGCAACCCTTGACTCGGTCTCACCCTCACCCTTGAACTTGCCCCAGTCGCCCGTGAGCTTCAGGATCGCGGCAACCTGCTCGGTCGGCTGTGCGCCGACGCTGAGCCAGTACTGTGCGCGGTCCGAATCAACCTCGATGAACGAGGGGTTCTCGGTCGGGTGGTACTTGCCGATTTCTTCAATCACGCGGCCGTCGCGCTTGGTACGCGAGTCGGCAATCACGATCCGGTAGAAAGGCGCACGGATCTTGCCAAAGCGCTTCAAGCGAATCTTTACAGCCAAAGGTGACTCCATCCAGTCAGGTACTTCATGTGACGCCGCACCACACGGCGCGAAGACGATACGCGCGGAATACGCGAACAATCAATCTTTGCACACACGGATCACAAAATCAATCTTTGCTTGGACCAGGGCTTTTGTATTCATAGTTCAAGGAAATCGCAGCAATTTGTCGCAGCACAGCCTCCAGACCGGGTCGGATTGGTAAGCTAATGCGCAGCCTGCGGTTGGAGTGCCCATGCCCATTGAATTCACGTCATCCCCACGATCCACACTGGGTATCGAATGGGAACTCACGCTCGTGGATCGCGACACTCGCGATCTGGTGAGCCACGCCCCGCAGATCCTCATGGAGCTCGACAAGAGTTGGCCCACTGACTCTTTTCCACACTTTGCCAGTGAGCTTCTACAGAACACCATCGAGATTGTCAGCTCGCCGCACAGTCAGGTCAGTGCTGCGCTGCAAGAGTTGCGCGAAATGGCCAGGGCGGTGAGCACGCTCGCTGAACAAAATAACGCACGCGTCATTGGCTCTGGCACCCACCCATTCAGCCGGTGGGATGGGCAGAATATTACGGACTCTCCACGGTACGAAAATTTTATCGAGCATACCCGCTGGTGGGGCCGAAACATGTTGATCTGGGGCGTGCACACACACCTTGGCGTCGATCGCAAGGACCGTGTTGTCCCCCCTGATGCACGCGCTCCTCGCGCATCTCCCGCACATGCAGGCGCTCGCATCGTCGAGTCCATTCTGGGCCGGTGAATCAACCGGATACGCGTCAAACCGGACACTCATGTTCCAGCAGCTGCCAACCGCCGGGCTGCCCTGGGACATCGATAACTGGGACGATATCGCGCATATTCTTGAAGATCTCGTAACCGCAGATGTCATCTCAGAGCCAACGCAGGCTCGTTGGGATGTGCGACCAGCACCTCGCTGGGGCACCATCGAGTTGCGTGCGTGCGACGGCGCATCGACGCTCTGGGAAATCGGGGCGATCGCGGCTTTCTCACAGTGCCTGATTGAGCAGTTTCAACGGAAACTCGATCAGGGTGAGTCGCTCCCCCGCCTGCAACCCTGGTATGTGCGCGAGAACAAATGGCGAGCAGCACGCTACGGACTTGAAGCCGACGTTATTGTCAACTCCGATGGTAGACAGGTGCCGCTACGCGATCACCTGACGCAACTCATTATCGAACTCGGGCCGGTCGCTGAGTCGCTCGGGTGTGTGGCAGAGCTCGCCGATGTCTCGAGAATCCTGCAGCACGGCAACAGCTCCGCTCGGCAACTCGCGCACTACGAATCGCACGGCACGCTCACCGCCGTCGTTGATGCTCTCTCGAACGAGTTCCAGACTTCACTCAATTAGTTGGTTCGCCACAAATGGAAGCACAGTACCTCGTTGTTGACGTCGGGTTCCGCCTCCAGCATCTCATCCTGTGTGACGCTCTCTGGCCAAGCCGCCCGCAATTGCGCTAGGCGTCCCATGTGTTACCGGCCGCCTCCAAGCATGCGCTGGAGTTTCGCCATCTCCTCTTCGCTGGGAGCCGCGGAAGCTCCGCCACTCCCCAGCCCAAACCCAGAGCCGCTCGCCGGTGTCGCCGGATTCGTGGCACCTGCGCCGCTCACGTCCTGCGCTCGCTTCGCCGGGTTTCCTGAACGTCTCGCGCCCTTTTTCTTGCCCTGCTGCTTCTTCTTGCCGCCGTGGCTGCCCATGCCCGGCACAGGCCCCATCCCAGGAATCTGTGGAACGCCACCCTTAGCAACAGTTCGCATCATCTTCGAGGCTTGGTCGAAACGCTGGATGAGCTGATTGACGTCGGTCACTGTCATGCCCGATCCCCTGGCGATGCGCAGCCGCCGCGAGCCATTCAGGATCTTCGGGTTGTCGCGCTCGGCGCCGGTCATCGATTGGATGATGGCCTCGGTGTGTACAATCTCGCGCTCGTCAAAGTTATCGAGCTGTTCCCGCATGCCGCCCATACCCGGCAGCATGCCCATCATCTTCTTCAGGGAGCCAGCACCACGAAGCTGCTGCATCTGGCTGAGAAAATCATCGAGCGTAAAGCGGTCGCTCGCGATCTTCTCGGCGACCTTCCGCGCCTCGTCCTCATTAAACGACTGTTGGGCCTGCTCGATGAGGCTGAGTACGTCGCCGAGGTCGAGAATACGGCTTGCCATCCGGTCAGGGTGGAACTGCTCAAAGTCATCCAGTCCCTCACCGGTCGAGGCAAAGAGGATGGGTCGGCCGGTCAGGCTCCGAATCGAGAGTGCAGCACCGCCACGGGCATCGCCGTCGAGCTTCGTCAGTACGACACCGGTGAAGTCCACGCCCTCCTGGAACGCTTTCGCCGTTGCGACTGCGTCCTGACCAATCATGGCGTCAATGACGAAGAGCACCTCGTCTGGGTTGACGGCCTTTCGAATGTTAGATGCTTGGCGCATCAACTCTTCATCAACACCCAGACGTCCAGCGGTATCAACGATCACGAAGTCGTAGTGTTGACTCTCCGCCTCTTTCACACCGTTTTTGGCCACCTTGACGGGGTCCCCCACGCCATTGCCTGGTTCGGGAGCAAAGATCGCAACGCCAGCCTGTTCGGCGACCACGCTCAGCTGGGTGACCGCGTTCGGGCGCTGCAGGTCGCTCGCCACCAAGAGCGGAGTGTGTCCCTGCCCTTTCAGCCACTTCGCAAGTTTGCCCGCGAGCGTCGTCTTACCCGCACCTTGGAGGCCCGCAAGCATAATGACGGTCGGCGGGTTCTTCGCGAACTGCAGACGCCGACTCTCGCCACCGAGTATGCTGACGAGTTCTTCATTGACGATCTGCACGACCTGCTGGGCCGGGTTCAGTGCCCGATTGACCTCGTCACCGAGCGCACGCTCACGTATTTTTCCGGTGAAGTCTTTGACGACGTCGAGCGCAACGTCAGCTTCGAGGAGCGCTCGACGGATTTCACGTACGGTGCCGTCGACGTCCGCAGCTGAGAGCTTGCCTTTCGTCCGCAGGTTCTTAAAAGTATCGGTCAGCCGTGCGGAGAGATTTCCAAAAGTAGCCATGGTGATCTGATTCTATCGTGACCCTCTCGGAGGATCCCACACGGCAGCAGTTAGGGTGCTGTGTATGGCACGACGCGTCACACTGCTCACCGCTGTCGCCACTGCTGCCATTGCCGTCTGCCTCACGGTCGTCGGCTGCTCGCCACCGCTTCCGCGCGAGGCCCCACCTCCCGTACCGTCCCCTACTGCCGAGGCGGTCCGTATGGCTGCGGTCGGCGATTCGATTACGGATGGCGACAGCATTGATTTCGCGGATGGTATCCCAGGGCCACAGTCTTGGGCCACGTATGCGATCAGCCCCGAAGTTGATTTTGTCGGTGGTTGGGCTGAGTGGGGTGCAACAACTGAACGTATGGTCAGCGGCATGCAGGGACCGTTCGACGCAGATGTGCTCGTCATCGTTGCCGGCACGAATGATGCTGGGTGGATCAGCCACGACGAAATAGGCGCGAACATGGTACGAATCGCAGACGAGGCAGCGGTCGATCAGGTGGTGCTTTCATCCGTACCACCCAGTAATTTCGCCGGCACAAACAAGGTCGAGCTCAATACGTATCTCGAGCGATTTGCGTCGGTTCGCGGCTGGCACTGGGTCGATGCTGCGGCAGGTCTCCGCAGTGGTGATTCGTTTGCGGAAGGAATGAGCTACGACGGCATCCATCTCACTGAGGAGGGCGCACAGGTGCTCGGCGAGGCGATCGGAACAGCCGTTATCGATGCGGCCAGGTATGGAGGCTGACGTTAGTGTCAGGTGCCGCAGTAGGTCACGTGGCGTGAGCCATTGGGGTCTGGGCGGGCGTACTGGTCTGCACCCCGGCCCGTCCGTTCTGAGAACGGATTTCTCACGACTTCGAGCAGCTCATTGAACGCGGTGAGATCTCCGTCACTCGCGGACCCGAGTGCTGCATCGACGAGGTGATTCCGAGGAACGTACATCGGATTCACCCGATTCATCTCCGCGGCATCGGGGTCCAGTGCACGCCAGCGTCCAAACCACTCGCCCACCCCGGCATTCTCTCCATTGCTGAAGAGTGCGAGGACCGGGGCGTCGTCTCCCTCGGCCGCCGACGCAAGCGCCCGAAAAAAGCCTACAAAGTCAATGCGGTTTCCTTGCAGGTCGCTCAGCATCTCTGCTGCAAGCTGCGCGACCACGGTATCTTCTGGTCCGCTTCCAACCCCTAGCTTTGCTCGCATACCCTCGAGCCATGCGTCCTCGTAGGCGGGGGTGAACTTTCGCACCTGCTCCTCGGCGATCCCGATCGCCTGATCTTGCTCGCCGGCAAGAAGTGGCAGCAGTGCGTCGGCAAAGCGAGACAGGTTCCACTGGGCCACCGCTGGTTGGTTTCCGTATGCGTAGCGCCCTGCGTGGTCGATCGAGCTAAACACGGCCGCGGGGTCGTATGCGTCGAGAAAGGCGCAGGGCCCATAGTCGATGGTTTCGCCCGAGACGGTGGAGTTGTCGGTGTTCATGACGCCGTGCACGAAGCCCACCAGCATCCACGAGGCAACGAGGCGGGCCTGTCGCTCCACAACGGCGCCGAGCAGTTCGGCGTATGGTGCTTCACTCGAAGCGAGCTCGGGGTAGTGGCGTTCAATGGCAAAGTCCGCTAACCGTTTGAGCAGCTCGTCTTCTCCGGTTGAGCGAGCGTACTGGAACGTCCCAACACGCAGGTGGCTGCTCGCGATGCGCACGAGTACCGCCCCGGGTAAGAGGTCTCCGTCTCGCAGCACCATGCGACCGGTTTCAACGACCGCAAGTGAGCGCGTGGTCGGGATTTCGAGCGCATGCATCGCTTCGCTAATGAGAAATTCGCGCAGCATAGGGCCCACTGCGGCAAAACCATCGGCTCGTGCGAACGGGGTGCGCCCGGAGCCTTTCAGGTGAACGTCGTGCAACTGTCCGCTGGGGCCCTCGATTTCTCCCAGCAACAAGGCACGTCCATCCCCCAGTCGCGATGCGTACGAGCCGAACTGATGGCCAGAATACACTTGGGCGACCGGCGCGCTCCCCTCAGGCAAATCGTTGCCGAGTAAGCAGCGCACGCCTCTGTCACTGTGAAGCCACTCTGGGTCGAGCCCAAACGCACGCGCCACGGGTTCGTTGAGAGTCAGGATCGCCGGATCATCCGGCCGGGCCGACTCCCACGGCACGGTCAACTCTGCGAGGCGCGTCGCATACTCACTCCGCAGCTGCAATCCACCAGAATTGCTACCCTCGCTCGCTTGAGCGGGGGCCAGCACGCCACGTTGTTGATTATTCGACATTCATACGAGGATACGCTTGACGGCGCATCTTCGAAATAGGCAGTTGGATCTCAGCGAGCGAAGTGCGGCTCTAACCGACGAGCTGCTGCGCAAACACGTGGGGTGTGAAACCTGTCAGGTCGCCGATCCCCTCGCCCTGCCCGATGAGTTTGATGGGAATCTTCGTTTTCTCCTGAACCGCCAGCACGAAGCCTCCTTTGGCGGAACCATCGAGCTTGGTGAGCACGAGCCCGGTGACACCTGCGTGCTGAATAAATGCCTCAGCCTGCGCGAGTCCGTTTTGTCCGGTTGTCGCGTCGAGTACCAGCAAGACTTCGGCGACAGGCACCTGCTTCTCGATGACCCGCCTGATCTTCCCAAGTTCGTCCATCAGCCCGCCCTTGGTCTGAAGTCGACCGGCGGTGTCAACCAGGGCAACATCGAACCCGTGCTCCTGTGCCCGCTGTACGGTTTGAAATGCGACGGACGCGGGATCCTGCCCCTGCTGCTGCGGCTTCACGATCTCCGCACCGGCCCGCTCCGCCCAGGTGCCCAACTGCTCAACCGCAGCCGCACGGAACGTATCCGCAGCGCCCACGATGACTCGTCGATCGAACGTCCGCAGGTAGTTCGCGAACTTCCCGATCGTCGTCGTCTTTCCGACACCGTTCACACCCACGACGAGCACGACCGCCGGCTTTTCCTGCAGCCGAAGTGTCGGGTCAAACGCAGCCAGCCGATCCTCAATCGAGTCACGCAGCATGCGACGCAGCTCTTTCACCTCGGTCACATTATGACGACCAACCTCAGCACGGAGGGAGTCGAGAATTGACTCGGTCACATCCGGGCCAAAATCAGCGGTGATCAGGGCTGTCTCGAGATCATCCCACGTATCATCAGTGATTTGTTCAGGGCCGTTAAAGACGCCTTTGAAGATGTTTGAGAAAGACCAAGAACGCTCTGCCATGCTCTCGAGTCTACTGTTTCAGGCACACCATCAGCTGCCGCCGCTGGCACGAACGCTGAGGCCTACGCTTCTTGCCCGATGCGTTGCCCGACAACAGCTGAGATACCGTCGTGTCGCATCGACACACCGTAGAGGGCGTCGGTGATCTCCATCGTCCGTTTCTGATGTGTGATGACGATGAGCTGTGAGTGCTCTCGCAAGCTCTCAAACACCTGCAAGAGGCGCCCAAGGTTCGCGTCGTCAAGCGCGGCCTCGACCTCGTCCATGATGTAGAACGGGCTCGGGCGAGCCTGGAAGATCGCGATCAACCAGGCAACCGCGGCGAGCGACCGTTCACCTCCCGACAGCAATGACAAGCGTTCGACGTTCTTGCCCGCTGGCCGAACCGCCATGTCGATCCCGGTGTTGAGGAGGTCGCTCGGGTCACTGAGCTGAATGTCCCCCGACCCTCCAGGGAAGAGCCTAGGGAAGACCTCGGCAAATGCCTCTTGCGTATCGGCGAACGCTTCCGCGAAGATACCCTGCATCTTCTCGTCAAGGTTCCCGATGATGCTGAGGAGATCCTCTCTCGTCCGCTTCAAGTCGGCGAGCTGCTCCGACAAGAAGCTGTGCCGCTGCTCGAGCGCGGAGAACTCTTCAAGTGCGAGCGGATTGATGCGTCCCAGTTCTGCCAGGCCTTTCTCAGCGCGGGCCAATCGTTTCTCCTGCTCGGCTCGCACAAAGGGCACGAACTCTGAGTCGGAATCCACTACTGGGATGGATTGATCTGGGCCGTACTCGGCTATGAGCACCTCTTCAACAAGTCCGAGTTCGTTGCCCGATCGCTCGAGCAGTGCCGAGAGCTGCAATTTTCGTTCGTAGCTCTTCAGCTCTGCCCCGTGCACGCGCTCGGTGAGACCCTGCAGTCGCTGCCGCAGCTCGGACTCCTCGGCCCGTAATAGTGTGAGCTCTTGGCTATGCTTCGCGCGCTCCTGCTCGGCAGCCTGCTGTACAAGCCGGGCGGCAGCGAGTGAGCGGTCGCAGGCATCGGTTATTGCCGGGAGCATCTCCGCGACTCGCTCGGTTCGATTCACCTGCCGCGTGCGAAGCACCGCGCGTCTCGCAGCCTCCTCAGCAGCTTGTTTCTCTGATTCGAATTGCTCAGCCAGACGCACTCGCTGCGCCTCACCAGCGCGGGCTCGCTCGCGGGCGGTTTCGAGTTCGAGACGATAGTCCACCTCTATGCTCCGAGCACGCTCTACCTCGACAAAGAGTTGGTCGCGCTCACTGGCGTCGAGCATCGGTCGCGGTCTGGCCTCCGCCTCAGAAAACGCTGACTCTGCCTGACCGAGCTCACGAACTGCCTCGGCCTCCGACGCGGCCACAGCAGTCAGAGCCTGACGAGCGCGCTCTGCCTCCGCCTGAGCGGCTTCAGCCCGTGTCGCCAGCCGGTTCCGCTCTTTCGCGACCTCCGCGCTCCGCGCATCAGCCGCGCGCAACTCCGTGTACGCCTCCTGCGTTTCTTGCTTCGCTCGAGTCGCCTTCTCGTGCAACTCGGCAAGTTCAGCACTCAGCGTCTCAATTTCGGCACCCAATGCCTCGTGGCGTTGCTCCGCCTGCTCCCGGTCTGCAATGAGTTCAATCCGAGACGGTGCGAGCGAAGAACCGCCGCTCAGGGTGTGCTCGGTGAGCACATCACCCGCGGTGGTCACCACTGTGTACCCGCCGCTTGGCCAGTGCTTCCGCAGCACTTTCGATGCTCGTCTCGCCTCCGTGAGGTCTTCGGCTATATAACTGCGAGCAAGCAACTGCACGATGCCGTTCGGGGCCTTGATGACCGAGGCAATCCTCACTGCACCTGGTACGTCGGGGCCGTCGGTGCTCGCGTCGGTTCTTGAACCGGTGGACCCGTCCGCGCTTTCAGTGATGACGATGCCGAGGCGCCCCAGGTCTTCACGGTGCGCAATCGCGACGGCCTCTTGCGCATCGCGCTCTGAGTCTGCGAGCAGCGCATCGGCAAACTGACCAAGGGCTGCACCGACCGCAGCTTCGTATCCCGCGTCGACTCGCACGTGATCTGCAACTCGGCCACGAAGGCCTCGGGGGGCTTCGTCAAGCATCGAACCCGATGCGTCACGCTGGTCCAGTGAACGAGCGAGCGCACTGACTCTGGCAGCTGCGCCGGCCCGCTCTTGTTCAAGCTCGTGGAGTCGATCACGAAGTTCGTCGCGAAGCCGTTCAATCTCAGACTGCTGGTCTTGGGCGGCACGGTATGCGTCGTCAAGGTTTCCCTCACGAGGGCTGTCTGCTCCGCCGACGCGTTCCTCAAACCCCTCGAGTTCCTGTCGTGCCGAGAGCAGCCGTTCATCTGCTTGCGCGAGCGCGTGCTCACGGCGCTGCACCTCCTGCTTGACGGTGTGGAGTTTCTGCTCGGACGTCTCGACGCGCCCTTGCAGCTGCGACAGCTGCAGGTCGTGCTTCGACACAAGTGCACTCTGTGCCGTGATGTGCTCATCGAGTGCGTCGAGTGCAGCTTGCGCGGTTCGGGTGGCGACGCCGGCCTCTCGCCAGGCCTCCTCCGCTTTGGGAATCAAGGCGTCCAACAGCTTCGCCTCTTCAGCAGCCTCCTCGACGAGCGCACGAGACACCCGATTCGCCTGCTCAGGGGCATCGGCCTGCGTCGCGAGAAACGTGAGACGCTGCTGTGCCTGAGCGTACAGGCCACGAAGCTTCGACTGTGCGGACTCCAGGCCAATAACTACGCGGCGCGCTGCGTCGAGGTCATCACTCTGCTGCTCCTGCTCAATGCGTTCTATACGCAGCTGCTTCTGCTCCGCCTGCTCTTGTAAGACGATGCGTTCTGAGTGCCGCTCGGCCTCATCTTTGGAGAGTTCACTGAGCTCTGAGCGCAGCCGAAACACATCGTCGGCGAGCAGCCGTGCTTTCGCGTCTCGCACCTCTGCCGCTATGCCTTGCGCGGCACGTGCGACCTCTGCCTGTCTCCCGAGCGGTTTCAACTGACGACGTATTTCGCCCGCCAGATCATTGAGACGCGTGAGGTTTGTTTCCATCGCCTCGAGCTTTCGCACCGTGCGTTCTTTGCGACGCCGATGCTTCAGGATCCCCGCAGCCTCTTCAATAAAGCCTCTGCGGTCGTCGGGCGTCGCCCGGAGCACCGCGTCGAGCTGCCCCTGGCCGACGATGACGTGCATCTCCCGACCGAGACCCGAGTCACTCAGAAGCTCTTGCACATCGAGCAGTCGGCATGATTCGCCGTTAATTGCATACTCACTCGATCCGTTACGAAACAGTGTCCGACTGATCGTTACTTCTGCGTATTCGATCGGCAAAGCACCATCGCTATTGTCGATCGTGAGCCTCACTTCTGCACGGCCCAGCGGCCCGCGAGTCGAGGTTCCTGCGAAGATGACGTCTTCCATCTTGCCGCCACGGAGCGTCTTCGCCCCCTGCTCCCCCATGACCCAGGCGAGGGCGTCAACCACGTTCGACTTCCCCGACCCGTTGGGCCCGACAATCGCGGTCACTCCTGGCTCGAACTGGAACGTCGTCGATTGTGCGAAAGACTTAAAGCCCTTGAGCGTGAGGCTCTTTAGGTGCATTTCGCCTCCTTGCCGTTCTCAAATTCCGCATAGCCGTGGGGTAGCCAGTCTGTTAAACCTTACCTGTGGAGTCTTGCACCAAGTCATTGTGTACCGCCGCAACACTCTGCAAAGATCGGAAATGCGATATGTATACGGTCGCAGGCCACCGAGGGGAGCACCATGCAGATTGAACTACCGAGCGATTGCGGGAATGCTCCACGGATCACCATCGTGGGCGACTTCGTGGCCAGTTGGGCGAAAGCTGACTCCGCGGCAGTCTCCGAGTGGTTGACAGACACTGCCACCTGGTCCGTGATCGGTGGCGATACGCTGAGCGGCCCGGCGCTCGCAACTCAGGCACTTCCCACTCTCGCGCCTGAGCGTGTCGTGATTACCGCAATCGTGACGCACGGACGCCTCGCGAGCTGCGATGGGTATCTGGAGCAAGGTAGGGAGAGACTTCACTTCTGTCATGTGTTTCGGTTCGCGGGAGCGGTTAAGACGTCAAAGATCGCAGAGATTCGTACCTACCTCGTGGCGGGTAGCTGACGCACACGCGTAATGTGCCCGGCCCTATTCAAACTCCCCTCATCGACGTACCCTGGCGCTATGACTTTCGCAAACGTCGGAACACTCGGCACGCAACCAGGTAAACGCGACGAAGTGGTCGAGCTTCTCACTCGACCCAGCGCTGACCTCGCAGCTGCGGGGTGTCTGTTGTACGAGGTCGGGGTCAACGATGATGAGCCCGACACGGTGTTTGTCGTTGAGTTGTGGGAATCATCTGACGCGCATCAGCGTTCCCTGCAGCTTGCGAGTGTGCGTGCCGCCATCGCCGAAGCAATGCCGTTACTCTCGGGTGAAATGGGAGGGCACGGCTTCCAAGTTGCCGGGTCTCCGCTGCGACGCTAACCCCGCGACAGTACTATTGCCGCCGCTAGTGGCCGTCGACGATCGACATAATCCCGGCAAACGCAAAGATGCCGGGTACAGCGTAAAGAAACGCTAAGGCCATGACCCATCCGATCGCGCCGACCACCGACCAGACTCCCGATCGACGGTCGCGCATCTCGAGTCTGTGGCCGCTCGGGCCGATTCGAGGTGTCGGTGGGTTCCAGGGCGTGCCGGGTGACTCTACAGCGGCGCGCATCATCGCAATTGTCGGTGAGGCCTGCTGCTCGGCAATCCGTTCGTCACGATACCTGCCAGCATTGGCGACAACGGAAGCGGCAGCTTGTAGCAGTGATTCGATCGTCAGCCAAGGGCCCGGTGTCGTGAAATCTGAACCGTCGTAGCTGAAGAACACCACGTAATCATCGATCATTTCGATGTTGAAGCCGTGGGCACGATCAATCAGCACTGCCATCACATCAGGCGTGATCACGGTGAGTGCGTCACGTTCGTAGTTCAGTGGGACATGCAAATGGAACCATCGATCAAAGTCGCCCTCGAGCGGTAACCGCTGCCTGCGCCCAATTGCGACGGGCAAGTCATCGAACAGCCCGCTCCGCGCCCGCGACTCGAAGATGAAATGCGGAAGCGGCACGGGCAACTGAAAGGCGGCATAGGTCCAGGATCCTGATCGCCGCTTTCGAAACCTCAGGTTGCCAAACTCAATACCCGAATGCACAAAACGTGGATAGAAGAGTGGACGGTCGGGGCCCGAAGTAATCATGGAAGCAAACTTGGCTGTGCGCGACGGCTCGGGTTCAAATCCGTTGGCGAGCGCGGTCAAAGCCTGACGCCACTCCCCCATCCGTGCACGGCGAGAAGGCGGTTTCGCAGCCCACCGGTACAGCCAGTAGGTCCCGTACATCCACAGTAGGAAGATGGCGGTGCAGAAGATGATGTCGCGGATGTCGTTCGGCTCGATCCGGTTTTCTTGAAGCGTGTCGATGCGCACGCCCAGGGTGACCCACACGATCCCTAAGTACCACAGCATCAGGCAATGGTTGATGTGCACCAGCACCTGCCGCTTGGTCGGCACCCACTTCGGGCGCCCCGTTTTGCGCACCTGCGCCATGGCCTCAGCGACCTCGCGCTCAGGGGCGCTCAACCACCGTAGGTCCACGTGCCGCCCTCTCCACTCTCGCCTAGCCCGCCAGCGCGTTCGCGCCTCGAAATGCTCACTGCCCAGCGACCCACACTACCGGCGCTGTCGTGCGTCTGCGAGATACACTTCGGTCGATGAGAAATCTTCAGACGAACAGGCGGAGCCCGTGCTGACGGCCTCTCCACTCGATGCGCGCTTGGCGGCATCGCACGATACGTTTCTCGCTGAGCGTCCGACGAGTGCCGACGAAGATGTGCACATGCTGGCGTCAGTTGTCGACCACGTTATTGAACGGTGTAGCAAACCCGGAGACCTCGTGTTTGACCCGTTCGCAGGGTTTGGCACGACCGTCCAAGGCGCTGTTGCGCGTGGCCGACGAGCACTAGGTATTGAGCTCCTTCCCGAGCGCGTGGAATACCTCCAGCACCGCATTCCCAATGCTCGCATCGTCGAGGGTGATGCACGAGAACTCGAAAAGGTTGTCCACAGAACCGCGCCGCAGTTTGCCACCGCGGGTATCGACCTAATTCTCACTTCGCCGCCGTATATGACAGAGGAGGATCATCCCGCAGATCCACTGACTGCATACGAGGAAGATGGTGGAGATTACGGCCGCTACCTTGAGGAGCTCGGTCTCGTCGCTCAGCAGTGCGCGCGGGTGATGAAGCCCGGCGGCTTCGTGGTGTGGAATGTGGCCGACATCTTCCACGCTGCCCACACCACGAATTTGATTTCCGATTGCTCTCGGGAGCTGGGACAACACCTCGCACCCGTGGGAGTCACTGAGATCATTTGGGATCGTTACCCGCACGACCTCGTGGCAGACGCATTGCTAGTGTTCCAGCGGCCGCGTCCCGCGACACCGTGATCTATTCCGTACCGCTGAACTCGCCGGCCTCTTCGTTCCATCCGCTCCAGTCCCCGAAATAGAGGATGTCCGCTCCCTGCTGAGGTGCTCCAGCAGTTTTGGCAGGAGCGTCGTCCGTGCCGACGACCGCTTCTTCTTCTTCTTCTGTTTCGTCAGTCGTGTCGGTGTCTGTGGCTTGACCAACACTTCCCCCGGTATCGGTCTCCCCGTTCCCTGTGTTCGACTGCGACGCCGAACTGTCTGAGTCTGAGTACTCGGCGGGTGGCGGCGGCTCACGGAGTATCTGTTCCACGGGAACGGTGACAGAGAACGAAAGGGTGACGGCCGCTGACGTCGCAAGCGCGGGCACCAGCTTGTCTCGCCAGTCCCGCGTCAGTGCGAGTGCTCCGGCAAGGCCCAACCCAACTGTCGTCGCCTGCTCGATGAAGCGTAGATACCGTTTACTACAGGCGTTGCAGGCTCCGAGGTGCGATTCCGCAGTGGTCGGCTACAAGCCAACGGGAAAGTCGAGCGGTTCGGTCGGACCCTCGCGACCGAGTGGGCGTATGCCGAGCTGCATGAAAGTGATGAAGCCAGGACCGCAACGTATGCTTCCTGGCTTCATCACTACAGTCACCCCGATCCCTACCGGGAACCGTGGACAGACTCTGTCAGAACGTGTTCACACCCTCACTGTGAAATGCAATTAGTTCACATACTTCACGTTCTGATTTCTTTCTTACGCTTTGGAGTCAGCGGCCTCAGTCGTCACCGGAGGATTCATCGCGAGCAGCACCGCGAATCCAGTCCACAGCATCGCCAGCGGCATTGCTGTGTCTTTACCGTTCCAACTATCCGATTGCCACATTGCGAACCACTCGGATCCGATGACAATGAATCCAATGAACCAGATGGCAAGCCCAAGTGCGTACGCTCCGTACCCCCAGGCGCGGGCTTTGTCGTATGTCGCGACCGAAGCGCCGCGCAGCATGAATAGCCGCACGCCACCGATCAATCCAAGTGCGGCAAACGCGGCCTCGGCAATGATGATGCCGATGTAGCCGACGGTCCACGCCCAGGGCGCGGTAATAGCGCGCCACATGAGTGCGTTGCCCTCGAATGTGGTGTCCATCGAGAGCACATGCTTAACGAATTGAAAGTTCGAGTCGTAATCCATGAGGTTTCCCATGAGAACGAAGAGCCCATACAGGCCGGCAGTGAACAGTGTGAACGCCTGAAGTAGGCGAAGCGGGTGCTTCATTATTCGTCCTTTCGTGTGAACACTAGATCGAGACGAGGTCGTGCGTGCGATTCAAAGGAGATCGCCTGGACGAATTCCCATCCATCCGCCGCTCGTTCGCGAATCACATCGTGATAGTTGTCACTGATCACCATGCCATCACGTTGACGTGCCATTGGAATGCTGACAAAAGAATATTCACGCATAGCGCCTCCTCTACTGCTCAACCTTGGCACCACAGAGTACGAATATCAACGCTTGCAACTTACCGTCCCGATTCTTGTTGCGAATGAGAACGACGAGAGTATCGGTGCCTCGTCACCGCTTTCGCTGGCAGCGCGGGCAGAAGTGCGAGCCCCGACCGGCCTGCGCGATCCGCTTGAATGCCGTGCCGCAGCGATAGCACGGCTCCCCCGTGCGTCCGTACGCATTGAGTGAGTGGGCGAAGTAGCCCGACTTGAGCAGTTACTGACGTTCATGTCCGTTGACGGCCAAGAGTAGCGACTCGTAGGGAACCGGCATTCGCGCATCGGTCTTATAGGTGCCGCGTAGAGTCCATGCGCTGATGCAGGATCCTAATCACGTCCACACCGTCTGAGCGCTCAACGTAAAACAGCAGATGACTGCCGATACCGTATCGACGATATCCCTCACGAATATCGTCGCAGGCTCGCCCGCAGGCAGGGTCTTCGGCAACACGTTCGATCGCTGCCCTGATCTCATTGATGTAGGTTTCTGCCTGCTGCACATCCCAGTGTTCTTCGGTGTAATCCCAAATCGAAGATAGGTCGCGCTGGGCAGCCGGAGTGAGACGGTAGCTCGTCACGATTTCTTTGCCGCGATGAAGGCGTCGAAGTCAAAAACCTCGGGCTCGCCGCTCTCTTCCCCCGCAACCAGTGCGGCACGCAGCGCCGACATCCTCGCCTCTTCATCCTCAAGCAGACGCAACCCTGCCCGGACAACCTCGCTCGCAGAACGGTACCGGCCCGACGCCACAACGCGGGACAAGAAGCTCGCGAAGTGATCGTCAAGACTGATCGAGGTGTTCGTGCTCATATACCGAGGATACCAAATATTGGTATCGACGCACAGGGCCTCACCGCCGCCGCTGGCACCGCGGGCAGAAGTGCGAACCGCGCCCACCGAAGGTGATGCGTTTGATCGCCGTACCGCAGCGATTGCACGGCTCTCCAGTGCGCCCATAGGCATTTAGCGAGTGCGAAAAATAACCTGCCTGCCCATTCACGTTCACATACTGCGCGTCGAAACTCGTACCACCCTCGGCCAGCGCTTTCGCAAATACCTCTCGCAACTTTGCGACGAGTTCGGCGATCTTCCGCGCGCTCAATGCCGATGCGGATGTTTCGGGATGCACCCGCGCACGCCACAACGCTTCGTCTGCATAAATGTTGCCGACACCGCTGATGAGCCGCTGATCGAGCAGCGCCGTCTTGATGGCGACGCTGCGGCGACGCAGCGTCGCCACAAACCGCTGGTCGTCAAACTCAGAATCAAGCGGATCGCGTGCGATGTGGAGCGCCTGCCGCGGAATCTCAGCCTTCTCCACGGAGACCAGGTCATCGAGTGCGAGGGATCCGAAGAGACGTTGGTCCGCAAAGTCGAGTCGCAGTTCGCCGTGCTCAGCGTGCGCAATCCAGAGCCGGATGCGTACGTGCCGGTCGTCAACCGCATCGTGCGAGCGCAGCAGCATTTGCCCACTCATCCCCAGATGGACAAGTATTGCCTGTCGCGGACCCGACTGCCGAGACGCCCCATCGGCCATGTGGATCCCGGTGCCGTATTCCTGAACCGGGATCCACATGAACTTACCCCGGCGCTGCGGCGACTCCAAGCGAAGCCCGGTGACGCGGCGTTCGAAGTCCGACGCACGCTCGATTTGGGCTGCAGCATCTAGCGTTACACCGTGACCGGTGCTTTCTGTTGCACCCAACGGCAGGTGCCGCTTCAGCGCACGAGCGTCGCGCACTTCGACCGCCACAACCTGCGCACCGGCAACAGCGAGCGCAAGGCCCGCACGAACAACTTCAACCTCAGGCAACTCGGGCAAGCGGCATCAAGCTCTACTTGGCAGTTTGGAACTGCGAGACGGCATCGCGAGCGGCCGCCAGCTCAGCGGCCTTCTTGCTGGTTCCCTCACCCTTGCCTGTCACCCCTGCGAGCGTCACGCGCGAGTGGTACTTCCTGTCGTGGTCAGGGCCCGACCCCGTTGTGTCGTATGGCGGGTGCGGGAGCCCTTGCTCAGCCGCGATCACCTGCAGTGAGGTCTTAGGATCCAGCGCATACGTGAAACGATCAGGATCAGCAAGAAGTGGCGCGATGAGGTCGAGCACGAAATCATTCGCCGTGGCCGGGTCGGTCGAGATGAACACGGCCCCGATGACGGCCTCTACGGTATCCGCCAGAATTGAATCCTTATTGCGCCCCCCGGTAAGTTCTTCTCCTTTGCCGAGTCGCAAGGATGCGCCGAGGTCAATGCCACGCGCGATCTCCGCGAGCGCAACTGTCGATACGAGCGCTGCCCGCCGCTTCGCAAGATCACCCTCGGTGAGTTCCGGGTAGTCACGAAACAGCTTCACCGTCACAGCCTGACCCAGAATCGAGTCGCCCAAGAATTCGAGGCGCTCGTTGTGCGGAGCGTCCCCGTGTTCGTATGCCCACGACCTGTGAGTCAGTGCGAGTTCGAGCAGCTCCGACTCCACCGCGACACCGAATGCGCGAAGAAAGCCGCCGGGTTCGCCCTCTGGGCCACCCGACGGCTTCTCGCGATCGGTGCGCGGGAGTGAAGCATCGTTCCCGTTCACTCGAAAGTCTCGTTCACCGAACTATGCGTCGGCGACCTTACGGCCCTTGTACTCAAGGAACAGCGGGGTGCCCGCCTGATCCTCAACCACACGAGCGCGGTGCGGCAGGCTGTAGACGGTCTTGCCGTTCTCGACGGTCTTGACCAGATTTGGTACCTGCGCCTTCCACGCCGAACGACGGTGACGCGTGTTCGAGCGTGACATCTTCCGCTTGGGAACAGCCATGATGTTCTCTTTCCTACTTGCTTCGGGCTCGGGTAATCCCCTCGCCACGCTTGTATCTGCTAGCTTCCAGGCTTGATTTCAGCGCTGTTACCATCATCTGCGGCATCAGCATTGAATCCTGCCAGCGCCGCCCATCTCGGATCAATATCCGCGGCAGGCGCCACATTAGCCTCAGCATCACGCAATTCACCGGACTCGGGGTCGAGCCCCGGGCAATCCGGGCGACACACAGGCTGGAACGGTAATGCAAGCACTACCGCATCTCTGAGCGGGGGTTCAAGATCCACGTGATCACCGTGAACCCCATACTCATCGACCTCCGAAAGAGTATACGCGAAAAGCTCCTGAAACTCGACTTCGAACGGCGTGGTGAATTCTTTGAGGCAGCGTCCGCATTCTGCGTGCATCGTGGTGCGAACATCAGCAGAGACGAGAATGCCCTCGTGCACTGACTCCAGCCGCAGTCCCAGGATCATTTCTTCGTCAGCGGGCACATTCGCGAGTGCCGCACCCAGGGTCTCCGGCACGGTAATGCTGCGCTCACGCTCCCGCATTTCGCCGGGCTTTCGGTAAATATCCCGGATATTTTCCAGGTACGCCTTGTTGGTACTCATCAATTCAGCCTAACTGACTTACGCCTGTAGCATCCATGCGAACGCGGGGTGAGCGGCGTGAGTCTGCGGTGGGCCTCCGTAGATTAGAATAATCGGGAGCCACGCGCAGCTGCTGGTTCCTCGAGTTCCAGCAACCACTGCTTCCGCTCTATGCCACCCGCATATCCGGTGAGTGAGCCGTCCGCACCAACGACACGGTGACAGGGGATGAACACGGACAGCGGATTTCGACCGACCGCCTGCCCTACGCGTTGCGCGAGCTTTCGATTGCCAAGCTCTTCCGCGAGCGCGCCGTAGGTCGTCGTGGCCCCATATGGGATCGCCTGTAAGAGCGTCCACACTCGCTCCGAAAACTCGTCGCCGCTCGCGTTGAGTGGCACATCAAACGTTGTTCTGCTTCCCTCGAGGTAGCTCACGAGCTCAGTCTTCGCCTGGGTGAGCACTTCGTCGCTGTGAACGTCGACCTCAGTACCAACAGCCTCTGGCTTTGGCATATGCCAGTGACCCGGGAAATAGAGGCCGGTGAGCTGCGCACCATTCGCAACCAGCTGAAGCTCACCCAAGGTCGTCTCAACTCGTGCGAATCGCGGATTCATGAGATACGAATGGGTCGGCTGAACGCTTTACTCAGGCAACTTGGTTGCAAGGAACCGAGCGACAGCTCCTGGAACGTACGGCGACACGTCTCCCCCAAGGGCTGCGACCTGTCGCACGAGTGTCGAAGACACGTGCGCATGGGCCGGGTCCGGCAGCATAAACACAGTCTCAACATCAGCGAGGCTGCGGTTCATCAATACCATCGGTGTCTCGTACGACACGTCGATCTGGGAACGGATCCCTTTCACCAGCACATTCGCGCCGACCTCGGTGCAGTAGTCCACGAGTAGACCGACGGACCACGAAGCTACCGTGATGTTGTTCGGCATCTCCGGATCCTCATCAATTGAACGCTGCAGTAAACTCACTCGCTGGGCGATCGGAAGCATCGCATCCTTGCCCGGGTTGTGCACCACCAGCACGTGTAACTCTTCAAAAACGGCCGCCGCCCGCCTAATCACATCAAGATGACCAAGCGTTACTGGGTCAAACGAACCGGGAACAACTGCGATCCTGCTCATGCCATCTACCCTACGGCCTCAGCGAGACAGCTTGCTGAGGCCTGAGCGTGTTGCATGACTTGGAAGGCATACTTCTACGACTTTGCCAGGTTCTCGAGGTGCGCGGCCTCACGTTCTCGGGCGAAGAGGTCTCGGAGCAGCGGTGCACTATCGAGGCCAGGGTCGCGTTGCAAGAGGTCTGCTGCGACGTCTCGAGCATGTTCGATGAGTACGCCGTGCTCGGTGACGCGCAGCAAACGCAGTGTCGACCGGCCTCCCGACTGTGCTGTGCCAAGTATGTCCCCTTCACGACGCAGCTCGAGGTCGACGTCGGCGAGAGCAAACCCGTCTGAGGTCTGCGCTACAGCTTCGATGCGTTCGCGTGCGGAGCTTCCCTCTGGGGCGGTCGTGACGAGGAGGCACAGCCCCGGATGCTCACCTCGACCGACCCGTCCACGAAGCTGGTGCAGCTGGGAGATCCCGAAGCGATCCGCGTCTCGCACGATCATCATGGATGCGTTCGGAACATTCACGCCGACTTCAATCACGGTGGTTGCGACGAGGATCGCGGTCTCCCCCGCCACAAAAGCGCGCATTGCCGCGTCTTTCTCGTCTTGCTTCATCGCCCCGGTGAGCGGCTCGATCCGCACCCCAGCGAAGTCTGGGCGAGCTCGCAACTCTTCGACCGTGGCCTCAACGCTCACCATGGGCCGCTTTGCAGCCTCGGGATCTGCAAGAGCTTCCGTGGCCTCTTCGTCTCCTGCTTCTCGCGTGGTCGCCGAGATCGCGGGGCACACGACATACACCTGCCGACCCGCGGCAATGTCCTCGCGCGCGCGACTCCAAACTCGGGCCTCTCGTTGAGGGATTTCAAGTTCTGGCACGACGTGTGTCTCAATTCCCTGACGACCAGGGGGCAGATCACGAATGGTCGACACCTCGAGGTCCCCAAAAGCAGTGAGCGCCACGGTGCGAGGAATGGGCGTTGCCGTCATCGTCAGCACGTGCGGTTGCACGCCTTTTCGGCGGAGCGTCTCGCGCTGCTCGACTCCGAAACGATGCTGTTCGTCTACGACAATGAGCCCCAGGTCGAAGAACGTCACCTGGTCACTGAGCAGTGCGTGGGTGCCGACCGCGATCTTTGCGCTTCCCGAGGCAATCGCCAGTAACGACTTTCTGCGTGCAGCCACGGGCATCTTGCTCGTGATCAGCACGGGTGACAGTTTCCCGGTGAGCTCCTCACCGAGTGACTCGGTAATCGACCGAAAATGTTGCGCAGCGAGCACCTCAGTCGGTGCCAGCATCGCGCTCTGTCCGCCGTCGCTTGAGGCACTGTCGCCTGTTTCACCGTCGCTTGATCCGCTCTCCGCAACCTGCACCATGGCACGGAGAGCGACGATCGTCTTGCCCGACCCCACCTCGCCCTGCAGTAGGCGGTGCATGGGGTGCGGTTCGGAGAGCTCGTTCGAGATCGTTCCGCCCACGTCTCGCTGACCGCGCGTGAGTTCGAACGGCAAACTCGAATCGAATAACTCGAGCAGTCCACTCTCGCGAGCCGGTCTCGGCGTGCTCTCCTCGATGCCGGCCCTGCGCTTTTGGTCGAGGAGCGCCAGCTGCAGTTCAAATGCTTCACGAAACCGCATGCTGTCTCGTGCTTTTTGCCAGTCAACCGTGCGTTCGGGGCGATGTATTGATCGCAGTGCGCGGTCCAGGTTGAGCACGCCCTCACTCGCGCGTATATCGATCGGCAGCGAATCTTCAATGGGTCCGAGAGATTCGAGCGCGGTCTCGACTGCGAGCTCGATGTTCCAGCTCGGCATTGTCGAGGTCGCTGGATAAATCGGGATTGGGCGCTCCGCCCAGGCTCTCGCCGCTGCCTCCTGTAACTCCTGCGCTTTCTCTGCCGTTGGCTCGATTGCTGCTGCATCGCTCCCGACCGCCCCGGGTGCGTCCAAGGGGTTCTCTGCGCGCTCGGCCTGTTCTTCAAACAGCTGATAGTTGGGATGCTGCAGCTGCGTAGTGCCGCGGTACTCTGACACCTTGCCCGAGAAAATGCCTTGCTTTCCGGGCAACAGCAACTTTGCCCGCCAGGGTTGATTGAAGAACGTCAGCGAAAGGAAGCTCTTACCATCGGTGATGCGCGCCTCGATGATCTTGCCACGCCGACGCTGCATAGTTCGTTCGCGGACGTCAATCACCTGGGCAAGCACCGTCACGTGTTCGCCGACGGGCAAACCTTGTAATGGTGTGAGGTCGCCCCTGTTCGAGTAGCGTCGCGGAAAGTGCCAGAGCAGATCTCGCACGGTGCGCATCTCGAACGCTTTCTCAAGCGCTTTCGCAGTTTTGCCACCCACCGCGCGGTCAAGCGGGCGGTCGAACTGATCGCCACCGCGCGCGGGGTCATATGCTGGCATGTTTCCAGGCTAGTGGGTAGCGCCCAGGAGCGGGCGGATGCCCGGCCTGACCATAGCCCAATTGAATGTGCACCTGGGCACTGCGAGTGAGTAGAGTAATACGCGCTATGACGAGAGTAATTGCAGGCGCGGCTGGATCACTCCGCCTCGAAGTTCCGAAATCGGGCACGAGGCCCACGAGTGACCGGGTACGCGAGGCGATATTCTCGGCACTCGATGCCTGGGGAATGCTCGATGAGACGCGAGTCTTGGACCTGTATGCAGGATCTGGGGCGTTGGGTCTTGAGGCAGCGAGCCGCGGCGCGCACCTGGTCACGCTCGTCGAGCGACACGCGCAGAGCGCCCAGGTGACTGCACGCAACGCCCGCACGGTCCGCGGAGCCTTCTCGGAAGACCGTGCGCCCAGCATTCAGGTCGAGAGACAATCTGTGCAGTCATTTCTTGAAGAGCAGGATCGCACCCCAGCGTGGGACGTCGTGCTGCTCGACCCGCCGTACGACCTGGGTGAGGCGGCCCTCACTGCCAACCTCGCGCTTCTCACTCCACTTCTGCGCGACGCGGCCGTGGTGCTGGTAGAACGCTCCCAGCGTTCCCCGGAGCCCACGTGGCCCCCGGGACTCGCACTGCTCCGTACCAAACGCTACGGAGACTCTGCGCTCTGGTGGGCCGAGGCTGGAGCGCCCACAGCGCAACACTGACCACCTGACGCGACCCGCGTGTTACGCCTCAGGCTCAATGGATGGATATTGTTCGCGCAGGCTGACCATGATGTCGTGACTCACCGGTGGAAAGTGCACCGCAGTCTCCCCAATCCAAATGTCGCCGACGAACAGGTGCAGGTGCTCCACCTCGGTGTAGCCGACGTCTTCGATCCACCGGTACTGGGTAACCCCGTCAGAGGTTGATCGTTCATAGACGGAACCATCGAGCTCCGCCATAAAGTGATCACGCACGTCGACAGGAAGCTCCGCGACGAGGAGCGACGTGAAGACGTCACTCGCCGGGAACCCCCATGAGCACTGCAGCGTCTGAGTCGCTTGCGCGAACGACTCTTGAGCCACCGGCCCGATGCTGTTCTCGCGATGAGACTTGGCGAGCCCCTCCGCCGTCTCACCGGTGAAGAGCTGCCCGCCTTCCGCTTCGAGGTCTGCCACCCACTTCACGGACGGGAGACCCGAGCATTCAGTCAGCACGAACGGTTCCTCAGTGGGTTCAGGGGTGGGAGTCGGTGTGGGTTCCACCTCCTGAACAGGCTCCGCTGCCGGCGCTCGCTCTTCCTCCGCACCCGTTGCGCACGCGGTCAACGACGCAGCGAGAAACACGGCACACGCAGTTGCGAGCAATCTCTTCATGACACGATCGTGGCATGAAGCACCGGCTCATGGGCCGCCGCCTACACACTGTGCTCAATTAGTTACCGAGCAGCAACGGTGGCGGGCTCGCGAAAGCGGGAACCGTCCTTTGGTTAGCCTTGGGGCGGTTCCCGCAGTCGCAGTTAGCGAGGAAGCATTGTGTACTTTGTGGAGAGGAACTCGTGAATTCCTTCGAAGCCACCCTCCCGGCCGATGCCAGACTGCTTGAGGCCACCGAACGGTGCCGCTGCGTTGGATGCCACGCCTGCGTTGAGCGCCATCATGCCGCTTTCGAGCTGCTCGATCATGCGGTGCCCACGGTGGATGTTTTCGGTGAACACGTAGCTGATGAGGCCGTACTCGGTGTTGTTCGCGATCTCGACCGCTTCCTCCTCGGTCGAGAAGCGGATAATGCCGAGCACGGGTCCGAAGATCTCCTCGCGCATAATGGCCGACTGTGGGCTCAACTTGTCGATGACGGTCGGCTGGAAGAAGTTGCCTGGGCCGTCAATTGCCTGGCCGCCGGTGACGATCTGCGCGCCCGTCTCCACCGCGTCTGCGACGAGGCGAGCTGAGTTCTCGACGGCATCTCGATCGACGAGCGCGCCAATGTCGTGCCCCTCCTCGGGTCCGCGACCGATCGAGAACTGGGAGACGCGCTCGCTTACGCGGCGTGCCACCTCATCTGCAACCGACTCGTGCACGATTACGCGGTTCGCTGCAGTACACGCTTGACCGATATTGCGGTACTTCGCGAGCAGTATGCCTTCAACAGCGCGGTCAAGATCCGCGTCTTCAAATACGATCAACGGCGCATTTCCACCGAGCTCCATGGAGGTCCGAAGCACATTCTGAGCGGAAGCCTCGAGCAGCTTCACACCGACCGGGGTCGAACCAGTGAAGGAGAGCTTGCGGAGGCGCGTATCAGAGAGCAGTGCACTTGACTGGGCGCCCGACTTTGAGGTCTGTACGACGTTGACGA
>JBQDBM010000002.1:0-183194 GCA_052090925.1 Leucobacter sp. | reverse complement strand
CTCGAGACCGGCGGCTTCAGACCCCAACTCCTACACCCCCGATTGGGATGAGCCCGTTTGCATGAGCGAGCGCATCTGAGACGATCAGGTGGTGGCCGATGCGCTCGAAGGTGATGGTGATGATGTCGGTGCCGTATGGGCTGCTGTCCGGGATAACGTCTTCTTCGGCAAGACCCTGTGCGATAAGTCCATCGAGTAGCGACTTCTCCGCACTGTTGTCGGACCAGATCGGGTTCAGCACCCCCCGCGCGGCGAAACGGGTGAGCGGGGCTCCGCCCTGGTGTGCGATAGCGCTGGCCAAGGCGTGCATCGCGCGGTGAACGATCTGGTCGGACACCGATGCGTCGACGCGATTACTGACGGCCTCGTTCGCGTGGTCGAGGACCGTCTTGGTGAGCTCGACCAGCCCCATGTTGGCCTGGTCGAGTGAGAGGCGGCCATCGGCTTGCAGCGCTTCGCAGATCAACCGGAGGTAGAGCGGATTATCGAACTCGCCGTGGATCGGCGGTGAGGTCGGAGGTTCGAGACCGTAGAACGCGGCATACTCGCTGACCGCCTCGAACGCGACACCCTCGAACCCCGTGTGCTCGAACCGAGGAATAGACACGCCTGGCGGGATGACCTGATTGACGTAGTGGGTGCGTGCGGTCAGCAGCAGCCGAATGTGCGGGTACCTGTTGACGATGGAGACGAGGCGCTCGAGGTTGTCCCGCCACACCGACCTGGGGCGGGTGTCGTTGAGCGCGTCGATGACGAGAAGAGTGGGGGCTCCTGCGGCCCGCGCACTTTGGTCTAGAAGAGCGAGGGTCTCGTCGGTCGTCAGGTCGGTTGGCACCTGGAGAATGTCGCGGAGGCGGGTGAGTGGGTCGTGGTCATTGAACCAGCGACCGTGCATAACGATGCTGGGCAGACCTCTCTCAAGGCGCCGGGTCGCGGCGTCGAGGGCGAGGTAGGTCTTGCCGATGCCGGCGGGTCCGGTCATCAGCGCAACTTGAGAGCTGGCCAGAGTCCCGAGGGGGCTGATGAGAAGCTCGGTTGCGGCGTCGAGTTTGCCGGTCAAGTCACGGAGAGCATCGACGGCTTCGGCCGGGAACTGGACCATGTATTCGCTCTGGTACTGCCTCCAACCCGGGGTGTCCCAGTTCTCGTGCGTGGCGTTCATCCGATCGACCTCTAGGGCCTCTTGCTCCCTGACCACAGTGGTGGCGGCCTTTAGTGTCTGGTCGAGACCTCTGAACTCAGCGTCGGTCCGGGTGCGCTCCCAGGTCTTGAGCGCGTCGATGACGGCCGTAGCGGCGCTGCGGCCGGCGTCCAGATCGGCGGCCGTTGCACCGTCTCCGGCGTGCTGCAGGCGTCGTGTCGCTTCCGTGAGCTCGTCGACTTGGCCGAGGACTACCTGCCACCACTCATCGTCAGAGCAGAGCGCGGCGATGCTTCGAGCGGCGGGAACGTCCACGTTCAGTTCTGGGGTGTACCGAGGTCTGGCAGCGTCGGTCGCTTCCTGCAGTCGGTCGATCCACCACGGTTGGGAGAGCACGTCGGCGTCGAACCAGTACCGCCGCTGGGCGCCGGAGGCGTCCAAGCGGGTTAGGCGTGTCGCAATGTTCGTCGCCCATTCGAACTCGAAAGTGACGGTCATGCCGCGGTCGGCCGCCATCGTCTGCCAGCCGTCGAGCCAGCCACCGGGGTCGTTCATCTTCTCCAGCAGCGATTTCCCATTGCCGCCCGTGCGGCCGGTCGGATCGGAGGGGATGGCGATGGTGTACTTGGTGAGATCCGGGTGGTTGGTGAGGGCGGCTTTGACGGAGGTATCGAGCTGCGACTTATCGACGGCGGCGTGGCTGGTCCAATACTTCGCTTGCCAGCCGTGTTCGGTGCCGTCGGGAAGGGTCCAGTAGCACTCGACGCCTCCATCGCCTCCGGCTCCGTGAAGGGACACGAACTTCGCGTCGGGGTCCGGGGGCTCTTGCGCGACCAGCTCGCAGATGAATTGCTCGTATCGGTCGCGCTGGCCTCCGGCGCCCAGCGACCGCACGCGCGCGAAGTCGATGTCCGGAATGTTCACTCGGCCCCCTCGCTGTGCTGGACAAACTGCTGAGCTCGCTTCTCAGCTCCTCTATTGTCGTCCAGCGGATCCGCGCACGGACTCGTCCGGCCCGGATCATCGTGTCTTTCGAGGGAGGAACTCCGGGAGGAGGATCGTTGCGAGATGCAGTAGTCACCCGGCGCTGGCACCCGCATTGGAACGGCAGAGAACAGGGGGCGGTTCATCGAGACGTTTGACGATGTCGAAGCGGTTGTGCGACACGATCGACCAGCGGAGCCAGCCAGCCTGCGGGATCCTTCCGGCGTGGATCGAGTGGTGCGGGAGTTGATCGCGGATGCTTCTGAGCGATCCATTGTCATTGAGGATGAGAGCATTATCCGTCATCGCCCATTCGTTCCGCTTCTGCGTCGTTACGGCGGGCTTCACGCTGATAGCTGTCTGCGATGCCCCGCAGAATGCGAGCCGTGCGTGGCCACCGCGTAGCGATCTTGCTGGCCATCTCTCGGTACTGCTGTTCGAGCACACGTTCTTGATCGCCTCCATCGAAGACGCCACGCGAAGTCACGCCCCGTTGATTGGTCTTGCCGATGTGCAAGCCTGTGTCGATCCGAGTATTGCCAACGTTTTCGATGATCTCTCGAACGGCTTCGGCCGGCCAGGCCCCGTCTGACCCAACTGGGCTCGAAGCAAGTACCTGCCCGACTTGCTCGTCGCCGATCGATGCTCGGCCACTATCCGCGAGGGCAAGCCGGGCGGCCCGTACCCATTCTGTGAGGTGGTCGGTGTCGATAGTGCCGTCGTCCGTGAGTCCGGGGAGCGTGTGCCAATGATGGAGCACTGAGAAGGAGAGGTGAGCGAAGGCCTGCTCTTGTGGTGTGGGTGTTCGCTTGGGTTCCCCTTCCGCGCGGAAGATCGCGCTCACCATGTTGATGAAGTCAGTGGGATCCTTACTCAGCGCCCGATAGAGGGCGCCCGAAGGCTCATGGTCGTGGACAAGCTCAAAGAACATAAACTCATAGCCGGGGAGCTCGTCGTCGTCGGGCACCCGTTGTTCCATGTATTCCAGAAGTTTGCCAACGTAATAGCCGCTCATTGTGGTGTCCTGGGGAGGCTCCGTTCCTCGACGTAGTGCGTCGAACACCTCCTTGACGAGACTGATCTCCGGTTCCTGCTGCTCGTGCAGCATGATGCTCAGAAGTGTCATCGCCTCCCATGGGCGACCATGGTGAACGAACCGACGAACGCCCTCCGCCCGATCGTCAGAAGCCGCTGCGAAGGGCTGAGCTCGCTTCCAATAGGCCTCTTCGAGTCCTTGGCCCAGCAAGGACACCTCAGTCCAGTAGTAGCGGGAGAGCGGAACTGCCGACATCAGAATCTCTCGAGCTTCCGCCTTTTGAAGCGCCGGGCTTGCGAAGGTGTCTTTCAGCCACTTCATCCCACCTTCGTGGATCTTCACGCTCACGTAGTTCAACGCTGCCTGATTCAAGTTGGGCTCCGATGAACTCAGCCACTCGAGAATCTCTTGATCTGGTGCGTTGGCCGAGTTTGCGAGCAGCCGTCCCACTACATGGGGTGTCTTGACGCCGGTGGTGAGCGAGCGCAGTGCGTCTGAGCCGAGCACAAGTACGTGGTCGAGCGCCTCGCGTTGAAGTCGCGCGAGTTCAACGTCGTATCCTTCGTCGCCCAGCTTGAGATTGGGTACGTGTGCTCGCCAGTCGAAGAGACTGGAGAACCGTCGCCCATCCTGGGTGGGCGCGAGGGCGTCAGCAAGTTCGCGGAACGTGGCCACGTCCTCGGCGGCCATAGCCCACTCGGCGTCGGAGTACTCCTCGTGCCGATCGGCCTCGCTGCTCAGCGTTTCCCAGATCGCATACATGTCCTCGGCCGACCAGTCTTGAACGTCGATGACCTCGCGGAGCTTGGCTAGGACTGCGCCCCGTTCCTGGGGCGGTAGTTCATCGATCTGTGGAACAAGATCTTTCCAGCGCGCTGCATCCGCCCCAGCGGCGGCGGTGACGAGGTCCACGAGCTCATGAATGAAATGGCCCCAGTCCGTATAGGTGACCGACTGCCGGATGGGCGACCAGTCGCGATATGTCGGAGCTTGCGGAAGGAAAGCAACTGCGTGACTCTCAGGCCAGACGCCGAGTGCAAGCTTCCAGCCGACCTCGGGTTCGCGCTGCATGAGGCGCGCGATGACAGCGAGTTTATCGTCGACGCTCGCGCCGCTCTGAGGTAACCAGCCCACGGCGACATTCTGCAGGCTCTCAATCGGACGGTTGCGTAACCGACCACCGGGGTCCAGCGCGGACAGCCGTCCTAGAAGCGCTGCCGCCTGGCCGAAATAGGTCGGCGACCAGCACAGCGTCTCGAGTGCCCACAGCAAGTTGGGGTGCGGTGACGACGGACCGAAGAAGGTGTCCGCACCGCTGTCCTGGAACATCGTGCGAAGGACTGGGTCGGTGCGGTCCAGGTCGAGTTCAACCGCATCCTGAAACACCTCTGGAGCGGCTTCCGCCAGGCTGGGCAGGACGCTGGCCAATCGAGCCCAGGTCGTTCCTGTGTCATCGGCGTTCGCGGCTTGAAGTAGATCGTGAACGAGACGACTCACGCGCCCCTGCATGGCTAAGTCAGCGGGAAGCTCGACGTCGCTCGTGGCGGCGAGCGCTAGCCCGTCCGCCATACCTTTCCTGAGTGTCTCAGAGTGGGCCGGGTGGATGCCTTGGGCACTCGCGGTCAGGCGCGCGACGGCGTCCATGCCCTGGTAGGGGCCCGGTGTCAGCAGCACATCTGCGACGACCTCGGCCCACCTCGCTAGTTCGCCATCAGTGAGCGTCGGTAGGAGAAGGAGGGCAGCCTCTGCCGGCGAGGTGACCCGCCAGCTACCACCCGACCGAACGAACGGTGCATCCGCACGGCCGGCGAGACTCTTCAAGAGACGATCGATTTCGTCACGCGATCGTCTGGTCAGCCTTTCGATGACTGCGAGGTCGCCTTCGACATTCGTCCACGAACCAACCAGAACGAGTGGTGCGAGGATAGCGGTTTGATCGGTATTAGTGACCCACTCTGGGGCTCGGAACCTTGGCTCGCGTGCGATCGAACGAACGAGCGCGGGCACACTGCGACGCGCGAGGGCCACCATTGCCTCGGCCTTATTCGAGTCGGACACGACTTCTTTCAGCGCCTCGCGAGCGGCTGCGCGGTCTACCTTGCGGAGCTCAATCTTCTTGGCGTTTCGAATGATGTCGCCGGGCTCGGCGATCAAGATCACTCGATGCCCGTTGTCGACGGCAGCAGCGAGGTCGGGCCCCTCGGAAAATAACGGAACGAGAATCAGAGGAGACCGCGATTCGGTCAGCCGCTGCCAGGAGGCGCTGTCGGTGACAACAATGGCCCGATACAGGAGGTCGTTCTGCGCAGCCAAAGCAGCGAATGTGAAGGCAAGGGCCTCCTCGCGCCACGGCGCTTGGATGGCCACGATCCCATCGCCAGATCCTGCAGTAGTAAGGGTTGCGCGCAACTCGTCGGTCTCAGCGGTGCGTCCAGCCGCGAAGAAGTCGGCCGGAAGTGCCACAATCGTGCGACCCTGAAAGGTTTGCCACCACCGTTCGATGGTCTGTGCATCCCGTGGCCGGTAGCCCAATCTTTCCGAAATCCAACGGTGTACGGACGGCGACTCCTGGAGCCAACTCTCCAGCGTGTGTGCATCGATAACCTTCACCTCAGAGAACTTCTTCTCTGAGGCGCGATCAGAAGCCCACGCGATACCACCAGCCCAGTTCCGCGGTGTGGCGAAGACAAAAACTGAACTCGCATCAGCGGGCAGCGAGAGCACCCTTTTGTCGTAGTCGCTCTGAGCTTTTCCCTTCGGGCTGGCGTCCGTGCCGAACTCGAAGCGCAGCTCACCGGCCGGAAGGTACGCGCTACCTGCAGACGTGGCGGTGCCGTCCCAACCGGGGGCAGCCACACCCTCGTGAGCGCGGACTTGTAGGTTGCTGATCCCTGGGGTCATTGCGAGCAGACGCCGCATTAACTCGGGGAAGGCGGTCTTCGCATCATCGCGAGCAGCCCAGATGTTCAGTTCGTTCGCGGTGATGAGCTCAGGCCCGTCCGTGCGGAGCGCGGGCGCAACCGACGAAGCGCTTGAGCCCCGTTCTTTCTGGAGGCGCAGCACCTCTTCTCGGGCAAAGCGATGCTGCTTCGAACCGGGCACACGAGCCGATACGAGGGTGCCCGCCGTGACCCAGTTCCTAACCGTGTTCTCATGCACACCAAGAAGTTTCGCGGTTTCGCGAACGTTTAGGAGCGACTTGAGCTCACCTTCACTGTTCATGCCATTAATTTAGCAGATTGTGGACTTTGTGTACTTACTGGTTGCTCGAAAACTCGGATCATGTTGTTGATGCACACGTTTCGGCCCCATCAAATACCCATCTCAATCACCCGTGGCGAATCGCAACCGACCGGGTAGACTAACCTAAGGAGAATCACTCGATTCCCGTACGACCAGGGAAAACTAGAGATTTTCGCAAGCTTTCGGTGGGGTTGAAAAACCTCCAAGGGGTCGCAGGTTCAAATTCCCTCATCCTGGTTAATGTGATGTCTCGGGACATCGTGGACACCTGAACCCTCATTTTTGGGGGTTCAGGTGTTTTTGGTTGGTAGTCCTTTTCGGGGTTGATGTGGTACTCCCCAAGGACGTCGCCTGCATGATTGATGACGGTTGCTTCGCGGCCGTGGACCAGGCAGATCACTTCAGTTCGGGCGTTGCCTCGGCCGACTCCTAGGTGTTTGAGTGTGCCTGCGTAGCGCAGCGTGATGCTGCCTGATATATCGACGATGTCGTAGCGGACTTGCCAAATGTTCGGGCTGTCTGGTGTGTTCGGTGTGGCTTTCGGGACGAGCGCGTAAGCGAATGCAGGGGTCTTTCTGCCTAGGGCGCGGTGGGGTCTCACATTGTTGTAGAACTCACGAAACTTGTCCAGGACGTGCTGGAGCTCCTCGAGTGTTTTTGCGGGATGCTTCGCGAGATACTTCTTCAGGGTCTGCCAGAATCGTTCGATTTTGCCTTGAGTGGTGGGTTTATACGGGCGTCCGTTCTTTTGTGTGATCCCTTCGAGGCGGAGGAGTGTTTCAAACGCGTTGAGACCTGCTTGGCGGCCTCCCTGGGCGAGGCGGGTGGTGTAGACCATGCCGTTGTCGGTGAGCGTCGAAGCTGGATATCCGTACGTGGTTGCGGCCTGGGTAAACGTGTCGGTGACGATCTTCCCGGTGACGCGGTGGTGGGTGCTTACGTGGGTGAGGAATCTCGCGTTATCGTCGAGCCACGCAATAATCTCGGTGTCTTGGCCGGTGGTGAGGTGCCAGTGGGTGAAGTCTGATTGCCACATTTCGTTGGGTTGGTTCGCGTTGAAGCGTTTCCATGATGAGCGGGGCCGTTTTTGTGGTTGTGGGGTGATGGTGCCGGCGCGGGAGAGGATGCGCCAGATGGTGGAGCGTGAAGCGGGGATCTCTGCACGTGTGAGGTAGGCGTGGATGGTGTCTGCTCCGGCGTCGCTGCCTGAGCGTTCGAGTTCATTACGGAGTTGCAGGATGCGGTCGCGTACCTCTGGAGGGGTCTGGTTCGGATTGGTGTGTGGGGCGCGGGATTGGGGTTCTAGGCCTGCTTCGCCGTCGGTGAGCCAGCGTTGGTGGAGTTTGTGTACGAGAGATTTGGAGACGCCGTAGCGTTTGGCTGTTTCTCGGTAGGAGAGCTTTCGGTGGGTGATGGCGGTGATGATGAGTTGGTTGCGGTGCACTGTCCATCATGTCGTGAGACATGGGTGGGGAGGCAAGTGGGGTGTCCATGATGTCGTGGGACAGGTGTCCACTATGTCCTGAAACCAGACACCCTCATCCTGGTTAATTGCCTGAGTGGGAAGTAGCCCCTAGCTGCTTCATCTCGCTTGAAAGCGCAGTCCAGCGGCCTCGACCACGAGATCAAAGTCGCGCTGCTTCCCTGGCGAGAACGTGGCATAAGCTCGATCATCAACGTCATCGATCGACTCGATGGTGGTTCCGTATAGGGCCTCGTGGCCTGCGTGGCTCAGCCAGTATGCCGCGGTTGTGCCTGCGATCCCGGCGCCGACGATGAGAATCCGCATGTGCACATTCTCGCAGGCGGTCTGAGGGTCTCGGGCGTATGGTCGGGGCATGAGCGATACGACCGAAGCCCAAGATCAGATTGAAGACGTCGACCTGCTTGTGGTTGGGGGAGGGAAGGCGGGCAAGACACTCGCGATGAACCTTGCCAAGGCCGGGCAGCGCATCGCCATGGTCGAGCGCGGGATGATCGGGGGCACGTGCATCAACGTGGCGTGCATCCCGACGAAGACTCTCATCAACAGCGGTCGGGTGCTCTCGTCGCTGCGGCGAGCGCAAGAATTTGGGATTGACGGCGCAGGGGAGCCTCGAATGGACGTCGAGTTGCTCCGACACCGCAAGGAAGACGTCGTCGGCACCATGGTGAAAGGCCAGGAGAAGTCGTTCCGCGACTCGGGCATGGATTTCATTCTCGGCGAGGCACGGTTCACCGGAGAACGAACGGTCGAGATCGACCTCAATGGTGGAGGGCGTCGGGTGATTCGTGGCCGCGACGTCGTGATCAACCTGGGCACCGTGCCGCTGATGCCCGAAATTGAGGGGCTAGCGGACGCACGCCCCTACACGAGCGACACCCTCCTGCACCTCGAATCGTTCCCACGGAGCATCACCGTGCTCGGCGGAGGCTACATTGGTTGTGAGTTCGCCGACCTGCTGAACACGATTGGTGTCGACGTCACGATCGTGCAGAGCGGCAGTCAGTTGCTCGCACGCGAGGACCCGGACATTGCAGAGGCGCTCCAGCAGCGCTTGACGGACGCCGGGGTCACGCTGCACCTAGATGCGCGCGCCGAGCGGGTAGCACGACATTCGGATGGCAGTGTGACCGTGCAGATGTCGACTGGTGACTCCGTGACGTCCGACGAGCTACTGGTCGCGGTGGGTCGCAAACCCGTTACTGCCGGGATCAACGTCGAGGCTGCCGGGGTGAAACTCACCGACAAGGGCTTCGTGGTTGTCGACGATCAGCTTCGCACGACAGCCGACAGCACCTGGGCGGCCGGGGACGTTGCTGGGTCCCCGCAGTTCACACATGCGTCGTACGACGACTATCGCGTGCTCGAAGCGAACCTCGGTGCAAAGTACTCGGACGGTACTCCACGAACCACCACCGACCGTCTCATTCCGTACACGGTATTTACTACGCCAGAGTTGGCCAGAGTTGGCATGACCGAGTCTGAGGCGCGTGAAGCGGGCCGCGACGTGCGCGTCGCGATGATGCCTGTGAGCGCCATTCCGCGTGCTCGTACGATCGGTCAGCTCGAGGGAGTGTGGAAAGCGGTCGTCGACCGCGACAGCGAGCAGATCCTCGGGGTTGCGCTGATGAGTGCCGAGTCAAGCGAAGTCGTGGCTACAGTGCAAATGGCGATGCTGGCGGGTATGAAATACACACGAGTGCGTGACGCGATCATCACCCACCCAACAATGGCCGAGGGGTTGACGCTCCTCTTCACGCCCGCATTCTTCGAAGACTAAGCGGCACCCACGAGGCGTATGGTGTGGACCGGCGAAATGGGAAGTGTCTCGGGCAGCATGACAGTGAGCTCGGACCCCGCCGACCGTGTCTCGAGTTCACCGACGCCGAGTAGCTCCGCAGTGACTGGATTTTTTGAGCTGACTGGCAGCGTCAGCTCACGAACAGTCGGGGTCGAGATGAGCATCGCGTAGAGGTCCTCTTTCCGCGTGGTGAATCGCACTTCTACACCCTCGGGCGTTTCCACGCTTGCACGGTGCCATGGACGAGATTTCAGGATCGCCTCACCGTTCACGTTCATCCACTTGCCCAGCCCCTCGAGCACAGTGAGCTGCTCCTCTGGGATGGTTCCGTCCGCGCGTGGCCCAACACCGAGCAATAGATTGCCGTTCTTGCTCACGGTGTCGGCGAACCCTCGGATGAGCTCGGTGACCGTCAACAGCCCGGTTGGATCTTCATTCTGGTTATAAGCGAACGAATTGCCGATGCCGCGAGTTTGCTCCCACGGATCTTCTTGGATCTCGTCAAAACTTCGATACTCGGGGGTGACGAAATCTGCGTGCTTGGCGCCTGAGAAGTCCAGCTGTTTGAACTGCTGGGGCATGTACTTCCAAAACATGCGGGTGACGTTGTCAGATGCTCGCAACAACCCGGTCGCGACACGTCCAAACTCCGTGGGCGCCTCGGTCCAGCGGTCGTTGATGAGGCCGTCCTCAACCGAGTTGTAGTACTCAGAGATCAGCGCGGCAAGGTCACCTCCGCCGGGCCATCCGATGTCGTTCCAGAGAATGCTCGGTTCGTATCGCTCGATGAGTTCTCGAACATGAGCTGCGGCGTACTCGGCGTACTCGCCCCCGGCTGGTACGGCGAGGATCGCATCGGACCCGCGCTCCATGACCTTGTTATTCACCGACCAGTCATAGGCGCCGGAATAATACAGCCCCATCCGCATATCTTCACCTCTGACTGCCTCGGTGAAATCACCGACAAGGTCGCGCTCGGCCTGGTGCGACGAATAATGTGGATGCGGTACTTCGCTCGGCCACAGCGTGAATCCGTCGTGGTGCTTGGTTGTCAGCACGACATATTGGGCTCCCGTTTCGCCCAGCGTTCGCGCAAGCTCTCCGAAGTTCGTGTTCGCCGAAGCTTGGTTGAACTCGCTTGCAAACTCCCGGTAGTCGAAGTCGTCCCCGTATGTCCTGCGGTGGTGCTTCCACGTGGGGCTGCCCTCGACCCGGGCGCTGTTCATGTACCACTCAGAATATGGGTTGGTTTGGAACATTCCGCGAGCGCCCTGATCCTGCATGAGCTGCGCACTGTCTGCGACCTGTGGTGCCCACGCGGGAACCGAGTAGAGCCCCCAGTGGATGAAGATGCCGAGTTTTGCATCCCGAAACCATGCTGGGGCCTCGTGTGATTGCACTGAATCCCAGTTGGGATGAAACATTGGGTGCCCTCTCGTTAGTGCGTCTCTCTTGCGTCTCTTCACTACGGTAAGCAATATGCGTGGTGAAATCTATGAATCTCACCTGGATGGGGTATCTCACAGACGGTGTCTGACTGCTTATTGTGTGAGTTATACCCCGGGTTTTCAAAGGAGCGCACTGTGAATGGATATCTGCCTCTAAGCGCCGTTGGCGCACTGCTGCTCACCATCGGACTCACTGCTTGCGCGGGTGCCAACTCGGCTCCGCCGATGGAGGCTGAACACAGCGAGGAAGCCCCGGCCGTAGAGGTTGAAGAGCTTGCGGCCGGAGAACAAGATGCCGGACTCGAGCTCGACTTTGACGGGCCGGTGGGTGTTGAGTTCCGCAGGATCACGATCCCGCCAGGACTCGGTACGGGGAAGCACTGTCACCACGGAAACTTGATTGCGGTGGTGGAGCAGGGCACACTCACCCACTACGCGCCGATCTACCCGGATGGAGTGCACGAGTACCAGACCGGAGACTCGGTGTTCGAGGGGGCCGGGTATGTGCACGAGGGGAAGAACGAGGGGGATGAAGACATGATTTTGATGGTCACGTATCTCACGCCCGAGGGCGAACCCCTGGCGGAGACTGATCTCGCACGTTGCGAGTAGCAGTTCACCCGTTAGCTGGCGAGATCGCGCCGGCGGAAGCCCGCGAACCCGATGACGACGAAAAGCCCGGTCACGAGGGTGATCCAACCGAGTCCTGACCAGTCCGCATTCGAGTCGGTGACGTTGGGCACGTGCCAGAACGGGCTGATGGCCAGCACCCAGTCCCACAGTTTAAATGTGGGCCCGAGGATGGTGAGCGCAAACGATGCGACGACGCCGACCCAGGCGGCGAGTTCGATGTGCGGCCGTGCCCCGATGACCGCCACAGCAACACCGACCACGGTCCATACGGCCGGGACGATCACGATGGCCTGCAGAAATGCGTCGGAGAACTCGACCCCGATGTCCGCGCCAGCAGCCAACGTCGCCACCAGGAGCCCAGCGATGAGCAGGCAGACGGTTGACGTGAGGAGGGCGAGCACCGCATGGTGCGCAAAGTAACTGGAGCGCCGAACGGAGCCCGCCATGAGTGGCTCCACGCGATCCTCCATCTCTTCGCTCCGCACCTTGAGCATGACCTGCACGCCGGGGACCGCTGAGATGATGCCGATGAGGCTGAGGATCGTGACGAGGAACGCCGAGATAAGTTCGTCAGACGTCGTCGCCCCAGACGCCAGGATCTGCGACACCGTGCTGTCTTGACCGAGGATGTCTTGGATCGAGGTCGCAAAATATCCAAACACCACTCCGAGCGCGATGAACGCGATGATCCAGGTGATGATCGGCCCCCGGTTGAGTCGCAGCGCGAGCCGCGCGGTCGAGCGAATGTTCCCATGAGCAGGGCCGGGGCGCGGCGCAATCGCCCCCTGCCCAAAATCACGCCGTGTTTGGAGCGCGAACGCGACGGCGAGAGCAACGGCCGTGAATGCGAGCGCGTAGAGGAGCGGCCACCAGTCGTCGCCGCTCGCGGGGAGGGTCTCGGTCATCCACCCCAGCGGATTTGCCCAGATGGTCCAGTCGGGGGCATCGGTGGAGTAGCTGAACCCGCGCAGCATAAACAAGGTGCCTAGCGTCCCGACCGCGAGTGAGCTCGCGGTTCGGGCGTCGGAGCCGAGCTGGGCCGTGATTGCGGCGATGCTCGCAAAGATCCACCCGGTCGCGGTGAATGTGGCGCCGAGCAGCATCGAGGCTTCCCACCCTCCACCGCACAGCACCGTCACGATGCCAGCAATGACACCCACGAGGATCGACCCAACGAACGCGAAACCAATGCCGGTGAGGAGTCGGCTCGAGCGACCGAGCACACCAGCTGCCAGGAGTTCTGCTTGCCCCGAATCCTCCTGTTCACGCGTGGCCCGGGTCACCGCGAAGATGGCGCCGAGTGCCGCGAGAAACCCTCCGAGTGCGAGCGACCGCCATGCGTTGAACCCGTCGTCACTCGTCAGGTCGAATGCGGGGCCAAATATGAGACCGATGGCGGGGTTCGAGCCGACGGCAGCGGCGAGTCCGGCACGATCTTGCTGGTCCGGAAAAACCCAAGGGTAGATCAAGACCGATGATGCCGACAGCGCGGTCGCGAGCACGATCCACGGCGCAAAACTTCGTCCGTCGTGTCGGAACGTCGCCCGCAATAGTGGCCCGGTTCCGATGAGCGCGGTACTCATGAGGAGACCTCGGTCTCGTCATCGGCCTCGTACAGGCGCAGAAACAGCGACTCCAGCGAGGGCGGCTCGACGGTCAACGACGCGAGACCATATGGGGCAAGCAACGTCATCGCGTCGCCGATATGCGCCGCGTCTGCGCTCGCCGTCAAGCGGGTCCCGTCGAGGCGTACATCGGAGAGCGACGTGAGGTCCTCGGGGTTGGGGGAGCGCTCGAGCGTCGCGTGGATCGCGGTGCGGGCGTGCCCACGAAGCTCTGTGAGGGTGCCGGTTCGGACGACCGTCCCGTCACGAATGATTGACAGACGGTCAGCGAGCGACTCGGCCTCTGCCAAAATGTGGCTCGACAACAACACTGAGGCGCCGCGCGCCTTGGCTTCGCCGATCACCTCTTGAAACACGTTCTCCATGAGGGGGTCAAGCCCGCTCGTGGGCTCATCCAAGATCAAGAGTTCCGCGTTTGAGGCGAGAGCCGCGACCAAAGCAACTTTCTGCCGGTTGCCTTTGGAATATTGCCTGCCGCGCTTCGACGGATCCAATTCGAAGCGGTCAATGAGCTCGTTCCGGCGGCCCTCATCGAGCCCGCCGCGCAGCGCACTCAACAGATCGATGGCCTCGCCACCGGTCATGCTGGGCCAGAGCGACACGTCTCCCGGAACATACGCGAGACGGCGATGCAGTTCGACGACGTCACGCCACGGGTCGCCGCCGAGTACGGTGGCCGACCCGCCGTCTGCCCGCAGCAATCCAAGCAGCACCCGTATTGTCGTTGACTTCCCTGCACCATTCGGGCCGAGAAACCCGTGTATCTCGCCCTGGGTGACGCGCAAGTCGAGGCTGTTCAGCGCTCGGAACTTGCCAAACGACTTGGTCAGACCCTGTACTTCAATGACATTGCCAGTACTCATCAGATCACCCTTGTTCGTGGAGACTTGGCTCTGAGATCACTCTAAAACAGTTTCTGTGGAGGAGCGTGGGAAACTAGACACATGGATCTGGAGGTGTCGCGGGCAATCACGATCCCAGCGTCTGAACTGCAGTGGCGGTTCTCGAGGTCGTCTGGCCCCGGCGGGCAGCACGTGAATACCTCCGATAGTCGAGTCGAGCTCACGTGGAGCGTATCTGGGTCTGCTGCGCTCAGTGATGCTCAGCGTGAGCGACTGCTGAGTCGTCTCGAGAAGCGTCTGGTCGTCGGGTCGATCACGGTGACCGCCTCCGAGCAGCGGTCCCAACTTCGCAACCGAGAAATTGCGGCGCAAAAGCTCGTGGGTGTGGTGTCGGCGGCCCTTGCCCCGGATCAGCCGAAGCGTCGCCCCACGAAACCCACCCGGGGTTCGGCGCGGAGGCACTACGCGGCCAAGACGCAGCGGTCCGCGACGAAGCAGCTGCGGAAGCGGCCGCCCACAGAGTGAGGGTGTTCACCGTGTGAGGGGGCCTGAACCTGCAGGGTGCCGTGGACGTCGGAAAGATAGACTTGTTGCGGTGGGCCGGGGTCTCCCGGACACGCGTGAACCAAGAGAGGGATCAGCTTCGTGAATTCACCGATTCGTATCGGCATCGTAGGCTTCGGAAATCTGGGACGCGGCGTCGAATCCGCCATCGACCTGAACGCTGACATGGAGCTTGTCGGCGTCTTTACGCGCCGTGACCCGCAGAGCGTGACCACGGAACGTGCCGACACGAGCGTGTACCCCATCGCAGACCTTGATAGTGATCGCGACGATCTCGACGTGCTGATCTTGTGCGGTGGGTCTCGCAGCGACCTGCCAGAGCAGAGCCCGGAGCTCGCAGCACGGTACTCGATCGTCGACAGTTACGACAACCACGCGCGTATCCCCGAACACTTTGATGCCGTCGATGCCGCGGCTCGCGCCGCCGGCACCACTGCCGTCATTTCGACCGGGTGGGACCCGGGTCTGTTCTCGCTCAACCGCGTGTTTGGCGAGGCGATCCTGCCACAGGGATCCACCTACACATTCTGGGGTCGCGGCCTCAGCCAGGGTCATTCGGACGCGCTTCGCCGGGTTCCGGGCGTTGCTGGCGGTGTGCAGTACACGCTGCCCTCAGAGACTGCCATCGAGCGGGTTCGCGCGGGGGAGAACCCCGAGCTCTCGACCCGCGAACGACACACTCGCGAATGTTACGTGGTGCTAGCGGACGGCGCCGACGCTGAGGCCGTGCGCTCCGAGATCGTGAACATGCCCGACTACTTCGAACCGTATGACACGACCGTGCACTTCATCAGCGCGGACGAACTCGCCCGCGACCACCAGGGGATGCCGCACGGCGGCTTCGTGATCCGGAGCGGAACAACGTCAGCGGGGCAGAACCAGGTGATTGAGTACCGCCTGCAGCTCGACTCAAACCCCGAGTTCACCGCGAGCGTGCTCGTGGCGTACGCGCGGGCGGCCGCACGCATGGATCGGGCGGGAGACCACGGTGCCAAGACGGTGTATGACGTGGCGCCGGGACTCCTCTCGCCTCGGACTGCGGCCGAACTGCGCGCCGACTCACTGTAGCCGCGCGCCAGCACTATTTTGTCGGAACCCTTGGTGTGGACGACGGTGCGATCATGCGGTGCAGAAGTGCGCGAAGCGCCGCGACAATAGTGCGTTCCATGACGACCAATGGCTCGCCGTCGAAGAAATGGTGCTCGGTGTCTGGTTGACCCTGCGCGTCGCTCGCCGCGAGATACACCGTTCCCGCCGGGCTCCCCTCCTGAGGTTTGGGGCCCCCGACCCCGGTTACAGCGACGGTGAAATCTGCACCCAACAATTTTGCGCCTGAGACGGCCATTTGTGCTGCCGTGTGGGGAGTCACCACCGGCCCCTGGGGAACATCCAAGAGTTGAAACTTGATCTCGGGATGGTACGCAACGATGCCGCCCCGAAACCACATCGCCGAGTCTGGCGCTGCTGTCAGCACCGCTGCGAGTTGTCCACCGGTGAGAGACTCGGCCGTTGCAACCGAAATGCGGTCACTTTCGCACAGTTTCGAAATTTCCTCAGCCAGCGAGTCCGCAGTTTTATCCATCGCTGATTCGGTCATGTGTTCCTCCTGATGATCAATGAGGTGTCAGTGAGCGCTTTTTGTTTGCGCGGTGCGATCGAGTTGTTCGGGCAGTTCGTCGCACAACGCGACAACAACATCTTGAATCTTCCAATCGAGTTCGTTGAGGTCATCAGAGATCTGTGCCGCCTGTTCGGTGGTCACCATGCCATTGAGCGGCTTGACGAATACTTCAACGTGGAATACGTGCCCCTGGTCTCTCATGCGGATGCCGGCATCAGCAATCCACGACACCGACTGGAGATGGTCGAGCACGTCATCGGCAAGAGGGTGACGTTCCTTGTTATCGACGGTACGCGCACGCTGGTCCATGAGATCAGAAATGGCAGCCCGAGTATTGCGTGCGCCATCCCAAATAATGCCGAGAGAGATGAACACTGCAGCGGCACCATCAAGCCACCACACACCCAGCCCGACTCCCAACACGCCGATGATCGTGGCGACATTCGTGTGCCAGTCGGCCTTGGCCATGTCTGCGTCCGCGTACAACAGTTTGTCGTGGAGGATAGGGGCGAGTTTGGATTTCGCGCGCCCGTAGATGAACGGACCAATGACGACGACCGCCATCACCGCGATCATGAGCCACCCCAACCAAAGAGTGTTTCCGAAGAGGTTGATGGTGCCGATGGTGGGGTGCTCGCCACGGATGAGGCCGCTCGCTGATTCAAAGGCGAGGGTTGCGCCAACCGTGAACAGGGCGACGCCAGCAACTAGGTGGCCGACGCTCATGGCGCGGTGCTGACCGTAGGGGTGCTTGGCTGTTGGCTTCCTCCGGGCAAACGGCAGTGCTATGAGGAATGAGATCTGTGGGAGGAGCGAGAGCATGTCTTCGATCCACGCAGTTTTCATTGCTTGTGAGTTGCCAAGAACGAGCGCCACGATTGCAATCGTCACTGCCGTGTAGCATATGGTGAAAATCTGCCAGCGAACGGCACTCTTGAGTGCTTTCGCCTGATTCTCAGGTAACGCATCCTTGGCCAGTGGCCCGTCGGCGGTACTCACCTCGAGACCCCCGTCTCGTCAAGATACGTCTCAAACTCCGAGACGAATGCGTTTTCGCCAAGTGGCAGGAACGCTACGAGCTCAGGTGCAGGGGTGCCCTCCGGCGCTGCAAATGGTCGCGAGATCGCAACGCGATCGGACCATGGCGTCTGCGGTGAAAAGTCACCGAGCGCCAGGTCGATCTCACCAGATTCGATCATCCGTACGAGCGATTCCTCGCTCGCAACTGTCCAGGTGGTGTTGGTGTGGAGCGTCTCCGCAAAATCCCGGGCCAGATCGGGCAGCGGGCCCTGTGGCTGATCTGCTGCGGTGCTGATGTCTGGTTCGGCAGCTACGCCGACTCTCAATTCGTCGCCCACTACCCGCTGCAGAGAACCATCGGGGTCAGCAGGGACTGAGATACCGCAGCCCGTCAGAACGAGCAGCAGCATTGCCGTTCCCATTGCGACGATCGACCGGGTCGCAGCCGTCTCCCTGTGTTTCATGCCATCAGTATTCACCCGAGCCTGATGCATTTGCGAGGCCTTGCCGCTCCAGTAGAGCGTCTGCTAAGACGTGCCCGTCGAGCTACTCGTTGGAGCGCACGAGTACCTTGAGACTTTCAGGCTTCACTGATGCGGCGAACGCACCCTCGACATCGCTGAGCGGGAAGCGTGAAGTCACAAAATCGTCTAGCTGCAGGCGGCCAGCGGCGAGCAGCGCAATCGCGGTTGGCCACGTGTTCCGATACCGGAAGATGCCGGTAAGAATAATCTCGCGGTCCATGATGTCGGTCACGGGAAGCATCATCTCGTTCGGGCCGTGCCCGACGAGCACGGCGCGGCCCGCAACTTTCACGTTTGCGATCCCCGACGCTACGGCTGCGGGTGCCCCTGACGCGTCGATGAACGCGTCGACACCGAGACCCAGCGCTGCGATGTCCTGCGTCACGGGATCCAGTGCCGCGGTCGCGCCGAATTTCAGCGCACGTTCCCTGCGGTACGGATCAATGTCGCTGATGTAGACCTCGGTGGCACCGTATGCGAGCGCAACCTGCGTGAGCAGCACGCCGATGGGCCCCGCACCTGCGATGAGCACCCGGTTGCCGGCAGTAATATTGGCCTTGCGCACGCTCGCAATCGCGACCGACACGGGCTCGAGGAGTGCCGCCTGGTCGTCGGAGACGGTGTCGGGAATCGGGTGCGCAAAATACGCGGGGCTCAGCACATACTCCTGAAATGCACCGTCCATCGGGGGAGCGCCAAAGACGGCAGCACCCTCCTCGAGGTTGTACAGCCCTGCTCTCGCGATCTCGCCCTCGAAGTTGATCCGCTGCGGCTCGACGGCCACCCGCGTGCCGACGCGCGACTCGCTCACGTTCTCGCCCACAGCGACGATGGTGCCACCCAGCTCGTGGCCCAGCACGATTGGCGAATCGACCACGAAGTGCGCCAATTGCCCGGTTTCGTAGAACTGCGTGTCAGAACCGCAGATGCCGACCGATCCCACCTTGATGAGCACCTCTCCTGGCCCCGGAGCTGGGACTGGACGCGACTGCATTTCGAGGCGCTTCGGCTCCATAAGTACGTTGGCCCGCATCTCTGCCGGCAGCGGTGACGAGGTGGTAGTGCTCATGCATGTTCTCCTTTGAAGTGGAGTTCAAGCTTACTGTGGGGAGACTGTGACACTGAAGACGAGCGGCTGAATTCCACCCTGTTCGTTGGTGAGCGTCACCATCGTCTCTCCCTCGGCAAGAGCCGTGAGCCCCGGATTAAACTCTGCGCTCTCGTCCGTGGTGCCCTGAGTGAACTCGACGATGGTGGGGTCAGCGATTTCGGCCTCATAGCTGTCAACGTCGAGGCTTTCAGTGTCGATATTAAGTACTTGACCGGTGACGAGCTCGACGGTTGACCCTTCCAGCTCATTGACGCCCATAGTTACGGGCGCAATGACTGACTCCCCTGACTGTTCAGAAGTTTCATTCGACGCAGGATCCTCGCTCGAACTCGGAGGAACACAGCTGACGAGCGTCCCAACGAGGAGCGCGCCAAAGGCCGCAGCGATCAGCGTTTTCTGCTTCATGGCTTTATCTTACGACTACCCAATTATTGCCGAGTGCGCCTCCGACGCCATTCGTTGGATGGGTGGCCTGGGTGCAGCGTTTGAAGGTGCCAGAATGTTTCTCCTCTTGCACGCATACCGCGCGGGGGTATACTAGATTTACAGATACCCCTAGGGGGTATAAATCGAGAATGAGGAGTACGTGATGGCTGCAAGCGAGTTTCAGGTAACAGGCATGACCTGCGGACACTGCGAGGCTTCGGTACGCGAAGAGATCGGTGAGATCGCGGGTGTCAGTGAGATCCAGGTCAGCTCTGAGACCGGCAAGCTTGTGGTCTCATCCTCCGGCAACATCGACGACGCCCAGGTGCTCGCAGCTGTTGAGGAAGCCGGATACTCGGCAGTGCGCGTCTAAGAAAAACGCAGGGGCTACAGCAGAGGGGCGAGGCAGTGACACACACTCATCATGATCCACATGGGGGTCACGACCAGCACACGAGTCATGACTCGCACACCGACCACTCGTCGCATGAAGAGCACGGTAACCACAGGCAGCATTCCGGTCATGGAGGTCACGGCGACCACGGCGATCACGTCGCGCAGTTCAGGCGGCTGTTCTGGGTGAACCTCATCATCGCGGTTCCCGTCATCGGGTTCTCGCCGATGTTTGGAATGCTGCTCGGGTATGAGGTATCTGGCTGGGCCACGTGGATCGCCCCGATACTCGGCACACTGATGTACTTCTGGGGCGGCTGGCCATTCTTGACCGGTGCTCGTGACGAACTGAAGAGTAAGCAGCCGGGCATGATGCTCCTCATTGCGCTCGGCATCACCGTCGCGTTTTTGGCCTCGTGGGCGGCGACCCTCGGGCTGATTGACCAGGAACTCGAGTTCTGGTGGGAGCTCGCACTCCTCATCGTGATCATGTTGCTCGGCCACTGGATCGAGATGCGATCCCTCGAGCAGGGTACCTCGGCACTCGACTCACTTGCTGCGCTCTTGCCGGACGAGGCGGAGCGCGTTGATGGTGACAGCATCACGGTGGTGCCGCCGAGCGAATTGCGCGTCGGTGACGTGATCGTCATTCGCCCTGGCGGGCGCGCTCCCGCTGACGGCAAGATCACCGAAGGTCAAGCCGACATGGACGAGTCCATGATCACGGGGGAATCCCGACCGGTAATGCGCGCGGAGGGAGACCTCGTCACTGCCGGAACCGTCGCGACCGATTCCGGGTTACGCGTCGAGGTTACGGCCGCAGGTGCCGACACCACACTCGCCGGCATCAACCGCCTCGTCGCAGAAGCGCAAAGCTCTTCATCGCGCGCGCAGCGCGTCGCGGACCGTGCCGCCGCGTTGCTCTTTTGGTTCGCGCTCGGCGCCGCCGTCATCACTGTCGTGGTGTGGATGCTGCTCGGTGATCCAGACGCGGCCGTCATGCGCACCATCACCGTGCTCGTCATCGCGTGTCCGCACGCACTGGGGCTCGCGATCCCGCTCGTTGTGTCGATCGCGACCGAGCGTGCCGCGCGTGGTGGAGTGCTCGTGAAGGATCGCCTGGCGCTCGAATCCATGCGCCAGGTCGACGCCGTTTTCTTCGACAAGACTGGAACGCTTACGAAAGGTGAGCCAGTCGTGACCGGGGTGGAGGTTGAGGGCGGCAGCGGAGATGCCGAATCTCGCGCCGACGATTTGCTCGCGCTGGCGGCAGCTGCTGAGAGCGACAGTGAGCACCCGCTCGCCAAGGCCATCGTGGCCGCGGCTAAGGAGCGCGGCCTGCGAATCCCGCAGTCCAGTGGCTTCTCGTCATCGCCGGCGGTGGGCGTAACAGCAATCGTCGATGGCCACGAGATCAGAGTGGGCGGACCAAGACTCCTCGAGGAAACCTCGCAGTCGGAAACCAGCGCGGCTGATACGTGGCGCAGCGAGGGTGCCATCATCTTGCACGTGGTGCGAGACGGCGTGATGATCGGCGGGCTGAAGCTCGCCGACGAGGTTCGCACGGAGTCACGCGACGCGGTCGACGCCCTCCACCAGCTCGGCGTTGAGGTCGTCATGATCACGGGTGATGCCGAAGCAGTGGCGCAGGAGGTCGGACGCGAGCTCGGCATTGATCGCGTATTCGCGGGAGTGCGGCCCGAAGACAAAGCGGCAAAGGTTGCAGACCTCCAACGTGAAGGCAAGCGCGTCGCGATGGTCGGCGACGGCGTGAATGATGCCCCGGCGCTTGCGCAGGCGGACGTTGGGATCGCCATCGGCGCAGGCACTGACGTCGCCATCGCGTCGGCGGGCGTGATTCTCGCGAGCTCAGACCCACGGTCCGTACTCTCGGTCATCGAGTTGTCTCGCGCGGCGTACCGCAAGATGAAGCAAAACCTGTGGTGGGCAGCCGGGTACAACCTCATGGCCGTCCCACTTGCAGCGGGTATCCTGGCTCCGGTCGGGTTTGTCTTACCGATGTCCGTCGGTGCCGTTCTTATGTCTCTCTCGACGATCGTCGTGGCGCTCAACGCGCAGCTGCTGCGGCGTATCGACCTCACCCCAGAAGCTAGTACGTGGTCGATACTCGGCCGCTCACACACCAAAGGAACAAACAATGTCTGACACGCAGGTCGAGCAGCCCCACCACCATGGATACATCAGCGACCAAGACGTCTACCTCAAACGTATGGGACGGATCGAAGGACAGGCCCGCGGCATCTCGAAGATGATTGCTGAGGAGAAGTACTGCATCGACATCCTCACGCAGATCAGCGCACTCACCCGCGCGCTGCAGGGAGTGGCGACGGGCTTGCTTGATGACCACCTGTCCCACTGCGTGCTCGACGCCGCGAAATCAGACGCAGAGGAAGCCGAAGTGAAGCTGCAGGAAGCGATGGACGCCATTAAGAGGCTCGTGCGATCCTGATCCGATATATACCAGCGCGAAGGGAGGTGCATCGTGGGGCTCGGTCATAATCACGGTGCCAACCCCAGCGTGGCTGGTCACCCGGGCGACCACCGGCGCAAACTCGCGATTGCGTTCGGGATCACCGCGGCCATTGTCATCGCGCAAGCCGTTGGCTCGTGGCTCACCGGCAGCCTTGCGCTGCTCACCGACACCGCGCACGCAGCGGCGGACGCTTCGGGGCTGCTCGTCGCGCTGATTGCGGGCACGCTCATGCTGAAGCCTGCGACGTCTAAGCGAACATGGGGGTTCCGCCGCATCGAGGTGATCGCGGCCCTCGGTCAAGCGACATTACTCATCGTCGTCGGCATGTATGCCGCGATCGAGGGTGTCCGACGGATGTTCGACCCTCCAGACGTGCCGGCGGGAGAGCTACTGGTCTTTGGTGTAATCGGATTCGTCGCCAACATTGCCGCGATCGTGATCCTGGCGTCGAGTCGCTCAGCCAACTTCAACATGCGCGCCGCGTTTCTCGAGGTGGTCAGCGATGCCCTCGGGTCGCTCGGCGTGATCATCGCTGCGATCATTATTGCGACGACTGGGTTTCAGCAGGCAGACGCGATCGCCGGCCTCCTGATTGCGGGACTCATCGTTCCTCGCGCAATTCTTCTGATGCGAGAGACCGCGCGGGTCCTCATGGAATTCACGCCCAAGGGGCTCGACCTCGACGAGGTGCGCGATCATATTCTCGCTCTCGACCACGTACGAGAAGTGCATGACATGCACGCGTCAACGGTTGCGACGGGGTTGCCGACGCTGACCGCGCACGTCGTCGTAGATGAGGCGTGCTTCAAGAGTGGGCACGCGATCGAGGTGCTGCAGCAGGTGCGAGAGTGCGTCGCCGAACACTTTGAGGTGTCGATCCACCACTCTACGTTTCAGATCGAAACTGAAAGCATTGCTGCCCACGAGTCGCAGGGCGGAGTGCACGGCTAAGCGCGGGCGAGGTATTTCTCGAAGTTCGTGAGGGCCTCATCCCAGCCGTCATAGACAAAGCCGTCTCCGGGAGTACCTGCCAAGCCACGCAGGTGGAACACGAGCTCGGTTTGGTCGCCCTGCTCGGTGAGTGTCAGCGTGATGACCGGTGCAGCGTCGATTGGCGCGCCTGGCTCACCCCACGTAAAGACCAGTCGGTGCATGGGGTCGACCTCGAGAAACGTGCCTCCGGTCGGGAACTCTTCACCGGTCTCCTCGTTCCGCATCGTGTAGGCGTATTCCCCGCCAACTCGAACGTCGAACGAGATGGAATCCGTGGTGACGCCGAACGGGTGCAGCCACTGAGCGAGCTCGGGCTCTTCCGTCCATGCCCGCCACACGAGTGCCTGCGAGGCATCGAACACACGGGTGATGGAGAACTCTGGCACCTGCGGTGCCTCTGTGGAAGTTGTGCTGGTGTTGCTCATTAGTCATCCTCCTCTAGGGGTTGGGACGTTTTTGGTCCCGCTTTCATGGTGTTGAGGTGTTGCTCGAGCGCGTCGAGTCGCAAGTTCCATTCGCGGCGTTGCGCGTCTACCCAGGCCGATGCCGCGTCAAGGGGGTCGGACTGAAGTTCGAGTGTTCGCCACTGCGCCCGTGTCGTACGTGTCACGAGCCCCGCACGCTCAAGGACTTTGAGGTGCTGGGAAATTGCGGGTCGGCTCATGTCGAACGGTTTAGCGACTTCACCGACTGTGGCGGGGCCTTGTGCGAGCCTCGTCAGGATCTCTCGGCGGGTCGGGTCAGCAAGCGCCGCGAACACGAGATTCAGTTGATTCTCGTGGTTCATTTAGTTATCTCCTTAATTAAGTTATAACCTAACTATAGGATTAATTTGGTGGTTACGTCAACACCGGAGCGAACGAAGACTTGCGGGACTCAATGGCCCGGTGATCGAGGATGAAAAGTCTCACAGTTGTCGCGGAATGCTCGTGCGCGAAAGTGCTCGTGAACGTCGCTGAGAACGTCCGTTTGATATCGAGCCCGATCGGCCAGCTCGAGGAAGACCTGAGAATCCAGCCCGAGTTGCTCCGCGTTGTCTTCGAGCGTCTGCCAAACACCGAGCTTCCCGATGAGGGCGCTGCGCATCAACTCGGTCTCTAGCACCGGCGTCATGGGCGAGCGAGAAGGCAGCCGGCCGTTGTGCATCAAACGCCCGACGCGCTCGGCCGCCCACGAACCTACCTGCCGATATCGCCGCTGTTTCATACCAAGGTCGTGAATGAGACGCTTCAGAAATGCGCGCTCGACCCGAACCTCGTCGGCGAGTTCCGACAGCTGAGCATAGACAGGTGTGTCTATGTATGCAGCGGCCATGCGCTCGATCCGCTTCGCGCCTGCAGTCGCCCCGGCCAGGTGGTCCGCAAGATAAAGGTCGAGCAGGTCCCGCGCCGTACTCGTCGACAGACTGGCTGCTCGCGGAGTGACCGCGTTGGCCGCCCCGCGGTCCACCGGTTCTCCAATGGCGGCAACGCGCGAACGTTCAGGTTCTCGGGAACTCAGCGGCAGTGAAGCTGCGCCGCGACCCGCGACCATGCCTTGCATAAGTTGTTCCAGCGCATAGGCGGCGCTGTGGCGAGGCTGCCACTCGAGCTTCGCCTTTGCCCTGCTGTTATCCATCAGCGGCACCGACATACCCATGTCGAGCCAGCCCGCGTCCGCAGCAATAAGGCCAGCTGCATGCCCTCCGAATAGGAGTGTGCGCACGAGCCGAGCGGGGAGCCGGATGAACCGGCCGTGGTCGATGATGTGGGCGAGTGCCTTTGGATCGAGGATGTCGTCTGCGCAAATGTTGAACGCACCTGCTGCGCGTGCCACTACTGCTGCGGCATAGGCGCGCCCCAGGTCATCAGCGTGCACGGCCTGTAGACCACGAAAACCATTGACGAGCGACTGCGCACGAGCGATGCCAAGATCTATGCGGCGGGCGATATCGCCTCCTACCCAGACGCCATTCTTGGGCGGCAACGCATCGAGCACGTTGACAATGCCTCACAGATGGGACATCAAGCTGGTCGCAACCTCGCGGGGGCGAACGAGCCCTATGACTACACCCCATACTTCTATTCCGTTGTGTTTGGGAACCGCTATGAAGCCATCGGTACACCAGATGCCTCCCTCACAACGGTCGAGGCGTGGAGTGATGATGGCGAGAAAGGCATCGTCTATTATGCAGACAGCGACCGAGTGGTCGGAGTACTGCTGTGGAATGTTGAGGGGCGGCGAGATGAAGCGCGAGATGCCATCGCTCACGCGGACGCGAGCGACACGACTGCGCTGCGCCACCGGATTCCACTCGAAGACTCGAGCGAGTGACCGCGCACTTGTAGCGGTGTGCAGACTAGGCCGCTGATGACGGCGGAGCGAGGGCGTATCGGTTTCGTTCGCTGGCGAAGTGATGTCGTGAGCGGTGGGAATCGCTACGATGACGAACTTACGATCGCACTCCGGCAGCTCGGAGTTCGTGTGGAAGAGCATCCCATCACCGGGACGTGGCCGACCCCGGAACCATCGCAGCGACGGCAGGTCGCTGAGGTGCTGGCGGATGAGCGGACCTGGTTGATCGATAACATCGTTGGCTCGGCTGTCCCTGAGGCACTCGTGGCCGCTACTGAGGCTGGTCACGCGGTCGGCATGCTGGTGCACTACTTCCCGTCCGATGACCCTGCGCTCGGGAGTGCTGACCGGGAGCGACTGGCAGCGACTGAGGCAGACGCGGTTCGCGCGGCGAGTGCAGTTGTCGCGACGAGCAACTGGACGGCAAGCGAATTGGCTGCACGGTACGGGCGAACTGACGCCGTCGTGGCACTTCCCGGGGTGGTTCCCGCGGAGCTCGCGGCAGGATCGCTGCACCATGGACAGCCACCCGCGCTCATGTGGCTTGCCAGACTGACGAACACCAAGGATCCGCTCACGTTCATCGAGGCCCTGGTCCAACTGCGAGACCTTGACTGGACCGCCCAGGTAGTTGGACCGGATGCTGCGGACGTGGGCCTGACTCATACGCTCCGCGACCGTGTTGCGCAGGCGGGGCTCGAGGGTCGCATACTGATCACCGGTGCGCGCGTGGGGGTCGAGCTGCAAGCGGCGTGGGAACGCGCTGACCTACTCATACACACAGCGCGGACCGAAGCGTACGGAATGGTGGTGGGCGAAGCGCTCGCCCAAGGTATTCCCACGGTTGTGCCCTTAGGCACCGGCGCTATTGAGGCCCAGTGTGGAGTTGGTGGATCGTTCCCTCCCGGCGACGCCACGGCGCTCGCTGGAGTCATACGGACATGGCTCACGGACGAACACCTCCGGGCCGACTGGAGGTTGGCCGCGATCGATGCGAGACGAACATTGCCCAGTTGGAGAGAGACCGCCGAAGTAGTCGCGGCTGCACTCGCGCTCTAACGCGACCGAGTATTCCTCTGACCTACCAGCGTGTTTGTTCGGGAGCCACCCGGCGCAGCACTTTCGTCTCAACGAACTCGACTGCCGTGTATGCCACGAGTGAGACGAGGGTTACGACTACTACGGTCGACCAGAGCGACGTATATCGGCTCGTTGCGACGTCGACGGCCATCAAATTACCGAGCCCTGTTCCGGTCGCGAGCCACTCGGCGACAGTAGCCGCGAGCACCGCCGTCGGCGCAGCGATCCGCGCCGCAGCGAAGAACGCGGGCGCCATTGCCGGTAAACGACCGAGCAACAACACCCTGACTGGAGGGGTCGCATACCCGGCAAACACGTCGGCGACCTGACCGGGAAGCTGTCGCAGCCCGTACAAACACGAGACGAGCGTGGGGAAGAACGTCATGATCGCCGCCACGGTCGCAGTGCCGAGTGCTCCTCGCCCGAGTGCACCGACGAGGAGTGGGGCAATGGCGATGATCGGCACACACCTGAGGGCCACTGCGATCGGGGTGAGCGCGTGCCGTACCCGCGTCGACAACGAGAATGCGACGGCGAGGAGGAGGCCCATGAGAAGCCCTGCGAAGTACCCTGGGAAAGTCACCGCGACTGTTTGCATGGTGGCCTCAAGTATTTCGGTGCGATGCTCGCCCGCCTCGGGGGAAGACACGAGCCACTCCCACACATCCCACGGGCGCTTCGCAAAGTAAGGATTGAGTCCCAGCAATTCAAAGAGTCCAACCCAAATTGCGAGCACGAGTCCGGTTGTGGTGGCTACGCCTCCGGTGACACGAAACACCCGCCGCCACGCTGACCGTGGTCTGTCAGAGCTGCGCGTGGACAGCAACACTTCCGGCTGCTCAGACGTCACGCGGCGCGCAATCGCCGACACGATTCCGTAGCCAAGAAATGAGACAGCTGCACTGAGTACCATGAGCGCCCACAGCCCGTCCGTGTCCAGGCTTCGCAGCGCCAAGATCGACAGCACACCGAGCCCACGCTCGGCCCCCGTAAACTCGCCGACGAGCGCACCAAGAAATGCGGCGGGCACCGAGGCTTGTAACCCGGCCATGAGGTAGGGCAGCGCGGCTCGCGCACGGACGGTGACGAGCGATGTCCACCGGCCACGACCATACGATGCGGTGAGGTCGAGCCACGACCTCGGCAGTGCACGCAGGCCGACGAGGAGCGGTACCAAGGTGAGGTAGTAGACGGCGAGCGCCGCGAGTGTAATCTGTGGGCCGTCACCGAACCCGTAGGCGAGCCTGAGTAGCGGCCCGAGCGCAACGAGTGGCAGGCAGTACACGACGAGTGCAAGTCGGAGTACTAGCCGTTCAAGTCCGGGCACAAGTACGACGAGCGTTGCGAGCGCGATGGCGGCTAGATTACCAAACAGGTAGCCGAGTGCGGCCTCTTGTGTCGTATACCAGAGCCCGCGCCCGTAGACCTCAGCGTTTTCGAAGATTTTCGCCACGATGCCGCTGGGAGTGCCAACGAGGTAGCGTCCCTCAAGTACGGTGCGTCCGAGGAGTTCCCACAACCCGATCACGGCGAGCCAAGCGGCCAGAGTTCGTAGCACCCTGGCGGGCGTGCCTACGTTTCGTGGCGCTCTGGCCGGCGACACATATTCCCGCAGCACGCTAGCTCGCCGTATTCAGGCCACTGTCGATGTGCTGGTCCACCCCAAGGACTACGCCGATCTGTTCGACGAGCTCATCGAACTCCCGGCTGTGGAGGTGCTCAATCTTGCGCGGCCGCTCGAGGTGCACAGGGAGGTCGGCGACGATGTTGCCCGGTCTTGGCGACATTACCAGCACCCGATCTGCGAGCAGCACCGCCTCAGAGATGGAGTGAGTGACGAGCAGCGTCGTGGTCTGGTGTCCCGACCACAGGGGCGGAAGCTCAATGTTAAGCCGTCTGCGCGTGAGCTCATCGACCGCACCAAATGGCTCATCGAGCAACAGCAGCCGGGGCTCCGTGATGAGACATCGTGCGATTGCTGCTCGCTGCCGCATGCCGCCGGACAGTTGCGCCGGCCGAGCCTGCTCAAAACCCGCAAGGCCGACCAGGTGAAGCAGCTCAGAGACCCGATCGCGATTGACGGGTTGGCGTGCGAGGCGGCTGGCGAGGATGACGTTCTGCTCCGTGGTGCGCCAGGGGAGTAGCGAGGCGTCTTGAAACGCGATGGACAGTTCGCCGCGCTGTCGAACCTGGAGCGGTGAATCGTCTCCGACTCGAACGACGCCGCCAGCGTCTGGCTCCTCGAGCCCCGCGATCATACGCAAGAGGGTGGACTTTCCGCAGCCCGAGGGACCGACAAGTGCCGTCACCGACCCCGCGGTAAACGTCAGGTCGAGCGGGTCGAGTGCCGCGACTTGTGCGCCCTGCGTCGTAAAGGTTTTGGAGACGCGCTCGCACGTGACCTGCGGTGCGCTACGGACGGTCTGGGTCACGCGCGCGGCCCGTCTTGATATACCTCATCAAGAATCGAGTGGTCCCATAGATCCTCTGATGCCCCCTCGATGCCCAACAGGTCGAAGAGGCCCAGGTTTTCTTCAACTTGTTCCTCGGTGTACCAGGCAAATCCGTGGGTATCGGTCGCTTCCGAGTACATGATGTCGAGTTGGACTTCAGCTTGCCTCTCTTGGGTGGCGAGGTCGAGACCTGCATCCGGATACATCTCGATGACGAGTGCGGCCGCGGTCAGCGGATCCTCCTCGTAAAGCTGCCACCCCTGGGCATCGCCACGAATCAGTTGCACGATCTGCTCCCGCTTCGCCTCGTCTTCGAGGCTCGACCGTAGCACCGTATAGGTTTGGCTCATCGGGTTGTACCCATAGTCTGCGAGCAGCATCGAATGGGCGGGAACTCCCTCGACATCGAGCGCCACCGGGAGATCGTTATAAAAGCAGTAGAGCCCGTCAACCTGGTCTGCAGTGAGTACGGCAGGGTCGTACTGGCTGGGGACGAACTCCACCTGATTCTCATCGAGTGAGTTGATAGCCATGAACGCTTCGAGGCCTGGCACGTTAGCGCCCGCCACCCCAATTTTCTTGCCGACGAGATCCTCTGGACGCTCGATGGGGGCGTCTGCAAGGGACAGGATCGTTACGGGACTTTTTTGGTACTGAGCGCCGATGATAACGAGGTCGGCACCCTCAGCGTTTGACCGCGCGACGCCATCGGCGGCAGAGATGTTCATGAGTGCCGTACCGCTCACCGTGTTCGTGTCTCCCGCCACATTTGGTCCACCGGCCGCAAGCACCACACTGAGACCGAGTTCGTCAAACAATCCACGATCCTGCGCGATGTATGTTCCACCGAACTGGACGGAGTGGGTCCAAGACAACTGATACGGGACATCAGATGAGCCACCGCGGGAGCACCCAACGAGGCTGCCGAGCGCGAGCGCTCCGACGCCACCCAGAAGTGCTCGTCGAGTCATAACCGGGTGCATCCTGTGACCTCCTAGGTGAGGGATGTAATCACGTGTTCGCGCCAAACAGCCGAGCAGAACCTCGTCCGCCTCATTAGTGTAGCGCTGGCAATACCCACACTGTTCACTGAGCTAGGGGGAGTTGACAGTACTGAAAACGAGAGTATTGTGACTTATGGTCGAAGTGACTATAAGACGGCGCAAAGGGGGCGCGAAGAACCATGGATTATGGGAGTTTGAGCGCCAGCGAGCGTCAGTTCTTGCCGCCCGCGGTCGCCGTGTCGACGGTCGCGTTTGCGCTTCGTCCACCTGAAGACGCCTTGCTCGGTGAGGGACACGTGATCCGAGACAGTGAATCGTCGGATACCGAGAACCCCGTCACGCTGTGGCTGCCGCTCGTGCGGCGCACCCGGCAACCATTCTCTGGGGAGTGGGCGTTGCCGGGCGGACCGATTCCATGGAATGAAACACTGACTGAGAGCGCAGAGCACACACTCTTCTCAACTGTGGGCCGCGACCCCGGGTATCTCGAGCAGCTGTATGCGTTCGGTGATGTTGGTCGTTCTGGTCAAGCGCAGCGACTCGTCACAATCGCCTACTGGGCACTGTATGGCGAGAGCGACCTGGGTGGGTCAGCGGAAACTCTGGACGTCGACGGGGGTCGAGCTGGGACACGGAGCGCACGGCAGCAGAGTGTGGCCGGCGAAGTGCCTTTGGCTCGCTGGGACGATCCCGAGCCGAGTCAGCGGGTCGCACAGGCGACGATCGCGAGACTCGACAATGTCGCATGGTTCTCGGCAGACCGACTTCCTGAGCTTGCGTTCGATCACAGCGACATCGTCACCTACGCGCTCTGGCGGCTCCGCATGAAGACCGAGTATGCGGCCGTCGCCCACCGATTCTTAGGCCCAGTGTTCACGCTCGCGCAGCTGCGGCAAGTGCACGAAGCCGTGATTGGGCACGAGGTGGACCCCGCAAACTTCAGGCGCCAAGTTCTCACACAGGGCCACCTCGTCGACACCGGTGAGACCCAAGTGGGGGCCCGCCACCGCCCAGCAAAACTGTACCGATTCAGGGGCGGCGGGCCAGACTCGCCTGTTCCGTCCACCTAACCCACGACCTCACCCAACCATCAAGGAGACGCACCAATGTCGAGCGTTCACGAACTTGTTCGCACCACCGCAGCGCGGGAGCGCTCGCTCGCGGAGCAGCCCCCGAGCGAGACGGCTGCCCCCGGGCACCGCAGACCCATTGCGCTCGCAGCAACCGGGCTCTCCACCTGTGACACCGATCTTCCCAAGGACCCCTGGGCGATCGACCGCGCTCCTGGTTACGGGCCGGGCGCCTCCGTCGACGACCAAGCCCCCGGGTCGGCACCGCGCCAGGGACCGCTTCCCGAGGAGTACACCCGCGCGAGCGACGAAGAGCTGGATCAGCGCATTCGCGCGGCAAAGGAAGCGCTGGGCGACCGTGTGTCGATCCTCGGCCACTTCTACCAGCGCGATGAAATTGTGCAGTATGCGGACTTCGTCGGCGACTCGTTCATGCTGGCGCAGGCCGCGAAAGAGCACCCCGAGGCTGAATCATTCGTGTTCTGTGGCGTGCACTTCATGGCGGAAACGGCTGACATCTTGTCGGAGGATCACCAGTCGGTGATCTTGCCGAACCTCGCCGCGGGCTGCTCGATGGCCGACATGGCAACCATCGACCAGGTAGAGGAGTGCTGGCAGCAACTCACCGGGGCGCTGGAAAGCATCGGCCCGGTCGACGGAGAGGCCGGGTTGCAGCCCGTCATCCCGGTGACCTACATGAACTCGTCGGCGGCGATCAAAGCGTTCTGCGGACGCAACGGCGGTATCGTGTGCACGTCATCGAATGCCCATACTGTGCTCGAGTGGGCCTTTGAACGTGGGCAGCGCGTCGTGTTTTTCCCAGATCAGCACCTCGGACGCAACACCGCGAAAGGGATGGGCATCACGGAAGACGAAATGCCCCTGTGGCGTCCACATCTGCCACTCGGTGGGAACACCGCTGAGCAGCTGCGCGACTCCCGCGTCATCTTGTGGAACGGGTTCTGCTCGGTCCACAAGCGCTTCACCGTCGAGCAAATCGAAAAGGCCCGAACCGAACACCCCGGTGTGCGCGTGATCGTACACCCGGAGTGCCCGGCCCCCGTCGTCGAGGCCGCGGACGGCAACGGGTCGACTGAGTACATTCGGCGTCAGGTCGCGAGTGCCAAGCCGGGTGAGACGATCGCGATTGGCACCGAGATTAATCTCGTGAACCGTCTCGCGGCCGAGTACCCAGAGCTCACGATTTTCTGCCTCGACCCGGTTATTTGCCCGTGCTCCACGATGTACCGGATCCACCCCGCCTACCTCGCGTGGACGCTCGAATCGCTGTTGGCCGGTGAAGTTCCGAACCAGATCAAAGTCGACGACTCGGTCGCGCACGACTCCCGGGTGGCGCTCGAGCGCATGCTCGCTGCGAAACCGTGAGCTCCGGATCAGTCGTCTGCGTCGTCGGGTCAGGCGTCGCCGGGCTCTCGAGCGCGCTTGCCGCGGTAGAGCGCGGGGCTGACGTTGTGCTCGTCACGCCGGGAAGCCTGCAGTCACCGGATGGCCCAGATGCACTGGCAGGCGGGAACACAGCGCTCGCGCAGGGTGGTATCTCAGCGGCGATTGGCAGCGAAGATAGTGCGACGGACCATCAATCCGACACGATTGCGGCCGGGTACGGACTCGTCGACGATGCGGCCGCGCACCGGCTGACCGAAGACGGAGTGCATGCTGTTAGGCGCCTGCTAGCGGGCGGCATGCCCGTGGACCGGCAGCCAAACGGAGCCCCGACACTCGGGCTCGAGGCGGCCCACTCCCACTCCCGCATCGTGCACGCGGGCGGTGACCGCACCGGCGCCGTACTCCATGCGTACCTGGTGTCCCGCGTACTGGAATACGTGGCAGAGGGCAAGATCGAGCTGCGCGAGCACTCGCACGTCACCTCGCTGACTACTCGCGACGGAGTCGTGGTGGGCGTCATGCTTGGGCTCGAGGTCGTGAGTGCCGACTCCGTGGTGCTCGCCACCGGTGGGTATGCTGCTCTGTACCCGCGCACGTCGAACCACGCGGGTGCTCGGGGTGAAGGCGTGGTGTTGGCGGCTCAAGCCGGCGCCGTGCTCGCCGACCTCGAGTTTGTGCAGTTCCACCCGACGACTTTGCTGGCGAAAGGCAGCGGCGGGTACGGATTTCTCGTATCGGAAGCGGTGCGCGGAGCGGGAGCCGTGCTGCGCGACGGCTCGGGTGCCAGGTTCATGGTGAATGCCCACCCCGCCGCGGAGCTCGCACCACGTGATGCTGTGTCACGAGAGATCGAGCGCGTGATCAGTGAGCGCGGCGAAGCGCACGTGTGGCTTGACGCCACCAGCATCGAACAGCAGGGTGGGCCAGGGTCGCTCGCCGCACGGTTTCCGTCGATCACCGCGGCTGTTCATGCGCAGGGCTACGACTGGGCGGCAGAGCCCGTCCCCGTCGCACCCGCCGCGCACTACTCAATGGGCGGGGTGGCAACAGATCTCGATGGCCGCACGAGTGTGCCCGGGCTCTTCGCGGCTGGCGAGGTGGCATCGACCGGTGTACACGGCGCCAATCGCCTCGCCTCAAACTCACTTCTCGAAGGTCTCGTGTTTGGTGCCCGGGCAGGGCGAGCGGCCGCAGACGCCCAGCACGACGGGGCGATCGGTGAGTCGCTGGCACGCCTTGTGGCGGATGCTGACGAGGTGCAGCTCACACGCACCGCCGTTGGCCCCGCATCTCTCACCAGTCCGACGTCCGGACGCGAAGTTGGTGCGGCGCTCGCCGCAGGTCTCTCGATCGTGCGCGACGCATCAGGCATCGCTGCGGCTCGAGCGTGCTGTGAAGCTGCTTCCGGAACTGCGGCGCAGCTGGGAGTGTTGCTGGCTGCCTCGGCCGCAGCCCGCACCGAGTCCCGCGGAGCCCACCAGCGCCGCGACTACCCCGCCACTGACCCTGCCCAAATGAGGCGCGTAGCCATTCGCGTGGGGCAGAGTCAGCTCGACTCAGAGCCCGACAGCGAAGTACCGAATGCACGCACGCACGAAATCGCCGCCCTGTGATTCACGAGGAGAACAACGAATGCTCACGCCCCAACTAATCGAAGCCGGAGTGCGAGCTGCCCTGACCGAGGATGCCCCCTGGGGGGATCTCACGGCCGAGCTCGCCATCCCCGCCGACACGCAGCTCGCCGTGCGCCTCGTCGCGCGGGAGCCAGGCATCTTCTCGGGGGGCGATGTGTTTCGTGCCGCATTCTCGCAGACCGACCCACGCGTGACCGTGACTGATCTCACCCCCGACGGCACACCCTTTGAAACAGGGGCTCAACTCGCCCGAATCTCGGGTCCCGCCCGGGGAGTGCTGACGGGGGAGCGCGTCGCGCTGAATTTTGTGCAGCGAATGAGCGCCATCGCGCAGCTCACCGCCCGCTATGTCGAAGAAACCCGCGGCACTCACGCGCAGATTGCAGACACGCGTAAAACGACCCCCGGGCTACGCGTATTCGAGAAGCACGCGGTGAAATCGGGCGGGGGATCAAACCACCGCTTCGGGCTCTCCGACGCCATCATGGTGAAAGACAACCATCTTGCGGCGCTTGGTGCGGTCGATGCCGTAACCACGACGGCCGCGCTGCAGGATCTACGTCGTCGCGCCGGCCACACCACCGCCATCATTGTGGAGGTCGATCGAGTGGACCAGATCGCGGCGGTGCTGGAGGCAGATGTGACGGGGATCCTGCTCGATAACTTCACCCTCGATGATCTCGTTCAGGGGGTGCGCCTGATTGACGGGCGGGTGGTGTGTGAGGCCAGCGGCGGAGTGTCTCTCGAGACTGTCGGGGCGATCGCGCGGACCGGCGTCGATGTGATTTCGGTCGGACGGCTCACCCACGGGGTCCAAGCGCTCGACCTGGGGCTCGACGCACTATGACGTCCATGTCCACGGCACGCTACCTCGATGCTTCGGCGACGGCACCGCTGCGCCCGGAGGCTCGCGCTGCAATGCTGCACGTTTGGGACGAGGGGCCAGGGAACGCCTCAAGCGTGCACTCTTTTGGACACCGTGCCCGCACGAGTATTGATGCGGCGCGCGCGCAGATCGCCGACGTATTTGGGGTGCGTTCGTCAGAGGTGATCTTCACCTCAGGTGGCACCGAAGCGAACAATCTCGCGATCGCGGGGCTCGCACTCGCCAGGCCCCGGGGGCGACACATCATTACCACGCCGATCGAGCACTCGTCGGTGACGGAAACCTGCAGGTACCTGGAGCGCGTGTACGGGTTCGAGGTCACGGTTGTGCCGGTTGACGGCGAGGGGCGCGTGGACCCGGCGAGCATTTCGGCGGTGCTGCGGAGCGACACGACGCTCGTGACAGTTGGGCTGGCAAACGCCGAGATCGGCACAGTGCAACCCGTCACCGAAATCGCGGAACTCGTGCAGTCCTCAGGTGCGCTGCTCCACACGGATGCCGTGCAGGCCGCGGTGGCGCTGCCCGTGTCGCTTGGGTCTGACGGATGGCCGGGACAGAGCGTCGATGCCATGACGATTGCCTCCCACAAATTCGGCGGCCCACAGGGCGTCGGTGCACTGATCGCCCGCGGTGCGCTGCAAATTGAGCCACTGTTGCACGGCGGCGGTCAGGAACGCGGAGCGCGATCCGGCACCGAGAATGTCGCCGGGATCGCAGGGTTCGCGGCGGCGGTCACGGCGCTCACGAAAGAGGGTGTGGGGCAGCGGGCAATCGCGCTCATGGAGAGCCGCGACATGCTGGTCGACCGCATGCTGGAGCGCGTGCCAGGATCACGGCTGACCGGGCACCCGGACGAGCGCCTGCCGGGGCACGCCTCTTTCGTCATTGCCGGAGTAAGCGGTGAATCAATGCTCGTCGACCTCGACGTGGCCGGATACGCGGTCTCCTCGGGATCCGCGTGCGCAGCGGGCTCAGACGAACCGTCACCGGTGTTGCTGGCGGTCGGCATTGATCCTGATCTTGCCCGCACCGCAGTGAGATTCACTCTGCCGAACCCGCTCAGTGCGCACGACATCGACCGAATCGTGGAGGTCATCGCACGGGCAGCCGCCTAGATTGGTAGTGCCCTGACGTAAGGAGTGCTGTCGCTTCCGCTAGCTGCTCTCGCCTGTCCAACGCAGGGCAGCAAGCGGAGCCGCCGCTTCAGCGTCGCTCCGAGGCTCGTCGCGCGCCGTGAACTCTTCCTCCTGAAACAAAACGCGGGCGCCGGTGAGGATCGCAGCACGCGCGAGAGCCTCGGCGATTGGTGCCTTGGCAATCGTTCTCGCATCGAGCCCGTCGGGTTCATCGCGCGCGACCCACGGCTGCGTATCGAGTGCGCGTAGCGTCTCGTCGGACGCAACAAGCTGCGCATCGAGCACCAGTGTGTCGACCTGCGCCTGCTGGAGCGCTTTCACCACGGCAGATGCTCCTTGTGCACCAGCACTTCCGTCGTCGGTTTTCGCGCGAGCAACTGCATCTTGAATCTCACGACTAATGTGCTGATCAGCGGCCTGCGCGACGATTTCTTCGAGGCCTTCGTCGTCTGAGCCGTCTGCGCGCGTGTGAGTGTCGTATTCGATCACGAGTCGCGAGGCAGCTTCGCTCAGACTGTCCATCAGCAACTGCCGTGCGCGCACGTCACCCGCGACCACAACGAAATCGGGTTGGTGCTTGACGACTATTTGATCAACCACCTCGGCTACCTCTGACTGATTATGTTTCCATACCTCCTCGGCCGAGCGCTGGTACCTGGCGTGCGACAAACCACCAGCCTGCACTTTCGTGAGGCTATCCGTGCGCCCTTCGATTTCCTCGATCAGCTCAGGCGAGCTCCGGTCGGCGCGTTCCAGTCGCACATCTGCGCCTTCGCGTCCCGTCTCGACAACCACGTAGCGCACGCTTCGGGCGAGCTGGCGCAGGAGAGGCGTGATGTGTGGCACGGGTCCGAAAGAGAGACTTTCGGGCCCCATGCGTGCGCCGGGGAAGATCCGGTCCACTTCAATGCGCCCCGAACGTGCCAACAAATATCGGGCCGACGGACTTGGGGTGCCGTCTTTTGTGGGCAGCGCGCGCCGGATCGCGTCGACGTCTTCCGATGGCGCCCCCTCGTCGTTCAAGCGTGCGATCACAGTGTCTCGCATCGACTCTTCTTCCACTTGGGGCAGAGCGCCCGGTCCGTCGATGTATGCGACGGTCGAGGGTTCGGATGCGGACAATAGAACGTCAATTGCGTGTGCGTTAGTCATCGTCTCCCTCCACATCGGTTGGCTGCTCGAGTGGGTCGGCCTCAAATGCTTCCCTCACATCGTCAGCATCTGTGTCATCTGGCAACGGTTCGGTTTCCCTGAACGGTTCAGCGTGTGGTCTTCCGTGCCCCTGCACCATGCCACGGGACTCCTGAGCCATCTCTTCGTCGAGTTTTGGTCCGTGCTTCGTGTTTCCACGTTCTGCATTCATGATTTCCTCCCTCAAGTAGCTGAGTCGTGCCACTGAGCCTAGATTGATCGTGTGACACATTCGAGCCGGTTGACGTTCAGCCTGACGGAAGGTACAGAACCGCGGGCCGAAGTGTTTGAATGGGGCATGAGACACCTTGACGAAGAGGAGCTGAAATGTCACACAAGTTTTCTGTTGGCGACCACGTGTCATGGAACTCAGAAGTGGGACACGTTTCGGGCCGCATCACGAAAGTGCACACGTCTGACTTTGACTACAAGGGGCACACGCGCCGCGCCTCCAAGGAAGATCCGCAGTACGAGATCAAGAGCGACAAAACTGACCACGTCGCGGCCCACAAGGGCAGCGCACTACACCGAGTCGGCGGTAAGTAGCTCGCGATGCCGCACCGGTTCTTCACAATCGGGCATTCGAATCGCGACCTCAAGGAGTTCATAGAGCTCCTTGAGGGGAGCGCGATCGAGTTGGTCATTGACGTCAGAAAGTTGCCCGGGTCATCGAGGTATCCGCAGTTCAACGAGGACACTCTTGGAGCCGCGCTTGCAGACCGCGGAATCGAGTTCCGACGGAGCGAACTGCTCACCGGTCGCCGCCCGGTCAGTAAAGAAATCGAGTTCGAGGTCAACGCATGGTGGCAGAATCGGAGCTTCCACAACTACGCAGACCACGCGCTCTCTAAGTCGTTCAGCGAAGCGCTCACAGATTTGCGCACCGCCGGCAGCGAACGCACCACCGCTGTCATGTGCGCGGAAGCGGTGTGGTGGAGGTGCCACCGCCGAATTATCGCAGACCACCTCCTCGCACACGACGAGTCCGTGTTCCACATCCTCAGTGCGGAGTCGGTGCGCGAAGCGGAACTCAGTGGCGGGGCTGTCATCGCGAATGATCGCAGCGTGACGTACCCCGCGGAGTGAGAACGTTCTCTCGTGCCGACAAGCGTGTAATATCTTGCTTTGGTCGCGTGTATCACTCAGTTGCTGCGGAGCGGCCGCACTGACACACATAGAGGGAGACATCGATGGCACAGCTTTGGAAACTACACGGGGACGGAAAAACCGTCACTCCTGAGGCCATCGTTCTTCCCGAAGAGCGCCTCACCTGGCCGCGCACCATCGGTTTCGGCATGCAGCACGTCGTCGCCATGTTCGGCGCAACGTTCTTGGTGCCCCTCATTACCGGTTTTAGTCCGACCGCGACGCTCTTCTTCTCGGGGCTCGGCACGCTCCTGTTCCTCCTCATTACCGGCAACAGACTCCCGAGCTATCTCGGGTCGTCGTTCGCGTTCATCGCACCGATCGCCGCCGCCCTCGCAAGCGGTGACCCCGAAAACCCTGACCTCGGGCGTGCGTCGTTTGGCATTCTGGCCATTGGTGTGTTGATGACGATTATCGGCATCGTAGTTAACAGGTGGGGGAGCCGCTGGATCAATACCCTCATGCCTCCCGTCGTGATGGGCGCGATCGTTGCACTGATCGGCCTCAACCTGGCTCCGGCCGTGAAGAACAACTGGAACGCGACAGAGATGTCCGGCTGGGTGGCACTCATCACCATCACCGCGATCCTCCTCATCACTGTGCTCTTCCGCGGTCTCATCGGGCGCCTCTCGATCGTGCTCGGTGTTGTTGTGGGCTATATCGCCGCGGTCCCGCTCGGTGAGGTCGACCTCACCAGCTTCCGTGAGGCCTCCTGGATCGGACTGCCCGAGTTTCACGCCGTCGGTAACCCATTCAGCGATCCGACCCTGTGGGGTCTCCTCCCCGCCTTTCTCCCCGTCGTACTCGTGCTTATTGCGGAGAACGTTGGCCACGTGAAGAGTGTTGGTCTCATGATCGAACGCGACCTTGACCCAGTGACCGGCCGGGCGCTGCTTGCCGACGGCGTCGCCACCATGCTCGCGGGCTTCGGTGGCGGGTCAGGCACCACAACGTACGGTGAAAACATCGGCGTCATGGCGGCGACCCGCGTCTACTCGACCGCCGCCTACTGGGTCGCAGGCGCGGCCGCGATCCTGCTCAGCTTCTCCCCGAAGATCGGTGCGCTGATTAACACGATCCCCGCTGGTGTGCTCGGCGGTGTGACCGTCGCGCTGTACGGCCTCATCGGCCTTATCGGTGTGAAGATCTGGATCGATAATCGTGTCGACTTCTCGAAGCCCATCAATCAGTTCTCCGCCGCCATACCGCTCATTGTCGGCATCGCTGACTTCACGCTGCAGCTCGATGCAGTGGTCTTTAACGGCATCGCACTCGGCACTATCTCGGCGATCGTCGTCTACCACCTGATGAACGGCATCGCGAAACTGCGCGGCGGTGAAGTCTCGGTCGCTGACCCCGTGGTCACGGCGCGTACGGGGATCGAAGAAGAGCCGAGAGAGGTGGCTGAGCGGCGCGACTAGCCTCTCGCACGGGCCCACCCGCGAAGAAACACCGTGTGGGCTCCGAGAAATCTCGCCAGTACCGCTTATTGTGGCGGTGTGTGGAGTGCGGATAGGCGCCGTAAAACAGGCGCACACAAAAGCAGCGGAGAAGTCGCTGCGGGGGGCAGTGCTGCCCGCACCGAAAGCGAGGTGCCGGTGAGTAGCGGCGCGCTCGCACATAGCGTCTCCGCCAGTGCCGACGTAGCAGCGAACGCAGACCTGGGCGCAACACGGGCACCTGAGACCTCACCGGTCATGCTCGTCGACCCTTTCACCGATGAGCACACCAGGTGGCGGTCAGAGCTCAGCACGGTCGGCGGACGCAGTCCGCTCCTGTTTTTTGACGATGTGCCCGCCAACCGTATCGAGCTCTCGACCACCCACCCCGGTGGTCTGCCGCAGTTCATTACCGGGCAGAAAATTCTTCTCTCGGCGCTGATCAGAGATGATCTTGCACTCAGGCATGCCCGAGTTGCCGCGGGGCGAGTCACCGACAAGTCCATTGAAATGCGCACGGTGCGTGGCCTCGAGACGGTGCACCTGGGGGTCGGTGTCGCCAAGTGGAGCTTTGAGGGCGAGGACTTCTGCGCGCCGGTGCTTCTCAGGCCACTCGCGATCCGCCGCTACGGCCGTGACTTCGAGTTAAAGCTCAAGCAGCATCCCACCGTGAACCCAGAACTCATTCGTGTGCTGCGGGAGCAGTTTGGCATTCGCATCGACGCCAGCACGCTGATTGATCTGTCGCAGTCGGAGGGTGTGTTTAAACCGCAGCCCGTCATCGACCGTCTGCGACAAATGGTTGCTGGAGTGTCCGGGTTTATCGTGCAGCCCCGACTCGTAGTTTCATCGTTCCTCAGTGTGGCACCGGGCATGCTTGCGGGTCTCACTGACCTCGACACGCTCGTGTTGAACGCCGTGTGTGGCAGCGAACCCGCGAAGCGGAGACTGTCAGAACTGTATCGACCAGTTACCGCAACGCCGCCAAACGAGCGGTCTCCCGAGACCGACCGGCACCTGTATGACGCGGACATGGAGCAGGAAGATGTGCTCGCACAAATTGAGGCCGGTCACTCGCTCGCCGTCCGCACTCTTCCCGGAACGGGCGGCACGCAGACGGTCGTGAACGCGATCGGGAGCCTGGTGCGCGCTGGGAAGCGCGTACTCGTCGTGTCTCCGCGCCGCGCAACCCTCGACGGCGTCTCGCACCGACTCGTGCGCGCCGGGCTCTCGGGTCTCGCCGTGTCGCCACGGCTGCTGCGACGAAACCTGGTCGAGGGGATCAGTCGGAACGAGTCGGCGAAGCCAGAGCAGATGCGTGATGTCGACGACGCGCTCGTGCGGCTGCGTGGCGTGCTACTTGACTACCAGAAAGCCCTCACGAACACCGACGAGCGGTTCGGTATCGCGCCGATGGATGCGTTGCGCGCGCTCACCAAGCTGTCGCTTGAGGAGCGAGCCCCCTCGACGACGGTGCGGCTCGAGGATCGAGCGCTCGGCAGGCTAACCGTTGACCGCACGTCGATCGCGGAAGCGCTCACTGAGGTGGCACGTCTTGGTCAATTCCAGTACGGGCCAGAGGATTCACCCTGGTACGGTGTGAGCTTTAGCACGACTGAGGAAGCAAAGTCGGCCTACGCGCTCACCGTCGACCTGGCTGAGTCACAGCTGCCCAGGCTGATCTCGATGGCAAATGAGGTCGTCGAACAGACCTCGATGCGTCCATACGAGACGATCGCTGAGCTCGGCGTGTACCTCCGCTTGCTGATGGGCATTCGCGACACGCTCGATCGGTTTGTGCCCGAAGTGTACGATCGGTCGCTGACCGAGGTGATTGCGGCGCATGCTCCGCGCGGCAGCGACGACATGACTAGCGCGAACCGCAGGCGTTTGCGGAAGCTTGCACGCGAATACGTTCGCCCAGGTGTGCACGTCAACGACATGTACGCGAGGCTCGTGCAGATTCAACAGCAGCGTGTCCTCTGGCAGCGCTATACGACCGTCGCCGGTACGAGGCCTGAAGTTCCTACTGGGATCTCCGATGTGGTCGCCGCATTCCAGTCCGCGTACCAGGGCCTTGACGAGCTCGACCGAGTGCTCGGCGCCGCGAATGACGGCGATAAGCTCCGGAGCCTCTCCCTGTCCGAGGTCGCCCACCGCACCACAGACCTCGCCAAAGAGTCCGAGGTGCTCCACAACATTCAAGAACGCACCGCCATTGTTGAGCGGCTCCGTGAGGCTGGCCTCGAACCGCTGCTCGACGACCTTTCAGCGCGCCACGTGGCCGCCGAGGATGCAGCCGCGGAGCTTGAGCTTGCGTGGTGGCAGTCGGCACTCGAGCGGATGCTCCAGACCAACCAGGCGCTCTTGAGCGCAAACACGAGTGTGATTGAGCGGCTCGAAGCTGACTTCAGGCTCGTGGACGACGCGCACGCCGGAGCCAACGGCACCGTACTCGCGGCAAATCTCGCAGACGCGTGGCGCGTCGCGGTGCTCGACAACCCTCGTGAGGCACAGGCACTGCGTGACGGTCTGCGTTCGGCGCGATCCACCATTGGCACACTCGCGAAATCAGCCCCCACACTGATGAGCGCGCTTGCGCCCGTGTGGACGGTCTCCCCGTACGAGGTTCCGCTGCTTCCCGACGAGCTTCGCTTCGACACGGTGCTGCTGCTCGATGCCGGCGCCACGACACTCGCCGAGAATGTAGGGGCAATTCGCCGCGCCGAGCAAGTGGTCGCATTCGGCGACACCGTGACGCAGACCCCCACACCGTTTGATATAGCTGTGCAGAGCATCGCAGACGCTGAGCGCTCCGCTGGGGACGAGGCCGGTGTCACGCAGAACGGGTCAGCGTTCGCCGAGCTCAGCGAAGTACTACCGCAGCTCGCGCTCACACACAGCTACCGTGCTGGTGGCGAGGACCTCGTGGGCCTCGTGAACTCACGCTTTTACGCGGATGAGATCCAGTCGCTGCCGTGGGCCGGGATGTTCCTCGGCCACTCGAGCATTACGCACGACTTTGTGCGAGGTGGGCAGGGCTTGCCAGATCAAGACACCGGGGCGGTGGAAAGCACCGACGCCGAGGTCGAGCGCGTGGTGCAGCTCGTGCTGCAGCACGCGAGCGACAGGCCCCGTGAATCGTTGATGGTGATTACCGCCAGTGAACGCCACTCTGTACGTGTCTACCAGGCCGTACTGCAGGCGTTTGCGAAGTTCCCGGAGTACCGCAACTTCTTGCTCGGCGAGCACGCTGAGCCGTTCGCTGTGCTGACGCTGGAACAGGCCACCGCGCAGAGCCGCGACCGGGTCATCTTCTCGATCGGCTACGGTCGCACCCCGCACGGCCGGGTGCTCTCAAACTTTGGCGCACTGGGACGTCCAGGGGGCGAGCGACTCCTCGCCGTCGCAATGACGCGTGCGCGCCGCGGAATGACCATCGTCAGCTGCTTCAAACCGAGCGACCTCGACACGACGCGACTGAAGCACGGAGTGGTCGAGCTCGCCGAACTGCTATCGATGGAGCATGAGCAGTCGGGTCCCGGCACATTGCCCGCGGAGCGCGACCCCATGCTGGGCGACCTCGCGGATCGCTTGCGGGATTTGGGGCTCACCGTGGCTCTTGATTACCGTGGCGTGATACCGCTCGCGGCGTCCCTCGGTGAACGTGCCATTGCGGTCGACCTCGACTTCCCGGGGTCCGACGATAGTTTGCGCGATGCCCTGCGGCTGCGGCCCGCCGTGTTGCGCCGACTCGGGTGGCACTACCACCGCGCGCAAAGTTTCGACCTGTTCTCCGATCCCGATGAGGTGGCCCTGCGCATTGCGCGGATCGTCGGCTACGAAGTGGCTGATCCTGCCGTGCAGGCTGTGTCCGTGGACCAAGCCGACACTGGCCCGCTCACGGAAAATGGTCCGCTCGTCGCGGGCGACTAGACAGGCCGTCGCATGACCGAACGACCCGTACGGAAATCTCGCCGTGCGTCGCGACCCGCGGCTGCGAACGTAGACCCGCGGCCTGCTGAGCAGCCACTCAAGGAGCGCGCAGCCGATGATCGGCCGGAGGTGTGGGGTGACAAGCCGCAATCGCAGGCTGGTGGTGAGAACGACGAGCAGCTCCGTCGGGATCGCCCACCCCACTGGTGAATTAGCGCGGCTGTCTGCCCAGGCCAGCGAGTCGGTCTGCGGCCCGCACGAGCGCGAGATGCGAGAACGCTTGCGGAAAATTGCCCACCTGGCGGTTCTGCACCGGGTCGTACTCTTCGGAGAGGAGCCCCAGGTCGTTGGTGAACGAGCAGAGTCGCCGCATCAACTGCTCGGCCTCCGACATGCGGTCCGTCATCGCGTACTGTTCGACCAGCCAGAATGAGCAGGCGAGAAACGGGTGTTCGCCCCCAGGGAGACCATCTACTCCGCTCTCGGCTCGGTAGCGGAGAACCAAGCCATCACGCAGGAGGGTTTGTTCGATGCGCTGGACGGTGGCGAGCATTCGTGGGTCGCCTGGGTCGCAGAACCCCACCTGTGGAAGTAGTAGGAGCGACGCATCGACCTCGTCTGTTCCGTAGTACTGGGTGAAGTAGCCCGACGCAGAGACACCGTGCGTATCGATTTCTTCACGCATTCGATCGCGGAGTTCGCGCCAGTGCTCGACGGGCCCCTCGAGTCCGTGCGATTCGACTGCGCGGACGGCGCGATCAAACGTTGCCCACACCATGACCCGTGAATGAGTGAACAGGTGAGGCTCACCGCGAATCTCCCACATGCCGTTATCTGCACGCTCAAACTGCTCTTCCGCGTAGTTGATGAGGTGACGCTCGAGTGGCCAGGAGAACTGCGAATCGGGGAGTCCCGCCTCCCGGGCGGCCGAGAGCGTGACGAGCACTTCCCCCACGACGTCCGCCTGATATTGCGTTGCCGCGCCGTTCCCGATTCGCACGGGGCGCGAGTCTGCGTACCCTGCAAACTGAGGGAGTTCGCGCTCGGGCAGATCGCGTTCGCCAGCGAGCCCGTACATGATCTGCAGGTCGGCGGGGTCACCCGCCACCGCACGCAGCAACCAGGTGCGCCACGTGTCGGCGAGCTTTAAGTACCCGTGAACGAGGAGCGCTTCGAGGGTGAGCGCGGCGTCGCGCAGCCAGACATACCGGTAATCCCAGTTCCGAGCTCCCCCAAAGTCTTCGGGCAGAGATGTCGTAGCCGCAGCCGCGATCCCACCCGTATCGTGGTTGGTGAGCGCGCGGAGCACAATGAGTGAACGAACTACGTGTTCGTGGTGCGGGCCCTGATGTTCCACGCGGTCGGCCCATACCTGCCACCAGTGTCGTGTGGTCTCGAGAGCCTGGTCCACGTCAAGCTGGTCTGGGACCGGGCGGTAGGAACGAAACCACGTCATGGTGTAGTCGACCGTGTCGCCAGCCGAAACCTGCATGGTTCCCGCGTGACTGTGTCCATCGGCGGTGAGCTTTGGTCCGCGAAGCACGAGGGCATCGGGGCCAGCCATGGCGGTGAGCGCCTGCAGCGGACCATGGCTTCTCGTTCGCACCCACGGCATGGCCCTCGCGTAGTCGAATCGTATGCGGAGGTCGACGTCGAACTCGACAGTCCCCGTGACGCCAACGACGCGACGGACAATATCGGTCCGGTCGACCGCCACATGCGGCTCGAGCCCAACCGGCATAAAATCATGCACCTCGGCGACCCCGGAAGAGGTCTCCCATCTGGTGATGAGGATGAACGTGTCACCGTCATACCGCCGAGTCGGTGTCGCATCCCCGTCGGTGGGTCGAATGCTCCAGCGACCGTCATCCGCGTCACCGAGCAGTGCGCCAAACACTGACGCAGAATCAAGCCGGGGCAGGCACAGCCAATCGAGATCTCCATCTCGTGTAATCAGGGCCGCCGTGCGGCAGTTGCTGAGCAGGGCGTGATCTTCGATAGGGACACTCACTGTTCCATAGTCACGCATTCGAGGTGAGCACGCTAGGGGTTGATCGTCAGTGGCCTCGGAGTAGCGTGGCAATATGCCATCGACGACGCTACTCATCCTTGGAGCTTCCGGCGATCTTACGTCTCGGCTCTTGCTGCCCGCGCTCGGGCAGCTTCTACAGCGCGAACCGGATCGCCGACTCACACTCCTCGGTGCGAGCTCGGATGACTGGAGTGAGGAGCGCTGGCGAGACACCGTTCGGTCATCGTTCGAGTCCGCTGGCTACGAGGCGGAGTTCACTCGGATCGCTGACACCCGGTACTCCCGCCTCGATGTGACCGATACCAATGCGCTGCGGGAGTACCTTGCGGGCGTGTCCGGGCCGCTCATCATCTACTTCGCACTGCCACCCGCCGTCACCGAACGCTGCTGCGAAACGTTGGCATCGGTCGAGATCCCGGAATCTACGATTCTGGCACTCGAAAAACCGTTTGGTACCGACGCGGAGAGCGCGCACCGCCTCAATGGGATCCTCCACGCGATCGTTCCTGAGGAACGAATCTTCCGCGTCGACCACTTTCTTGGCACCTCAGCCCTGCTCAATATCCTCAGCGTGCGACTCGCGAACCGCATCTTCTCTCCGATATGGAACGCTGAGCACGTCGCATCGGTGGAGCTGCGCTTCGACGAGACACTCGCGCTCGAGAACCGTGCCCGCTACTATGACCACGCTGGGGCGCTCGTCGACATGATCCAGAGTCATCTACTACAGGTGCTCGGACTGATCGCCCTCGAACCCCCGGCCTCACTCGAGGCTACGGACTTTCGCTCGGCCAAGGCGGCCGCACTCCGAGCCACTCGAATCTGGGGAGGAGACCCCCGTAGCTCTTCTCGACGCGCTCGGTACACCGCAGGATCCGTCTCGTCGACCCCGGTCGTCTCGTACGTGGACGAGCCGGGCGTGGACCCTGCTCGTGGTACGGAGACATATGCGGAGATTGTGTGTGAGGTGCAAACGGAGCGGTGGGCGGGCGTCCCGTTCATCTTACGATCGGGTAAGGCGTTAGGCGGCGATCTGTGGGAAGTGGCCCTCACACTTCGGCCAGTGCGCCATCTCGCCGAGGGTTTCGTCGGGGAGACGCCTGACGGAGGGAAGCTGACGTTCTCACGCGGGCCCGATGAGCTCCGCGTCGAACTCAATGCATCGGGTAACGTCAGCGGCAGCACACCATTTGAACTCCGACGAGGAACACTGCGAGCCGAATCGAGCGAAAGACAGCAACTCGCCTATGCAGAGGTGCTCGCAGAGATGCTCGATGGGCTCGTGCGACTTTCAGTGCGCGGCGATACCGTCGAGCAGTGCTGGCGAATTATTCAACCAGTCAGGGAAGCTTGGGGTCGGAATGAAGTACCGCTTGAGGGATATGCTGCCGGAACGGCAGGCCCTGAGCGGCTGCGGGTGACCTAAGCCCCGTGGCGCGGCTGTTCGTCATCCACGACTGCAGTGCTTTCGCCGTTTACCGTGGCAGCCTGAGCTTGCAGAAGATCCCGAATATCAGCGAGGAGTTCTTGCTCGGTGGGGCCCGCAAGCTCCTCTTCCTTCGCGTTTCGAGCTTTCAATGCGTTCATCGGCATGACGAACACAAAGTAGACGACCGCCGCCACAATGAGGAAGTTGATGAGAGCGCCGATTACAGTGCCGAGAGCGAGCGTGCCGCCCCCCGGGAGCGAGATGAGAAGTGACTGATCCAGCGATTCTGCATTGAAGAACATGCCAATGATCGGATCGAAGACCGACGCGACGACCTTCTCGATCACCGTGTTGAACGCAGCTCCGATGACGACGGCAACCGCAAGGTCGACCACGTTGCCGCGCATCAGAAACTCTTTGAAGCCCTTGAACATCGTATTCTCCTCCTAGTTGCAAACTATGGATAAAGAGTAATGGACGTTCGCGCCATTTACCGAGAAGACGGTGCATTTCTCCAATTACGTCGCCGATGCTGCTGAAGAACTCTTCGACGTGCTCTGACTTGACGAGCCCTCTGATCCCGACGAACCTTCTGATCCCGATGAAGACCGTGAGTCTGATGAATCACTCGAGCTTGATGAGTCACCCGATCCGGATGAACCGCGTGAGTCGTTGCGGTAGAACCCCGATCCCTTGAAAGAGACGCCGAGGGACCCGAACACTTTGCGGAGGCGACCTCCACACTCGGGGCACTCCGTGAGGGCATCCTCAGAGAACGCTTGATACTGATCGAAAGCGTGGCCGCACTCAGTGCAGCGATAGGCATAGCTGGGCACAATCGCCCATTCTATGCCACAGGGCCCGGTTCGCTCGCATCGGTGCGTTTTATACGCGCCTGACTATTCATTGCCATCCAAGTATTCGATCCGCGTGGGCGTCACCGCGCCGGTCACCGGAATGTCGTGGAGTTCGGATGGGAGTTCGTCCATGAACTCCTCGTCATAGACAACCGCGAAGACGGGTGGCATACGATCCATCGATCCGAGATTCTTATCAAAAAACCCGCGGCCCCAACCAAGGCGAACGCCCGAGCGGTCCACGGCCGCTGCCGGCACGATCATCATTCCGACCTCGCCCACAGAAATTGGGCTCAAATACGTACCGAGGGGCTCAGGCACGCCGTACACGCCAGTGACGGTACCCTCCCAGCTGGGGCGGATCCAATCGAGGAGGCCGTCCTCCCGTGTCGCAGGCAGCAACACGTCAATGTCGTTGGCTCGTGCCCACTCGAGAAACTCGTTGGTGTCGGGTTCGTTCCCGTAGGGGAGGTAACACGACACCGACTGCACCTCGCGTGCACGCACGAGGGCAATGAGCTGCTCGGTGAACCCGGTCCGCGCGTCCGCGAGAACTGCCTCAGTCAGCGCGGTGCGCCGTGTTCGTACCTCTACTCGAATGCGCTCTTTCACGAGGGCGATCTCGTCGTCCATGCCTCCAGTCTATATATGACGTGAAAGTGGACCCGTCCCACAAGTGAGAGATATGCTGACCGCATGAGTCACACACAGGAATCCCGAAAGCCTGGAAGTATCACAAAGGCTGTGATCCCTTCCGCGGGTCTGGGAACTCGCTTCCTTCCGGCAACAAAGGCGATGCCGAAAGAGATGCTCCCGATCGTTGATAAGCCCGCTATCCAGTACGTCGTCGAAGAAGCCGCCCACGCGGGGATGGACGACGTGCTCATTATTACGGGCCGCAATAAGTCGAACATTTCGAACCACTTCGACAGTGTGCCCGAGCTGGAATATGCGCTCGAGAAAAAGGGCGACGAAGGAAAGCTCAGCAAGGTCCACGAGGCGAGCGAACTGGCAGAGGTGCACCTGCTGCGTCAGGGGCATCCGCTCGGGCTCGGCCACGCGGTTGGCTGCGCGCGCCGTCACGTTGGGAACCAATCATTCGCGGTGCTGCTCGGCGACGACCTGATTGACGCACGCGATCCTCTGCTCGAACGCATGGTTGAGGAGCACGACAATCGCAACGCGACCGTGATCGCGCTCATGGAGGTGCCGAAAGAGTCGATCCACCTGTACGGCTGTGCCGCGGTGAAGGCGACGGATGATCCTGACGTTGTGCAGATCACTGAGCTCGTTGAGAAGCCCGATGCCGATGAGGCGCCATCGAACCTCGCCATTATCGGCCGCTATGTGCTGCGCCCGGAGATTTTTGATGTGATCGACGGTCTCGAGCCCGGCCGTGGCGGCGAGTACCAGCTCACGGACGCGCTGAACTACCTCGCGGAGGGGAATGGCGAAGGGCCCGTCTACGGTGTCATCTTCCGTGGCCGTCGCTACGACACCGGCGACCGCGCGGACTGGATCAAGGCGAACGTGCTGCTCGGGGTTGACCACGATGAGCTCGGCGAGGAGATCACCGAGTGGGTGCTCGAATTCGCCGAGAAGCTTCGCGCCCGCAAGGGGTAGTCAGCGAGTGGCTCCGCTTCGTGGCCCCATCGAGGTTCCGAGACCTCGCAAGGAGGGCAAGGTTGGGCTCCGCGTAATACGACTGAGCGACGCACGCGCGCTTGAGACGCTGCTTCGCGATAACCGGGCCTGGCTGTCCCCGTGGGAGGCGACGCACCCCACCGGTGGTGGCGCGGTGCCGGGGTCAACTTCGATGCGGCCCACAATTCGCGCATCTCGCGCCCAGTTGCGCGCTGGTTCTGGAGTGCCATTTGTCATCACCTATGACGGCGAGGTTGTGGGCCAACTCAGCGCATCAGAGCTGAGTGGAGGTGCCCTCCGTTCAGCGCAACTCGGGTACTGGATCGCACAATGGGTAGCTGGGCGGGGCGTGACGCCGGTTGCGGTGGCACTCGCCATTGACTATTTGTTTCAGGATCTTGCCTTGCACCGAGTCGAGATCTGCGTTCGGCCCGAGAATGATGCTTCCCTGCGCGTAGTCGAGAAGCTGGGGATGCGGCACGAGGGGCGCAGACTCGCCTACATCCACATTGATGGTGGCTGGCGAGACCACGATAGTTTCGCCGTGACCCGCGACGAGGTCCCTGAGGGGATGGTCACGCGGCTTCGCGGACTGCTGCGCTGAGCGGCGCGCCGAGCCAGGGTTTCTTCATCCGCGCCGTACAGTAATCGACATGACAGGCGGAGCACTGGGTGGGGGAGTCATCTTCGTGGTGGCAGCACTCCTATGGGCGGCAGTCCTCGTGCCCGCCTGGGTTCGGCGACGAGAGTTTCGTGTTGCGGAGCGCAACGCGATGAGGCTGCAGCGAACCCTCAGGGTGCTGGCCGAAACGTCTGAGATTCCTGAGGAGGTCAGGGTGGAGGCAACGGCAAAAGAGGCGCTGGCACGGGAGAAGATGCTGCGCACTGCACAGAAGCGACAGGATGCGGAGCGCGCAGCCGAGCTTGCGGAAGAGCGAGCCGAACAGGTGAAAGCCGAGCTGCGTGCCCAGCAGATGAACCGTAAGCAGGTCGCGACTATGCGATCAGCGCGTCTGCGTCGCCCCCTGGCCCGACGAGTACGTGCGTTTGCCGCACTCGCTGGTGTACTGGGGCTCGGCGGACTGCTCGTCGGTGCCGGGATCGCCATCAGCGGACTTGGCGCCGCAGTACTGCTGTGGTCGATGCTTGCCTTCTCGGCCGGTATTGCGACGCTCGTGCTGCTCGCTCCTGGCCGCGTGAAAGTGCCGGAGATTCCAGCTGAACGAGCCGTCGTTGGCGACGGTCCCGTCGAGCCGCGCTGGGTTTCTGAGGCAACCGAGACCGCCGTAACGCCTCAGGGTTCTGCGGTGCACGCTGCGTCCCAGCAGGCAGCAGCGGAACGTATCGCGCGTGCGAGAGCGATGGCGCGCGCCCGTGCGGAGAAGCCCGCTGCGCGGGTGAATCAAGTCGACTCGATGCTGCTCGCTGAGGCTCGTGCACGGAAGGCTGAGAGTGCTCGAGCGGCAAAGACCGAGGCGGCTCCCACGCAGACGGGCTCTGCACAGACTTCCCCGGCAAAGACAGCTGTTGCACAGGCGTCCGCCGCGCAGAGGTCACAAGAGCTCACGGCCGCTGCGAAGCTGCGGCAGATGGGTGTCGTCGGAGATACGAGCGAGGGCATGCCCGACCTCGACGCTGTGCTTAAGCGCCGACGTAACGTGGGATGAGTCGCACGAGGACGACTATCACAATTAGCTCGACAAGCGTCTGAGTGACGACGACGAGCGGGGCCAGGCCGTACGCCGTGGGCAGCGCAAGCACAAGCGGTAGTACGACGAGCGAGTTCCGAGTCACGCCGCTGAAGACGAGCGCCCGACGGCCAGGCGTGTCAAGCTTCGCGACCCGACCCATGCCAATGCCGATGGGCACCATGCTGGCGGCGAACAGGGCATAGACAGGCACCGTAAGCAGGAGCGAGCCGAGCTGCTCGCTCACCCCATGAATCTGCGAGGCGACCACCGTGCCGAGGGTCAGCACCATGAGCGGCACCATCGCGCCGAGCACAGCGCCGTGTACCGCGCGACCCCATCGAGTGTGCGCCGCAGCGAGTTGGGTGAGCCCAGCTACCGCGAGTGGCACGGCGATGAGGAGCAGGAACGCTTCGATAAACGGGGTGAGGTCGATGGTTAGCACAAACTCACTGCCAACAAAGAGCCAGAGGTAGGCGGGTAAGAGTAGCATCTGGCCGAGCATGAGAACCGGGGCGGCTGCGAGCAAGCGGTCGTTCGCACCCCCGGCGAGCCCCGTGAACACGATCACATAATCGATGCAGGGGGTGAGTAGCACGAACAGCACACCGACAAGCAGCACTTGATCGTGGGCGACGATCCTGGAGAGCACAAACACCACGATGGGCACCAGAGCGAAGTTCAGGATCAGCGCCCCGCTCAGGAATCGCCAGTCGCGAAAAGCCCGGCCAATTCGCGCAAATGGCACACTGAGGAACGTGGCATACAGGAGGAGCCCGAGCACCGGGTTGATCGCGGTCTCAGCTGCCGATGCGATACCGGGCGCGACCATGCCCACGATGGCACCAATCAACAGAGCGGCCAGGTAGAGCGCCACCTGGTGCCGCTCCAACCACTCCACGCCTACTCGCATGCCCCTAATCTTCGCAGCAAGCTCTGATGCAGGGCCCGATTAGTGCATACGTTCTACTGCATACGTCTCACCCGGAGGCGCGGATGGTCGCTGTTGCGACCGGCAATCTCTGGTTGGGAGGAGCCCCGGTTCTCCCCGATCCTGACATCGGTGCCGGTGGCGGGTTGAGCCTCGACTCGTGCTTCGCTCTCGAAGCGAAACTTCTTGTCGACGTTGCGGTACTTTCGATAGAAGAACCAGAACGTGAGGCCGGCAGCGATCGGACCGGCCAGTAAGATGCCCTCGCCGACACTGAAGCCGGAGTTCGCCAGGACGGGCTGCTGGCTCAGCAGTATCTGCGCAATTACCAAGTCGAGTGTCATGGTTATCCTCCCACCACCATGGCGATGATCGCTAGAATCTCTGCCACGACGCCGACGCCGCCGGCAACGAGCCACAGCTTGCCGTGGGAGATGGGGATGCTCCCCATTGTTTGTCCTGTCCGCCCATTCACTGCGATGTAGTGCACCATGCCGCGGCCGCGGTGCTCATGGTAGAACGAGTACAGCCATACGGGCAGGTACATTGCGACCCACCGTGACCCGTGTACCTGCAAGCGCTCGGTGTCCCAGCGCACGCCACGGTTGTACGCCTTGAGTGACGCAGTGGCCTCCGCGCGCGCAATCGTAAGGAGCTGGTTTTCGAGCACCGGCTGAATGCCCGACATGTCTTGGTCGCGTTTCTCTGAGGTGAACCCCGTGAGATAGTTCGCGTTCCATTGCACCGCGTTCTTCGTGTCAAACGGCTGAATCGCATTGATGATGTTGTTCGTGTTCACGAACATGCCCATGTTTGCGCGTTCGGCGGACGACTCAAGCACGAGGTCATCGACTGTGAAGTCGATGTGACGCTCGACCTGATAAACATCCGCATCGTAGTAGGTGGAGTCGTTCCCCTCGCTATTCGACTGCGTATAGGTTCTGGTAGTGATCTCGCCTTGACCAGCCATGTCCGCACTCGCGTTGCTGTCGATCACCATATACGGGAGATAGACGCCAACGACGTTTTCGGGTGAGAACTCTTCCTTGAACCGTTTGTGCGCGAAGAACGTCCGCTTGCTCGCGAACTCACGTATGGCCTCAACAGCCTGTTCGTGGGTGTGTGAGAAAGGCAGGACTGCGTCGGGGATAGCGCCGTTCGACACCTGCTCGTTGATGGTGAGGACGTGGCGACACCAGTGGCAGCGACCCGAGACTGAACTGTCGAGATTCACCACCACTTCTGCACCGCAGCCGGCGCATTTGAGTGTCATGATGCCTGCGGCCGCGGCGTCAATATCCGCGGCGCCCGACGCGACGTGCGTGCCAGTGAGCCCCGCGATGTTGTCACCGTCAATGAGCGCCTCAATTTGCTGTTCGGCCCACTCGTGTCGGCAGAACAGACACACGAGCATGGCGCTTGAGGCGCGCAACTGAATGTCGGTGGAACCACAGGCGGGGCAGCGGTTCACGCCATCGGACAGCCGCTCATTCTCAGTATTGATGGTCTGCGGCGCCGCGGGGTCGGGTGGTGGCTGAAGACCTGGATCCTCAGCTGGCAGGGGAGTCGTCTCAGTCATGGTGTGTCCCTAGAGTCCGAGAGCCTTGGCTTTTGCCGCATCGTAATCTTCCTGCGTGATGAGGCCAGCGTCGAGCATCTCCTTGAACTTTGCGAGCTTCGCCATTGGGTCGTCAGCTGCGGGCATGGCTGCCGGTGCTGCGGGCGCAGGTGATGCCGCAGCGGGCGGGGTACTCTGTGCTCCGACGCCGGGGACTGGCTGTTGCAGCCCGGCGATTCCGGTTGCACCTGCCGCCATTCCCATCCCCAAGATGTTCCCGCCGCCACCGTCACTTTCACCGGCTGACTCGAAGCCAGCGGCGACGGAGGCCTGCAGGTTGGAATTGCCTCGTGCCCCGGCGAGCGCGTCGGCCCGCTGCACGTTGCGAAGCAACTCGCGCGTCATCTCGTCGTACTCGATCGCGATGATCGCGGTCGCGACAATCTCGAGCCCGCGCGCAGAGTTCCACTGGTAGTTCTGCTCGACTGCTGCCGACATGCTCTGTGCGAAGCCAATGGAATCCTGCTGGATCTTCGTGATCCGGTTGCCCTTGCTGGGATCGTTGGTGTACATCGAGAATGCGGGGGCTAGCGACCCGACGACCTCGTTGAACAGCTGTGAAGCTGCGTCGTTGTCAATGTCGGTGAAGTCAAATACTTGACCCGGCTCGAAGTACTTCGCGGGAAGGTATGCCTTGACGAAGAGAATCGGATCTGTGATTCGCAGCGTGTAGGTTCCCCTGGTAATCGCGCCGACCTGGGCATTCATGTAGGCGTCATCCCAATAGATTTCTGACTGGGTGCCGAACCGGTTGTTGGGAAGCTCTTTGAGCGTGACGAAGTAGGCCCGCTGCTGTGCACTCGGGCGCCCACCAAACTTGAAACGCTCCCACGACGTTTTCACGAGTGGGCTAATGATTCCGTCGCCCGCAAAAATAGACTGCGAGTCTTGAGCTTCCGAGTTCCATTCATAAGCGCCCGCTTCTGCCGCGAAGCCGGTGATTGCGCCATCTTGCATGAGGATTAGCCCATACCCTTCGGGCACGAGAATCTTGCTGCCGTTTGTGATGACCCCGTCGGACGCCTTCGTGTTTGAACCGCGGCCTGCGTTCTCGCCCCGCGGCACCGCAGTAAAGAATGCTGCGGTCGGTGCCAGCGCACTCGGCACCGTATAAAAGTCTTTCCACTGATCAGCGAGCGTTCCGCCCAGTGCGCCAGCTGCTGCCTGAATAAGCCCCATGTGAACTGTCCTTTATCTATTACGTGAACATGACGTGTGGTACTCGAAAGTCTCGCTCTTCATGATCATAGAGCGATACTTGTTAGTTTTCATATGTTTTTTAGAACGGTTCATCACGCGTCATCGCCGTTGTAACAGGTACAGGGAGTCATCGAAGTGGTTCACCCAGACCATCGTGTCGGCATCCCATGACTGCACTGTGTAGCCTGGTGCTGGATCGGGGAGAACGATCCTCGCACTTTCCCAGGAGATATCCGCCCGATTCTCAGCGTGATCGGTGACGTCCGGTACGTGCTGGCAGTAAAGGATCTGATCGCTTGAAGCGAATACATAGCGGATGTCCTGGTTCATGGTCTCCCAACCGCCGCCCTCGTCGTAGTGCGTGTGCTGCCAGGCGCCAACAATGGTCGATTGGATGTCACCGTCTTGCCCGGATGGAGGCGCTGGGTCTCCAGAAATTTTGGGTGAATCCCAATCGCAGGAATCCGCCTGCTCGACTGGCGCAGGTGTTTCCTCAGCGTCCTCGGTAGGTTCCGCCGCCTCTGATTCGTTTGAGACGGCTTCTGATGCGGGCACTTCGGTTCCGGGTTCGGGCGCACAGCTTGTGAGTAGCAGCGCCGTCACGAACGCGATTCCGGTGAGTTGTAACGCGCGTATTCGCATGATGCCCCCATTTGCAACTTCAATCAGCGCCGCCTGGCCTTTGGAAGGCCTCGTAGCCGCAGTGTCGTCACAGTAACGCGGGGGCTCTAAACGATTCTTAATGCTGACTTTAAGACTGGGATAAGCTGAGGCGATGGCCCCAACGTTGCGGTTCGCACTCAACTTCTCCAGTCATGCTGTGGCTCAGCAGGCTCGCGATGCGACGACGCAGCTGGCAGCAGCGAGCCCCGCCGCGCATGAGGAACGCGCGAGACTGTACGCGATCCTCGCTGCGGCCAGGCTGTTCACCGACCCGGATGGGGCAAGCGCTGCCGCTTCAGCCGCTTCCCGCGAGGCGGATCGGGCGGCAACTCAGGTCGCGCGCGCGTGGACACTCATCGCAGAATGCGTGGTGGACGTGTCCCCGCACCGGGTACACCAGCGCCTCGAGCACGCACGCGAGGTGTTACGGATCGGACAGGCATCGGGCGAAGTCGAATTCGTCAGCCCCGCATTCTTTCTGTACCTCGGCGCGCTTGCGGAGCTGGGGTTAATCTCGGAGCTCGACCTCGCGCTGAGCGAGACCGGAACCTACCTGTCGGTATTTCCCTGGCTTGAAGGGGAGCGCCATGTCGCGTGGTTTCGGTGTCTGCGCGCCACCATCGATGGACAGGTCGAACAGGCGGAACAGATCGCGAGTCGTGCCTGTGAAGTGGCGCAGGAGCAGGGCGACCCCGACGCGGAGCGAGTGTGGGTGGGTCAGCTGGCCATTATTCGTTGGATGCAGGGCCGCGTGGTGGAACTCGAGCCCGCGTTTCTGTACGCGAGACAATCAGCGCCGCAGGAACAGGTGTGGGCGGTCTCGCTCGCCTGGATGTGGCTGCTGCAGGGTCGCACGAGTGCCGCCCGTTCCCTCATCACCGCCCTCCCGCCGTTCAGCGAGCTGCCGCTCGACCGCAACTGGCTCGCAACCGCGTGCATCCTCGCCGACTCGGCAGCGAGATTACGTGAACTCGAGATCGCAGCCGCTGTCCGCGAAGCGCTCTTGCCGTTTGAGGATCGGCTCGTCACGATCGGACTGGGAGTGACGTGTTGGGGGACCGTCTCGCGGCCGCTCGCGCTTCTCGCGGAGGCACTCGGAGACACAGATGCCGCGGTGCGGCACTATCGCCGGGCCATACACATGGCCGGCAAGGTTGGGGCGCAGCCGTGGCTCGCGGAGGCGCAGAGCGAACTCGCCGCGCTCCTCGCGAATCGCGCAGATGACGGTGACCTACAAGAAGCGTTCGCGCTGGCATCCGAGGCGGCCGCTACCGGGCGTGCCCTCAAGCTGCACAGTATCGAGCTTGCAGCCTCGGGTGTGCTCGCGGCACTGCGCGCGTCAGAAGACACTGCGGAGGCACTGCCAGAACCCACACTTGACATCTCGAGACCCCAGATCAACGTTTTTGGTCCGTTTGAGGTCACCGCCGCCGACGGCACTGTGGCGCGCTGGCAGTCGCGGAAAGCGCGGCAGCTACTGAAGATACTCGTGGCGAGACGCGGGGTCGCGATTAGCCGAGAAACACTCATGGATCTCCTGTGGCCCGACGAAGCACCGTCGAAAGTTGCCAATCGGTTCTCGGTCGCCATGACGACGGTGCGGCGCGCACTTGACCCTGACAGCACATCACCACGAGACGCCTACATCCAAAGTGCAGGGTCAGTCATTCGGCTGCGCATCGAACGCATCGCGATTGATCTGGAACAGTTTCATACGAACACTGCGCACGCACTTTCCTCACTCCCGCTCACCCCTCCCGCGGCAGAACAGCTGGCAACCACCCTTGAGCTCCACCGGGGTGACGTGTTGGCAGATGAACCCGAGGCGCTCTGGGCCGAGCAGTTACGGAGCGAAGTGCATCTGGCCTACCTGTCGGCGTCGCACGCGCTCGCTGAGGCAGCGCAGGCGATGGGTGATGGGCTCACGAGACTGGAATGCTACCGCCGCATCCTCGCCATCGACGGGTTTGACCAGCGTGCACACGAGGGGCTGATTGATGCCCTGACAGCAATGGGTGCTCACGGCCAGGCCGCGGCAGCCAGACACGCCTATGAGCAACACATGGCAGAACTCAGCATTCCAACCGGTACGTAACGGTCGGGCTCTCTCAGGCACATCCGTCATGCTGGATCAATGTCACTCACTGCGCTCGTCACCGGAGCATCATCAGGGCTCGGCGCAGAGTTTTGCAGACAACTCGCACACCTCGGTGTCAACCTTGTACTCGTTGCACGTGACGAGTCGCGGCTGGCCGCGCTCGCGGCCGAGCTGCCGACCGTGTGCGAGACGCTTGCCGCCGATCTTGTGACCGAGGAAGGGCAGGCGGCCGTCCGGGAGCGACTGGCTGATCCTGAACATCCCATAGATATTCTGGTGAACAACGCGGGTTTCGGCATGGGGTCTGCATTTCATGATTCGGCGCTCGCTGATGAGCAGCGGATGCACGAACTGCTGTCTTGGGTGCCGCTTGCACTGAGCCACGCGGTGATTCCAGGGATGCGTGAGCGCGGGCGAGGGTGGATCATCAATGTGTCGAGCGCCGCGGGGCTCATACCCGGCGGTACCTATTCGGCAGCAAAAGCCTCGATCATTTCGCTCTCCAGGCACCTGGGGCTTCGCTACCGACGCGACGGCATCCGAGTCACGGCGCTCTGCCCGGGCTTTACGCGCACCGAGTTTCACGAGCGTATGGGCGTGGGTCGAGAGGAGATCCCGACGTTCGCCTGGGCGAATGCCCGAACGGTCGTGCGAGAGGGCATCCGCGCCGTACGCAGCGGCCGCCTGGTCGCAGTGTCTGACTGGCGATACCGCGCGATTCGCCCACTCTTGCCGCTGGTGCCGCGTCCCATTATGGAGCGTCTCGTGGCCGATACGATTGAGCTATGACGACACTGCAGGTGGACCTGGGCATCATTGGTTCAGGATCCGGAAACTCACTGGTCACCCCGTTCTGGGACGATAAGCGCGTGGCGATCGCCGAGAAAGGAACGTTTGGTGGAACCTGCCTGAACGTCGGGTGCATTCCCACGAAGATGTTCGTGCGGCCCGCAGCTCTTGCGAGGGGCCCCGAGGAGGCAGCACGGCTCGGCGTTACCCAGCGCACCGAGGCCGTTGATTGGCCGGGCATCCGCGATCGAATATTCTCCCGGATCGACCCGATTTCTGAGGGTGGGAAAGAGTATCGTGAGGGTCTCGAGAATGTGGAGCTGCTTCAGCAGCGCGTGCGCTTGACGTCACCGAAGACGTTCGTCGCCGATGATGGGACGCGGGTGGAGACCGAGCAGCTCGTCATCGCGGCAGGTTCCCGCCCAGAGATGCCCGATGTGCCGGGCATCGATCTCCCTCAGGTACACACGTCCGACACCGTCATGCGCCTCGATGAGCTCCCAGAGCGGGTGGTCATTATTGGCGGCGGATTCATTGCTTGCGAGTTCGCCGGCGTATTCTCAGGGCTCGGCTCGGAGGTAGTGCAGGTGAACCGCAGCGGGCGCCTCATGCGCGCACTCGATGAAGAAGTGTCAGTTGCATATACGGCAGAGGCCGAGCGGCAGTGGGATGTGCGTCTCGGCTGGGTGGTACGAGGAATCATGGCAGCACCCGGCGGCGGGGTCAGCGTCGAACTGGTCGCCGAGAATGGCGACACCGAGTCGCATGACGCCGACATCGTGCTCGTCGCACTCGGAAGGCGTCCGAACACCGACCTCATAGGGGCCGCAGAGGCCGGGCTTGATCTTCACCCCGACGGACGGCTTGTGGTCGACGCACACCAGCGCGTCTTTGCGGGTGGCGCGATCGTCGACGGTCTGTATGCGCTCGGAGATATCAGCTCTTCGTCACAGTTGAAGCACGTCGCAAACCACGAGGCTCGCGTCGTGGCGCACAACCTGGAACACCCGGATGACCTGCGGGAATCGAGACGACACGCGATCCCGGGTGCGGTGTTCAGTAACCCCGAGCTCGCGCAGGTCGGTATCACCGAGGCGGAAGCCGTGCGGCGTATCGGTGAGGAGAACGTCACCGCCAAAGTGCAGCGCTTCGGGGACACAGCGTACGGCTGGGCTATGGAAGATGAGACCGGCATCTTCAAAGTCGTGGCGGATCGTCGCGACGGCACGATCCTGGGCGCGCACGTGCTCGGGTACCAGGCGTCGAACTTGATTCAGGTGATCATTATGGCGATGAGTTTCGGCCTGGACGCGTACACGGCCGCGAGGGGCCAGTACTGGATACACCCGGCCCTCATGGAGGTTGCCGAGAACGCGCTCCTCGGCCTCGATGTTCCCGAGGGGGAGCGCCCACCGCTCTAGACGCGGGTGCCGGAGACTTACAGCAGGTGACTGCCACCCGACAAACGCATGCGCCCGACGAGGTTCTTGACGTCTTGCGCACGCTGCTTGTTGGTGACAAGCAGTACGTCAGGGGTGTCGACCACGACGACGTCTTCGACGCCGACGAGCGCGACGAGACGGTCGCTCTCGGACACGACGATGCCGCTTGAGGCATCGGAGAGCACCTGAGCGCCATCGCCCAGCACCGCGAGGTCACTTGTGCGTCCGCGGGTGAGCAGGTTCGCGACCGAGGCAAAGTCACCCACGTCATCCCATTCAAAGTGCGCCGCGACGCACACCATCTTCCCCGCTGCAGCGGCAGGCTCAGCGACGGTGTAGTCGATCGCAATCTTCGGCAGGGTTGGCCAGAGTTGTTCTCTGACGTCTGCCGCACGATCTGTGTCCCAGGCCGCGGCGATTTCGCGCAGCGCACTCACGAGGTCGGGGTCGGAGAGTGCCATCTGGTCGAGCAGCACGCTCGCCTTTGCGATAAACATGCCGGCATTCCAGAGGTAGTTACCGTGGCGCAGATAGCCCTCGGCCGCCTCCTCGTCTGGTTTCTCCACAAACTCGTCGACCTCATACACATCAAACGGAGCAAGATCTCCACGCGCTTGCCCACACGCGATGTAGCCGAAGCCGGTCGAGGGGTGGCTGGGGTGGATGCCAATCGTCGCAATAAAGCCCTGGTCGGCGGCCTGTACCGCGGTGGCGACTGCGCGCTGGAAGAGAACGTCACCGCGAATGACATGGTCCGCTGCGAACGAGCCCAGGATCGCTTCAGGGTCACGCAGTTCCAGGATAGCGGCGGCGAGACCAATGGCCGCGGATGAGTCCTTTGGTGCGCTCTCGGAAACGAGATTCTCTGTCAGAAGCTCCGGGAGCTGCCTACTGACGGACTCGCGGTGCGCGTTGCCGGTGACAACCATAATGCGATCGGTGGGCACGAGGGGTGTGAGTCGATCCCAGGTCGTTCGCAGCAGGGAATCACCAGACCCTGTGAGGTCGAGCAAGAATTTGGGAGCATCCGCTCGCGAGAGCGGCCAGAGTCGTGACCCCACACCACCAGCAGGGATGACACAGGTCAGTCTGCGCATGGCCTCTGGTGAGTCCGGAATAAGATCTGTCGGTTGCGGGGTCATGGCTCAAGCTTAGATCCCACAATCATCAGATGACATCAACTTCGCGGATCGCTCAGCGCCGGTGGACGGGGCGAGCTCTGAATAGTGCCATAATGGTTTCGCAGTGGATTCTCAGCGTATGAGGCTTCCCGAAGTTTCTACACGCGTGAGCATTTGCGTAACCAGCAGCCACCAGAGGGTGGACGCAGGAACCAAGGAGGATGCTCGTGTCAGGCCAAACGGCAGCGGCCGCCCCGCCGAACAAGAAGAAGATCCGCCCGGGAGGAACGCTCTACCGGGGTAACACTGGTATGTGGTCGTGGGTACTTCACCGCATCACTGGCGTTGCCATATTTTTCTTCCTGCTCGTTCATATTCTTGACACCGCGCTGATTCGGGTGAGCCCAGAGGCATACAACGCCGTCATGAGCACCTACAAGACCCCGATCATGGGTCTCGGCGAGGTGGCGCTTGTTGGCGCGATTGTGTACCACGCCTTTAACGGAATCCGGATTATTCTGGTCGATTACTGGGGGCAAGGTGCGAAGCATCAGCTCGCCATGTTTTGGATCGTGATCGTCGCATGGGTGGTCGTGATGGCCGCGTTTACGCCGCGTCACCTGATGAACGTCTTTGGTCACTAGGAGAGGGCGAGGAGTAGAGACATGGCTATGACAATCGAATCCCCGCGTTCGAAGACACCGGTGAAGAAGCGCACCAACTGGGAAAAATGGGGCTGGATTTACATGCGTGCCTCAGGCGTGCTGCTGCTCGTGCTCATTTTTGGGCACCTATTCTCAAACCTGATGGTTGGCGACGGCGTCTCGGCGATCGACTTCGGGTTTGTTGGCGGCAAGCTCTCCAGCCCATTCTGGCAAGTCTGGGACGTGCTGATGCTGTGGCTCGCGCTCATTCACGGCGCGAACGGTATGCGGACCATCGTGAACGACTACGTGGAGCGAGCGACACTCGCCAAAGTGCTCAAGGTCGCACTGTTCCTCTCGGCGGCACTCCTGATCGTGCTCGGCACGCTCGTAGTGTTCACGTTCGATCCGTGCCCGGAGGGTGCTGACCCCGAGCTGCTGGCCTCCATCTGCCAAGCCGCATAACTTCTTTCGACTCATTACCGACGTACAGAATAGGAATCCTGTGACAACCAACACCCACGAGGGCGAGGACGTTACCGTCAAGGACGGCGTCACCTACCACCAATTCGACGTGGTGATCGTCGGGGCGGGTGGTGCCGGCATGCGAGCGGCGATCGAGGCCGGACCGAAAGCGAAGACCGCGGTCATCACGAAGCTGTATCCGACCCGGTCGCACACGGGAGCCGCGCAGGGTGGCATGGCTGCTGCCCTCGCAAACGTTGAAGACGACAACTGGGAGTGGCACACGTTCGACACCGTCAAGGGTGGAGACTATCTGGTTGATCAGGACGCGGCAGAGATTCTGGCCAAGGAAGCCATTGAAGCAGTGATCGATCTCGAGAATATGGGGCTTCCGTTCAACCGTACGCCCGAGGGAAAGATCGACCAGCGACGCTTCGGCGGTCACACGCGAGATCACGGCAAGGCGCCGGTCCGCCGTGCCTGCTACGCCGCCGACCGCACGGGCCACATGATTCTCCAGACGCTCTTCCAGAATTGCGTAAAGCTCGGAGTGAACTTCTTCAACGAGTACTACGTGCTCGATCTCGTGATGACGGGAGAGGGGAAAGATCGGAAGCCGGCCGGCGTCGTCGCGTATGACTTGGCGACAGGCGACCTGCACGTCTTCCAGGCCAAGTCCGTAGTCTTCGCGACGGGCGGCTTTGGCAAGATCTTCAAGACCACCTCGAATGCGCACACGCTCACGGGCGACGGCGTGGGCATCATTTGGCGGAAGGGCCTGCCACTTGAAGATATGGAGTTTTACCAGTTCCATCCGACCGGCCTCGCGGGTCTCGGCATTCTGCTGACGGAGGGCGCCCGCGGCGAAGGCGCGATCCTGCGCAATGCTTCGGGTGAGAGATTTATGGAGCGCTATGCGCCGACCATTAAGGATCTTGCTCCGCGAGACATTGTGGCCCGCTGCATGGTGCAAGAGGTGCTTGACGGCCGCGGCGCTGGCCCGCACAAGGACTACGTCTACCTTGACTGCACCCACCTCGGTGCTGAAGTGCTCGAAACGAAGCTCCCCGACATTACCGAGTTCGCCCGCACCTACCTGGGTGTTGACCCGGTCACTGAGCCCGTACCAGTGTTCCCAACCGCGCACTACGCGATGGGTGGCATTCCGACGAACGTACAGGCCGAAGTGCTGTCCGATAACGACACCGTCGTCCCCGGGCTCTACGCCGCGGGCGAGTGTGCCTGCGTATCAGTGCACGGCTCCAATCGACTCGGCACGAACTCGCTGCTCGATATCAACGTGTTTGGCAAACGGAGCGGGAACGCCGCGGCGGACTACGCGAAGTCGGCAGAATTTGTCGACCTCCCTGAGGATCCCGCGAAAGAGGTTCGTGAGCTCATTGACCGGTTCCGCAGCGGCACGGGCACTGAGCGCGTCGCCGAACTTCGCAGAGAACTGCAAGAGACGATGGACCGGGGCGCGCAGGTGTTCCGCACTGAGGACTCTCTCACCGAGGTACTGGGTGTGATTCACGACCTCCGGCTTCGCTACACCAACGTTGGTGTGCAGGATCGCGGCAAGCGCTTCAACACTGACCTCCTTGAGGCGATCGAGCTTGGGTTCTTGCTGGACCTTGCCGAGGTACTCGTGTTCGCAGCACGAAACCGTAAGGAAAGCCGCGGCGGTCACATGCGCGACGACTACCCTGACCGCGATGACGAGAACTATATGCAGCACACGATGGCGTATCTTTCGGGGGACCCACACTCGGCAGACCCTGAAGATCACATTCGCCTGAATTGGAAGCCGGTCATGATGCTGAAAGACGAGCAGGGCGAACTGCGGTACCCACCGCTGGAGAGGAAGTACTAGGTATGAGCACTGTTACTGATGACGCTGCGGCAGTGATCCCCGACGAGGATGCGCCGAAGCCATTCAACGTCACCCTGCTGATCCGCCGCTTTGATCCTGAATCGGGCCGCGAAGCTTATTGGGAAGATTTCGACGTACCGATGTTCCCGACCGACCGAATCTTGGATGCACTGCACAAGATCAAGTGGGACCAAGACGGCACACTCACGTTCCGCCGCTCCTGCGCCCACGGCATCTGCGGTTCCGACGCGATGCGGATTAACGGCCGCAACCGACTGGCGTGCAAGACCCTGATTAAAGATCTTGACATCTCGAAGCCAATCTATGTCGAGGCGATCAAAGGTCTCCCGCTCGAGAAAGACCTCATCGTCGACATGGAGCCGTTCTTTGAGTCGTTCCGCGAGGTACAGCCATTCCTCGTGGCGAACTCGAAGCCCGAGCCCGGCAAAGAGCGAATTCAAGATATTGCTGCTCGCGAGCGCTTTGACGACACCACTAAGTGCATCCTGTGCGCTGCATGCACCTCGTCGTGTCCCGTGTTCTGGACCGACGGTCAGTACTTTGGTCCGGCCGCGATCGTAAATGCACACCGCTTCATCTTCGACTCACGCGACGACAATGCGCAGGTGCGGCTCGACATCTTGAACGACACCGAAGGCGTGTGGCGCTGCCGCACGACGTTCAATTGCACCGACGCGTGCCCGCGCGGCATTCAGGTCACCAAGGCAATCGCCGAAGTGAAAGCGGCCATCCGCACCGGCAAGGTGTCCTAGTTCGCGTCGCTCACGGTATCGTCTGAAGCGTGAGTTGGAGAGTCGACACATCGCGTGAGCGCGCTTCTTCCCTGGTGCATCAGGGGAAGCGGAGGTGGGTGTGGGCGCAGCGCCAACGACCGGTGCGCACCCACGTTCGTTTCATGAATGTTGGCGGAGGCGTGCTCGCCGCCGGCATGAGTTACCAGGCATTATTTGCGGTCTTTGCAGCATTGTGGGTTGGCTTCAGCGTCCTCGGGATCACGCTGCGGGATCGCCCCGAACTCTTAAGTTCCCTCGTCGAGCAGATCAATCTCTTCGTACCCGGACTCGTGGGGACCGGAAGTGGCGGAAGTGACGGAAGTGACGGAGCGGTCGAGCTCGACACGCTGCTCCAGGCGCGTGTGCTGGACTGGACGAGCATCGCCGCTGGTGTTGCGCTGATCTGGGTCGCTCTTGCGTGGTTCACGGGTACGCGACGCGCGATTCGGATTATCTTCAGCCTCGAGGTACGGCGGTACCGAAACCCCGTGCTGCTGAAGCTGCGTGATTTCGCGCTAGCGATGACGTTCTTCCTGGCCATCTTGACCTCTGCGGTACTCACTGTCTTAAGCTCGAGCATCACGGAATCAATCATGGTCTGGGCTGGTATGGACCCTGATGGTTGGCTGATGGGCGGGCTCGGAACGACAGCTCGCTACGGAGTGCTGTATGCGTTTGATGTGCTCGTGCTCATCGCAATACACCGCTATCTCGCTGAAGTGAAGGTGCCTCGTCTCTCGCTGCTGCAGGGTTGCGCGCTGGGTGGTGCTGGCATGTTTGTTCTAAAGCTTCTCGGCACTGCGCTTCTCGGCGGAGCATCGAGTAACCCGCTGCTCGCGTCCTTCGCGGTGCTCATCGGCTTGCTGTTGTGGTTCAACCTCATCTGCCGGACACTGCTGCTCACGGCATGTTGGGTCGCCACCGGTCAGGACACGCTGCTCGGACTGCCGAAGGATCTGCGGTGATGGTGGGCGAAACCAGGGGGATCGACCTGAACAGCGATCTCGGCGAGCAAATGGGCGATGACGAGAGCATGCTCCAGATCGTGACGAGCGCGAATGTGGCCTGTGGTTTTCACGCCGGTGACGCGCGTTCGATCCTCGAAACGCTACGGGCGGCCGCGAGGCGAGGTGTCACGGTAGGAGCGCATGTTTCCTATCCCGACCGTGAGGGTTTCGGGCGGCGAGCGACGAACCCCGAAGATGCCCAGCTTGAATCCGACATCGCCTACCAGATCGGCGCGCTTCGAGGTCTTGCCGCGATCGCCGGCACCGAAGTGCGGTACGTGAAGCCTCACGGAGCGCTCTACAACACGATTGCCAGCGACGAGCGTCAGGCTGCGGCGGTGATCCGTGCAATGCGTGCCGTGGATCCTGAATTGCCGCTCGTCTGCCTCGCGTCCTCACGGCTTGTGGAGCAGGCGGTGGACAGCGGGCTACGTGCGATTCCAGAGGCCTTCGCTGACCGCGCCTACGAGCCAACTGGCGCGCTCGTGGGGCGCAGCGAGCCGGGGGCCGTGCTGCATGACCCTGACGAGGTTGCTACCAGGATGGTGCAGCTCGTGGGCGAAGGTGTCGTGACCGCGCGTGATGGGAGTCAGGTTCGGATACAAGCCGAGTCAATCTGTGTGCATGGCGATTCGCATGGTGCTGTGCAGATGGCAGTGGCGGTTCGTGATCGGTTACTCGCCGCGGGACTCAGCATTCGTCCGTTCGTGGTGTAGTGATGGTCAGAGATGCTTCCGAACTTCCGCGGCTTCGGCGGGTGGGCAGCGACGCGCTGCTGCTCGAGTGCGGCGACCTGACGGCTGCGCTTGCAGTGTTTGCGGCGCTCTCTCACGCGCGAGATGCGGGCGAGCTCGAGGTCACGGAGCTGATACCCGCAGCGGAGACTGTGCTCGTGGTGGGTGGTGAAGCGCGTGCTCCTGAACATCTCAGTGCTCGGCTGCCCGAGTTGCTCGCGGACACGGATGTCCAGCCCCGTGGAGCAACTGCCGCGGAGCTCGACGAGCCAATCGTGATCCCCGTCGTCTATGACGGAGTTGATCTTGATGGGGTGGCCGAAATCACCGGGATGAGCATTGATCAGGTGATCGGACGGCACACTCGAGCGAGTTATACCGTGGCGTTCACGGGGTTCGCACCGGGATTCGCCTACCTCGCAGGAGGGGACCCCGCACTCGATGTTCCGCGCCGTACGACGCCGCGACCCCGCATTGAAGCGGGCTCCGTGGCGCTTGCCGGGAACTTCTCTGGGGTGTACCCGCGCGAGAGCCCGGGCGGCTGGCGTCTCATTGGGACCACTGGTTTCTCTGTGTGGGACGTGGATCGCGATCCACCTGCAGCGCTTCACCCGGGCACGCATGTTCGTTTTCAGTCAGTTCGTGAACGTGTGTCGGTGTCTACAGCGCCGCCAAGCAGTCGCGGTGCCGGCCACAGCGCGCGTCCCGCCGGCACACCAACGTTTGAGGTACTCGATGCGGGCCTCCGCACGCTTGTGCAAGATGCAGGGCGCCCAGGTCTCGCCGCTATTGGCGTCGGAACTGCCGGCACGGCAGACCGTAGATCGTACGCTGAGGCCAACCGTCTCGTCGGGAACGGACCGGGTGCCGCGATGCTTGAACTCGCTCATGGAAGCTTCGCGGTGCGGATGCTTGACACTGCCGTTCTCGCGTTCACTGGTGCGCCGCGGGTGGGCAGGATCACAGGCAGCAAGCTCACGGGTGATAGGAATTGGGACGGGTCAAGTGACCGGGCTGTACCCCTCGCTCGAGCGTTCCGAGTGAACGCTGGGGAGGTGCTTGAACTCGGGCCACCTGAGCAAGGGCTCCGCACCATGCTTGCGGTCCGCGGTGGGGTGCTTGTGCCAGAGACGCTCGGCAGTGCCTCGCGAGACACGCTCGCGGGGCTTGGCCCCGATCCACTGCGTAACGGTGTGACGGTCAGGCGAGGTGAAGCCGGTGTCGTGTCGGTGGGCTTTCCACTGGAGGGTTTCCCGGCTCTAGACAGCCGAAACACCCTGGCACCGCTTCCGGTTCCCGGGGCGACTACCGTGCTCGACGTGGTGATAGGCCCAAGAGACGACTGGTTTGATGACGAGAGCCTCGCCCACTTTCAAGAGATTGAGTGGGAGGTGACGTCGCACAGTGACCGTGTCGGCGTTCGCTTCGCCGGACAACCGCTGAGTCGTAAGAACGAATACGTTGGTCTCGAACTACCGAGCGAGGGTCTCGTCACCGGCGCCATTCAGGTGCCGCCCGACGGACAGCCCGTGTTGTTTCTCGCTGACCACCCCATCACAGGCGGGTACCCAGTCATCGCAGTAGTGAGGGACAAAGACCTTGACCTTGCGGCACAATTGCCACCCGGAGCACTTGTGCGCTTCAGACTGGTGGAAGCGATGAAAGGAAAATCATGAGTGGTGAGACAGGTGGGACGCCCACAATGCTCAGCCGGATCCTGATCGCCAACCGAGGCGAGATTGCGGTGAGGATTATCCGGGCCGCCCGTGATGCTAATCTCGCCACCGTTGCGGTCTACGCTGATCCTGACTTTGATGCTCCCCATGTGGAGCTCGCAGATGAGGCATACGCACTCCGTGGATCCTCACCAGTTGATACATACCTCAACATTGAGAAGCTGCTCGACATCGCTGCACGCTCCGGGGCCGATGCGGTGCACCCGGGGTATGGGTTTCTCTCGGAGAACGCAGAGTTCGCCCGTGCGGTGTTGCAGGCCGGGCTCACATGGATTGGGCCGAGACCTGAGACGATCGAGTTGCTCGGTGACAAGGGAAGAGCGCGTGCGCTCGCCGCGGATGCCGGCGCTCCGCTGGCTCCGGGTGCTGCAGTATCGAGTGCCGCCGATGTGACGGAGTTTGCTGAGAGCCACGGCTTTCCGGTTGTCGTCAAGGCCGTGCATGGCGGAGGTGGCCGCGGGATGCGCGTGGTGCGGGGACGAGAAGAAATCGTCGAAGCATTTGATTCGGCCGTGCGCGAGGCGACCGCTGCGTTTGGCGGAGGAGCGTGTCTCGTCGAACAATTTCTCGAACGCCCCCGTCACATTGAGGTGCAGGTGCTGGGAGACAGCCAGGGCAATATGGTCGTGCTCGGAACGCGTGACTGTACGCTGCAGCGGCGCCACCAAAAACTGGTCGAAGAGGCACCAGCGCCGTTTCTGAGCACCGAGATCCGCGAGCGAGTCGAGCAGGCGGCGACGGCCGTCTGTCAGGCCGCGCGTTATGTCGGTGCCGGTACCGTTGAGTTCCTTTTAGCGGCGGATGAGACGCTTTCGTTTCTCGAGGTAAACACCAGGCTGCAGGTCGAGCACACGGTGACCGAGGAAGTGACCGGCGTGGACATCGTGCAGCAACAGTTCCGTATCGCAGCCGGGCATCCCGTGGGATTGCCCGAGCGTGTTGAAGAGTCGGGGCACGCGATTGAGTTCCGCATCACAGCGGAGGATCCGGCACTCGGTTTCCTGCCCACGCCCGGCAAAATTACTCGCTTCGATCTGCCGGGGGGACCTGGTGTACGAGTTGATAGCGGTGTCCGCGTGGGGCAGGTGATTCCCGGTGACTTCGACTCGCTGTTGGCGAAGCTGGTGATTCACGGGCAAAATCGTGAACAGGTGCTCGCCCGTGCGCGTCGCGCCCTCACCGAGCTTGTGGTGGAGGGTATCGCCACCTCGATTCCGTTTCACCGCGCCGTTCTCGAGGAAGTGGATTTTGCGAGCGCGGCGTTCGCGGTGCACACCGGGTGGGTCGAAGAGCACGGCTTCGATCTCGCGGCTGCACCGGCGGTGCCCGAACCCGCAGAGTTGAGGTCGCCCTCCGCAGGCATCATCCGTCACCAGATCGAGGTTGACGGCAAGAACGTTGAGCTGGGGTTTCCCGAGGCCCTGCTATCGAAATTCTCATGTAGTGGCCACGCCAACGGGGTGGCCGCACACTCTGATGCTGGTGCTGATTCGCGCCAGGAACACGGCGAGCCCGTCACGGACGATGGCGCGATGCTGGCACCTTTCGCAGGAACTTTGAGTAGTTGGAAAGTTTCTGATGGCAACAAAGTCGAGGAGGGCCAAACTGTCGCGACCATTGAGGCAATGAAGATGGAGGTGCCTATCCGTGCGCCGAGAGCAGGCGTGCTCAGCCGCGAGGCTGCGGAGGGGGCATCACTTGTCGACCGGGAGAGGGTCGGGAGCATTCGTGTGAATTGACGGGGCCGACACAGCACATCGATTACGAGCGGCGAGCTCGGAATGACTCAGCGTGGGTCGAGCGCAGCTCAGCGATAGTGTCCGGGAGCGCGCTAACCACGTCTACCGCAGTAATCGGACCGCCGCGCGGTCTCGACTCAGCGGCTCCAGTGGTTGCCTGAGCCCCCGACTTTGCAGTCTTCGTTGTGCCAGTCTCTCCATCGAGAGGGTCACCTGCTGCACGTCGTGCTGCAGCATCGTGCAGCACAGTCGCGGTAGCCCCAATCGCACCAAGCACTTCAGGGTCTTCGCGCACCGCTGAAGCGTGCCCGGCAAGCAGCGCACCGAGAATCCCCGCGAGCACGTCACCGGTACCCGCACTCGCCAACCATGGGGTGGCAGGTCCTGAGACGAAACTCTCGCCACCAGGAGTCGCGGTGATAGTGATCGATCCCTTGAGGAGCACGGTCGCATCCGTGTGCTTGGCGAGTCGCTCAGTCGCGGAGCGCAGCGCACTCACGCTCGGGGTTCGCTCGCGGCCACTCCGGCTGCGCGCGGGCCACTTCTCTGGCCGCTGCCCGAAGCCGGCAGCCTGCCACAGCCGTAGGAATTCTCCGCGGTGAGGTGTCAGAATCAGCGGTGCAGTGGGGTTCTCAAGTGCGAGACCCAGCGCCCCAGCGTCGAGTACCACCGGGTCGTCACCCCGTAGGAGCTTGAGAATTTCGCTGTGTTCAGTCTCGGAACGGGTCTCGGGGTTAGTGCCTGAACCAATGACCCATGCACTGCAGCGCCCCGCTCCAAACACGGTCTCCGGGTGGGCGGCGAGTACGGCCGCAGCGGATGAGGGAAGCCCGAAGCGAGTCTCTTCATTCGCACCCGGCGGCACATAGCGGATGAGCCCCACGCCCGTGCGCCAGGCTGCGGACACCCCGAGGACTGCAGCGCCCGGATATGCAGGAGAGCCTGTGCGGACACCGAGTACACCTCGCTGATACTTGTCATCGCTTGGCGTGGGGGCCGGGATCCAAGCTGCCGCGTGTGGCACCGACCACTCGTGTGGTGACGGTGCTGCTGTGGTTCTCGGTGCCGCTCCGCTCGCTGCTGTCGCGGTGCCGGCGGCACTTGAAGTTGAACGCCTGGTGCGGGCGCTCGGCGTTTTAGGTTGTGGGGTCACGGAGAAGTCACCTCTGCATGCGCGCGGTCGAGGAACGAACGCGCGGCCGCCTCGATACGCGCGAGCTCGCGCTCAGCACTGGCTCGGCGTTCAGCTGCGTCTCCCACGTCGTTGAATGTGTCGATGTACACCTTGAGCTTTGGCTCTGTGCCGCTCGGACGAATCATCACGCGTGACCCACCGGCGAGGTCGTAGCGAAGCACATTCGCTAGAACCGGTGAGTTCCCGGGCACCGAGAGGTCAGTCACTCGCTCGACCACCGCGCCATTGAAACTACGTGGTGGTGCGGTGCGCACACGATTCGACAGTTCCTCAGTGGCAGCCATGGAATCAAGTCTCACCGTGACCTGCGTACTCGAGAAGTGTCCGAAGCGCTCACTCGCTTCGTCGAGCAGATCCCAAATCGTGCGGCCTTCTGCAGCGAGTTCGCGCACGAGTGCGATGACGTCGGCGCTCGCCGAGATCCCGTCTTTATCGCGCACAATTCCAGGGTTCGTGAGGTATCCGAGTGCTTCTTCAAAGCCAAATACGAGATCGGGGACTCGAGCGACCCACTTGAACCCCGAGAGTGTCTCAAAGTAGCCAAGCCCATAGTCTTCCGCGACCGCCTCGAGCGCGGGGGAGGAGACAATCGTGCAGGCGAGCGAACCGGGCGCATCAGGATACGTGCGGCGGAAGCGCTCTGCGGCGCGCCACCCGAGGACAAGGCCGAGCTCGTTGCCGGTGAGTCGCCGGTACCCTGACGCCTTGCCTGGGTAGGGGATAGCGATCGCGAGGCGATCGGCGTCGGGGTCGTGGGCGACCACAAGGTCCGCGTTGATGCGGGCCGCGGCAGCGAACGCAAGGTCGAGCGCGCCGGGCTCTTCAGGATTTGGGAAAGAAACCGTAGGAAACGCGCCGTCGGGCTGGTCTTGTTCGAGCACCGGGGTGACCTGTGGCAGGCCCACCAGCTCAAACACACGCTGGGAAGGGCCGGAACCGACTCCGTGCATGGCCGTATATACGACCCGAAGTTCGGGGCCACCCTGAGTCTCGTCACCCGCAAGTAGCCCTTCGCGGACGGACTGTGCTGTCTGTGTGACGTAGGCCTCGAGCACCTCGGGCCCCGCGACCTCATAGGTGGTGCTCCGGGGGAGTTCCGCTAGGGGCAGTGCTGCAGCGCGTTCAATGCTGTCCGCAATTTCGAGGTCGACCGGAGGGGCGATCTGGGCTCCAGCGTCCGCATCACCCAGATACACCTTGTATCCGTTGTCCCGTGGTGGGTTGTGGCTCGCCGTAATCATCACGCCAGCAGAGACTCCGAGGTGCCGCACGGCGAATGCGGTGACGGGGGTGGGGAGGCGTTCGGGGAGCAGCGTCACTCGAAGACCCGCGCCCGCCATGATCTCGGCGGCATCGCGCGCGAACACGTCTGAGTTCACGCGACCGTCGTACCCAATGACGACTGAGGGGGGCGTACTCGTCTCTCCCTCGGTCGCACGGTCCAGAAGAAACTCAGCAAACCCAGCACTCGTCTGCATTACCACGGACCGATTCATGCGGCACGGGCCCGCTCCGAGACGGCCTCGGAGACCCGCGGTGCCGAACGCGAGTCGACCGTCAAATGCTTCAGCAAGTTCTTGCTGCGCATCGATGTTGCCGCGTTCTGCTTCAGTGAGGAGCGCGGAAGCTTCGGCACGCGTCTCTGGGTCAGGGTCTTCCGCTATCCAGCGGCGTACTGTCTGAATCAGTGGTGAGAGATCTGTGGTGAGATTCACGTCGGCGGTCCTCCATCTGCCGGCCGAGCCTGTAGGCCCACCGGTCAGGCATGTTTGAGTTCACGCTAGCACCTGCGGCAGACAATCCCTCGCAGCGGGCTCCAAACTAGGAACGCATGAGCACGCGAGCGAGTAACTCCGGGGTGAGGGCTTGTGAGCGCGGGTCTTCGGGAAGCTCAGCGATTCTCGCTATTGCCCGTGAAGTGGTCGCTTCATCGATGCCGAGTAGTCGCGTTGTTGCGAATGTGAGCCTCGAGTAGAGCTCTTCGGGGGCGAGCGTTCCCGGTTCGATGATGGTGCGGACGGAGAATCCATCAAGCAGCGCAAGAACCGCGTCTGTCATCTGGCGGATGTCGAGATCGGGGGAGATGATACGTGCATCCGCGAGCCTCATTAGGGCATCGGTCACCGGCTCCGCCCAGAGCGCGTAGACGCGGGTGCTGACCTCACGAATCGCGGGCGACCGGCCTGCCGACGACCACAGTTCAGCCCAAAAGTGCCAGCGTTCATCGAACGAGATGTTGCCGAAAACGTGGAGGCGCACCCGTGCGAGGAGGGTCACCAGCGGCGGCTCTTGGTCGAGGTCGTCGACCTCGTTCGCCATGACAATGGCGTGCATCATCACCTCAAACGTTGAGTTGACGAGTTCTTCTTTGGTGTCGAAGTAGTGCTGTATGAGGCCGAGGCTTACGCCCGATTCTCGAGCGATGTCTTTCAGCTTGGCGCTTGCGACACCGTCGCGCGCAATGATTCGGATGGACCCACTCAATATTTCGGCACGGCGACGAGTGGCGAGGTCAGGCGCCTGCGCGTCGCTGCTAGTTGAACCTTGAGGTTCGACACTGACGGGGGCTTTCAGCATTCGTAGTCTCCTCGGGTTCCTGAGTCACGGGAATATAGATCTTAGCTTCCGGGATCGACACCGGGCCCATCTTTGTAATAATATGTTATTACGGCAGCGTCCGTGGGACACAAAGGAGTTCTTGATGAAACCTCAGATTTTGGGCCAGTTGATGAGACCTACTTTTTCGTCTACAACATGACGCTGGCGCAGGAGTAACGAGATGACCGCTACAGAACCGATCGCCGTATTCTTCGATGAGCGCGTGCTCGAGCACGACACAGGGCTAGCGCTGCACGAAACTGCGGCGAGTCCGTGGTTTGCAGTGAACGAACCACACACTGAAGGACGCCGCCGTATTGAGCTGATGCACCAGTTACTGGAGCGTGGTCCCATCGCTGAGCACATTCGTTTTGCGCCCGGCCGCCTGGCTGCGGAAGATGAGCTCGAGCGGGTGCACGACGCGGACTATATCGAGGAGACTGCGAGGTTTGCTGCCGGGGGAGGGGGTTGGGTGACCGGCACGACCAGGATCAGCGCGGACTCGTGGGAGCCTCTCCTGGCCGCTGCAGGGACGGCGCTTGCCGCCACGGAAGCCGTACTCGCGGGTACCTCGAGGCTCGCATACGCGCTGACACGGCCACCCGGTCATCATGCTCAGGCCGCCCAAGCCGATGGCTACTGCTTCTTCAACGGCGCGGCTCTCGCAGCAGACGCCGCACGGCGAGCAGGGGCGGAGCGTGTGTTGGTCGTGGACTGGGATGTGCATCACGGCAACGGAACCCAAGATATCTTTTATGAACGCGCGGACGTACTCACCGTGAGCATGCACATGGATCACGGCGCCTGGGGTCCAAGTCATATGCAGACGGGACGTCTCGAAGAGCGCGGCGGAACGGCTGGCCTCGGGTTCAACCAAAACGTGCCGCTGCCGCTTGGTGCGGGCAACACGGCATACCTCCGCGCCTTCGACGAGGTGGTGGCACCACTCGCGGAGCGGTTCCGCCCCGACTTTATTGTTGCTGCGAGTGGACAGGACGCGAGCGCATACGATCCGAATGGACGGCACAACGTATCGATGCCGGGATTCTATGGAATTGGGCAGCGACTCAGGGCCCTCGCTGACGAGTACAGTGACGGACGCGCGGTGCTGATCCAAGAAGGTGGGTACAACCCGTCATACGCGCCATACTGCCTGCTCGCGACGCTCGAGGGTCTCATCGGCACCGACGCCACCGCAGATCCGCTCGCATACGTTCCCGACCAGACGCTTGGTCTCGAAGAACGCTTCGCGGAGCTGAGCGCTGAGCTCTCGCAGGATCGCCTCGAGCGACTCAGCTCATCCACACCGCTCTCATGACACTTCACACAACGAACATAAGGAACTGAACACAGATGGAACTCGCTTTCTCGCTCGACACCTATCTCGCACGGGTCGCCGACGTACAGCGTCGACTGAGAGACCGCGGCCTCGATGCTGCGCTCATCTCGATGCCAGACTCAGTGCACTGGCTCACGGGAGTTGACTCAGTCGGATACCTCTGGCCGCAGGCGCTCATAGTGCCGGCAGATGCCGGATCAGCGCCGATCTACGTTACGCGCACGACCGAGGAGCCTGGTGTTGACACTGCGTCGTGGGTGACGGAACACTACTTTTACGATATTTCGGAGGAGGAGCCGATCGATGCGATCGTAGGAGAGATTCGGCGACGCGGGTTTGCTGATCGTGTGCTCGGTATCGAAGAAGATGCTTTCACGATGCTCCCTTCATCGCATCGACGCATCGTAAATGATCTGCCCGAGGCTCGCTTTGAGGACTGCAGCTACATCGTTCCTGAAGCACGCCTCATTAAGACACCAGCAGAGCTGTCGTACCAGCGCCAGGCAGCACAGATCGCCGACTACGCCATGGCCAGGGTGATGGACTCCATCGAAGTGGGCATGAGCGAGGTACAGGTCGCGGGGCTTGCGGCAGCCGCTCTGGGAGAAGCAGGAGGTGAACACGCAGCGATCCCACCAATGGTGGTGTCGGGCCGCCGCAGTGCGCTCGTTCACAACATGGCGAGCCGAAAGACAATCGCCTACGGAGACGTCGTCTGTCTTGAGCTTGCCGGTGTCGTGCACCGGTACCATGCGGTGCTCATGCGAACCGTGTCACTCGGAGATCCGGGAGCTCGAGTTCACGAGGTCGCTGAGCTTGCGAAGCAGGCGCACGAGGCTGCGATCGAGAAGACCGCTGCCGGCCTCGAAGTATGGGAACCTGAAGAGGCTGCGAGAGCGATTCTTGAGCCGGCGGGACTGCACAGGAATCGGTGCCACCGCATTGGGTACAGCCTCGGCGTGGCCTACCCGCCCGGGTGGCTCGAGCCGATGACGATGGTCAAGGGCGATCCGCACCGCTTTGAGCCGGGAATGTCATTTACAGTTGAACCGAACCTGCACCTCCCCGAAGAAGGCTTTGGTGTGAAAATTGGCGAAACTGTTGAGTGCACGGCAGATGGGCCCCGCACAATGAGCTCACTCAGCCACGACCTCGTAGTGCTCTAACTCCGAAAGGCAATTTCCGAGATGATAAACGGAAACGTCTCCCACTGGTGGGAACAGGTTGGCACGCCGCCGCCACGGGCTGAACTCCCCGGGAACATCTCTGCAGATGTCGCGATCGTCGGCGCAGGGTTTACTGGGCTGTGGACCGCCTACTACTTGAAGCAGGCGCGTCCGGATCTGCGGGTCGTCGTGGTCGAACAGCGCCACGTCGGGTACGGGGCCTCGGGGCGCAATGGCGGGTGGCTGACCCACGAGATCACCGGTGGACGCGAGCAGTATGTGAAATCGCACGGCCGCGATGCTGTCGAACGATTCCAACGGGAGATGAATGACACCGTCGATGAAGTGATCAGGGTGGCCTCTAAAGAGGGGATCGACGCCGACATTAAGAAAGGTGGCGAGTTCAACGTTGCGTACACCCCCGCGCAAGAGGCAAGAATCCGCGAGTTCGCGGCCTCAGAGCAGACGTGGCGGTATGCGGATCTTGAGCTGCTCGAAGCCACAGAAGCGAAGTCGCAGATCAATGTCGCGAACACGCGTGCGGCGGTCTGGCACCCGCACAGTGCGCGGATCCAGCCGGCAAAACTCGTGAAAGGACTCGCTGACGCCTGCGAACGCCTTGGTGTGGAGATTTATGAGCGCACTCGGGTGGTAGAGATCGAGCCGCACCGCCTGCGCACCACGCACGGGACCGTCTCGGCAGAGTACATTGTGCGAGCGACCGAGGGCTTTACCGCGAATCTGAAGGGCCTGCACCGACTCTGGCTGCCGATGAACTCATCGATGATCGCGACGGAGCCCCTTTCGTCAGAAGTTTGGGATGAGCTTCGCTGGGACAAGGGGCAGGTGCTCGGCGACCTAGCGCACGTATATATGTATGCGCAGCGCACCGCCGACGACCGAATCGCGATCGGTGGACGCGGAGTGCCCTATAAGTACGGCTCCCGAATTGACCTCGACGGGGAGACACCAGGGGAAACCGTCGATACGCTCAGCAAGATCCTGCATCGACTCTTCCCTGTGACTCGCGACGCTGCCATCGACCATGTGTGGTCAGGGGTGCTCGGCGTTCCCCGTGACTGGGCAGCAACGGTCGGCCTCGATACGGTGACCGGCATCGCTTGGGGCGGAGGTTATGTCGGCACAGGCGTCACCTCAACGAATCTTGCGGGACGCACGATGACGGACTTGATCCTGGGCGAAGCAAGCGAAATTACGACCCTGCCGTGGGTGAATCACCGGGTGCGCAGGTGGGAACCGGAACCTCTCAGGTGGATCGCGACGAAAGGCCTCTACGCAGCGTATGGGGTTGCTGATCAGCAGGAGTTTGGTGGACGCAAGTCAACCTCGCCGATCGCACACGTCGCCGATGTGATTACGGGGCGCACCTAGGGGTCGGAGCTGAGACCTCACCACGAGAGTTCCTGACGAGGGCGGACTCGGATCTCCGTGAGCTGCGTATCATCACTCGCGGTGATCGCGTCGATGACCGCGCGGGCGACGGTGGCGGGTCGAATGAGCTCGGCCCGGTCGACGCCACCGGTGAACATAGGGGTATCGACGGGGCCGGGGAAGATTGAGGTCACTCGCACGCCGTCGTTCTCCACCTCAGCGCGCAACCCATTCGCAAGGGCGCGCAAGGCGTGCTTGGTGGCACCGTAGACCGTATTGCGCGGAACCTCGACGAACCCAGCCCCGGAGTTGATGAAAACGATCGTGCCGCGGGTTCTCCGCAGCGCGGGCATTGCGTTTCGCGCAAGCTCCGCTCCCGCGACCACGTTGAGTGCGAACGAATAGCGCCAGTCCTCCGGAGTTGCCTCTTCAACGCGTCCGACTGGGCTGATACCTGCGGCGTGTACGAGTGCATCGACGCGTTCGGGGATCAGTTCAGGATGGGGGAACTCAGTGAGGTCGGCGGGCCGTGGCTCGATACCGGGTGTCTGCTCCGCAAGCGTTTCGAGCGTGTCCGAGCTGCGGGCAACGGCAATGACGCGCCATCCGAGCGCAGCGAGTTGCGTCGCGACCTCCCGCCCAATGCCGCTTCCCGCTCCGGTAACGACCGCGGTATATCTTTCGGTCGGGTTGAGGTTCTCGCCTGACATTCTATTCCTTTCGCCATCTAACTACAGCGTTCGCTCATCCTTGCATGCGAATGGTCCAATTATGATACTTCGGTCAGCAGTATCCGCTGAAGAACGTCACTCATCGTGACGACATCGGAGCCACGATCTTCGCTCGTCACCAGCGCCAACTGCACTCGCGACTCCCGCATACTGGTTAAAAGCTCGTACACCGGGAGGTCGGCTGGTACTCGCAGAAGATTTCGTGAACGTGTCTCAGCCGGAGTGTTTAAGGAATCGTTGAGGGTGTCTCTGACGTGCACAACCCCGGTAAAACCACCTTCTGCGTCTTCGAGTAGGACGCGTAAATGACCGCTTGTCTGCGCAGCGCGTTGAACCGCTGCGACAGAACTTTGCCTCGGCGCTGACGAAGGCTTCTCATCAAAACTCGGTATGTCGCCTGCTGTCAGGTCTCGGAGCCGGATGGCCTCCGAAATCCGCACCTGGAGTTCAGGTTCGAGGACGCCGACGTCGCTGGAATGTTCCACCAATTGTCGGATCGTTTCTGCATCTCTTCCGCCGACCGCGGCGCGATCCACGGGTGTCACTCCGGTGCGGGCAACCAGTGAGTTTGCAATTGTGTTCATCCAAGACAGCAGGGGCCTGAATGGCGTCATGAACATTCGTGAAGGGATCCCGATCACTTTGGCTGCTACTTCAGGGTGCGCGATGGCCCAGGATTTCGGTGCCATTTCCCCGACGACTAGGTGGAGAAACGTGACGACGAGCAGGGAGAGCGCGAACGCCAGCCCGCCCGAGATCCACTCAGCAAGCCCCCACGAAGCGAGGATCGGCGCGAGCCAACTATCCAGAGCCGGTTTCGTGATGGCTCCGAGTGCGAACGTGCACCCTGTGATGCCGAGTTGAGCAGCTGCGAGCATAATTGTGAGTTCGCTCATGCCGCGTAGCGCGGCACGAGCCGAGGGGCTCTCCGCTGCCTCGAGTTCTAATCGGTGCCGCCGAGCCCCGATCAGCGCGAATTCGATCACCACAAAGAATGCGCTCAGGACGATCAGAAGCACAGTTGTCAGGAGAACTATCCACCCATTCATGAGTTCGCTCCTTTTCGACCAGCATCCTCGGAGTCACCAGAGCGACTAGGGTCTTCACGGTTCGTGATCGCCATATCGGATACCTCGCGTACTTCGATGCTGACAGAGGAGGGGACGTGACGCTCGATTTCAAGCACTGTCGCGTATAGGGAGCGGGAGACTGTCACATCAGCGATCAGATCGACGCCTGCCTCGGGGAGTGGCACCTCAACGTGATCCCCGGCCTCCAAGAGGCCCCCGTTTGTCGCGATGAGAAGCCCGGACAGGGTTTCGAACTCACCCTCCGGTAACTTCTTGTTCAGCGCCCGTTCGAGCTCGTCGAGGTGTACTGTGCCGTCAGCCCTCCACTGGTCGTCCGACACGGCCTCGATCACAGCGATATCGTCGGGGTCATGCTCGTCGGTAATCTCACCCACGAGTTCTTCCGCGAGGTCCTCGACTGTGAGTACTCCCGCGAAACCACCATGCTCATCGATCACACAGGCGAGTTCCTTTCGTGATTCCGTGAGGCTGCGCAGCGCGTCGGGGAGCCTGGTGAGCTCGGCGAGGACGAGAGGTTCGCGCATGATGGCCGTCACTGACCTTTGATCGTCTGGATCGCACAGCAGCACATCGGAGAGGTGAACGACACCAATCGGATCGTCTTCGCTTCCGATTACCGGGTACCGTGTGTGGCCTCCAGCCATGAGGCGTCGGGCTTCCGCAACAGTATTCTGGCTCGTCAACAGTCCCGATGCCGAGCGCGAAATCATGGCGTGGTTCACATCTCGCTGTGGAAAATCGAGGATGCGGTCGAGAAGCATCGATAGTTCACCGGGCAGGTCTCCGCTCGACCGTGAATCGCCGACGATACTCTCGAGGTCTTCTGCAGTTGCGCTGCTGTCCAGGTCGTGGACCGGTTCGATCCCGAGGAGCTTCAGCAACGTGTTCGATGCCCAATCAAACACGGTGATGAGCCATCCGACCACAGCTAGGTAAATGAGCGTCGATCGCGCGAGCGCGCGTGCCAAAGGGGCTGGTGCCGCGATTGCGAGGTTCTTTGGGAACAGCTCTGCGAAGATCATTTGGGCGACTGTCGCGAGAGCGAGCGCGACGACCGTTCCTACTGTCACTCCGACAGCTGTCGGAACTCCTGCCGCGCCGAAAAACTTCGCCAGGGGCTCGCCGACGAGGGGCTCCGCAACGAACCCGATGAGAAGCCCCGTGACAGTAATACCGAGCTGAGCCCCAGAGAGCATATACGAAGTCCGTCGGGTCACTTTTAGGGCCAGCTGAGCGGCCGTGTCACCGCGTTCAGCCTCGGCCCGCAAAACCGAACGATCGACAGACATATATGCGAACTCTTGCGCAACAAAATAGCCGTTCACAACAATGATGAGGGTGATCAATACGAGCCCGAGAACCAGGAGGAGTGTGGCGGTCAGCATGCCATACCGTTCGTTCTTTCGATGGGCGAAGACACGGAAATTTTCACAATCCCGCAGCCTTCTTATTCTTCTGTGACTTTGATTTTCCAGTTTTCTTTTTGGGGGTGCTCTTCTCGCCGCTCGCACGCTTCTGCTTTGCTGTTCGCGACTTCTGAACACTTTGTTTGAGCGCCTCCATGAGGTCGATCACTTCGGCATCGGATCCGGCGTCATCGTCACCGAATGTCGCTTCTGTGTCGAGAGACTTACCCTCGTCGAGCTTGGCATCAATGAGTTGGCGCAGTTCCTCTTGGTAGTCGTCCCGAAAGTCTTCGGGGGTAAAGTCCGACGAGAAGCTTTTGACGAGCGAGGCCGACAGTTGCAGTTCTTTTGCACTGATCTTTACCGGCTCCTCCAATGCAGAGAATGACGCTTCACGGACCTCGTCAGACCAGAGAAGCGTTTGCACCATCAACACATCATCGCGCACACGCAGAGCAGCAAGCCGAGTCTTCTGCCGCAGCGCAAACTGCACGATGGCTGTTCGATCAGTGCTCTCGAGCGTGCGGCGCAGAAGCACATACGCTTTCGAAGACTTCCCTGAGGGCCCGAGGTAGTAACTCCGTTCAAACAAGATCGGGTCCACCTGCTGAGTGGGCACAAATTCGACGACTGTGATCTCCCGGTTTCGCTCCTGCGGCAGCGCCTTAAAGTCCTCGTCAGTGAGCACGACAGTCTCGTCATCTTCTACATACGCTTTGTCGATGTCGGCATACTTGACGATTTTGTCGCAAACTTCGCAGCGCCGCTGGTAGCGGATCCTGCCACCGTCGGCGTCGTGCACCTGGTGCAAACTGACGTCGTGATCCTGTGTGGCGCTGTATAGCTTTACGGGCACGTTCACGAGCCCGAACGTGATCGCGCCGGTCCAAATTGCTCGCATGATTACAGTAGACCGCGTAGTGATGTCAACTGGCTAGCCGTTGCAATCCGGGGGCCCCAGCATGTATAGCATGGTGAAGCAACGGCAAACGATTGCAGTCGAGGGCAAGCGCCTGAGTGTGTCGAGTCTGGACAAGGTGCTCTACCCCGCGACCGGCACGACGAAGCGCGATATCTTCGCGTACTACGCTGAGATCGCAGACGTCATGCTGCCGCACTGCAGGGACCGAGCAGCTACGCGGAAGCGATGGCCAAACGGCGTCGGTGAAGACGGTTCAGGGTCCATGTTCTTTCAAAAAGATATTGGGGAAGGGACACCAGAGTGGGTCGAGGTGCGAGAGATTCAGCACTCTGACCACGTCAACGAGTATCCGTTGGTCAATGATCTGGCCACGCTGACCTGGCTCGCGCAGCTCGCCGCCCTCGAGATTCACGTGCCGCAATGGCGCTTCGGTAAAGGCGACGATCAATTGCAACCTGATCGCTTAGTTCTTGATCTGGATCCCGGCGAGGGAGTCGGCCTGCGTGAGTGCGCGAAAGTTGCTCGTCTGGCCCGGGACATACTGGCGGACATCGGTCTTGAGTCTTTTCCGGTGACGAGCGGAAGCAAAGGTGTGCACCTGTATGCCGCGCTCGATGGAACGTACTCGTCCGACCAGGCCTCCGAAGTGGCGCGAGAGCTTGCGCGGTCTCTTGAAACCGACTACCCAGATGAGATCACGAGTTCGATGAAGAAAGCGGACCGCCCTGGGAAAGTGTTTATCGACTGGAGTCAGAACAACTCGAGCAAGACGACGGTTGCTCCCTATTCACTGCGCGGACGAGTCAAGCCGACAGTCGCTGCCCCGCGGACGTGGCGAGAACTCGCGTCGCCGCATATCCGACAGCTCGAGTATCCCGAAGTGCTGGCGCGAGTCCGCCGTCGCGGTGATCCGCTCGAACGTCTGTCCCAGGGAGTGGTGACAACGAAGCCAGTCCATGACAGGCTCTCGACCTATCGGTCGAAGCGCGATCAGAAGAAGACCCCCGAGCCGGTCCCCGATGACCCTCCATCTGCACGAGCAACCGATCCTGTATTCGTCATTCAGCGACACGAGGCGAGGCGGCTGCACTACGACTTCCGACTCGAGCATGATGGGGTGCTCGTCAGTTGGGCGCTCCCCAAGGGCGTGCCGACTACGTCCAAGCAGAATCGACTCGCGGTTCCCACCGAAGACCACCCGATGGAATATCGGCACTTCGAGGGGACGATTCCAAAGCGAGAATACGGCGCTGGCAAAGTCGAGATCTGGGACGCCGGTTCGGTCGAGATCGAGCAGTGGACTGACACCAAAATCGTTGCCACGTTGACGGGTACTAAAGGCGGCGGGCTGAATGGCAAGCGGCGGTACGCCCTCTTCCGCACGAAGGATGACGCGGCGAAGCCGCAGTGGATGATCCATTTGATGCAGGACCAGCCCAGAACGCCTCCTGAGGATCACTCCAAGGCTTCCCAGACGCAAGATACCCACGAAAGTTCCTTACCTAGCTTCTCCCAAACCACACCTCCCAAACCGATGCTCGCCACACGTGGTACTGAGGCGGAGCTCGCGCACCTCTCGGAGGGTGACTGGGCATTTGAGATGAAGTGGGATGGCATGCGTGCACTCATTTCGTGGGATAGCTCGCGCGTGCGGATTCGCAGTCGTTCGGGTGCTGATGTCACCGTGACTTACCCGGAGTTGGCAGGCATCGGCGCCAAGGTCGTGGCGGATACCGTGATTCTTGACGGCGAAATTGTGGCGTTCGACAGCAATGGAGCGCCGAGTTTCTCGACTCTTCAGAAACGCATGAACCTGTCGCAGCCGCGTGATGTGAAGCGAGCCCGCGCTCTAGTTGGGGTGTCGTTTCTGGCGTTCGATGTCCTCGAGATCAATGGCAAAGACTGCACGGCACTCCCATACCGCCAACGTCGAGAACTCCTCACCGACCTCATCGATGAGGAACGAGGTGCCGGCCTCATCAGCGTTCCCCCGGCATTCGACGGGGATAAGGATGCTGCTATAACCGCGAGCCTCGAGTGGGGACTCGAGGGCGTTGTTGCCAAGCGATGTGAGAGCGACTACCGACCCGGAGTGCGTTCCACTGACTGGTTGAAGTTCCCTCGTGCCGATGCCGCCGAAGTCGTCGTCATTGGATGGCGCGAAAGCGAGGCTGCACCGGACGGGATCGCCTCTTTGCTCGTCGCTGTTCCTCAGGGCGATGCGCTCGTCTATGCAGGGCGAGTTGGCACCGGGTTCTCGACGTCAGAGCGTCGAATGATACTGACGGAACTCAGCCGTTTGGAACGCAAGACCGCTTCGGCCGAGGTCCCTGGCACAGTTCGACGGGACGCTCACTGGGTCACGCCGAGACGCGTGGGCGAGGTCACATTTCGTGAGCGCACACCAGACGGCCTCCTCCGACAGCCTGTTTGGCGCGGGTGGCGACCCGACAAGCGAGTCTCCGATATTCATCAGGACTCGTGAGCGGTATCTCAACGAATTGAAAGTGGTGCGGATCCGCGAGGCGATGGTGCGGAGCTCGGCTTCTCATGCTCGTCAATACGCGCTGACCCCACGTTTGGCTAGGGGGTTGAAAGATTGATCGTCCGCGACGAAGCTCATTACCCACGGAACGTCCGTGCGAACGAGAACGGCCGAGAAGATGCCGCAATAGCCACTATGAAGAAACATCAGGTACGTCGGTTACCTGTCATCGACGGACACGACTTAGTCGGAATGCTCGCCCAGGCTGATATTGCACGTCACTTACCAGACGACCAGGCCGGCAACGTCGTGGAAGATTTTTCCAAATAAGGACAGGACACACTCTCTGAGCGGAAAGGATCACAATCATGGACACAGCAGACACCCAGAAGCTGATCAAACTCAGCGACACTGACGAAACGATCGCTCATCCCGATGAGGACATTCGTGGGCGCGAGGTCAAAGACAAGGAAGGGGAAGACATCGGCAAGGTCAGGGACCTGCTCATCGACCAGACCGAACGCAAGGTGCGGTTGATCGAAGTTGCTTCCGGTGGTTTCTTAGGGATCGGCAAGGACACTACGTTCATTCCGGTTGATGCCATCACGGGTATCACCGACGATGAGGTGCGCCTCCAGCAAGCACGAAAAGACGTCGCGTCCGCCCCGGACTACGACCCGGAACTCGTGCACGAACGCGACACCTATGCCGGAATCTTCGACTACTACGGGTATGGCGGATACTGGGCGCCGCGCTACGTGTACCCCGCGTACCCATATTATGGTCGCATATGAGCCGCGGGCGCGACCGGCTGGCTCCAACGATGTCCATTACCATTACCACCAGCCAGTACTGACAGCGTAAGAAAATCCATCAAATACGCTGTCTGAAATCGGCGCAGCGGCCTGCTCTCATCGAGCGTGCGTAACAGCGCCCGCCCTTTGGAGGTGCGGGTACGAATTGGACCTGTGTTGGAACTCGAGGATTGCGTCGTTCTGAACGACACCATCACGGATTTCAATGGCCCGGCTGATTGTCTCGTTAGTTTCCCATGCATCTGGACCATCGAGAACCACATCGAGAAATGGTAAGAGCCCCTCGCTGATTTCCCAGCTAGCGGAGTTCCACAGGTATGAGGGACTGTGATCTACTGCGTAATAGTTGATGTTTTCGCCCACAGTGAACATTGGATCATCGAAGGTGGTGGGCATCGCCCATTCGAAGCCCATCCCCTCGTCGCAGGAAACATCAATGATGATGCTTCCGGGAAGAAAGGCATCCAGCTCTGTCGTACGCAGGTACGTCAGCGGGGCGTTGGGGTCCTGCAAAGTGCAGTTCACAACAATGTCGCTTTCTGCTAGGAACGGTGCCAAAGGAATCCTGCCGTCGTCGGTGATCACCTCGCTGAGGTGCGGGCCATCGTCATGCTCGAACTGCACCATCTGCACGGAGTGGATGGGGGAGGCTACGGCGGCCACGGAACGGCTAGTCAATACCCTGACATCGTGTATGCCGTGGCCGTGCAAGGCAGTGACGGCGCCGCGGGCCGTGGCCCCGAACCCAATGACCGTGGCAGTGAGACGTTTACCGTAGTCGCCCGTCGAGCCGCAGAGCTGCAGCGCGTGGATGACGGATGCGTATCCAGCGAGTTCATTGTTCTTATGGAAGACGTGTAACCCGAAACCGCCACCACTCGCCCAGTGGTTCATGGCTTCAAAAGCGATCAGAGTGAGTTTTTTGTCGATGGCGCGCTGGGTGACTTCGGTGTCTTGGACGCAATGTGGCCAGCCCCAAAGTGTTTGCCCCTCCCTCATCTCCTCCAGGTCCGTACTTTGGGGCTTCGGGAGCAGGATGACATCGGCTGCGGCCATGATTTCACTGCGTGAGGCGAACTTTCCAACAAACGGGGCTAACTGTTCATCAGAAATCCCGTATGGCTTTCCATAGCCGGTTTCTACCATTATCCGACTTCTTAGGCGCTCATCGATGCGCTCCAGGTGCTCCGGGTGGATAGGTAGTCGATGCTCGTTCTTCTTGCTGGAGGTTGCGATGACGCCCAGAGAAAGTGGATTCGATACAACCATGCTTTGATTTCTTCCTAGGTGAAAACGTTGGTGTTCTCCTCCTGGGGGCTACGTTACACGGGTGGCCCGTACGAGACATAGCCTCGGGGTTAGTGCCCATAGAGTGGTCCACCCGCTGGCGGCTGCGTCAGTCCTATACCGACACCGTGACTTAGATACCCGCGTCGGCACCATCGATGTCGCTGTTCCGAAGCTGCGCCGAGGCACATATTTTTCGGAGTGGCTGCTCGAGCATCGTAAACGGGCCGAGACCGCGCTGATCACCGTCGTGGCCGACTGCTACCTCGCCGGAGTGAGCACCCGCCGAATAGATAAGCTCGTGAAAACCCTCGGGATTCATTCGCTGTCCAAGTCGCAGGTGTCCAGAATGGCAGCCGACCTCGACGAGCAGGTCGACCAGTTTCGTCACCGTCCCCTCGATGATGCCGGCCCGTTCACGTTTGTCGCCGCTGACGCGCTCACGATGAAGGTCCGCGAGGGCGGGCGAGTCATCAACGCCGTGGTCCTTGTCGCGTCCGGCGTCAACGCCGACGGGCGGCCACAGATCGCTGAGACTATACTCTCCGCTATGCCGTTGGGCCGATGGGCCACCCCCGCGGAGATCGCCGCTCCTGTCGCTTTTCTGCTGAGCGGGATGCCGCAATGATCTCCGGTGTGTCGCTGCCGATCGATGGCGGATACACCATCCAATGACTTCACCGACCAGTTTTCCATCGAACGGAGACGTATCCATGAACCACAGCGACGCGATCAACCCTTTCGTCCTCAACCTGCCAGAGTCAGAGCTCGCGGACCTGCGTTACCGGCTCAGCGACGCGCGGTTCCCGGAGAGAGAGACCACGAGCACCAGTGACGACGCAAAAGATGCGGACTGGAACCAAGGCGTCCCCCGCTCGTACCTTGCGGAGCTCGCAGACTACTGGGCGAATCATTACGACTGGCGGGGTTTCGAGGCGGAGTTCAACGCGCACGGTCCAGCGACGACGCGCATCTTTGACGTCGACATCGTGTTCCTGCACGTGCGATCGCCACGTCCGGATGCGCGCCCTCTCGTGCTGACCCACGGGTGGCCGAGTTCGGTCGTCGAGCCGTTGGAAGTCGCGAATATGCTCGCCAACCCCGCCGACCCCGCGCTACCGGCCTTCCATGTGGTCGCTCCTGCCCTTCCCGGCTTCGGTCCAAGTGGCAAGCCGGCGTCCTCAGGATGGTCTGTCGACAAGACCGCTGACGCCTGGGCAGTACTAATGGACAGGCTCGAGTACGCTCGCTTTCTCGCTGCCGGGGGTGATTGGGGTGGCCGTGTCACCACAGCGCTCGGTGTCAGATACTCGGACACGGTCGAGGCCATCCACACTTTCACCCCGTACGTCGATGTGCCTGAGGCCGACGGAAACTTGGATGCTCTCGAGCGCACAGATCTCATCGAGACGCGGGCCTTCTGGGCGCGCGGCGGGGGATATTCACTGGAGCAGTCCACCAAGCCTCAGACTCTCGCCTATGGTTTGACCGATTCTCCAGTCGGCCAGCTAGCGTGGATCGTGGAGAAGTTCCGCGAGTGGACGGACTGCGACGGCCACCCGGAGAACGCGGTGTCACGGCGGCGCATCCTCGACACCGTCTCGCTCTACTGGTTCACTCGCTCGGCGGGTTCCTCTGCGCGATTCTATTGGGAGAATTTTCCGCCTGAGCGTCGTTCCCTCGTTGACGTGCCGACAGCAGTGACCGTTTTCCCGCGCGACATCGAGCGACTACCGCGCTCCTGGGCCGAAAGACGCCACCGCGATCTGCGCGTCTGGACCCGCGCGGACAAAGGGGGGCACTTCCCCATGCTCGAGGTTCCGCAAGACTATGTCGCTCAAGTGCGCGCAGCGTTCGTAGCCATACTCGGTTGAACTTCCCTTTCGTTTCCGAGAACTCCGAGTTCTTCAATTCGAAAGCAAATGTAGTGTTTCGATGGACTTGGGTCGAGAAAACGGCGAAATTGCTGCTTCGAGATGTCGCCAAACCGCTTTTCAGCGAGGAAAGCACCATCATCGGGGAGCCAGGGGAACCGTTCTACGCATTCTCGACCTGGAGTGCAGACAACAGCGGCCCGCCAAGAGGGGCGGGCCGCTGTTTCGAGGTCTCAAACCGGTAATGTCACCGGTTTGAACAACGACCTTCTAGTGGGCCCAGCCGGGCTCGAACCGGCGACCCACGGATTAAAAGTCCGATGCTCTACCAACTGAGCTATAGGCCCGAAACGATCTTAGCGTGAAATTCTCAGTGCTCTGTACACGCGGGGGTGTGGCGTCGCGCGTAGACTCACCGAGTCACCTTTCACCGATTGCTATTGAGAGGAGCCCGAATGCCACGGGAGCATCAGCGCCCAGTACTACAGCCAAACTATGAGTTCGACTGGATCATCGGTTCAGATGATCCGGGCGCCAGCCATCGACTGGCGCAGGAAACCTCGTGGGCACTCCTTGACCGTGTACGTCGCGTCGCTGACCGCGATGTGGTCGAACGGGTGGTTGGTCTCGCCTCGACTGAAGGCATTGATGACATTGCCGAGTTGTGGGCTGATGCTAGTCACCACTCGCTTGCGGGCCAGCTGTGGCGTCTCTACCTGCTCCGCCGTGTTGCTGCCGCGGGGCCAGAAGCGACCGCCGTGATCTTCAGGCGAGGAACCGAAGAGGCGGTCACCATTGATCCGGTCGTAGCAGGGGCGGTGGAGCCCGTCACCCCCGACACAATCGTCGATCTCTGCGACACGATCCTGCGTGGCGCGTACACGGGGGATCTGGCCGCGGCTCTCGATCGCGCCGCGAGCTACTGCAAGCTCATGTCGCTCGGCTCGGCGTCATTGGCCGATGACCGCGATTCGTTTGACGAGGAGCACGCCGCGCAGCTGACCCGGCGGTCGCTCCGGTACTCGGTCATGGCCGGTGAATTGCACTCGGGTGCTCGCAGGTGGCGTGACGGTACCATCGATTGATGGTCTGAGGGGCACGTGAAAGACCCTCGCACTACAGAATTTCGCGGGCCGCGTAACCGGAGCGGAACACCCAGAATTGATGTCGCGTTCACGGGCGCTGCGTTACACTTGAAGAGCTGGGCCGCAGTAACCCCGGGCTCCAATTTTTGCCGCTTCGAGCGGCCTTCCGCCGAGAGGCGTTCTGCGGTCCGGCTTAATTTTGCTTAGCCGAAGCGGCCACTGACGTAGTCTTCGGTGGACTTCTGGGTTGGGTTTGAGAAGATCTTCGTCGTGTCGTCGAACTCGATGAGCTTGCCGGGCTCACCCGTGCCCGCAATGTTGAAGAATGCGGTGCGATCCGACACGCGTGAAGCCTGCTGCATGTTGTGGGTCACGATCACGATCGTGTACTCCTGCTTGAGATCCTCAATCAGGTCCTCAATTGCGAGCGTAGAGATCGGGTCGAGCGCTGAGCAGGGCTCGTCCATCAGCAGCACATCTGGTGACACCGCGATGGCTCGTGCAATGCAAAGACGCTGCTGCTGGCCGCCAGAAAGGCCGGCACCTGGCCGGTCCAGGCGATCTTTGACCTCTTTCCACAGGTTCGCGCCCCGGAGTGACTTCTCGAGGAGGTCGTCGGAATCACTCTTCGACATGCTGCGCGCATTCAGCCGCACCCCAGCGAGCACATTCTCACGAATCGACATGGTGGGGAACGGGTTGGGACGTTGGAAGACCATGCCCACCTGGCGTCGCACGAGCACAGGATCAACGCCGGTACCGTAGAGGTTCTCGCCATCGAGGAGCACAGAGCCCTCGACGCGTGCACCCGGGATCACCTCGTGCATTCGGTTGAGCGTCCGCAGAAACGTGGATTTGCCGCAGCCGGACGGCCCGATAAATGCGGTGACGCTGCGTGGCTCAATGTTCAGGGTGACATCTGCCACTGCCCGGAACTTCGAGTAGTAGACGTTGAGGTCTGAGATTTCGATACGCTTCGACATTTCGGGGAAATTTCCTAACGGGTGGTGGCTGGGGGAGAAGTAGTGGGTGGGGCGGGCCTAGCGGCCTGAATTTGGCGCAAACCACTTGGCAACGAGTCGCGCCAAGATATTGAGGAGCATCACGATCAGGATCAACACCAAGGCCGCGGCCCAGGAACGCTCGAGGAACGCCCACACAGGATTGCCCTGGTTGGTGAACTGGGTGTACACGTACACCGGGAGAGACTGCATTCGGTCGCTAAAGAGGTTGTAATTCATGGAGGCAGTGAAGCCGGCAGTAATCAGGAGGGGTGCCGTTTCACCGATCACGCGTGCGACTGCGAGCATAATGCCGGTAGTGATGCCCGCCATCGAAGTTGGCAAAACCACTTTCAAGATGGTGCGCCATTTCGGAACACCCAGGGCATACGACGCCTCGCGGAGCTCGTTAGGCACGAGGCGCAGCATCTCTTCGCTGGATCGCACGACGACGGGGATCATGAGCACCGAGAGTGCCACAGCGCCAACGATGCCCATGCGCACACCCGGGCCGAGGAAGAGCGCGAAGACGGCGAATGCGAACAAGCCGGCGACGATCGAGGGAATACCGGTCATGACGTCGACGAAGAATGTGATGGCCTTCGCGAGACGTCCGCGACCGTACTCCACGAGGTAGATCGATGTGAGGAGTCCGAGTGGCACCGAAATGATGGTGGTAGCAAGGGTGATGAGGAGCGTACCCACCATGGCGTGGAGGGCGCCGCCTCCCTCACCGGTGACGTTGCGCATTGACTGACTGAAGAAGTCGGCGTCGAAGCGGGCGAGACCGTTGGAGATGACGGTGATCGCTACCGAGATGAGCGGCACCATCGCCAACAGGAACGCGCCGGTGACGAGTGCGGTAATGAACCGGTCCATGGCCTGCCTGCGGCCCTCGACTGCGGCTGAGATTCCCGTGATGACGGCGATGTAGAGGATCGCCGCGATAATCGCGGCACCCACGACGCTGAATGCGGATGAAGATGCGGCGGCGAGCAGCCCAAACAGCGCCACCGAGACGACGATGCTGGCTCCGAGGATGATCCACGAAGTGCTGCGGGGCAGGCGATTACCTGCCAACGTTGTGGCAGAGACCGGGCGGGTGGTGATGACCATGTGCGAGAAACCTCGGGCTTAGCTGTCGTGTGGGGGCGGACTAGTCTGCGGCGTTGAACTCGGCGCGGCGGCTGACGATCCAGCGCGCGAACGCGTTGACCAGCAGCGTGACCACAAACAGGATGAGGCCGGTGGCGATGAGAACGTTAACGTTCTCGGCGTAAGCCTCAGGGAACGAGAGCGCGATGTTGGCGGCAATCGTTGACGGGTTTTCAGAGGTGAGAAGCTGGAATGTGACGGCTCCAGTCGCCGAGAGGACCATGGCGACCGCCATGGTTTCTCCGAGCGCGCGACCGAGACCGAGCATCGCGGCTGAGATCATGCCTGAGCGTCCGAATGGAAGTACTGCGAGTCGAATCATTTCCCAGCGGGTGGCACCGAGTGCGAGCGCGGCTTCCTCGTGCAGCGACGGTGCCTGGAGGAAGATCTCACGGCAGATAGCGGTCATGATCGGCAAGATCATAACTGCAAGGACGACTGCAGCAGTGAGGATGGTGCGGCCGGTGCCGGAGGCCGTCCCGCTAAAGAGTGGGAACCAGCCGACATTTTCAGTAAGCCACGAGTAAACGGGCTGGACGGCTGGGGCGAGTACTCCAATACCCCACAAGCCGTACACAACACTGGGAACGGCGGCAAGGAGGTCGACAATGTAGCCGAGCGTTTGGGAGAGCTTCCGCGGCGCGTAGTGGGAGATGAAGAGAGCAATGCCGATGGAGAGTGGTGTGGCGATGATCAGCGCGATGACGGCCGCCCAGACGGTGCCGAACACGAGCGGGCCAACATACGCCCAAAAGTTTGTGGTGAGGAGTGAAGCAGTTTCGCCTGTCGCGAAGAACGCAGGGATGCTTTGAATGATGAGGAAGAACGCCACCGCAACGAGGGTGACCAGAATCATGCTTCCGGCAAAGACCGCTGAACGTGAGAACACGCGGTCGCCCACGCTCAGCACGGGCTTAGGTGCGGCGGTAGTTGTAGTCACTGTTGAAGCTCCTGCTGGACGTGGTGGGCTCTGACGGAAAGGAGCCAGGGGCCGGCGCATGCGTCGGCCCCTGGCGAAAGGGTACTAGCTGATCGCGTCGATCGTCGGCTGGATGGTGCCGCGGAGATCTTCGGAGATCGGAGCGCTACCTGCTGATTCAGCAGACGCGTCCTGGCCTTCGGCGCTCACGATGTAGTTGAAGTATTCCTTGACCAGTTCGGCGTTGGCCGGGTCTTCGTACTGCTCGCAACCGATGAGGTAGCTCACGAGAACGATCGGGTAGACACCCTCTGCGGTACTGGAGCGGTCGATTTCAATGGCGAGGTCACCATCGGTACGGCCCTCTTCAGGTGAGGAAGCATCAACGATTGCTGCTGCGGCCTCGGGGGAGTACGCGACGTATTCTTCGCCGACCTTCACCTCGACGGTGCCGAGGTCTCCGGCCCGTGATGCATCTGCGTAGCCGATGGTGCCGACACCGTTCGCGACTGCCTCCACGACGCCCGAGGTGCCCTGTGCACCCTCGCCACCGAACTCGGTTGGCCATGACTCGATCGAGCCGACCGTCCAATCGTCCGCAGCCGCTGCGCCGAGGTAGTCCGTGAAGTTGCCGGTGGTACCTGACTCATCCGAACGGTGAACGGCGGTGATGTTCTCCTCTGGGAGGTTCGCGCCTTCGTTCTGTGCAGCGATCGCGGGATCGTTCCAGGTGGTGATTTCACCCGTGAAGATCTGAGCAATGGTCGGTGCGTCGAGCTTCAGCGAGTCCACGCCCTCGACGTTGAAGATAATCGCAATCGGCGAGATGTACGCGGGGAACTCGATGATGCTGGTGTCAGCAGTACAGGTCTCGAACGGACCCGCCTCGATCTCTTCGAGCTCGAACGCGCGGTCCGAGCCTGCAAAGGCGCTGGCGCCCTGCTGGAACGTCTCGCGGCCTGCGCCTGAACCGCTCGGGTCGTAGTTGATGGTGACATCGGGGTTTGCAGTCTGGAAGTTCGCGATCCAGGCCTCCTGTGCGGAACCCATCGAGGATGCGCCAGCGCCTACCAGCTCACCGGCGAGTGCCGAGCCTGCGTCGCCGCCACCTTCTGGAGCGGCTTCATTCGAAGCGCATGAAGTGAGTGCCAGTACGGCGAGGCCGCCGATTGCGGCTGTCTTGATCAGGGGTGAAAACTTCACGTTAGATCCTGTTCTTTCTGGTTCGCTGTTCTCACAGCAGTAATTGACACAGTGAGTGCGGATTGCAGAGGAATACTTTGCAGTTGCACAGTGGTCCGAATCGCCACGTCAATAACGCTATTGAGCCGATGTGTCCAGTGTTGTTCCTTTGGGTAAACACCGGGTGAACTCCTGGGAACGAAAAGGTGCAGTCCTTTCGTGTCGGCGCGGGGTTCGTTTCGCCACAGCCGTCTGGTTTACGATGATCAACGTGATGAGGGGTAACCAAAAGCAGACACTGCACAGGCTTGCGGCCGTGGCCGCAGCGACCGTACTACTGGGTGGGGTGGCCAGTTGCGCGACTGAAGCAGCGCCAGAGCCGCAGCCAGTAGTGACAGCGGAACCGACGCCAACACCCACCCCGACGCCGACCCCAGAGCCGCAGCCGGGAAATGGTCCCGAGTGTCCGACTGACCACTGTGTGACCGTTGCAATGAGCGGAGACATGCTCATTCACGAGAACCTGTGGCGGCCATATGCGATCCCGACGAACGACGCAGGTGAGAACTTCGACTTCGCCCCGCTGCTAGAGGGTCAGAAGCGTTACCTCGACCAAACCGATCTTGCAATCTGTCAGATGGAGACGCCACTCGCACCAGTGGGCGGCCCGTACCTTGCGTACCCGGCGTTCAGCACGCCCCCTGAGATTGCTCAGGACATTAAGGACGTCGGCTATGACGTGTGTACGACCGCGTCAAACCACACGGTCGACCAGGGGACCGCTGGCCTCATCCGCACGCTGGATGGTCTTGAGGCTGCCGGTCTCGAGCACACCGGTTCCTACCGCGAAGAGGGTGCTCGCGATGAGCCACTCATTGTCGAAGCAAACGGTGTGAAGATCGGGATCATCACCTCGACGTTCTCCCTCAACGGTCTATATGCGGAGCACGACTGGCAGGTGGACTATCCGCTTGAGCCCGAGCGCGCCGCAGAGAAGGCGCAGAAAGCGCGTGATGCTGGTGCGGAGATTGTGCTGGGTGCGCAGCACGCCGGCACGGAGTACGCGACGATGCCGGATCAGCAGCAGCTCAGCAACGCACACCAACTTGTCGACACTGAACTATTTGATTTTGTGTATAACCACCACTCGCACTCGGTGCAGCCGCTCGAGGTGTACAACGACACCTGGGTCGCCTATGGCACAGGAAACGCGGTAAGCGTCTCCCACTACAACAACCGTCTCAACGACGAGTTCCTGATGGTGCGGATTCAGTTCGCCCAGCAAGAGGATGAGAGTTGGACGACAAACGCCGTGTCGTACATGACCGCCACCAACAAACAGAACGGCGCGTATAAGTGGTGCTCGGTGGCTTCGGACGCACCCCAGGGCGTCTGCCAGTCACCCGAGTTTGACGCCGATGTGCGAGACCGGACACGCGCGACGGTTGAAGCAATGGGTGCCGCCGAGCACGGCATCACCGAGTGGCTGGTGACCGAAGAGGAATGATCAGCTGGCGAACGCCAGGTTCAAACCTTGACGGGGTACGTCTCGACGGAGAGGATCCCCGCCCCCGGCCGTTTGCGAGAGAAATGGAACACTGAGAACCCGCCCGGTGGTAGGGAAGTGGCTTCTTCGAGGTACGTCCCCGGAATTGTTCCGGTGGCGAGCACGAGTTCGCGAGCAATGCTGGGGAGCACCGGGCGATGGCTGCACAGCACCACACTCTTACCCCGGCCGATGACTTTCCCCACGAGTTTGCGAAGGGAGGAGAGATCGCCAGCATCCCAATTATCTTGGCTGAGCGATTTTTTGCTGCGCACCCGTTTGTCGAGGTGATTAGCCAACGGTGCCACGGTCAGCATGCAGCGTTCGGCCGTTGACGAGTAGATGCGACGGGGACCAAACGACGTCAGGAGTGCCGGGAGGAGTTCTGCCTGCTCTTCGCCAGCGGGCGTGAGCGTTCGCAGATGATCCTCCGAGAACTTGGTGCCTCGCGGCTCGGCCTTTCCGTGACGCAGCAGCGTGACCGAGAACGTGTCGAGCAGGTCATGCGACGCAAGCCGCAGGAAGACGTCAAAGAGCTCTTTATCCGCCTTGTAGCTCAGACGCTTTCGTACCTCGTCAATCGGAACCCACTCAAGCGCTTGGATCTCCGAGTTCGGCATGAAGCGGGACGCAATGGCAATCTTTGACGTGACTTTTGCAGCCCAGTACTGCACGGTTTTCGTACGGTTCTCACCGAGGTCATATTGGATCGTACCGAGGTTCATGCCGAGGTTGATGTTGAGCCCCGTCTCCTCGAACGTCTCACGGACGGCTGCTTCGGGCATACTCTCACCCGGGTCGAGCTTGCCCTTGGGGAACGACACATCTTGCTGCTTCGTGCGATGGATGAGGAGGATTAGCGTGCGAGGGTCGCCGTGGTCGTCGTAGATGCGCCGCCAGCAGATGGTTCCCGCTGCCAGGAGATCTCCGTTTTGGCCCTGCTTCTTGTGCGACTTACTCACCAGGTGCCCCGGGCTCTGGCCTGCGTACGGTCAGCCATGATGAGATCTTGCAGGTCAGGAAGCGGTGCGCCATCTTCGCCCATAACATGGCGTTCCCAACTGTTGTCGGGAAGCATGCGCCACGTAGAGACCTCATCACTGAATGCGAGACCGAACAGACCGTCAATACGCGCGAGGTGCTCCCGCTCGGTGAGGCGCACGAGCACCTCGATGCGACGGTTGAGATTTCGGTGCATGAGGTCGGCGCTCCCGATGAACACCTCGGGTTCGCCCTCGTTCTCGAACGTATAAATACGCGAGTGCTCCAGATATCTGCCGAGCACCGAGCGTACGCGGATGCTCTCAGAAAGGCCGGGAACCCCCGCACGGATCGAGCAGATCCCGCGCACCCAAATGTCGATGGGAACCCCGGCCTGACTGGCCCAATACAGTGCATCGATGATCGTCTCGTCGACCATCGAGTTGGCTTTCAGTTTGATCCCGCTTGGGCGACCAGCTCGCGCACTTTCGGCCTCGCGGTCAATGCGTTCGAGGAGACCGTCGCGTAACTGCAGCGGGGCAACGAGTAGGCGGTCGTACTGTGTTTCGATTGCGTAGCCAGAAAGCACGTTGAACAGTTTGGTGACGTCGCGTCCGACTTCGGGGGAAGTGGTGAAGAGTCCGAGATCTTCATAGACGCGGCTCGTCTTCGGGTTGTAGTTTCCGGTACCAATGTGGCTGTAGTGGGTGAGTCGGCCCTTCTCCTCCCGGATGACTTGCACCAGTTTGCAGTGCGTCTTCAGACCAACGAGACCGTACACAACGTGCACGCCCGCCTGTTCAAGCTTTCGGGCCCAGGTGATGTTCGCCTCTTCGTCAAAACGAGCCTTGATCTCGACGAGCGCGAGCACCTGCTTGCCGGCCTCCGCAGCCTTAATGAGAGCCGCCACGATGGGGCTATCGCCTGACGTGCGGTAGAGCGTCTGCTTGATGGCGAGCACATCGGGGTCGGTGGCTGCCTGCTCGACGAACGCTTGAACGCTCGTGGCGAAAGATTCGTACGGGTGATGGACGAGCACCTCGCGGCGGGCGATCGCCCGAAACACGTCGGGCTTTTCGCTCGGCGTGTTTGGGCGAAACTGGGGGTGAGTTACCGGGATGTGCGGCTGAAACTTAAGGTCGGGTCTGGCCAAACGCGTCAGCGCGTACAGGCCGCCAAGGTCGAGTGGCGCGGGTAGCGTGTAGACCTGCTGCTCATCAATATCGAACTCGCGCACGAGTAGGTCAAGCGTGTTCTCATCCATGTCGTCGGAAATTTCAAGACGAATGGGGGGACCGAATCGGCGGCGCAGTAACTCTTTCTCGAGTGCCTGGATGAGGTTCTCGGTCTCATCCTCCTCGATCTCGACATCCTCATTTCGCGTCACACGGAAGACATGGTGCCCGAGCACCTCCATGCCTGGGAAGAGCCCATCGAGCTGGTTGGCGATCAGCTCCTCGAGCGGTATATAACGGACACTGTCGACGGATTCACGACGATCGACACGAATGTAGCGCGGGATCATCTGTGGGACCTTGAGCCGCGCAAACTCGGCCTTTTCCGTGGTCGGGCTGTACACGCTAATGGACAGGTTGAGTGCACGCCCCGAGATGTATGGGAACGGGTGAGCAGGATCAACCGCGAGCGGCATGAGCACGGGGTAAATATGTTGCTCGTAGTAGTTTGTGAGCACTTGTCGGTCCGCCTCGTCCAACCCATCCCAGGAGACGATGCGAACGCCGGCCTCCGCGAGTGCAGGCTTCACCTGGTCGCGGAAACAGTGTGCGTGGCGCAACTGCAGCTCGTATGCGATGCGGTTGATGTCGGCGAGCACGTCGTCGGGGGAGCGCCCCACGTTGGTCGGTACGGCGAGCCCCGTCACGATGCGGCGCTTCAATCCGGCGACCCTCACCATGAAGAACTCATCAAGATTCGACGCAAAAATTGCAAGGAAATTTGCGCGTTCGAGAAGCGGGACCGAAGTGTCTTCCGCGAGCTCAAGTACCCGCTGGTTGAACGCGAGCCAGCTCAGCTCCCTGTCGACGTATCGGTCAATCGGAAGCTGACCTTCATCAACCGCATGGAGCTGAATCTCCCCGGTGAAAGGTCGCGCGATGACCGCACTGCTTTCTGCGGTGCCACCCTGCCCGGTCGCCCTGCGTTGTGATGCGCCGCGTGTGGTCTCTTCACTCATACCAGCCATTCTGGCATCGACGCGTGTCGTTTCGGTGAATCAGTTTCGTGAACCGCCGTACTTTTTAGCGCGGAGGCGTGAAAGACAGGAGCCTCGCTGGGTTTTCGCGCAGCAGCAGTGCGGTGCACTCTTCGCCGAGTTCTGCGATCAACCGGGGGACGACGCGCTCCTCAATGTAGGGAAGACCTGGAATACCGCCGTAGCTGAGGTACCTGGAGGACCGGGCTACATCACCGCCGAGCACGACCCCCGCCGCCCCGTTGCCCCCGCACACTTGGTAGAGGCAATCGATAATGGCTGAGTCAGGGGCCTCGCGGTGCCGCGCCCACCCGTCGTACCCGAGGTATGCACCGCGCGCGATGAGGTCGAGGTGGAGACCGGGGTCGAGGTTGCGGTCCATGTGGGCGAGCACAACGCTTGAAGCCGCGACGCCTTCAGCGGCGAGTATGTCGAGCACCTCGTGGGCCGCCGAGCCGTAGTCGAGGTGAATCATGACGGGGGCACCACTCGCGCGGTGAGCCGCACTGATCGCCCGGATGGCTTTCTGTTCGAACGGTCCGATCGACCAGTAGCGAATCCCCGCTTTGATCATCCCAGCGCGCACCGGTCGGTCGGCGTAAGTGACCGTCTCACCCGAGCGACGGAACCCACCAAGGATGTCTGCAGTGAACTGGGACGCTAGTGTGCCCTCGCTCGTGGTTCGCAGCGGGTGATCTTCGGCGTAGTGGCCGCCGTGATGCAGCCCGGTCACGTGCACGATATCGAGTCCGGTTGCCGAGCTAATGGCCGCAACGTCGCGTGGGCGGGCTCCGAGCCCCGTCGGGGTCGCCTCCACCATGAGCGACGTGCCGGCTGAGGTGAGGAGCTTGGCCTCCTCCTGAGATCGCTGGGCATCGTCGAGATCGTCCCCGGGTAGCAGCGGCGACACCTGGAAGAGATGCTCGTGGTAGTTCGCAGAGAGTACGAGCTCGGGCTGTATGTCGCCCAACACCGTCCGGATCATGGCAGTGCCTCGAACCAACCCTCGAGACGCTGGTACGCGTCCATGAACAGCTCGTAGGAGCGATCCAGTTCCGCGCTCGCCGCAGGATCCGGCAGCTGGGGTGCATCTTGCTGAGAGAGTGTCTTCGAGATCTCGAAGTCATCGAAGATGCCGACGCCGATGCCGCCCACAATCGCTGCACCCAGTGCGTTGGCCTCATCCACGAGGCTCCGGCGGCTGGCAGGCAGGTCCCAAATGTTCGCAAGAATGTTGAGAACCAAGGGTGAGTTCGCGGCTCCTCCAATCACGTCGATTGAGTCAATCTTGATGCCGTTTGAGGTGAAAGCGAGGAGCCCCGTACGCAAGTTGAACGCGACGCCCTCAAGCACAGCACGCACGAGTTCGCTGCGCCCATGGTGCCGTTCGAGTCCGAGAAACGCGGCGCGTGCGTTCGGATTCCAGTAGGGGGAGCGCTCGCCGAGGAGGTGCGGGAGAAAGAATACGCCGGCTCCACTCGCCGAAACCTTTGCTGCCTCACCGAGTAGATCCTCGTACCGGGCCTCGCCAGTGGGAGCGAGCGTGTCGACGATCCACTGGAGAGAGGCGCCACCCGCCTGCATCGTGGCCGTTGGCACAAACTGACCGGGAATCACGTGGTTGAACGTCATCGACCGCATGAGGGGATCGTGGAGTGGCTGTGGTGCGCTCACCGACACCCAGGAAGAAGAACCGAGCGACGCATACGCGCCCGACTCCGGGTTCGTGATTCCGGCGCCGAGAGCCGCGAGCGGGCCATCGCCGCCCCCGATGACCACTTTGGTGCCAGCGAGGAGTCCGCTGGCGTCGGCCGCAGCTGCGGTGACAGCTCCGAGCACAGTCGTTGAAGGCACGATCTCGGGGAAGAGTGCCGGGTCAACCTCAGCCGCAGCGAGCATTTCGGGCGACCAGTTGCCAGTGGACTGGTCGTAGGCGTTGGTACTTGACGCGTCCGAGGGTTCAGAGGCTAGTACCCCCGTCAGGAGGTACGCGAGATAGTCCTTTGCGTTGAGCACCGTGCGGATGCGCGCAAACGCCTCGGGCTCGTTATCGCGCACCCACATGAGCTTGGTGAGCGAATAGGTCGGGTTGAGGCGGTGCCCCGTGATTTCGTAGGTGCGCTCCATGGAGACCCGCGTGAGCGCCTGGTTGGTTTGCGCGGTCGAGCGAGTGTCTGCCCAGATGATTGCTGGCCGCACGATTTCGCCCGCACCATCAATGGCGACGAGGCCCATCATCTGCCCCGAGAACGAGACCACATCAACGTCACTCGCGGTGATGTTTGCGCGCTCGATGAGCGTGCGGTTCGCCTGACAAAATGCTCGCCACCAATCACTAGGATTCTGCTCGGCCTTGCCGCCGGGGCCAAAGGCCGTGTCGTAGCGCTCGGTGACCGACGCAACTACCTCACCGGTATTGGAAACCAGTGTTGCCTTGTCTCCGGTGGTTCCCAGGTCGTGAGAGATGATCACGGCTCGTCCTTTCTACAGAAAATTACGTCAGTGGATGAAAACTCGGGTCATCGAAGTGACGACCCGCCGTCCATGAGGAGTTCCGCACCAACGTAGTAGCCAGAGACCGTCTCGTCGAGGAGGAACGCCACCGATTCTGCTACCTCTTCTGGGGTCGCAAAGCGTCCGAGCACCGTGTCTGCGAGCCAGGCCTCGTGCATGTCTCGTTTGAGGTAGTTCAGTTTCGTATCGACATACCCAGGGGAGAGCACATTCACACGTACGTTGTGCGGTGACCATTCAACCGCGAGGGACTTTGTGAGCGCAGTCACCCCGGCCTTCGAAGTGTTGTAGATACTCTGGTGTTGCGGTGCGTTCACCATGTGGTTGCCCGACATCGAAGCGATATTGACGATGGATCCGCCGCCCCGGGCGAGTAGCTCGCGCCCAAAAGCCTGGCAGGTGAGGAACACTCCGCGGAGATTCACACCCATCACCGCATCGTAGAGTTCCGTGGAGATCTCCTCAGCGGCCACGTTGTCTTCGACGATGCCCGCCGAGTTCACGAGGTGAATGGGCTCAGCGGATAGTTCGTACAGTTCCGAGACGATCGCGCGAATGGACTCTGGTGAACGCAGGTCAATCTCGCGCCCGATGACGCCGGCCGGTAACTGATCGACACCGTTGAGATCAAGGCCGTAGACGGTCGCCCCCCGCTCGGTGAGGAGCTCCGCGATAGCTCCGCCGATGCCTCCCGCAGCGCCAGTGACGGCGATGCGGCGGCCGGCAAGTGCGTTTGTGCGAGCTGCAACTCCCATTTACGATCTCCTTTGAACACGTGAAAAGCTAGTTAGACTACACACTATTTCCCTTAAGACTAGGGTATTTCTCGCCGGTTTTCGCTACTTTCCCATGATTCCATGAAAAATGGGAGATAAAGATGTAGTCTAACTACATGCATTTGTTCGCGACGAGGAACACGGAGACACAGTGACGACCATGACACAGTCAACTGGGCCACGACCCGAAGACATCGATACGCCAGAGCGACTGACCATTGCAGCGGACGGCACGATGGAGGGCGCAAGTCGGGTATACCGCAAATACTGGGGAGAACTCGCGGGCACGTATCGCGACGAGGATGCCTACGGTTCGCTCGTCGCGCAAGTGGGCGAAGACGAGCTTGCCTACTATGTGCACGACCACAAATACCAGGATGGGCCCGGTGCACTCATCGTCGGCACCAGTACGCTGCTTCCCGGAACCGTCGGTGAAGAATACGCGATGACGCGCGGACACCTCCATGCCGTTGCAGACCGCGCTGAGCTCTACCACTGCCTGAGTGGTCACGGCATCATGCTGCTCGAGACCATCGACGGGCGCAGCGTTGCCGTTGAGTTGCGCGCTGGGCAGGCCGTCGATGTTCCGGGGCACTGGATCCACCGCAGCGTTAATGTCGGTGATGAGCCGTTCGTCACGCTCTTCACCTATAACGCAGACGCCGGGCAGGACTACGGCATCATCGCTCGAGCCGGAGGTATGAAGTCCCTGATTGTGCGGACGGATGATGGTAGCTGGGATCAGGTGCCGAACCCCGACCACGTAGGATACGAAAACCAGGCCGACCATGAGGGAGCCCGCTGATGCACCCCAATGACGTTTTACAAGCGGCGCGCGTCGTCCCCGTAGTAGAGATTGAAGACAGCACACTTGCAGTACCTCTCGCCGAGGCACTCCTTGAAGGTGGAATCCCCGCCATCGAGGTGACGCTTCGCACACCGGCAGGCCTCCAGTCGATCACTGAGATTAGCCGCGCAGTGCCCGGCATCACGGTCGGAGCTGGAACGATCCTCACCCCTGAGCAGGCCGAGGAGGCAATTGCCGCCGGTGCTCACTTTCTGGTCTCCCCAGGTTTTGTGCCCGAGATTTCTCAGGCCGCAGCCGCCCGCGAGATACCGCTCTACCCAGGCGCCGTCACAGCCTCTGAAGTGATGCAGGCGATGCAGGCGGGACACCGCATCCTCAAGTTCTTCCCTGCCGAGGCAAGCGGCGGCTTGCCAGTACTGAAATCTCTGGCTGGTCCGCTCGCACACACCGGCCTGCAGTTCATGCCGACTGGTGGCATCAATCCGGAAAACCTTGCCGAATACCTGTCGAACCCTGCGGTGATTGCGGTTGGCGGAACCTGGATCGCGGGGCGCGCAGATATTTCCGCGGGTGAGTTTGAAAAGATCAGGGCGACAGCGGCAGTTGCGGTGGCAATTGCCCAGGCCCCAGGAACCGACAAGTAAGGACCGGTTATGCCGAAGACGTTCACCGCAGCCACGCTGCAGCCCGCCGAACGCCCAGCGTTCTACTTCATCGGGGTCACTACCGGAAGCTCATCCATTCGGCGAGTGTTCCCTGCTTGGGCCGAAGAACTCGGTCTCGGTGACGTGGAGATGGTCGGGATTGACCTGCCGCTTCACGCTCCCGACGAGGACTACCGCGCCGTTGTTAGCTTCTTGCGGAACGATCCGCTGAGCCTCGGTGCACTCGTCACAACCCACAAGATTGACTTGTACAACGCAGCGAAGGACCTCTTCGATGATGTCGACCCGCTTGCCGAGTTGATGAGCGAGGTCAGCTGTCTCGCAAAGCGCGACGGCAAGCTGCTTGCGAGTGCGAAAGATCCTTACTCCGCAGGCCTCGCACTCGAGGCTTTTCTCCCAGAGCAGCACTTCGCGAACACTGGTGCGCAGGTGTTCGCCATGGGTGCGGGGGGCTCGGCGATTGCCATCGACTGGTACCTCTCACGGCCAGAACGCGGCGCGAATCGACCGTCCAAAATCATCGTGTCAAACCGCAGTCAGCCGCGTCTCGACGCGCTCGTGAGTATCCATGAGCAGTCGTGTGACACGGTGCTCGACGCCGTACATGCCCCCACCCCCGCAGACAACGACACAATTGCAGCGGGACTCCCGGCCGGCAGCGTCATTATCAACGCGACAGGCCTCGGAAAAGATGCGCCTGGGTCACCGCTGACGAACGACGTCGTGCTCCCCGAGGGGGCCATCGTCTGGGACCTCAACTATCGGGGCGACCTCCTATTCCTCGAGCAGGCACGCGCGCAAGAGGCGAGCAAGCAGTTGCAGATTGAAGACGGCTGGGTGTACTTTCTGCACGGGTGGACTCAGGTCATTGGCGAGGTGTTCGAGGTCACGATCCCGACCTCAGGGATCGTGTTTGACCGGCTCTCTGAGATCGCAGCAGCGACGCGCTGATGACGACTTCGCGCATACTCGTCACCCCCCGCTCGCTCACGGCAGCTGGGAATCTTGAGGCAGTGCCTGAACTGCGACCGTTGTATGAAGCGGGGTTTGAGCTTGTTGCGGGCCCCGCCGGTGTGGCGCCTTCTGAGGACCAGCTCGCCGAGATATTCGGGAGCGACGGAAACCGTATTGTCGGCTGGCTCGCAGGTGTCGAACGAGTGAGCGAGCGAGTCCTTGACGCGGCACATGACCTGACTGTGATTGCGAGAAACGGGACCGGAGCGGACGCAATTGATCAGAGCGCAGCTGCCGAACGAGACATTGCCGTCCTCACGGCGCCTGGGGCTAATGCGCAAGGGGTGGCGGAACTTGCACTGACCCTGGGTCTCGCGGCACTTCGCGACATTGTGCGCGGGGACCGCTCTGTTCGCGCGGGCGGCTGGCACCGCTCGCGCGGCAGGGAACTCGGAAGTATCAGGGTCGGTGTGGTCGGTTATGGAGCGATTGGGCGACGCGTCGCAGGGTTCTTCTCCGCGGTTGGCGCGCGAGTCAGCGTGTTCGACCCGTACGCGGACGGCACGCTCGAGCATGAGCGCGTCGAAACCCTCGACGAGCTCCTCACAGTCTCCGACCTGGTGAGCCTGCACACGCCTCCGCGCGCTGACGGGACACCGGTAGTGGGAGCCCGCGAACTCAGCCGAATGCCGCACGGCGCGATCCTGATCAATACCGCGCGTTCAAGTCTCGTAGCCGCCGACAAGGTTGCGGATGCACTCGAAGACGGACGCCTCGCGGTCTATGCCGCTGACGCGTTTGACGCTGAACCGCCACCTCTCGATAGGCTCCTCACACATGAGCGCACAATCCTGACCTCCCACATCGGTGGGTTCACGGATGAGAGCGTGCGCCGAGCCACCGAAGCCGCTGTCACGAACCTCCTGAAGAGTTTCACGAACGCGGGAGACTCAGAAGAGCGCACATGAACGAGAAAACGAAGCCCTACGACCGGAGCGTACCGCTCCTCGAACACCTCATCGAGCGTCGTGGCACGCTTCGTCGCTCCGAACTCAAGGTCGCTGATCTCATTGCGGACGACCCGCGCGCGGTGGTGAACTCGACGATGGCCGGGGTCGCGGCGGCCGCGGGTGTGTCGGAGCCCACGGTAATGCGGTTTGCGACGAGTCTCGGATTTGACGGATTTCAGCAGTTTCGAATGGCTCTTGCAGAGTCGCTCGTTTTGGGGCTGCCAGCAACCCTGTCGACGGTGGAGTCGGGGGATAGCGTCGCCGCGATAACGGAGAAAATCTTCGACCACACCATGACGAGCCTTGACCGTGCGAGACGCTATCTCGACCCCGAACAGAGCGAGCGGGCTGTTGAGGTGCTTCTCGAATGCACCTCGATCCTGTTCATTGGGCAGGGAGCCTCAGGCATCATCGCCGAGGATGCCGCGCAGAAGGCTGCGCTGTTCGGTTTGCCATGTGCAGCACTGCAAGACTCGCATCAGCAGTTCATGGCCGCATCTATGAGCGGGCCAGGCACCGTGATCGTGGCGATCTCAAACACCGGCGAGACCAAATCAGTGCTCGAGATCGCACGCCTCGCTAAAGAGCGCGGCTGCAAGCTCATCAGCATTGTTGGAGTGAGCGAATCGACACTGGGGAGCATCGTCGATATACCTATCGTGGTGCGGACGTTTGAGAACACCGACATTTTCACCCCGAGTGTTTCGCGGCTCGCAGCCCTCGTCGCTGTCGACATACTGGCCACCGCTGTGGCAGTGCGCAGGGGGAGCCAACACAGCGAAGAACTATCGCGCATGAAAGACGAACTCAGCGCTTTCCGGCGAGAGTAGCGAGCGCTGGCTCTACTCAGTCACGTCCCGGAGCCACTGACGACTGCGATGCGCCACTTCGAAACCGTTCTTCTCGTAGAGCTCGACCGCTCGCGTGTTCTCCCCGTCAACATACAGGGTGACGGCGGAGGGATCGTGCGCGGCCATGCGGCGAAGTGCGGCAGCGAGCAGCAGTCGCCCGAGCCCAGTCCCAACCGTGTCTGGGTGCACGCCAAGCACATACAACTCGCACTCGACCGCGTCCTGACGCTCGCTGCTCGTACTGCCCCGCTGGGCGGATGCACTCGGCTGCCCGAGTGGTGTGCGCACGGTCTTCACCCATGCGTAGCCGAGCAGGTGCCCTGCGGGGTCTTGCGCGCTCCCCGTGGCGTCAAACGCCAGAATGAGGTCGTCGGGGTCGAACCAAGACTCCTCAGTGATGAGCGCAAGATCCTCGACCGTCACTTTCCCCTGTTCGGGGTGGTCCACAAACGCCGCCGCATTCACTCGAACCCACTCAGCCGCCTGCGCGGGAGACGCAGGGTCAAACGTGGTCGTGTGGATGCCGTTCGGCCACGCGATACCGTCAGCAGACTCGGTTGGTGCGCCAGTGATCCCCGCAATCGCGGCCGAGAGGCGATCAGCCGGAAGTTGCATGCGATAGAGCGTGCGTACAGGAGCAAACCCAGCACTCTCTAGGAGTGCATCTGCCGCAGGGTTTTCTCCGTGCGACCATGCGCGCACCTCACCATGCACCTCACCCGTCAACTGCGCGAGAGCCTGCGTGCCGATGCCGCACCTGCGTGCGTCAGGCCTCACAACAAGGTCGAGCTCGCCGCCACCGACGATCCCTGCAGCGACTGACTGGGTCGTGTGGGTCGCTTCGGCTCCCGAAGCAGGCGCACCCTCGGTGACTCTCTGCTCAGCAAACAGCATGAGTTGTCGCTGACCCTGCGCGGCTGCGATCATCGCCTGGTCAGACACCGGCGAACTACCGTCAACCAGTTCAGCTTCCGCAATTATCTCTCTCGCAGCATCCAAGACTTCGCGGGCGGGGGCGTGACCGTTTGGTTCCGTACTGGCAGAGACAAATATACGCATGGCTCAATCCTCGCCCTCACTACGTCCACGAGCAAACCCGTAGCCGACCCCACGAACGGTGCTGATGAGCGACTCGTGATCTCCAAGCTTCGCGCGCAAGCGGCGGACGTGCACATCGACGGTGCGGGTGCCACCGAAGTAATCGGTGCCCCACACCTCGCTGAGCAACTGTTCGCGAGTGAATACTCGGCCTGGGTTCGCGATGAGGTAGTGCAGCAGCTCAAATTCTTTGTACGTCAGGTCAAGCACGCGTTCGTGCACCCTCGCGGTGAAGTTGGCCTCGTCGACGACAACGCCCGCAACCTGCAGAGCTGTGGGTTCAGCACCCGAGAGAGTGGGCGTGCGCGCAGCAAGGAGTCTGAGGCGCACTTCAATCTCAGCTGGGCTCGCCGTCGGAAGTATGAGATCGGTGACTCCCCAGTCAGGCGTTAACCCGGCCAGTGCAATTTCGGGCAGAATCACCACTCGGGGGATCGTGAATCGCTCTCGGAGGTCCATGCACGCGGTCCGTGCCCTTCGTTGGTCGAGCGACCCATCGATCAAGATCAGGTCATAGCGAGAGGCTGTGTTCTCGCTAATTCTCACGGCGAGTGGGGAGGTACGCACCTCGTGAGGAAGGAGATCGAGGCCTGGCAATGAGTTCGCAGGATCCCTATCGGTGAGGCAGAGAAGCATCATGATTTAGGCTCTCCCTCCGCCGCGTCGGTCCGCGGAACTGTTTTATCTTACTGTGCCAGTCGTGAGACGTTCTTCAGACGGGCTGTCACCTCGTATGGCAACGTGCAACAATTGGGGAGTGAGCCAACCCCGTGGACCTGACCTGCCTGAGATCTCAGACGGGCACTACTGGCACTTTCCGCGAATGATCATCGCCTGGGTAGCAGCAGCCGCCGTCGGCATCCTCGTGACGGTGCTCGTGCCGAGCGAGCAACGCTTCGCCTGGCTCGTGTTTGCAGTGGGACTCAGCACACTGATCACGTTTGCCCTGCAGCTCGGCACTGCCCAGCGCGAAGGATTCATTACCCGCTGCTCATTCAGCGTCGCCGGAGCCGTAGTGGTGATCGCGATCATCGATGTTGCCGGATTTCTCCTGAATTGAGGTACCCGTCGGGGTTTCGGGCGGCGCCGTCGACCCTGCCCGACTGGTAGCATGAGTGCATGTTGGCTCTCGAACTTTTTTTCACCGGGCTGCTGGGCCTCGCCTCGCTCGCGATCCTCTGGATTTCTGGCACCGTGGTCTACAAACTCTACAAAGGGCAGCGCTGAGTAGTGCGGCACAGACTTCCGTGCGTGGACTCCGACAGGTAGTGTGCGCATGACGAACGTGTTCTTATCTCTCCCGGGAGCAATTGCCACCGATGGGTACGACGTTGCGGCTCACTATGGTTCGCCCCTCCCTGAGCAGCGTGCATTAGAAACTGGAGATGCCGTCGTCGACCTGGAGCACCGTGGCATTGTCACTGTTTCAGGGGTTGACCGCCTGAGCTGGCTGCATTCGATGACGTCCCAGCAACTTGTGGGGCTCGCTCCCGGTGTCGGGATCGAGACGTTGCTACTAGATGCGAACGGTCGCATTGAGCAAGCCATACGGGTAGTCGATGATGGTGAACAAACCTGGTTGCTCGTTGATGAAGGAAAGTCCGAGGCACTCGAAGCATTCTTACGCCGCATGCGCTTCGCCATGCGGGTTGAGGTGCGTGACGTATCGGCTGAGTACAGTGCCGTCGCCGTCTTCGATGCTGAGCACGGAAGTGCGCTTTCTGCCCTGCGCGGGCTCGGAACGGCCGTCGCTGAGTGGCGTGACCCCTGGGCGGCAATCAGCGCCGGCGGAGTGCAGTATTCCCGTGGAGAGCATCCCGCGGCCGCGTGGTCTGCGGTGCAGCTGATCTTCGCGAGATCCGAGCTGCCGGCGGTGGTTGAGACCGTAAAGTCGGGGAACGTTCGGGCCGCGGGCTTACTGGCGCTTGACGCGCTCGAAGTGCAGGCCTGGCGCCCAAGCTTGCACGGCGAAGTTGATGAGCGTTCGATCCCGCACGAACTCGATTGGTTGCGTTCCGCGGTGCACCTGACAAAAGGCTGCTACCGGGGGCAAGAGACGGTCGCGAAAGTGCATAATTTGGGCCGACCTCCGAGGCGCATCGCACTTCTGCACCTTGACGGGTCGAGCGGAGAACTTCCCGGCTCGGGCGCACTGATCTATCGGGCCAATGAGGCGCAGACTGAAGGGTCGCGCCCTGTCGGCCGCACCACTCGCGTGGCGCTGCACCATGAGTGGGGCGGCATCGCGCTCGCTCTGCTGAAGCGTTCAGTGCCTGAGGATGCTGAGCTTGAAGTGGTGCTGGGTGAACCGAGCGGCGAGAACGACGAACCGCCAAATGCGGCAACGCGGGTTGTTATCGCGGCATCACAAGAGGTCATCGTCCCGTCTGATGCGGGGCGAGCTAGAGAGATTCCACGCCTGAGTCGACTCTGACAATAGACTGAGGGCATGACACAGACGCTGATTCTGCTCCGCCACGGCCAGAGCGATTGGAACGAGAAGAACCTATTCACCGGATGGGTGGACGTGAGGCTGACCGAGCAGGGTCGTGGGGAGGCCGCCCGAGCGGGCGAGCAGCTCGCCGAAGCTGGCCTTCTGCCAGACACACTGCACACGTCGGTGCTGAGCCGAGCGATCCAGACCGCGAACCTCGCCCTTGACACTGCGGACCGCCTATGGGTTCCAGTCCGCCGCTCCTGGCGCCTCAACGAGCGCCATTATGGAGCACTACAGGGGCTCGATAAGTCAGAGACGCAGCGCAAATACGGCGAAGAACAGTTCATGCTGTGGCGACGCTCGTTCGACACCCCGCCGCCCGTGCTCGAGGACGGATCGGAATGGTCACAGTCTGGTGATCCCCGCTACGTCGGAATTGACGGCGAGGCGCCGCGCACCGAGTGCCTGAAAGATGTCATTGATCGTATGATCCCGTACTGGGAGAGCTCGATCCTGCCCGACTTGAACGCGGGCAACACCGTGCTTGTCGTCGCCCATGGCAACTCGCTGCGGGCGCTGGTGAAGCACCTTGAAGGCATCTCTGACGAAGACATTGCCGGAGTGAACATCCCGACCGGTATGCCACTTGTCTACGAGATCGATGCGGACGGGAAGCCGAACGCAGCCGGTCGATACCTTGATCCGACTGCCGCAGCGGCAGGCGCAGCGGCAGTCGCAGCTCAGGGCAAGGGCTAACCGCACGTTCCCGCCGAGGAAATTGCAGCCTCCTGCTATTGCTGCGTGATGAGCGCGGTCGCATAGACCGCGAGCCCCTCACCGCGGCCGGTGAACCCGATGCCATCAGTAGTCGTCGCGGCGATGCTGACGGGTGCGCCGAGCACCCATGACATGGCCTCTTGGGCTTCGGACCGCCTGGGGGAGAAGCGCGGGTGTTCGCCAATAATTTGCACGGAGACATTGATGGGCGCCCAACCGGCAGCGGCGAGACGCTCACGCGCAAGCACCACGAAGTCGGTACTTGCGGCACCTTGCAGTGCAGGATCATCGACGCCGACGAGCTCGCCGATATCTCCAAGGTTTGCGGCCGAGAGCAGGGCGTCGACGGTAGCGTGGCAGACGGCATCGCCATCGCTGTGCCCGTCGAGGCCCGGCTCACCGGGCCAGGTGAGGCCGGCGAGTACGAGCGGTACCTCAGAGCTGTACCTGTGTACGTCGAAGCCGTTCCCGATGCGGATCATTGTGCGGCTGCGCGATCTGCGGTCCCCCATGATGAGGTGCCCGCGGCGGTTGTTTCGCTGCTCTCGTACGCGAGTCGAGCTTCGAGAAGTGTGAGGTCGTCAGCCGTGGTGATCTTGTGTGCGCGCTCTTCGCCTCGGACAGTACGCACCGTGCCGCCGCCGCGTTGCACGAGCTCGGCGTCGTCGGTGGGCGGTGCGATGTCTGAGTCCGCGTCGTACTGCAACTGAGCTGTCTCGTGTGCTGCGGCGAGTACTTCGCGCGGGAACCCCTGGGGTGTCTGAACACCGACGAGCGATGCCCGATCAATCGTTTCGTGAACCACACCCTCATCATCGACGCGCTTCAGAGTATCGACAGTCAGGAGTGCGGGAATGACTGAGTCGCCCGTGCGGCGAACCTCGGAAGCCACGCGTTCGAAGAGGGCTGCGGATGCCAACGGACGAGCCGCATCATGAACGAGCACCGTGTCGACGGAATCATGAAGTGCTGCAAGACCAAAACGCACTGACTCATACCGCTCGCGGCCTCCTGAGACTACTGAGACCCGCCAGCGCGACTGTCCTGATGCCAGGCCATGTACGAGCGCGAGGGTGTCAGGGGCACGCCGCTTCGGTGCGACTATGACGAGCTGTCCGTAATGTTCGAGCGAGAGAACTGTTTCGATCCCGTGGGAGAGTAGCGGGCGGCCCTGCAGTTCGACGAATGCTTTCGGCACGTCTGCACCGAGCCGAAGCCCGTTACCGGCGGCGACGATGATCACACCCAATGAGGGCGGCGTCGTAGGTGCTGACTCTGCTGGTTCGCTGGCACGCGGCTCGCGTTCATCCGCGTGTGCGGCATTCGTTCCGGTCATGCAGACAGCGTACCTCCACGGCTCCGCTGGAAGAACGCAGCAGACAGAGGTTGGTCGCACTTGCGGTTAGGTTCGCTTCGGATCACACAAGCACCCAGATCTGTACAGGGTGGAATCCGCGCTCACGCATGCGGCGCCGACACTTGTCCACCAGTGCGCATAAAAAGATTCCTACCCATCCGCACTGCGAATGGGTAGGAATCTGAGTCAATTGAGAGGCATATGCCTTGAACGTTAGGAGGCGAGTACCTCGTCAAGGATCGCGCCAGCTTTTTCCTCATCCGTCTTCTCGGCTAGTGCGAGCTCTGACACGAGGATCTGGCGTGCTTTCGCGAGCATGCGTTTCTCGCCAGCCGAAAGTGAACGTACCTCTTGGTCTCGGCGCCACAGGTCGCGGACAACCTCGGAAACCTTAATCACGTCGCCAGAGGCAAGCTTCTCAAGGTTTGCTTTGTAGCGGCGTGACCAGTTCGTCGGCTCCTCGGTAAACGGTGCACGCAGCACCTCGAAAACTTTCTCCAGACCTTCCTGGTCAATAACGTCACGAACACCGACCAGATCACAGTTCTCGGCAGGTACCTCGATAGTCAGGTCACCCTGATTCACCTGAAGCTTGAGGAAAAGCTTTTCCTCTCCTCCCAGCTTGCGAGTCCTTGTTTCAATGATCTTCGCAGCGCCGTGGTGGGGGTAGACGACGGTCTCTCCGACCTCAAATTGCATCGAGTGTCTCCTTACTCAGTCCAACCTATATAATACCACAGGACTATTAGAAGGCTTAGGCTCACCTAAGCTGCACCCAGCGCACGCGTGGCGGTAGGATGATTTAGACAGCGTCTGGAATCTTGCCAGGCAGACTGGACAACTCAACGGCTCGGAGGACCACCTTGAAGATTCGGATCGCCTCGTCTGTCGCACTTGCGGCGGCCATTGCGCTCGGCGCAACGGGATGCAGCCTCTTTGCGCCTGTTGCCACGCTGGACCCATACGCTCCGAGCGATGGTCGTGACATCGATCTTGAGAACATGGCGGTCCGCAACATGCTGCTCATCGGAGATGAGGCGGGCGAGAACCTCAACATAGTATTCACGGGGGTGAACACCGGCGGTAGCACTGAGACTCTGACACTCGCTTTCATGGGTGAGGGCTCGCAGCAAGCGTCTGCGGACTTCTCGGTCGACCCAGGTACGACGGTGTTTGGCCTCCCAGACGGTGAGGTGCCTCCGACGCTCGTTTCGATCCCGGGTGCCGAAGTAGGCTCAACCGTGACGACTTTCCTGAGTACCCCAGGCTCCCCAGAGATCGAGTACGAGATTCCGGTGCTCGACGGGATGCTGCCTGAGTACCGTGACCTCGTGATCGACGCCTCGACCCTCACAGTGGACGAGGACGACACCGGTACAGCGGAGGAAAGTGCCGCTGAGGAAGCCGCAAACTAAGCGCTTTATGCTGCCCCGCGTGTCAGTGACGATAGCGGGGCATGAAGCTAGCCGAAGCGGTAGCCAACCCCGCGCACGGTAGTGATGAGCGCGGGAGCGCTCGGATTCTCTTCGATGCGCGAGCGGATGCGTTTGATGTGCACGTCGAGCGTTTTCGTATCGCCGTAGTAGTTGCTACCCCAGACACGGTCGATGAGTTGCCCGCGTGTGAGCACACGACCCATGTGGCGCATGAGCAGCTCGAGTAGTTCAAACTCTCGGAGTGGCATCGCCACCTCAGTTCCGCGCACCATGATGGTATGCCGCTCGGTGTCTAGGCGGATCCCGAGCTCTTCGATCACACCCTCCTCGGGAGCATCAACTTCTTCTTCATCCACATTTGAGCGGCGGAGTGCGGCACGCAGACGCGCGAGAAGCTCCCTGGTGGAGTATGGCTTGGTGATGTAATCATCGGCGCCGAGTTCGAGTCCCACCACGATGTCAATTTCGCTGTCTTTCGCGGTCAGCATGATGATGGGGACCTGAGAACGTGCCCGGATTGAACGACACACCTCAGTACCTGGCAAGCTCGGCAGCATGAGGTCGAGAAGGACAAGATCGAACTGCTCTTCAGGGAAGACACGGATCGCTTCCGCACCGTCGGCGACGACTCGAACTTGGAATCCTTCTCGTTCGAGGAGGTACGCGAGCGGCCCGGAGATGGCGGCCTCGTCTTCGACAAGCAGTATGCGCTGTGACACTACAGGGTTCCTTTCCTGCTGATTAGGAGTTTGTGTTACGAAGTGGGGCTGGGGTTCCGGCAACTAGTTTGGTCTTGCCACCCGCTGACTTCTTCGAGTCTTTCTTTTTCTTCTTCTCGTTCTTGCTCTTCTTTTTTCCCTGCGAAGAGACGTCGGAGAGTGGAAAAATTAGGCTGAAACTTGAGCCGACGCCGGGCTGCGACCAGACCTCGATGTCGCCCCCGTGCGCCCGCATCGTGTGCCTCGCGATACTTAAGCCCAGGCCGGTCCCACCGTCTTCTTCGTTTGACGAAGGATCTCGGGTTCGTGAGGCATCGATCCGATAGAAGCGCTCGAAGAGACGCGGCAGATGTTCGCTCTCGATTCCCTCGCCCTGGTCGGTGACGGTGACTACGAGCGTCTCGCGGTCAAACTCCATCCCGATCCCGACATGGCTGCCCTGCGTCGAGTGGCGGATCGCGTTGCTGATGAGGTTTGCGAGCGCGGTGCCGAGCGCAGAAGCTCGGCCGAGGATCACGGCAGGCTGGTCGCGCTCGGCAGGGTCAGTAACCACGAGATCGATCCCGCGCTGTGCTGCGAGCGTGCGGTGGGCTTCAACTTCGGAGTGAACGACGGAGCGGAGATCCACAGCCTCTCTGGCATCGGCGTCAAGTGAGGACTGAGCCTCAGAGAGCTTGATGATGTCGCGGGAGAGATTGCCCAGCCGCTTTGCCTCTTTCATCATCGTTTTTGAGAAGTCTCGCACCATTAGCGGGTCATCCGAGGCCTCACGCACGGCTTCAGCAAGCAAGCCGATGGCTGCGATCGGTGTCTTCAGTTCGTGACTCACGTTGGCGATGAAGTCGCGGCGCATCGCATTGACTCGCTGCTCCTCACCGAGATCATCGGCGAGGACGACGAGAAACTGCTTCTGCACGCGGAAAATGTGCAGGCGCAAGGAATTTCTACGATCTTCGGCGTCGGGCATTTGAGTGTCTGATGCACCGGTCAACATCACCTGGCGTGCCCGGCGGAGGAAACCTGGGTCCGTGAGCTCCGCACCGATCGCTCGCTGCTCGTCTTTCGCGGCAGCATTGATAAACACGGGGGACAGCGAGGCATCGAGAATGACGGCGAACGTGTCGACCTCGTTGAGGATCGAAATGGCGACTTTAGGGATCTCCGGGCGCATTTCTTCGGCCTGACGCCTGCCGATCGCACGCGCGAGCGTGATTGCTCCGGTGACGCCAACACCAATCAAGATCCCGAGACCGGTGGCCATGAGTACCAGCATTGTCGGCGACATGATTTCATCGTAGTGGTGTCGGTGAAGTGAAGTGAGGAGTTCAGCTGTTGTTCACCTTGAGGCCGGGCTTCGTTTACCGGGGGCCGAGAGACTGGGACCACGGTGCCCGCGCCGCATTCATACGCAATCCGCAAGTGTGAGTGCGAGAATCTTTCAGTAGTGATCGCGATGAGTGCCAATGTGAACCGAGAAAGGAAACGCAAACATGCGTGTAGTTTTCCAGCAGTCGCTGCGCGAGGTGCAGGATCGCCTGGTGCAGATCGCCGAGCTCGTTGAGGCCGCGATCCAGGATGCGACGACGGCTTTTCGTAGCTCGGATGTTGCGCTCGCCGAGCAGGTAATCGACAGCTCCGAGCAGATCGACAAGCTGACCGACAGTCTCGACGAGCTCACCCTCGACATTTTGGCGCTGCAGCAACCGGTCGCATCAGACCTACGACTTATGGTCGGTGCGCTGCGCATGAGTTCCTCGCTTGAGCGTATGGGCGACCTTGCACAGCACATCGCTCAGCTTGCGCGTTACCGTTACCCTGACAGCGCGATTCCCAAGGGGCTGTCGAAGACATTTGCTCGAATGGGTGAAGTTGACGTTGAGATGGCCGGCATGTTGGTGACACTCTTCCGCACGCAAGACGAAGAAGTGATCGAAAGCATCCGCAACCTTGATGACGACCTCGATGAGTTACACGCGAAAGTATTTGAGAAAGTGCTGAGCGCCAAGCTTGCGGACAACCCGACCGGCGTCGTGGATGCGACCCTCGCGAGCCGATACCACGAGCGCTTTGGCGACCACATCGTGACGATCGCGAAGCACATGCAGTACTTCCTGAGCGGGCAACCAGAGTCGTAACTTGAGTATTCCACTCGTCTGCGGACGGTAGTGTGGGAGCGTGAATCAACGCATATACGACTCGAAGCGTCAGGACGTGGTCGTCTTCGCTCCCCGGATTCCGGGCACCGTCAGCATGTATGTGTGTGGTCCGACGGTGCAATCCGAACCCCATATCGGACATATGCGTAGCGCACTCGTGTACGACCAGATGCGTCGGTGGTTTGAGGCGAGCGGGCATGAGGTGACCCTCGTTCGTAACGTCACGGATATCGACGACAAGGTGCTCGACAACGCGCGCATTGCGCAGGAGTCTGGTGCGAACGAACCCTGGTGGGCGCTCGCATACCGCATGGAGCGGGAGTTCACCGCGGCCAACGATGCAATCGGTATATTGCCGCCGACGTACGAACCTCGTGCCACCGCAAATATTCGAGAGATGATCGAACTCATCGAGCGCCTGATCGAGCGCGGCCACGCGTACCAGGCGAATGATGGTTCGGCGAGTGTGTATTTCGACACGGCGAGCTGGCCTGAGTACGGGGCGCTGACTCGGCAGCGGCGAGACCAGATGGAGGATGCTGCGGATTCTGAGCCTGTCGGGAAGCGGGATCCGCGGGACTTTGCGCTGTGGAAAGCACACCGCGACTCCGAGCCCGAAAGTGCAGCCTGGCCCTCGCCTTGGGGCAGTGGGCGGCCGGGCTGGCACATTGAGTGCTCGGCGATGGCAACCCGCTACCTTACTGAGGAGTTCGATATTCACGGGGGTGGACTTGACCTGCGCTTCCCTCACCACGAGAACGAACTCGCCCAGTCGTCGGCCGCTGGCGACCCGTTCGCTAGGTACTGGGTACATAACGGTCTCGTGAATACACGGGGGCAGAAGATGTCGAAATCTCTTGGTAACTCCCTCTTCGCTGCCGTTCTCCTTGCGACTAGTCGGCCAATTGTGCTTCGGTACTTTCTGGGTTCAGCTCACTATCGCTCGGTACTTGAGTTTTCTCCCGAGTCGCTCACCGAGGCGGAGGCCGCGTTCTCGCGCATTGAGAGCTTTGTGGCGCGTGCGGATGAGTACCTTCGGGAGGTTCCCTCTGCCAACGCATTGAGCACCGCGTCGCTTCCGACTTCGTTCACCGACGCGATGCTCGACGATTTCGCGATTCCGCAGGCGCTCGCGGCGCTGCACGGCTCCGTGCGCGCGGGGAACATTGCCCTCGAAGCAGGTGACCGCGACCGTGTCGCTCAGATGAATGACGAGGTGGTGGCCATGCTCGATGTGTTGGGTCTCAACCCTCGGGACGCCGTGTGGGGCTCGGGTTCGCAGGTGGCAGGAGATAGCGCGACCGCAGTCCGAGGTGCACTTGATGCGCTCGTTGAGTCGCTGATTGAGCAGCGCACTGCTGCACGAGCCGCGAAAGATTTTGCGACGAGCGACGCGATACGAGATTCCCTGCAGCAGGCAGGCATCACACTTGAAGACAGCCAAAAAACGACACGCTGGAGCCTCTCATGAACATGAAAAAAGGGCGCCCAGGCGCCGTCCGGAAGAAGAGCCGCGGCAAGGCTGTTGGTACAGGCGGGCAGGGGCGGCAGGCGCTCGAAGGGCGTGGTCCGACACCCAAGGCTGAGGATCGCCCGTATCACCCAGCTGGGAAAGCGAAAGCGGCACGTGAGCGTTTGAACGCAGCACGTGATCGGCACGCAACCTCTGGCCGAGGTGGCCGCACCCCAGACCGCAGCTCACGCGGGGGGAAGAAAGCGGACGAGGTAGAACTCGTCACCGGGCGAAACGCTGTACTCGAAGCGCTCCGCACGAAAGTGCCAGCGACGGCCCTGTATGTTGCTTCAAAAATTGAGATGGATGACCGAGTCCGTGAGATGCTGAGAATCGCGGTGAAAGCAAACGTGCCCGTGCTTGAAGTGATGCGCCCTGAGCTCGACCGCATGACAGATCGCGACACGGTGCACCAGGGTGTTGTCCTCAAAGTTCCACCAATGGAATACGCCCACCCCATGGAACTCCTCGATAAGGTCGTGGATAGTGATGCTACACCGCTGCTTGTCGCACTCGACGGCGTGACAGACCCGCGTAATCTCGGGGCGATCATTCGCTCAGTTGCGGCGTTCGGTGGTCAGGGCGTGATCGTGCCACAGCGTCGATCGGCTGGGCTAAATTCGGCCTCGTGGAAGACGTCAGCTGGGGCGGCAGCCCGTATTCCTGTCGCGATGGCGTCAAACCTCAATCAAACGCTGAAAGAAATGAAGAAGCAGGGCGTCTTCATCATCGGCCTTGACGGCGATGGCGAGGTTGAGCTGCCAGGGTTCGAGCTTGCTGACCGGCCGCTTGTGGTTGTAGTGGGAAGCGAGGGGAAAGGGCTGTCCCGACTTGTTTCGGAGAGCTGTGATGCGATCGTGTCTGTTCCGATTACCTCAGCTACCGAGTCATTGAACGCGAGCGTTGCAGCGAGTGTGGCGCTCTACGAAGTGTCGAAGTTGCGAGCCGAGCGGGTCGCGAAGCCATAACCCGTTATAGCACCGTCAGGCATGTGGCGCGCCAGCGTTGCCGCCTGAACTCGAGGCATACCGCAACTGCGAACGAACGCGCTTGTGTGTGCATTATGACGACGGCCTCGACGATGTGTGGAAACGGTCGGCTCATGTGTACCCGGCCCGGTCGGGGCACGGAACGGCGACCGTCTCGGTAGATGCTTCTGCGTTCTGCGTGGAGGGCGCGCCTTGCGAAGATCTCTTCGGCAACTTCTTCACTGACCCAGCCTGCAAGGTGCGTCATCGAACGGCTGCCATCGAGTATCTCCACGGCATACACTGCAAGCTTCGCTACGGTCTCAGCGGCGAGCTCGGGCGCATCGCCTGCGGTTCGATCCTGCGACTCCAACACTGATGATGCGGTGACGTCCCGCAGATGATTGGGTCTCGGGCGACGGTCTGCTGCTGCGGGACCGGTTTTGCGCTCATCGAACGGGGTATATTGCACTGCGGGGTCTGACACGAGCTGCTCCTCATTGAGTAGCCCAGAGCGTGGTAGAGCGTCCCCCTATTCTCAGTGCTCGGGAATCTGATTAGGGACTTCTAAGATACGTGACACTTGTCACATAGTGTCAAGACGTGTTGCGACCTTGAGCGTACAGGGTCAGTGATGCTCAACTGGCGACACCGGGCTCTCCTGAGCCCACGAAGATCGCCACAACGTTTAGGCTGAAGTCGTGTCCACATTACGTAACCTCGCCACCAAATACACGAGTTTGAATGAAGAAGAGATCGACTGGCTCGAGCTTCTCATGCTCGACTGGTCACTTCTCGCAGACCTTGCGCTCGGCGATGTGGTCTTGTGGGCACCGACGGAGGATGGAAACTACCTCGCGATTGCTCACGCGAGACCTGCCGGTTCGGTCACGCTGTTCTACCGTGATGTCATTGGCGATTTTCTGCGCGAAGACTGGCGAGATGTAGTTGAGGAAACGCAGATCACCCGCAAGCCGGCCGCATCCACCGCACCCGCATGGTACGAGGAGAACCCAATGCGGCTCGTTGCATATTCGGTGAGCCGGCGCGACGAGTCTGGCGAGCTGCACGGCCCGTTCGCCGTTGTGACCCTGCACACAAGTGTGGTCGATACACAGAACGCGTCGCGCATGGGGGCGGCATTCAGGGAGTGCGCCGACGACCTATTCGACATGATCCAACAGGGTGACTTTCCGTCACCCGGTACGACACGGGGCCGTGAAAGAGGTGCGCCGCGAGCCGCAGACGGACTCGTGCGTGTTGATGCTGACGGAGTGGTCACGTTCGCCAGCCCCAACACACAAACGACGTTCTCGCTGCTCGGGTACCGGGATGAGTTGGAGGGTGAAAACTTCAGTGATGCCGTCGCCGATCTCGTCGAGGGACACTTCGATACCAACGAGTCCTTGCCATTGATTGCGCAGGGCAAGATTGCCAAGCGTGATGACCTCATCGAGCGTGGGCGAACCGTAACTATGCGTTCGATCCCGGTGACCCGGGACGGTGAACGTGCTGGCGGCATAATCGTGACACGCGACGTCACGGATATCCGGCAGCAGGAGCGAGAGCTGATCACCAAAGACGCAACGATTCGTGAGATCCATCACCGCGTCAAAAACAATCTACAAACGGTCGCCTCGCTGCTTCGCGTCCAGGCTCGCCGCGCGCGCAGTGAAGAAGCAAAACAGGTGCTCGGCCAGGCTATGCGCCGGGTCGCAGCCATCGCGGTGGTGCACGACGCGCTCTCCGCCGGACTCTCTCAAATTGTCGACTTTGACGTGGTGTTTGATCGCGTGCTCGGCCTCGCTGCTGAGGTCGCAAGCCTGCACAATACGACCGTCCACCCCCGAAAGGAAGGCCACTTCGGTGAATTGCCTTCTGAATATGCAACGCCCCTCGCACTCGCCCTCACCGAGGTGGTGACGAACGCGGTCGAGCACGGTCTCGCAGGTCGCGAAGGGGAAGTCTTTATCCGCGCCGAGCGAGTGGATGAGCGACTCACCGTTCAAGTCATCGATAGCGGAACCGGACTCCCCGGTGGCACCGTTGGTGACGGGTTGGGGACACAGATCGTGCGCACCCTCGTCGAGGGTGAGCTCGGAGGATCTATCAGCTGGGGTGCAGACGCAGGTGGCGGTACCCGGGTCGACATTCAAATCCCGCTGCACTGGATCTCAGCGCAAACACGCGAGATCCCGCGCATTAGGTAGCGGACTCCGAGTCCCCGTCTCGGCCGCGCCCACGGATAGCAACCGTCACCCCGACCACGAGGAGTAGTGCTCCAAGACCGAGCACGAGGCCAGTGACCCACACTGCCGTATCGATGGATCCTGGTGCGAGCGCGCGCTGCAACACATACCCGCAGAACGCGAGAATCAGCGCCCCCCAGATTATCGGTCCGGTTCGTACGCCGCGTTCCCGAGTCGGGGTCGACGCGGGCGTCTCCGTCGGCTGTTCTGGGTCTTGACCCACGTATTCGTTACTCACTGCGTGATCTCCTTCTCAAGCTTGTCGAGTTGTGCCTCAAGTCGGGTCTGCTGCCGTTCAAGTTGGAAGAGCTCTCGCTCGGTCGCTGAGGGCTTCATGAGTTCCCACTCCACCTGATCGAGTTCGTCTCGCAGTTCATCGCGCTCGTCGATGAGGTTGGAGAGGTCCGCTTCCGCGGAGCTCTCTCCGTCAGCTAAGGGCTGCGCACCCAATGTGTCTTCGTCCGCCCCAATTACCCGCACATTTCCGGCTATGACACGGATATCGACGCTGCTGATATCGTCCGGGTCAGCGCCCGACAGATTCGCGGTGACGGTGCGGCTGAGGAACGGGCCTGACTGTGCGAGGCGCTCGTCATTTGTCGCCGGGCGTTCCTCACGAATGTTTCCCGCCAGAAGCTGCACATTCACGATGGTCGGGTGGTTCTCAGGGAGCTGTACTCTCACATTCCCAGCGGCGAGCCACACCTCATATTCGGAGTTGCGAGTTGTGCCGTCGAGTTCGCTGAGGTCGAGCCTCGCGTTTCCTGCGAGGACGACGAGGCCACCTTCGGCGGTTCCTGCATCGACGCCAACATCACAGCAGGTGACGGTAGCCGTTCCGAACGGTTGCAGCCGGGCGCCCGACGGAAACACGGAAGTGACCAGCAGCGCGACGATGCCGCAGGCTGCGAGGAACCCCACCCAGCCTGTTGTGCGGCCACGGATGCCCGCGACAATAATCGACAGCGCAAGTACCGCGACCGCCGCCACAAGCCCAAACGTGAGCACCCGGGCTGGGTCGGTCGCGTTGGTCGGCTGCCACCAGTTCGTCATCCCGCCCGCGGCCCAAATTGCCGCGATACCGCCCGCAAGGAGGGCGAGTGCGATGGAGACGATCACCTGGCCCGCGTCGAGTTTTCTGGCTTGCTGCAGTTCTGCTTGAGCTGTCGCCTGAGTCGTAGCTCGAGTGGTCGTCTCTGCTCCCCAATAACCCGACTGGTCAGTCCATGTATGTGCGTAGCTGTCCGGATTCCCGAAGCTTTGGTTACCAGCGGGCTGTTCAGTGGTTTGGGCATTCGCGGCACCAAATGTGGCTCCGGGTGTACCGGTGGCGCCCGGGGGAGTCGATGCATCTGATGCAGGATCCTGCCCCGACGATGACCCTGACCCAGGTTCCTGAGGTTTGCGATTGACTGCCCATACGAGCAGCCAGATCCCGCCACCTATGATGGCAATCCACCAGAAGACGGAGAACATCACGCTGATCCAGTCGGGTACGCCCCACGGTGTCCACCCCCACGAACCATCGGTCGGCGACACCCCGAAGCCGGAGATTCCAAACAGGACAGGGAAGATGATGAGCACCACAAAAATGATCGCCGTGACTACGACCCAGGTCGCGGCTCGCCCCCGGATGATCTCCTCCGCATGAATCTTTGCGGTTTGATCAGGAAGGAACAGCCACCCGAGGATGTACAAGAGTATTCCTGAGCCGCCGAGGACCGTGAGAACAACAAATATGCCGCGGATGATGAGGGGATCAATGCCGGCCTTCGCCGCGATGCCACCCGCAACGCCTGCGAACCAACGGTCTCCGGATCGCGCCAGTCCGAGCCCACGGATCCATGTGAAGAACCCGCCGGCAGGGGGGTCGGGGTGCTGCCCAGGTGGGGTCGAGTGCGGAGTATTGTCGTTCATACTTCGAGTTTGGTAAAAAGCGTGCGTGCTCGCCATCGGGGTTTCCCCTGAATCGCCCCTGATTCAAGCATCAAAAACAGCGGTCACCCCTGAAATTTTGCTCAGCGCACCCGAATTGTCGGCGGCGGGTGCTTGGATGTGTGTATGGAAGCATCTCCCCTGTTTCGGACGCGCGAAGACCGCGTGTTCGCCGGGGTGTGCGCGGGGCTCGCAGAGCACCTGCGTGTGAGCGTCGTCGCTGTGCGGGTCGCTATGGGCGTGTTTACGCTGTTTGGCGGCGCTGGCATCATTTTTTACCTGTGGCTCTGGGCGACCGTGCCACTTGAGGGGGAGACAGAAAGTGTCCTCCCACTTCGTCGAGCGCTCACGAAACCCGCGGAGTGGCTGCACACCGAGCGTGGGACCGAGCGGACGAGCGGTGCAGACCCGACGCGTCCCGCCGAACGCGCGAACACTGCAGAGCACGCGGAGCACAGCGACAGACAGGTGGGCCAGCAAAGAAGCGGCTTTCGTGAGTCCCGCCCACGTGTGACCGCGGTGTTCAGCTCGAAATGGCCAATTGCGGAGATACTACTTGGTGGTTGCCTGCTCGCGGCGGGGGTAGCGCTGGTACTTGCCCGGTTCGGTGTGCAAATTCGGCTCGAAGTGGTGCTCCCCGCACTCTCCGTGCTTGTTGGTGTCGGGCTCACTTGGTGGCAAATCACGGATCGGAACCGTCCGGATCGCAACCAGCTTCCGCGACTTCTCGGCGCGCTCGCACTGGTCGCTGTCGGCGTGTTGATGTTTTTTGTGACAGCGAGCAACCCAAATGCATGGACCGTAATCGCGGCCGCACTCGCCGTGCTCGCGGGGGTGGCCCTCGCACTTGCGCCACTCCTTTTGCGACTGAATCGCGAGTTGAGCGCCGAACGAGCGGCGCGTGCTCGCGAGGCAGAGCGATCAGACATTGCGGCCCACCTGCACGATTCGGTCCTCCAGACACTGGCAATGATTCAGCAGCGCTCTGGACCGGGTAGCGATGTCGCACGGCTGGCGCGCGCTCAAGAGCGGGAACTCCGTGAATGGCTGTTTCGCTCCGCAGACGGCGCTGAGACACCGACTCGGCCGACGCTGGATGTTGAGCTCGGAGCTCATGCAGCAGCCATTGAAGAAGATCACCAGGTACGCTTCGAAGTCGTGGTCGTCGGAGGGCAAGTGGGCGGGAACACCCCGACCGGAGCACCCGAGTTGATTGTGCTTGCGGCGCGCGAGGCAATGCTGAACGCCGCACGCCACGCAGGGGGAGAGGTAGCTGTGTATGCGGAGGTGACACCCAAGCACGTACTCATCGACGTTCTTGACCGAGGCCCAGGGTTTGACCCAGACGCACTTCCAGAGAACCGAATGGGAGTGCGCGAGTCCATCCTTGGCAGGATGGAGCGCGGTGGCGGCACAGCGAAGATTACACCGGGCCCCGGGGGAACAGGGGTTGCTGTGCGGCTCTCGGTGCCGCATGCAGTGGAGCGCACCGATGCCGTTCATGCGGGCGAACGACCGCGGAGGGATACGCAATGAATGAACAAAACCACATCCGAGTGGTGATTGTTGATGACCACCAGATCTTCCGCTCGGGGCTTCGTGCCGAGTTGGGGCCTGAGCTTGAAGTTGTCGCCGAGGCTGCGAGCGTCGACGCAGCCATCACGCTGATCCCAAAGCTTTCGCCAGACGTGGTGCTCCTCGACGTGCACTTGCCGGGCGGCCGGGGCGGAGGCGGTGCTGAGGTGTTGCAGCAGCTCGCGCCACAGGGACACACGTCACCCACGCGGTTCCTTGCGCTCAGCGTTTCCGACGCAGCAGACGATGTCGTCAGCGTGATTCGCGCGGGTGCGCGCGGATACTTGACGAAGACCTCGTCAGGAACAGAGGTCACTGAAGCTGTTCGTCGCGTACACGGAGGAGATGCGGTGTTCTCGCCACGCCTCGCAGGGTTTGTGCTCGATGCGTTTGGTGCGGGGGTCGGTGAAACGGCTGCCGCCGACGATGAACTCGACCGCCTGTCTGCGCGCGAACAGGAGGTCATGCGAATGATCGCCCGTGGATATGCATACAAAGAAGTTGCGGCGGAGCTGTTCTTGTCGATCAAAACGGTGGAGACGCACGTCTCGAATGTGCTGCGGAAGCTCCAGCTCTCAAACCGTCACGAACTAACAGCGTGGGCACTCTCACGCCGTCTGCTGTAACCGTTAGACCCAGTGTGGAAGCCAGAGGTGCGCACGCCAGAACCACTCGGGCACCGGATCACCCGTCCACAGCGGGAAGAAGTAGATCGACACGATGCCGGCCGCCACCAGAAAAATGCCAACTGCGATTCGGCGGCCTTGTAGCTCCTCGGCAGACCGGTTGAGGCGAAACCCGGCTGGGGTGGGGCGACTCGAACACAACACCCCGAGAACGAGTGCGAGCGCGAGTGCTGAGAACGGCGTGAGTACGACGGTGTAGAACTGAAATACGGCAGAGCGCGAGAACGTCAGTACCCATGGCAGCCACCCCGAGAGGTACCCCGTAACGATGAATGCCGCAGCCAAAACGAACGCGTTACTTTCGAGGCGCGCACGTGCAGAAGTTGCCCACACGATCACCACGACCACGAGCATGATGAGGGCGGCGACACCGCCCCAGAGAATCAGGAGGTTCGGGAGCGGTGATACCACCGACACACATTGGCCGCCCCCGACACAATCGACGTCGCTCCGATACATTGCCGTGGGAAACAAGCCAAACACCCACGACAGCGGATCGGATTGAAACGGATGCTGGGCGGTCAGCGTGCTGTGCCACTGCAGCATGTCGGCATGGTAGGCCGCGAGTGACACTGGCCAAGCCTCCCCCGGTTCGCGCCTCCAACCCCCGGCATTCAGTACCCAGCCCGTCCAGCTTGCGACGTACACAACCGCAGCGGCTGGGAGAGCGACGCCGGCCGTCACGAGCGCTTGCAATGCGGACCTCAGGACCGACTTGATCCTGAGTTGATTGGCGCGTATCCGCACCGCCAGATCGCGCACAGTCACAAAGACGAGAAAAAACGCGAGTGCGTAGAGGCCCGACCACTTTGTGGCTGCTGCCGCCCCGAACACGGCTCCCGCCGCCAGCAGCCAGGGGCGACGCCACACTATCGGGATCCTGCGAGATTCTCCCTGCACAGCGGGGAGTTCGCGCCCGTACATCGATTCTTGGTCGCGCCAGATACACAGTGCGCCGAGCACGACAAAATATGTTAAGAACCCGTCGAGGAGCGCCACTCGCGACAGCACCACGTGTACCCCGTCAATTGCGAGCAGCAAGCCCGCGAGCGTCGCGACGCCGATACTGCCGCTGATCCGCCACCCGAGCCGCATTGTCACGGCTACGGCTCCAACCCCGGCGAGTGCGACAGCTGAACGCCAGCCCCACCCCGTCTCCGGGCCAAAAATTAGGACCCCGAGGCCAATGAGCCACTTACCGAGCGGCGGATGAACCGCGTTTGAAGCCACATCTGTGAACGCCTTGCTCGCGGAACCCGCAATCGCTGCATCACTGTTTTCCCACGCAGTGGGGTACCCGTGTGTGAGCTGACTAATGGCGTCACGAACATAAAAGAGCTCGTCAAATACCAGAGTGTCGGGACGCCCGAGCGCCCAAAACCTTGCCGCGGCCGCAACCGCGAGCACCAGAACCGGCCCAAGCCAGCGAAGCGAACTCTTCACCGCCCCAGCCTATGAGCTTGAGCGGCCGGATGAGCGAGCCCGACCTGGCGCGGTACGATGGGAATCGTGCTTACTCGCCTCAGCAATTACTTTCTCAAAACCCTCCGTGAAGACCCAGCCGACGCAGAGGTCGCCAGCCATAAGTTGTTGGTCCGCGCCGGCTACATTCGTCGCCAATCCCCTGGTGTGTTCGGCTGGATGCCGCTCGGGCTACGGGTGAAAGGGAAGCTCGAACAGATTATCCGCGATGAGATGCACGCTGCGGGCGCGCACGAGGTGCACTTCCCAGCCATGCTGCCGCGCGAGCCCTACGAGACGACGGGTCGCTGGGAAGAGTACGGTGATGCGCTATTTCGGCTCAAGGATCGGCACGGGGCCGACCATCTTCTTGCTCCCACACACGAAGAGGCCTTCACGCTCATGGTGAAAGACATCGTCTCGTCGTACAAGGATCTGCCGCTGCAGTTGTTCCAGATCCAGGACAAGTACCGTGACGAGGCGCGGCCGCGCGCGGGTCTCTTGCGTGGACGAGAGTTCACGATGAAAGACGCGTACTCGTTTGACGCGAACGACGAGGGACTCGCAACGAGCTACCAACGGCAACGCGACGCGTACGAGCGGATTTTTCAGCGGCTCGGGCTTGAATACGTGATCGTCTCTGCCGACGCTGGCGCCATGGGCGGGTCGCGTAGCGAGGAATTTTTGCTGCCGACCGTGATTGGTGAAGACACGTTCGTGCGTTCCGCAGCTGGGTACGCAGCGAATGTTGAGGCGTACACGGCCCCGGTTCCCGAGGCGCTCCCTATCGAGGGACAGCGCTCAGCGCTCGTCTTTGATTCTCCCGAGACTCCAACGATCGACACGCTCGTCGCGCATACCAACGCAGTGCTTCCGCGGGAGGACGGGCGCGAATGGACAGCGGCAGACACACTGAAAAACATTGTGTTTGCGGTGACAGATCTCGAGGGCAACCGTGAAATTGTCATCGTCGGGATTCCCGGCGACCGCGACGCCGACATGAAACGCGTGGAGGTGGCTTTCCCTGGCTGCGATGTCGAGCCCGCGACCGAAGCGGACTTCGCGAAGCATCCCGGACTTGTCAAGGGATACATCGGACCTGGGGCCACGGATGCTCCTGTACTCGGGGAGAAGGGTTCGACCGGGATCCGCTACCTGCTCGACCCGCGTATCGTGCCTGGTACTTCGTGGGTGACCGGAGCGAATGAACACGAGAAGCACGTCGCGTATCTCGTTGTTGGCCGTGACTTCGTTGGTGACGGGGTAGCAGACCTCGCAAACGTGCGCGATGGTGACCCTGCTCCCGACGGATCGGGTCCAATCGAGACCGCCCGCGGCATGGAGATCGGGCACGTGTTTCAGCTTGGGCGTAAGTATGCGGACTCACTTGGCCTCCGTGTACTGGATGAGAACGGCAAGCTCGTGACGGTCACGATGGGATCGTATGGCATCGGTGTGACGAGGATCATGGCGATTCTCGCTGAATTGCACCATGACGACCGTGGACTGATCTGGCCTGAGGCTGTGGCCCCATTTGATGTGCACCTCGTAGCGACGGGCAAAGACCCGGCCATCTTTGAGGCTGCAGAAACATTGGCGGCGACGCTTGATACCCTCGGTGTCGAAGTGCTGTTCGACGACCGTCCAAAAGTGTCGCCCGGCGTCAAGTTTGGTGATGCTGAGCTGCTCGGTGTTCCGCGGGTCGTGGTGGTTGGTCGTGATGCGGCTGACGGCTTCGCGGAGGTATGGGACCGCGCGGCCGGAACGAAAGAAAAAGTGGCGCTCGCGGACATCCCCGCGGGGTTCGGCGCATAGCGGCGGGGTGGCTCACGAGGCGTGCCTATTCTCGGCTCACAGCACGTGAATACACCCTTTCGGGTCTCAATTATCCACATTCTTCGTAGTCCAGGCTCGGAAGACGAATGCCCTTGTTACTCTCGGGTCTTGCGGGAGCAGAAAGCTGCTGCACGGATACAACTGGAGTAGGTTGCGACAGGGGGAGCTCTCGCAGCTAAAGGAGAGATTCCCATGTCGAACATCAAGGTCTCATTCGATGAGATGGAACTGGCGGCCACTCAATTAGGTACTGGGCGAGATGAGATCACGCAGAAGCTGCAGACACTCAAATCTCAGATGGATCACCTGGTTGCGTCTGGATTCGTCACGGATCAGGCCTCCGGAAAATTTAACGCCGCGTATTCCGATTACACGGTTAGTGCGAACACCGTGGTGATGAAGCTCAGCGAGATCCAGAGTTTTCTCACGCAGACCGCACAAGCGATGCGTGAAATGGATGCGCAGATTGCGGCCAGAATTAGTTAGTAACAGCTGAGACGTGTGCCATGTGTGCTGGAGTATTGCTCAACGACCCTGCTCTGTACAGTGCCATCGAGTCCCTCACAGCTGCGGCAAACCTGATGGTGTCCGACAACGTGCGGCGTCCGCCGGACGCGTTCGAAAGTCTGACGGGAATCGGCGAAATAGTTGATCTGCACCTTCGCGGTATTGCGGTGGCCCGTGCTGCACTTGCCGATGCGGCGAAGACCGCGGGTGAGTCCGTGGCAGGGGTGGTGTGTGAGACCGATGAAGCTGATCGCACCACCGCCGAGTCACTGTATACGGGCTTCGCCGTTGATGGAGCCCCGCGATGAACGGCCCTCCCTCTAGTGCACTCGGAGTGCTGCACGGAACGCCGAAAGCCGGTAGCGTCGCTGAGATCAGTGCGGCAAGTGCGTACGCAAACGATGTAGTGCTCGATACCGGGCGGTACGCAAAAGGGGTGGCGCGAGCCGCCACACGGCTCAGCGAGTGCCAGAGTCTGGGCGTCACGAAGATCACCGCAAAGTTGGATGGAACCCTGGCGGTGGGCGCGGTGCAGCTTGAGCAGTCTGCCGGCGACGCGAAGCGTGCCCTTAATAGCTATGCCGCAGAAGTGGATCGAATTCACTCTAAAGCCGACTTGCTGGTGCAAGAGGTGAATGATGCGCTCGTACAGATTCGACTCGCAATGTCTGAGATCGACAGTATTGCGCACGTGATTCAGTACGGCCGGGAGCACTCGTGGCGAAACGCGCCACCGGGAGTGATGCCCGAGCCGCAGCCCGTTGGGGCTGAGAGTGTCAGCGACGCAGAACGACAGGCCGCAGTTCGGACACTGCAGTCGCTGTATGAGTACTCGTGGCTTCTCGGCTGTACGCGTTGGCGACACGGGCTTCAAGCCGTGTCACACGCGGAACGGGCCTGGGAAGTGCTCATTGAAGAGCGCGAGGCAGCGGAGCGTCGGCTGGTTGCCACACTGGGGCACACTGGCATTGGTGAGCTCATTCGCTTCGCCGAGGCTTCGGGCCGCCCTCGGAAACTCGCGGTATCTATTGGCATTGCGGGAGAATTGTGGGGATCGTCATTAGGCGTCCCAGGGCTCTCCAGGTCCCACGAACTCCTCATCAAACTTATTGGCGCTGAGTCTGGTGCGCACATCTGGACAGACCCGCCTCCTCCAGAGCAAGTTGCTGCGGCTTGGTCGGGCTCATTGAGCGAGAATGAACGGCAGCGTCTGATTGCAGAAGCGCCGTGGGTAATTGGCAATCTCCCTGGGATCCCGTTTCGAGATCGTGATGCGGCAAACAGAAACCTCATCTCCATATATGGATCTCTCCGAGGTCTCCTGAGCGTGAGAAGCGTGCGGGTGCTCGATAAGCTCACACAGATCATTGAGGGAGACGAAGATCCGCCGGTGCAGGTCGTCGCTCTGGATTTACGACGTGACGTGCCAGCTGTGGCATTGGGATATGGGCACCTGGATACGGCAGCGAGTGTGACGTGGCAGGCCCCGGGCATGGAGAACGACGCAGACCAGGCACTTGTCGGGTGGGACCGAGCCAGTCGGAACCTGTACTGGGAGCAAGCAAGCTTGGGCACGGAATCTAATGCCGTCATTGCGTTTCTTGGGTATGACACCCCCGACCTCGTGGACTCGATCGCGGTCAATGACTCGCTCAACGTTGGTGAGGAAGGCGTGTTATCCGCCAATCTCGCACGACAGGGAGCAACACGTTTTGCAGCTGAACTCGACGGAACCTGGGCCACCCGAAACACACCGCTCGGCGTCGCCCCGGGGTTCATCGCGGCGGGCTCGCCGCACATTTCAGTGGTGGCCCACTCGTATGGAACAACGATGGCGGCCAACGCACTCACCCTCGTGCGTCACCCGGTCGGTTCCTTAACGATGGCCGGTTCAGCCGGAATCGATGAAGGCTGGGTGGCGTCGCTCAAGCAGCTCAACGTTGCAGGTTCGGAACACGGCGTGCCTGCCATATATGCGAGTCATGCCAGTGATGACGGACTCGCACCGGTAGGTGTCACGTTCAGCGGTCGGGCAAACCCAAATCCAAACCTCAACTACGAACTCGTCTCCAACTACGGCGGCGCACTGCACTACTCATCCGATGGGTACACAGCCCCGAACGGAGACGTGTTTAAACGTACAGATGGGCACAGCGCGCTCGGAGCGGAAGATGACGGATTCGCCCACCTGGTGAAACACGGCGTGGGGTTTGAGGCGAGCCTCGGGCACGGGTACTGGGACGAGGCGACCCAGTCCCTCCGGAACATGGCGGCCACGTCGATCGGCCGACCCGACAAGGTAGTCGGTGGAATCTTTGCGACACCCTAGGAATCACATGAAACTAAAGAAGTGGCAGCAAATGACCAGAGTTCGAGTCGGTGTTGCCGTCAGTGTGATGTTCACCGCGCTCATCCTTGGTTCGGGATGCTCGAGTGCTCCTCTGGGGAGCACCAGTGGTCTCTACAGTGAACGCACGCTCACGGAGCAACAAGCTTCCGTTGCTGCAGCCGCCGACGCCGTCGCCGAACAGACGGGATCAGAAGTCCACTGGCGCAGCCGGGGGGATGAAAGGCTCATGTGGCCGCAGTCACAAGCGGAGATCTTTGAGGCATCGTACGTCCCAACCTGCGCGTTCCAAATGGATCGGGAGAATCCTGCGGCGGTGGAACTCCGGCTGGAAGCTGATGCTCCCGAGGTGGAGCTCTATGCCTTAGCAGAGCGCGTTCGCGAGCTCTGGGAGGCCGATGACTGGGTGGTGACGGACATCAGCAACGTTGAGACCGGGGGACCCTCGACCTACTTTAGAGCTGACCGTGACAACGGCTCACTGATGAGCTTTGAGGCTGCGATGCTAGACGGAGTAGGCATGTTTTTCCTGTATATCCGGGCTGAATGCTCTGATCACCCAACGGTGATGTGGTGACTGATGAAAATCAGGGTGACGCTCGTACTCCCTCGCCAGGAGCCTCAAGACATCACGCTTCGCTGCGATGTCACCGCTACGGTTGGCGATGCGGCTCGAGCGCTGATCCTCGCCGGAGTGACTCGTGACCACGAACTCGAGCATATGGCCGAACACAGGCTTGCGCCGGTGACGTTGCGCGGATGCGCGGATCGTTTGAGCCCAACTGTTCTCCTCGACCCGGCGGTGAGCGTCGCTCACGCTGGGCTGCAGTCGGGTTGGACCGTTCAACCGGTCGCAGAGTTCGGGCGGGGCAGAAAAGACGAGCGGGTCATACAGGCGGCAGGCTATGTCGAAGTACTGACTGGCCATCAAGCCGGAGCTAGCTACAGCCTGATCAGGGGTAACAATCTCATCGGACGGGAGACTTCTGCTCGCGTGTACTTGGGTGACCGCAGTGTGTCTCGCCGTCACGCGGTTATTGAAATTAGCGATGCGATCGTGCTGCGAGATAACGGCTCCGCGAACGGCATAGTCAGCGACGGGGAATCAGGTACGACATTCCGGGTCGATACCCCACGCACGTTCACACTCGGCGAGATACGGATCCGCATCACACCGGGGCCACCGGCAGCTAGATCAGTAGACCTCTCGCACCGCATCATGTTCACACGTACGCCACGCGTGGCCGCGGTGTTTCCGAGCACCGAACGTGAACTGCCCGCGCCACCTCCTCCGACCGAACGGAGGAGAATTCCCCTCCTCGCAATGCTCGCCCCGATGATGCTCGGAGGTGCGATGTATGTGATCACGCGATCGCCAATGAGCCTGATGATGATCGCGTTCTCCCCACTGATGATGATCGGGTCATGGGTCGACAGCACCTTGGGAGCCCGACGCAGACACCGACGTGATCTGGAAGCGTTTATGGTGACACTTGGCCACGAACGAGCTGAGCTCGCGGGTTTGGGTGTCCAAGAAGTTCAGGTCCGATCGCAGGAGACGCCAACGCTGCATGAAATTGAAGCGGCAATTATGGGTCGAGGTGAACTTCTGTGGACACGACGTCCCGAGCATCGATCGTTTCTCGAGGTGCGTTTGGGGGAGGGGACACTCCGCTCCCGCACGAGGCTTGTCCTCCCGCCCAGGGGCGAAGCCACTCGGGAACACTGGGACGAGCTACGTGCAGTAGCGAGAGAGTTCCAGCAGATTACCCCGCTTCCACTCATTGAACGACTTGAGCGATGCGGTTCTATCGGGGTCGCCGGTCATACCCCTTGGGTGCACAATATGGCTCGCTCGTTGATTGTTCAGCTCGTTGGTCTCCACTCCCCAACGGAACTCATCCTGGCGTGCTTTGCCGCTCCAAAGCACCATGCACAGTGGGGGTGGTTGAAGTGGCTCCCACACGCTGATCCAATTGCGAGTCCGCTCTCCGCCTCGCAGCTCGCGGATTCCGAGGAGAGTGCAACGTCCCTCATCTTGTCGCTGGAGGAGTTACTTGCGGCACGCGGGCACTCGAGCGGAGGAGACACCTCCGCTCCTCACTCAGTTCGGTCACACCTCGACGCAGACACGAGGAATGATGATGATTCCGGGGTGGCGATAGAAAAGATGTCACACATACCAGCCGTAATTGTTCTCGTTCTTGACACTGGGTTTGTAGACCTGGCGCGTTTGATTCGTGTGGCAGAAAATGGACCAGGTGTGGGCGTGCATGTCATCTGGGTTGCGAATGAACGAGCACAAATACCGGCGGCATGTCGAACATTTATGGTTCTCGGTCGTGCAGATGGCCAGGCGCATTTCGTCCGCACAAGTACAGTGATGGATCTAGAGGATACTGAATGGATCGACGATACACAGGCATTCGATTTGGCCCGAAAGCTCGCTCCCGTCGAAGACACCGCAGCTCGCACGCTCGATGAGAGCGACCTGCCGGGGTCCGTGCACCTGCGGGAGATCCTTGACACCGACATTCTCGGCGGAGCGGGGGCCATTACGCAGAGCTGGACAACCTCCGACACAATTGCAAGCAAGTGGAACCTTGGGCATGAACGAGAGCCAGCGTCGCTCGCTGCGGTCGTTGGACAGGGTGCCGACGGTCGCGTGGTGATAGATCTGCGAGCTCAGGGACCCCACGCACTGGTTGGTGGAACCACCGGGGCTGGGAAGTCCGAGTTTTTACAAAGTTGGATCATGAGTCTCGCCGCGAAAGTGAGCCCAGATCAGCTCACATTTTTGCTCGTCGATTACAAAGGAGGAGCAGCATTCGCCGAGTGCGTTGACCTCCCACACACGGTCGGCCTCGTCACGGATCTCACGTCACACCTCGTGAGACGTGCACTCGCATCGCTGCGAGCTGAACTCAGATACCGTGAGCAGCTGCTCGCCGACCATTGCGCGAAAGACGTCATCAGTATGGAGCGTCGTTCAGATGCTGCAGCGCCACCGACTCTCGTGATTGTCATTGATGAGTTTGCGGCGCTCGCCGCAGAAGTTCCAGAATTTGTTGATGGTGTCATCGACATCGCACAACGCGGCCGATCACTCGGGCTGCACCTCATACTGGCGACCCAGCGCCCCGCAGGAGTCATCACGGATAACCTGCGCGCCAACACGAATCTCCGAATCGCGCTCAGGATGGCGGATGAACACGACAGCACCGATGTGATTGGTGTTACGGATGCGGCTTTCTTCGATGCTGAAACACCGGGGCGGGGCGCCATCAAGGTTGGACCAGGCCAAGTCGTGCACTTTCAGACTGGATACCTTGGGGGACGTGTGAGTGAGCGGCCAGCTGAACCCGAAGTTGAAATTCGGTCGCTCGGCTTCTCCGAGGGTGCACCCTGGTTCGGTCCCAAAGAACAGCTTCCGCGTGAGAGACACGGCAATGAGAAACGTGACGGTCGAAAGCGTGACATCGAACAGTTGCGTGACAGCATCATGTTGGCCGCGAAACTGAATGAAGTCCCGTCTCCAAGGCGTCCATGGCTTGACGAGCTTCCTTCAGTCGTGACGCTTACGCACATCGCGTCCGAGGGCTCACCGGGCGACACGGCAGTCGTCGGCCTGCGGGATGATCCAGCAGCACAGTCACAGCTCCCAGTGTCAATTGATCTTGAGGAGGTGGGGAATCTGGCACTGTTTGGGGCCGGCGGATCGGGGAAGACGAATGCACTCCTGACAATAGCGGCATCATTCAGTGCGCGCTCGCAGCAGTTTCCGGTGCACATTTATGCGATCGATGCTGCCGGCGGAGTGCTTGAGGCGTTGCGTTGCCTCCCGACCGTCGGCGCGGTTGCGAGGCTGAATGATACCGAGCTCACGACACGTGTGCTGCGAAATATGATTGACACAATAACGGAGCGTGGCCCTCGTTATGCTGCAGCGCGCGTGAACAGTCTGGGCGAGTACCGGGCGATCCAGGGGAATCATGATGAGCCTCGTCTAATCCTGCTCCTCGATGGATTCTCTGGGTTTCGGCAAGCTACGGAGATGATCGGGGGAAGTGATTCACCGCTCCAATTGCTCAGTGAAATTATGCTGCTCGGCAGGGCGGTGGGCGTCCACGTCATCATCACGGGGGACCGGCCTACTGCCCTTCCATCGACGATGGCCTCTAACGTGCAGCAACGGTTCGTGTTTCGGCTTGCGAATGAGCACGACTATGGGTTTCTCGATGTGAAAAGTGACATCCTGCCTGACGCACCTCCTGGTCGTGCGGTCCTAGTGGGGGACGAGCGTGAGATTCAGTTTGCGCGGCTCAATAGTCACGCAGAGTTTGCCAGGCAGGCTGAGGAGCTTGAGCGACTGAGCACGTCACTCGCGGACAGGGGCGTGCGGCAGGTTCCCGAGATCGTACATGCACCTGAATTCATCTCTTTGAGTGAGCTCTCCCCACAGGTCGGAGACCGGCCGACGTACGGAATCAATACTCGATCGTTTACGCCTGTCGGTCTGCCACTTTCGGGGCTTGGTGTGATTGCAGGGCCTCCAGGGTCTGGTAAGTCGACGGCCGCACTTGCGTTCGTGGAGGCGTACTCTCGTTGGGTGGCGGCTCGTGACGAGACGCTCGAAAGCGTGTTGTTATCGTTTGCGACTGGTGGACTCGGAGAGTCACGAGCGTGGGATCGAATGGCCACCGTCGAAGATGACGTGGCACAGCTCGCCGCAGAACTCACCGTCGCACTCGGGGGAACGAGGGGATCGATGCACGCTCTCGAAGCGAACGCACTCCCGCCCATGTTTCCACGTACGAGTACGCGAGGTGTCATTGTGGTGGAGCAGCCGGCTGCGGCACAAAGCAGTACTGCGCTCGCTGAACTTATTGCTCTCGTGAAAATCTCGCGACGCGCAGGAATTCTGATGTTGGTTGAGTACGAGCAGGGTGCGGCTCACGCGGCCTGGGAACTCTTCAGTGCACTCAAGCAGCCCAGCTGGGGGGTCTCACTGCAACCGGATTCCGGCGACAGTCAGTCACCCTTCCGGGAGAGCTTTGGGTCAGTGAAACGCTCTGACTTTCCACCTGGGCGTGGGTTCTGTGCCCAGGCGGGGCATGTGACACCGGTACACATTGCCGTACCTGATAATTATTCTCTCGGGACTGTGGGGTATTCTCAAGAACTGACCCCGCCGGGCGGGAAAACATCTGAATAAAGGAGGCCACAATGAAAATCGACCTCGCTATGTTGCGTGGACTCGAGCGCGAGAAAGAGATCCCATTCGAGGAGCTCGCTGAGATCATTGAACAGGCCATTCAGCAGGCCTACCTCAGGCATGCCGCGAATCAAAGCTTGACAGTTCCCGACGAGGAGCAGGTTCGGGTTGTGCTCGACCGTAAGTCGGGTGAAATCTCGGTATTTGTGCCGGAGCATGATGAAGACGATCAGGTGATCGGTGAGGCGCTCGTCACTGAAGTTGAATTCGGTCGTGTTGCTTCGAGTGCAGCGAAGCAAGTGATCAACCAGCGTCTGCGCGATCTGTCGGATGACGCTGTACTTGGCGTATTCAAAGACAAAGAGGGGCAGATCGTTTCGGGCGTTGTGCAGCAGGGGCCCAACCCTCGTATGGTGCACGTCGACTTGGGAGATCTCGAAGGAATTTTGCCTCCCGAAGAGCAAGTGCCCGGTGAAGACTACTCACACGGAACTCGTCTACGTGTCTATGTGACGAGTGTGTCGAAAGGCTTGAAAGGTCCGCAGATTACCGTGTCGCGCACGCACCCCGGCCTGGTACGTCGGCTGTTCGAGCTCGAGGTACCAGAACTCGCAGCAGGCATTGTCGAGATCGTTTCGCTCGCGCGCGAAGCAGGGCATCGTACAAAGGTGGCCGTGCGTGCGAAGCAGGCCGGGATCAATGCAAAAGGCACGTGCATCGGTGAGATGGGGCGACGCGTTCGTGCGGTAATGAGCGAGCTTGGCGAAGAGAAGATTGACATTGTTGACTACTCACCTGAGCTTCCCGACTTTGTTGCCAACGCATTGTCGCCGGCAAAGGTCACCGAGGTGTTCATGCTGAATGAATCGATGAAGCAGGTTCGGGCGCTCGTGCCAGACTTCCAGCTTTCACTCGCAATCGGAAAAGAGGGCCAGAACGCGCGCCTCGCAGCCAAATTGACTGGTGCCAAGATTGATATCCAGCCGGACTCCATCATGAACGACTAATTTGAGTGCCCATGAAACGACGTTCGGGTTCACGAATGTTGCTGCTGAGAAGAGCGATGAACGGGAAGCTGGTAAGATGGATCCGGTTCGGACATGTGTCGGGTGTCGTGTTCATGCACGGCGCGACGAATTGTGTCGAGTAGTACTGCACGGAAATCGACTTATTGTCGACGAACGAGCGGCGCTTTCGGGGCGAGGCGCCTGGGTGCACCCCAGCGCTGAATGTTTCGAACACGCACTGACTCGCAGAGCATTTTTGCGGGCGTTGCGGGTGTCGGGGAAGCCCGACGCCAGTCCACTAGAGAACAGGCTGAAAACACTCATGGATAACTGATGAGCGGCTCAAAATGAGACCCGTCCGATAATTATGGTTCTCGCCTGTCTGGCGTGGACCCAGACAGGAGAAATGTGGCAAACCCACGCGTACACGAGATCGCTGCGGAGATCGGTGTAGACAGTAAGGTCGTATTGGCCAAGCTGAAAGATATGGGCGAGTTCGTGAAAGCGTCCTCGTCAAGCGTCGCCCCACCGGTCGCACGCAAGGTGAAAGCCGCCCTTGAAGCAGAGGGTGTTGCGAAGCCGAAGCAGGATGATGATGGTGGCGAAAAGACGCCCGATGCAGCCGAAAAGAAGTCCGGATCAGCAAAGCCCGGAGCGGAAAAGCCCGCGGCGGAGAAGCCTGGGGCAGTAAAGCCCGGGGCGGCAAAACCTGGTGCGGCGAAGCCCGGGCCAAAACCTGCGCCTAAACCCGAGAACAAGCCCGAAGCGGAGCAGGTAGAGCCTGCAGAGCCGAAGCTCAGCACTGAAGCACCGGCTGCAGAGCCAAAGCCGCAGACGAGTTCCGCGCCGAACCCCGGCTCCGTTCCCCCAAACCCTGACGCGGCAAAGTCGGCGCCTAAGCCCGGCGGACCTCGCCCGGGAAATAACCCATTTGCATCGAGCCAGGGGATGGGAATTCCCAGGCCTCCTCGTCCAGGAAATAATCCGTTCGCACCAAGCCAGGGCGCTGGCCGTGGGAGCCGCCCGAACCCCGGAAACATTCCGCGGCCTTCACCGCGACCAGGCCCAGGTGGGGCCGGCGGTGCGGCTCGTCCGGGTGGCGCTCGCCCAGGTGGCGGTCGTCCCGGCGGTGGCGGCGGTGGAGCCCCTCGTCCGGGCGGCGCACCCGGTGGTGGTTTCGGCGCTCCGCGCCCCGGTGGTGGCTTCGCGGGTCGCGGTCGTGGCGGTCGTGGCGCAGGTACAGCCGGCGCGTTCGGTCGCGGTGGCTCCAAGAGCAAGGCGCGAAAGTCGAAGCGGGCAAAGCGGCAAGAATTTGAGATGCGGCAGGCGCCGTCTCTCGGAGGAGTGCAGGTTCCACGCGGCAACGGCACTACGCCGGTCCGCTTACGACGCGGAGCCTCACTTGGTGATTTCGCTGACAAGATCGACACGAGCGCATCAAATCTCGTGACCGTCCTGTTCCACCTCGGCGAGATGGCGACCGCAACAGAGTCGCTTGACGAGGGCACGTTCCAGGTACTCGGTGAAGAACTGGGTTACAAGATCCAGATCGTTTCGCCGGAGGATGAGGATCGCGAACTGCTCGAGGGCTTTGACATCGATCTCGATGCCGAGCTCGAAGAGGAAGGCGATGACGAGCTGCAGGTCCGTCCGCCGGTCGTCACCGTTATGGGTCACGTCGACCACGGTAAGACGAGTTTGCTTGATGCAATCCGTAAGGCGAATGTTGGCGGAGGCGAAGCCGGCGGTATTACCCAGCACATTGGTGCGTATCAGGTTCATACCGAACACGAGGGTAAAGATCGCGCGGTTACGTTCATTGACACCCCGGGTCACGAGGCATTCACCGCCATGCGTGCACGTGGTGCGCAGGTCACCGACATTGCGATTCTGGTGGTCGCAGCTGACGACGGCATCATGCCGCAGACGGTTGAGGCTCTGAACCACGCACAGTCGGCCAACGTGCCGATTGTGGTTGCAGTGAACAAGATCGATAAGGACGGTGCGAACCCTGAAAAGGTGCGTTCGCAGCTCACCGAGTTCGGTCTGGTTGCGGAATCCTACGGTGGCGACGTCATGTTCGTCGAGGTATCGGCGAAGAACAACATCGGAATCAACGAACTGCTTGATGCGGTGCTGCTGACCGCTGATGCCGGGCTGGATCTGCGGGCGAACCCCGACAAGGCTGCCCGCGGTATCGCGATCGAGGCGCGTCTTGACAAGGGTCGTGGCTCGGTTGCTACTGTGCTGATCCAGTCGGGAACTCTAAATGTTGGTGACGCGATCGTGACGGGTACCGCTTACGGTCGCGTGCGTGCCATGAGCAATGAGAACGGTGAGCCGGTCGAACAGGCTGTTCCTTCTCGGCCAGTGCTTGTGCAGGGGTTGTCGAGTGTTCCGCGTGCAGGCGACAACTTCATCGTCACCTCGGACGATCGAACTGCGCGACAGATTGCGGAGAAGCGTGAGGCCGCGGAGCGTAATGCTCAGCTCGCCAAGGCCCGCAAGCGAATCAGCCTCGAGGAGTTCACCAAGGCACTCGAGGATGGCAAGGTCGAAGCGCTTAACCTCATCATCAAGGGAGACGTGTCGGGTGCTGTCGAGGCTCTCGAAGAGTCGCTCATGAAAATCGAGATCGACGATTCGGTTCAGTTGCGTATTCTCCACCGTGGTGTTGGTGCGGTTACGGAGTCGGATGTGGATCTTGCCACGATCGACAATGCGATCGTCATTGGCTTCAACGTGCGTCCCGACGTCAAGGCTCGAGAGCGTGCAGCACGCGAGGGCATCGACATCCGCTTCTACAACGTCATCTACAACGCGCTTGATGACATTGAGAGCTCGCTCAAGGGCATGCTCAAGCCAGAGTACGAAGAGGTCCAGTCGGGTGTTGCTGAGGTCCGTGAGGTCTTCCGCTCATCGAAGTTCGGCAACATCGCCGGTGTCATTGTTCGCAACGGCACCATTACGCGCAACGCAAAGGCGCGCATCATCCGCGATGGCGTCGTTGTGGCTGATGGCCTGGCCATCGAATCGCTGCGTCGGTTCAAGGATGACGTCACCGAGGTCAAGACTGACTTCGAGGCCGGTATCGGACTGGGTAAGCACAACGATATTCAGATCGGTGATGAGATTGAGACCACCGAAATGGTTGAGAAGCCGCGCGATTAAGCGAACAGTCGCCAGAGTAGTGGCGGCCGGTGCGGAATCGCCCAGGGTATGACAGAAAGGCCGGACAGTTGAGAACTGTCCGGCCTTTCTGCATGTGGTGAGGAACGAGCTGAGCCGTTTACACGGATGGTATTCCCAGTAGTGTCATCGCACGCTCAATGCGATCTCTGACATGCTGGATCATCCTCAAAGTCTTGAGCCCGTACTGCTCTGGGTGAGTACCCATTCTCTACAAATCCTCGAGGGATCTGCATACGTGGCATCAAAACTGGTCGTAGCGACGACCCTCAGTTTTCGGTGGCATCAGTGAAAAAATCAACAGTACGATTCCGCCGACATACGGAACGAAACTCAGGAAATAGAGTGGTCCAGCGAAGCCCCCGTCATGCAGACGACGCCACATGACCGCAATGCTGGGTACAAGAATGGCGAGGAAGATGAGTATTAGAAGACCAACGCCCACAAAGAGGAGTACCAGTCCGGCCCCGCTCCCTGCACCAAACGTCGGATCCGAGTATGAATTGGCGTACGGATCATACGACGTTGCGGCACTCGTTGCGGCCACGATGATCCCAGAGATGTAGAGGATCAGTGGCACCAGCTGAACGAGGAAAATAAAGAGTACGATCCACCAGTATTCGCTCCGTGAGGCGCGACCCGAGAACTTTGCATAGTTCTTAAAGAACCGTTTCACGGCCTGGGCGAACGAGGCACCGTAGAGCGGCCGATTCAGGTCATCCGGGTGCGTCGCCCCGTCAAATGGTCCACCGGGGCCAGCATACGCAGACGACGCAGCAGGGTACTGCGGCACATACCCCTGTTGCGGTGCGCCGTACTGGGGTGCTCCGTACGGCTGCTGCGCATTGTATTGCGGTGCTCCGTACGGCTGCTGCGCATTGTATTGCGGTGCGCCATACTGCTGTTGCCCAGCACCGTATGGCTGCCCCGCGCCTTGTTGGGGTGCGCCGTACTGGGGTGTGCCGTACTGTGGGGCTCCGTACTGTGGGGGCGGCGGTGGCGCAGCGGCACTTTGCGTCTGCGATTCATCTGGTCGGGGTTCAGAACCCTGGGTTTGCTCACCCTCGTTGTTGTTTGCGTCGGGTGTTGGCGGATGCGTCATATGTCTGCCTTTCAGTTGATACCAGCGTAGCCGCACACACTAGTAAGATTGCACACATGAGTAACCCACGCGCGGGCAAGGTCGCAGAACGTATTCAACAGATTATTGCGCGCAGACTTGAGAAGGGGCTGCGCGATCCGCGCCTCGGATTCGTCACCATCACAGATGTTCGCGTCACCGGCGATCTGCAGAACGCCAGTGTCTTCTACACGGTGTACGGCACCGAGGAGGAGCAGACTGACTCGGCGGCTGCGCTTAAAGCAGCAACCGGCATGTTCCGCACCGAAGTTGGGAAGCAATTAGGTACGCGGCTGACTCCGACGCTTGAATTCATTCACGACGAGCTGCCAGAGAGCGCGCAGCACCTGTCTGAACTGCTTGCAGAGGCGAGGAAGCGCGATGAGGAATCACAGGCTTTGGCCGCAAACGCGAAGTTTGCGGGCGATGCAGACCCCTATGTGAAGCCCAGAGATCCCGACGCAGACGAGTCTCACTAACCGAGCCCATCAGGGCAGGCGGCTGCGGCCGTCCACTTCGATGACGAGCCCGTCGGCAACGAGCGAGTCGTATGCGCGCTGCGGTTGCTCCGGATCACTGATAACCCCATCGGCAGCGGCGGTGAGCGTCTCAGTGTGAGGCACAGGTCCGGTCGCTTCACGAAGAAGAGCCATGATTCTCCCTCGCACCTGGCGGTCGCTCCCTTCAAACCGTGTCTGTCGGGGCCGCTTCTCAGGCACATTGTCCGGGTACCCGGCCCCACGCCACTCGCACCAGGTGGCAATGGGGCATTCGGCACAGACAGGGGTACGTGCCACGCAGATGGTCGCACCAAGTTCCATGGCGGCCGCGTTCACAATTGCAGACTCTGCTGAGTTCTCAGGCAGGATCGAACTCATGTCGTCGAGGTCTGACGCCCGTGGCATTCCTGCAGCAGCTTTCCCATGCATGAATCTCGCGAGCACGCGGCGTGTGTTGGTGTCCACAACTGGGTGGTGCTCACCAAACGCAAACACGGCGACGGCTCGTGCGGTGTATGGGCCAATACCGGTGAGCGCGAGCAGGTCACCGATGTCGCTCGGAACCGTGTCGTTGTGCCGCTCCGCAATTTCACACGCGGCGCGATGCAACCACAGCGCCCTGCGCGGGTAACCGAGACGGCCCCACATGCGCACCGCCTCCCCGGGCTCTTCTGCAGCAAGTGCAGACGGTACGGGCCACCGCGAAAGCCACTCGTGCCACCGTGGAATCACACGGTTCACCTGTGTTTGCTGCAGCATGAATTCTGACACCAGGATCGCCCATGCAGACGTCGACTGAGCGCGCCATGGCAATGCCCGAGCCTCTCCTGCATACCACTTGTCGAGTGCATGCGAAATTCTGACTTTGTCCATCATTACGAGTCTATGAGTCAATCCGGCTGCGCGGTGCCTATTAACTCCCGGGGCCCATCACTAAGTCGGCGCCGATCGATAAGCTGGTAGGGATGACGAACGAGCCCACCGCCCCGCACCCGGACCTGCCACTGCTACCTCCGCAGGGTGGGGTACTGCTGATTGACAAGCTCGAGGGATGGACGAGTCATGACGTGGTGGCGAAAGGGCGTCGTGCGCTGGGCACGCGCAAGGTCGGGCACGCTGGCACGCTCGACCCGATGGCGACAGGATTGCTCGTACTCGGGGGAGGCCCTGCCACTCGACTACTGACCCACCTTGTAGGCCTCGACAAGGTGTATTCCACGACGATTCGTCTCGGTGTGGCGACTGTGACTGACGACCGTGAGGGGGAGCGCACCTCGGCCGCACCCTCAGAGGCAGTCGCGGAGCTCGCGGCCAATCCTGAACAGATCTTCGACGAGATCGCGGCGTTGACCGGTGATATCGAGCAGGCACCGAGCGCAGTGAGTGCGATCAAGGTTGATGGACGCCGCGCCTACGATCGGGTGCGCGCGGGCGAAGCAGTTGAACTGAAGAAGCGACCGGTCACGATCCACGGTTTTGAGATAAGCGAAGTTCGTGAAGCACAGACCGCGAATGGCACTCGAGTGGTAGACGTCGATGCCACTGTGCACTGTTCATCCGGTACCTACATCCGGGCTCTTGCCCGTGATCTCGGTACTGCGCTGGGGGTTGGTGGACACCTGGTTGCGCTCCGGCGCACCAGGGTTGGTCCATTTGATCTCTCGCAGGCGGCAAGTACAGAGCAACTTGTCGGGCGGTACGGCCTGACACTGCTGGCCCCCGCATTCGTAGCCGGTGAACTGTTCCCGGTGCTCCACCTAACTGAACAGCAGGCTATAGACCTCGGCCACGGGAAGCGGATTGAAGTACAGGCAGAGAACGCGGAATTAGCTGCGGCGCTCGCACCCGATGAACGGCTCGTTGGGCTCGTGAAAGTGCAGAACGGACGCACTCGTGTCGTTACCAATTTTCCCGCACCGGTGTCGTCAACGACGGCCAGGTCAACCAACGAACGTGATCCTGACCGAGAGCAGACGGAGAACAAGGGATGATTCCCTGGTTCTCGATCACGCAGATCAGCATCGCGCTCATCGGCATGCTCCTCTGCCTCGTATTCGCGGCGAAGCGAAGCGCACCAAACGACTACACGATGGGTGCAACGTTATTGGTTGGGTTGCTTCTCATCGCCCAGATCGTTGTCGCAATTGTTGCCCCGATGGTGGGCAATGCGCCCACCGGCGACCCGCTCGAGTATTGGATGTACCTTATCGTTGCGTTACTCCTCCCCTTTGGCGCAGGGTTTTGGGCACTCATCGATCGCACGAAGTGGGCAAACGTGGTCCTTGCCGTGGTGCACTTCTCGATCGCGGTGATGCTCTTTCGTATGCAGGTCATCTGGGGCTGAGAAACGAACACCGGTTAAACGGTAAGCTGGCGGTCGTGCGTCACGTCGAATCACCTGAAAAACTCGAAGCCCGAGACGGGGTGGTGGCGGAGCGCCAGAACGGAGCAGAACACGACACCGGGGCCGGGCGCCATAGCGGTGCCGGCAAGCTCCTGATCATGGTGTACATCATCCTTGCGCTGGCCGCGACTGGACGGTCTCTTTATCAGGTCATCGCGAAGTTTGACGAGGCGCCCGCGGCGTACCTGCTCTCTGCGCTCGCCGGAGTTGTGTATATCGTCGCAACAATCGCACTCATCAAGCGACGTGGCGTATGGCGCATAGTGGCGTGGGTTGCACTCACATTCGAGCTTGTTGGGGTGCTCGTGGTTGGAACTCTGAGCCTCACCACACCTCAGTGGTTCGCGCATCCCTCCGTGTGGTCCTGGTACGGGGCCGGGTATCTCTGGATTCCACTCGTGCTGCCAGTTCTCGGACTCCTCTGGTTGTATCGCAGCCGTGGCAGCGAAAGCGAAAGTCATGGCGGTGGAGCTCCGCATGCTAATAAGCGAGCCGGGGTCGGAAGGCGTGCGCGCTAATGCACATCTACGAGTCTCTTCAAACGATCAGCCACGAGGATTTCGCTCGAGGCAGCGTCGTCGCAATCGGCAAATTCGATGGAGTTCACCTCGGGCATCAGGCAATTCTCGAACGGATGCGACACGCAGCCGAGGGCCGCGACCTTGACCCAGTCGTGTTTACCTTTCTAAATAATCCACTGTCTCTGCTCCGTCCTGACCTGTGCCCATTGCCGCTCATGAGCAGATCGCAACGCTTGTCTGCGCTTGAAGATGCGGGTGCCGCAGCCTGTGTGATGGTCGAATTCAACGAAGAGTTCTCTCAGATGAGTGCAGAGATGTTCATCAACCGTGTGCTGGTGGAGGGTTTGCGAGCTCGCCACGTAGTACTGGGATCTGACTTTCGGTTTGGACACGGAGGTGTGGGTGACGTAGAGCTGTTACGTCGAGCGGGCGTCGATGCGGGCTTCACCGTCGAGGTGGTTGACACTGTCGATGACCCGGAGCTGGGCCGTGTATCTTCCACCCGAGTGCGGGAGGCCATTTCGCAGGGTGAAGTTGATCGCGCAACGCGTCTGCTCGGACGGGCCGTGAGCGTCCGCGGCGAGGTGGTTCGTGGTGACGCGCGCGGGCGGGACCTTGGGTTTCCGACCGCGAACCTCGGGGGAGAGATCGAGGGGCTTGTTCCAGCGGACGGTGTCTACGCGGGGTGGGTGGTGCTCGGGGACCGCGTGTTTGATGCGGCCATTTCCGTGGGCACGAACCCCACGTTTACCCCCGATGGGCAACCGAGAGTCGAGGCCTTTCTTCTTGATTTTTCGGAGAGTATCTATGGGCAGCGGATCGAAGTACGATTCGCGCGTTGGCTACGCGGAATGTACACGTTTGCCGGGATAGACGAGCTCATCGAGCGTATGCATGAAGACGTTCGTGAGACTCGGGCCGCACTCGCTGAAATTTCGCCACTGTAGACTCTCGTAACGACTCGTTCCACACAGTGCTAGACTTGACTACCGAGGGCCATACCTGCCCCCGCTCGTGTCTCCGCACTCCGGCGAAATCCGGTGCGTTGAAGGCTGACGTGTACTTCCCGTTGATCAGGAGATCCATGGCATCGACCACTGCCACGCGCCCAGCTCAGGGACAGACTTCAAAGTCCCGAGCTCACGGCCGTAAGCGACACACACACAATGAAGGCATCATCCCGCTGCTCGCACGAGCAGTGCGCGAGGTAGAGGCGTCTGCCCAACGCGGAAAGGCGACGCCCGCGAACCGCACGCGGTTTCACGTCATTGCGTTGCTCATGCGTGAGGAGCGTGCCCGGATTCGTACCGAGGAGGGTGTGGTCGAGAGCGAGCGTGCTGAAACGCTGAAGCGGCTCGACGGCATCGCAGCGATTCTCGCACGCACCGCTGCACGAGACACCTCGTTGATTACGCTGCTCGAGCCGACGGCACCGATCACCGAAGCGACGCGACTGCTCAAGCGAAAGATGATCACGCAGGCAGGTATTGAACTTCCTGAGGAGGAGCCACTCGCGGCTGCCGCGAGGCAGGTCGTGCCCCCGGAGCTTGCTGAACGCCAGGTCGTGCCGGTTGGAGTCGAAGCACGCATGCGATCGTCCCCATTCCTTGCACCTGACCTGAGCCGACTCGTGAAGCCAACGCCAGTCGTTCGCCTCGCGAACTGGGAACTCCTGGGCCCGCTGCTGAAGTCATTCGAACAGGGGGGCGGCGGTTCCGCATCGATGGAGCTCCCAGCGCCTCCGGTTCCGGATCGGCTCGCGCCACGCGGCCGAGAGCTGATGCAGCACCAGGCTCGCTTCCTTGCATCTGTCCGTGACGGACACCGCCGCTTCTTGCTTGCCGACGAGCCTGGTCTTGGGAAAACTGCGCAATCAGTGATTGCGGCTTCGGTGGCAGACGCGTACCCGCTCCTCGTCGTTGTGCCGAACGTCGTGAAGATGAACTGGGCACGCGAGGTCGAGCGGTGGACGCCCCAGCGGCGCGTCACCGTGATTCACGGCGATGGCCAAGACATCGATGCTTTCGCGGACGTATTCGTCGTGAACTACGAGATCCTTGACCGGCACTTGAGTTGGATCATGAAGTTCGGGTTCCGCGGCATGGTGGTCGACGAGGCGCACATGATCAAAAATGTGCAGTCGCAGCGCTCCCGCAATGTTCTGTCGATAGCAGAGGGTATCCGCGAACGTGTGCCCGGCGGATCCCCGTTGCTCGTTGCATTGACCGGTACCCCGCTCATCAACGACATCGACGACTTCCGAGCCATCTGGCGCTTCCTCGGCTGGACCGAGGCAGACCGGCCAGGGCCCGAGCTGATGGCGAACCTTGAAAGCAACGGGTGGACGCCTGCAGACGCGTCCTTTTACCCAGATGCACGTCAGAGCGTCATCGACATGGGCATCGTGCGCCGACGAAAAGTCGATGTAGCAGCCGATCTACCCGCGAAACGTGTGGTCGACCTCCCAGTAGAACTCGATGACGAACTGGGTCGCGGCATTCGTGAGGCTGAGGCACAGCTATCTCGCAAGCTGCTTGATCGGTTCCTCTCGGCAAAGCGTGGAAAGCTGGGGGAGAAACTCAGTGACGACGCGATTATTCGCATGGTGTGTGCACAAGAGCTCGAGGAGTCGAACGCTTCAGCAGACGGCACCAATGTATTTACGATGGTGCGACAGATTGGTCAAGCGAAAGCATCGCTCGCCGCCGATTATGCAGCGCAGCTGGTGCACTCGGTCGGTAAGGTCGTATTCTTCGCGAAGCATATTGATGTAATGGACCGCGTGGAGACGCAGCTTGCCGAGCGTGGGCTGACGACGATATCGATCCGTGGGGACCAGACCGCGGCATTCCGTCAAGGCCAGATCGACGCATTTAACAAAGATCCTGAGGTCGCGGTGGCAGTTTGCTCACTCACCGCAGCAGGCGTGGGCGTGAACCTACAGGCCGCCTCGAACGTCGTGCTCGCTGAGCTCAGCTGGACCGACGCAGAGCAGACTCAGGCGATTGACCGCGTGCACCGCATCGGCCAAGACGAACCGGTCACCGCGTGGCGCATTATTGCTGCACAGACCATCGATGCGAGGATCGCCGAACTGATCGACGGAAAGGCGGGCCTCGCCGCACGTGCACTTGACGGTGCAGCTGCAGTAGAAGAGGGTGCTGATTCAGTACAGTTGCTTGCGCTCATCGGCGTGCTCACTCAGGCTGTGGCAGGTACCGAGTCGTCTCCGCGATAGCATCGTCTGCAGGGCCAGAACTTTCTCCCACACCGACGCACCGACGGTCCGGGAGAACCGGCCGCACTGGGCAGCCAAAAGGTGTGTAGGAGAGATTAAATGCGGGTAGGCATACTGGTTTCTGGAGGCGATTGCCCCGGATTAAACGCGGCGATTCGTGGGGCAGTGCTCCGCGGTGTCGATGTACTCGGGTACGAGATGATCGGCTTCATTGGTGGCTGGAGTGGTGTCATCAACAACGAGTGGATCGAACTCGATCGTGTCGCAGTGCGCGGTATTTCGCCTCTCGGCGGGACGATCCTCGGAACCAGTCGTGTCAGCCCGTTTTCGGAGGAAGCCGGCGGAGCAGAGATGATCCGTGCACGAATGAAAGAGCTTGCTCTCGACGGGCTCATCACCATTGGCGGTAACGGAACACAAACCGTGGCTCTCATGCTCGCGAATGAGGGTCTCCCCGTCATCGGCCTCCCCAAGACCATTGATAATGATCTCGCCGGGACAGATTTCACGTTCGGTTTCGATACCGCAGTGACGATCGCAACTGAGGCGATCGACCGACTCCGCACCACCGGCGAGTCACATCGTCGATGCATGGTGCTCGAGGTGATGGGGCGCGAGGCCGGCTGGATTGCCCTTCACGCAGGCATGGCTGGCGGTGCTCAGGTGATCTTGCTCCCCGAGTTCCCCGAGTCCATCGACCAGATCTGTGAATGGGTTGAAAGCGTTCGCGACCGCGGCCGCACGCCTCTCGTTGTCGTAGCAGAAGGCTTCCGGCTTGACGGCATGGAGACTGCTGCCACACGTGACGGTCTCGACGGATTTGGCCGCCCGAGACTCGGAGGTATTGCGGAGGTGCTTGCGCCGCTCATCGAGAGTCGCACCGGTATCGAGTCCCGCGCTACGGTGCTCGGGCACGTGCAGCGCGGCGGTGTTCCGACCGCATTCGACCGGGTGCTCGCCACCCGTGCCGGGATCAAAGCTGCGGACGCAGTGGCTGCGCATGAGTGGGGCATGATGGTCGGGATGCACGCGAACGAGATGGAAATGGTCCCACTTGACGATGCGGTGAGCAGCCTGAAAGCCGTGCCCGAGGCTCGCTACGAAGAGGTTCGTCTCCTGTTCGGATAAGCGATCAGTGGCGACAGTTTGTCGGCGTGCCGGTGCGCACTTGACCTCAACCTATCGAAGTGGAACTATAAGCTGGACGCGCGTAAACGGCGGATTAAGTTTCAGTAAACATCTGTGAATTGTTGACTGCGGGCGTGAACGACTTCGGACGGTAGCTCTCGAACGGAAGACGCCAGTGGAAATTACCCTGATCGTGTTGTTAGTCATCGCACTGGCTCTATTTTTTGACTTCACTAATGGGTTTCATGACACGGCGAACGCAATGGCGACACCCATCGCTACCGGGGCACTCAAACCGAAAACGGCGGTGCTGCTAGCTGCGATCTTGAACCTTGTTGGCGCCTTTCTTTCGACAGAGGTGGCTAAGACCATCTCTGGTGGCCTCATCAATGAGGGCGGTGACGGTGGCGTACTGATTACCCCGGAAATGATCTTCGCGGGTCTCATAGGGGCGATCGTATGGAATTTGGTGACTTGGCTGTACGGGCTTCCCTCCTCCTCGTCACATGCGCTCTTTGGTGGCCTCATCGGCGCCGCGCTCGTCGGAGCAGGCTTCGCAGCGATTAACGGCAGTGTGCTGCTGTCCAAAATTCTCATTCCGATGGTGGCGGCCCCGCTCACCGCCGGTCTCGTAGCATTCACGGCGACCAAGATTGCCTATGCGATCACGCGTCGCCACGACGGAAAAAAGGATGGCCGCGGGCACTTCAGGTACGCGCAGATCGCGTCATCGTCACTGATCGCCCTTGCCCACGGCACCAACGACGCACAGAAAACCATGGGTGTCATTACGCTGACTCTTGTGGCTGCGAACCTGCAGGATCCGGGAACTGGTCCGCACTTCTGGGTGATTGCCTCCTGCGCGTTCGCAATTGCACTCGGTACTTACTCGGGCGGCTGGCGGATCATCCGCACCCTCGGAGCAGGACTCACACAGGTGAAGCCCGCGCAGGGGTTTGCCGCGGAAACCAGTACGGCCGCCACGATCCTCGCCTCGACTCACCTCGGCTTCGCGCTTTCCACGACGCAGGTGGCGTCGGGGTCCGTCATCGGGTCAGGTATCGGACGCCGCGGCTCGAGTGTACGGTGGCGAGCCGTTGGTCGCATCGGGGTCGGATGGCTCTTTACCCTTCCCGCGTCTGGCGCAGTTGGCGCGCTCGCGGCATTCATTGCCTACCTCGGCTCGGCCGGCATCATTATTAATGCGGTACTCGGTCTCGCCGTGATCCTGTTTATCTTCTGGCGTTCGGGCCGTAACAAGGTCGACCACTCAAACGCGATTCCAGTTCCCGATGTTGCGGAATCTGGCTACGCAGTGCGCATCCGAAAGGGCAAGGTACGCAAGGTCAGAACCAAGACGGGTACGGTGCCCTTACTCACCCCGGTCGCTCAGTCCGCAGTACGTGACGATTTGGCGGCGAAAGAGGCTGCGAAAGAGGCGCAGCAGGCAGAGAAATCGGACGACGCACCAGAGCTTGGAGGGGAGCCAAGATAATGATTGACTGGATGGCTTTCCTCATTGTCTTCGTTTCGGCACTTGTCTCAGCAGGTATCGTCGTGGCGCTGTATTCGCTAGGTATCCGCTTCCTCGCAACCCCGCAGCCACCCGTACGCCTGAACGATGGGTCAGTCGAAGCAAATGGGCCTTCGCGTGACGATGAGGATGATGACGTCGCAGATGTTGACCACCCCAGATGGGCAAGTATTGCCGCGTACACATGCTTTGGGCTCTCCGCACTCTTCGTCCTCGTTGGCGTTTTCTTGATCGTCCCGGCGCTCCACCCCTGGTGATGTCGCGTGTCAAGTCAAGATATATGCAGCAACTCGTACCGGGCCCATCTGTAGGATCGTGTTGTGGAAGAACGCGAACACAACGATGAGGCGGTCGGGCAACAGCCTATGACGACCCAATCTGCCGATGGTGAACTGCCACTCGGCGTGCGCGTTGCTGCCGCCTGGTCCTGGCGGTTAATCCTCATAGGCCTCGCGTTTGCGGGGTTCCTGTGGCTCGTGGTGCAGGTGCGGATCATCGTGATCCCGATCCTCATCGCGATCCTGCTGACCGCGCTCCTTGTGCCAGTGGTGCAGTGGTTTGAACGCAATTATCTGCCGCGTTGGGCCGGCATTATCGTTGCGCTTGCCGCATTCGTGGGAGCAGTGTGGCTGCTCGTCTCACTGATTGTCACGCAGTTGCGGAGCGGCTTCGACGAGGTCATCGTGCGCTCCGAGGTCGTGTGGCAAGACATACTCAAATGGGTCGAGAGTAATGAGCTTGGGCTGTCAGCCGACCAGATCGATGGGTTCGTCGCGCAGGTCATGCAAACGATCGAGAATAACCAGTCTGAGCTGTGGAGCGGAGCTCTGGGGGTTGCCACGACGGCTGGTCAAGTAATCGCCGGACTGCTGCTCACGATCTTCTCCCTCATCTTCTTACTCATCGACGGAAAACGTATTTGGTTCTGGGTACTCGGCTTCATGCCGAAGCGCTCCCACGCGGCGCTCGATGCGGCAGGTCGAGCAGGCTGGGTATCGGTTGGACAGTATGTGCGCGTGCAGATCTTCGTCGCGTTTGTTGACGCGGTAGGTATCGGCGTCGGGGCCGCGCTGCTCGGAGTTCCACTTCCCATCCCCATTGCGGTTCTGGTGTTCATCGGCTCATTCATTCCGTTTCTGGGTGCGATCTCTACGGGTGCACTCGCGGTGTTTATTGCCCTCGTCTATAACGGACCAGTGAATGCCGCAGCGATGCTCGGCGTCGTCATTCTTGTCAACCAGATCGAGGGGCACGTGCTGCAACCACTGGTGATGGGTTCTGCCGTGCGTGTGCACCCTCTCGGTGTTGTTCTCGCGGTATCGACGGGTGCGCTGCTAGCGGGTATTCCGGGGGCCCTGTTTGCGGTTCCAGTTGCTGCGGCAGCGAACTCGGTGGTGAACACGTTGGTCGCGAAAAAGTGGGACCCCAACTTTGATCCAGTTTTTGAATTCCACCGACTGTCGAAACGTAAGCAGCGGGTGCGTACGCGCGCTCAGAATGTTGCTCGTTTGCGTCGAAAGAGAGGCACTCTATGACAGCCCCATCTCAGGCACCTGAACTCGCGGACTTTGATCGTGCGCTTGAAGTGGTGCACCGCATCACTCAGCCCACGCCACTCGAGTCGTCTCGGTTCCTGGCCCATACGCTCGGGGTGCCCAGGGTGTTTCTGAAGTGTGAGAATCTGCAGCGTACTGGCGCATACAAGCTGCGCGGCGCCTATAACCACATGTCCAAACTCAGCGAGGAGCAGCGTGCGCGCGGTGTCGTTGCTGCGTCAGCCGGAAATCACGCGCAGGGTGTTGCGTTTGCGGCGCGTGAGCTCGGGGTCAAAGCCACGATCTTTACGCCACGCGGTGTGGCGCTCCCTAAGCTGCAAGCGACCAGGAGCTACGGCGCTGAAGTGGTGTTGGAGGGTGATAATTTCGCTGAGACCAACGCCGCGGCTAAAGAGTTTGTGGCCCGCACCGGTGCGCATTTTGTGCCACCGTTTGACGACATGTCCGTAATCGAAGGGCAGGGCACCGTCGCGCTCGAAATGCTCGACGTTGCCCCGGAGATCGAGACCATCGTCGTACCGATTGGTGGTGGTGGGCTGATCGCAGGGGTGGCGGTGGCCGCGAAACTCCGGGCAGCTCGTGAGGGACGCCCGATGCGAATTATCGGTGTACAGGCAGAAAATGCGGCGCCATACCCGGCCTCACTTGCGGCAGGGGAGCCGGTCACCATTCAGACTCGCCCAACGATCGCTGACGGGATCGCCGTTGCACGACCCGGCGCGCTGAATTTCGAGATCATCCGCGAGTATGTCGATGAGATTGTCACTGTGAGCGACGATGACATTGCGCGTGCGATCGTGATGCTCCTCGAACGCACCAAACTGGTTGTCGAGCCGGCAGGCGCTGCTGGGGTCGCCGCGATGCTCAATGGTTCGGTGCGGGCAAGTGGGCCCACCGCGACCGTACTCTCAGGGGGTAACATCGATCCGCTGTTGCTGCAGCGTGTGATCGGACACGGTTTGGCTGCGGCATCTCGATATTTAAAGCTGCGCATTCTCCTTCCCGACGTACCAGGGCAGCTTGTGCGCACGGCATCGATCGTTGCTGACCATAACGCCAACGTTGTTGAGGTGATCCATACCCGTCACGCTACCGAGCTTCCGGTAAGTGATGTTGAGCTCGAACTCCACATTGAGACGCGGGGTGTCAAACATGGGGAACAGGTGGTGCGCGCACTTGAAGATGCGGGGTACACGCTGAGGGTTGGTGAGCGGTACTGAGCTTTGCCCCATCAGGATTGGGATGTACGAACAGGGTGTGTATGACGGCCGAGCATCACCGCGAACACGATGAGCCACAGCAAGCCCACAGTTGTTGCGGTGAGTTCAAGCCAGCCACCGGCTGGCAGGTGTGAGAGGTCAAGAACTGTAAGCAGTGCTCCCGCACTCACTGGCACAGCAAGGCACACGACAGCGGGTGGGACGATGCGCGAGAAGTGCGTACCGAGCCGAAAACTCAGCAGCATGGCGAACCCTGCGCTCGCAAACCCTATGACCGCTAACGCGACATGGACGACGTCACGTAACTCTGCCCCCGTGGTGAACGGGACCGGGCATCCCGGGCTGCACGAGACCACTGCACTGAGTACGAAACTCACGCCTCCAACAGTCAGCAACGCAGCAATTTTCGATACCAGATCGGTCGCTCGAGACGAGAGGAACGTTGCGATGGCGATCAAGATCGCCCCCGTTCCGACAGTCGCAAGTGCGAAATTAAAAATTGCGGCGCTTGGCTCTCCCTGCGCACCGAATCCACTCACATAGATGCTGCGGTCGTGCGCAATGATCCTGAGCACCCAAATAATGCTGAGACCTGTGAATGCGAGCCCTGCTCCGACAAACCTGAGGAGTCTGGCAGCATGTGCGCGTTCGACGCCCCGCGTGCGGGGGCTCCACGCGACATCTACTGTGTTGCGCATGCCATCAGTATTTCAGTAGATACCCGACGGCAACGGCGGGTTAGCCCGTGTAGGTGTCGACGGCCAGCACCTTGACCGGAATTAGATTGCCGTTTGGTGCAGCGTAGCTGGACTCTTCGTCAATTTTCATTCCGAGAACCGCCTCACCAAGCGGACTTTCTGGGCTGTACACGTCAAGCTCCGAGCCGTCGGCCAACTCTCGGTTGCCCAGCAGGAAACGCTCCTTGTCGCCAAAGATCTCGGCCGTGACAACGGTGCCGATCTCGACGATCCCCTTGCTCTTCGGGGCTTCAGCTACCACCGCGTGCTTCAGGAGCCCTTCAAGATCGCGAATGCGAGCTTCCATCTTGCCCTGCTCGTCTTTTGCCGCGTGGTAGCCGCCGTTCTCTTTGAGATCGCCCTCATCGCGCGCGGCCTCGATGCGCGCTGCAATGTCGCGTCGGCCCACCCCGCTCAGCTCTTCAAGCTCAGACTGCAGACGGTCGAATGCCTCTTGGGTGAGCCAGGTTTCGGTTGTCTCAGCCATGGGGGTCCTCTCTTCAAAACGCATCCTGCGGCGCAGGTGCTTCAGTAGTGTCGGGCGCCACACACTCGCCCAGATACAAGGGACGCCCCGACTGTGCAGGGCGTCGAATCTATGTTATCAGCATCCCGATATTGGGCGCGGGGATGTCGTGCAGGAATTTCAATGAGGACTATCGCCGCATCCGTGGATTCAAGAGCTGGTGAGGATCCAGCATTCACGAACACTGCCGGTCGTTGCCTCAAATGTTGTCATGACTGATGTTGACACACGATGGTCCCGCTCGGCAGAAACGGGGATCTCGACAATTTTCCAGCCGACCGTTGCCTTTGACTCGCTTAGTGCCTGCACCGCGCATACGACAGGAGTGTGTGGGGGAGCCGACACTTCGAAGCGGACATCAACCTGATGATCGCTCACAATATCTCTGCCAATGTCTTGGAATGCGACCCTACTGCCCTGCTGCCACCCGCCGAAGAGGACGACAGCGAGTCCACCAATGATGAGTAGACCCGCAACGACCCACGCAAACCGTCGGTCAAAACCGCGTTGTCGTGTTTTGCCGTAGCGCTCCTCAAGAGGCTGCGGCTCGATCACGGGTTCCTCCAACGATGCGACAAGTAGACTGGGGTGCTGTATGCCAGCGTATCGGGCAGACTCGGAAAGAACTTGTGAAAGGACGCTGATGACGTTCAGGCTGATCGCTGTGCACGCGCACCCCGACGATGAGTCGAGTAAGGGGGCGGCCACCTACGCTCACTACCTAGATTTGGGGTACGAGGTACTGATCGTCAGCTGCACGGGAGGCGAGCGCGGAGACGTGCTGAACGAATTGGTCGCCCGTGACCCTAAGAGCCGCCGCGACCTGCCTGGGCTGCGTCGCGAAGAGATGGTACGTGCACAAAACATCATTGGTTTCGAACACCGTTGGCTCGGGTATCAAGATTCAGGTCTGCCTGATGAGGGAGAACACGTCACTTCGGCCTCGTTCGCAGGGATCCCTGTCGAGACCTCGGGGGAGGCACTCGTACGGGTGATCCGCGAGTTCCGTCCGCACGTGATGATCACGTACAACGAGCAGGGTGGGTACCCACACCCCGATCACATTCGCTGCCATGAGATTAGTCGTCACGCGTGGGAGGTCTCGGGAGATGCAGAGTCATACCCTGAGGCGGGGGAACCGTGGGCGATCAAGAAGATGTATCACGAAGAAATCTTCAACGCCAAGCGGGTCGGATCCGTCTACCAATGGTTGCTTGAGCGTGAGCCCGAATCCCCCCTGCTGGAACAATTCTCAGAAATGCATGAGCGCGTTTCGGAGCGTGTCTACCGGGGCACTGCGAAGATTGATGTGGGACGGTTTTTTGATCAGCGCGACGCGGCATTGCGGGCGCACGCGAGCCAAGTACCACCTGACAGCCCATTTTTCTTCTGGCCAAACGACCTGCAACGGCAGGCGTGGCCGTTCGAGGATTACCGACTGGCGGCGTCCCGCGTCGCAACCAGTGAGTTTGAAGTTGACCTGTTCCAGGGGATCGAGGAGGAAACCGCGTGAACACAATCACGAGCGTCGTCCGATGGCTCGAGGACACCGAGTTCGACCCTGACAGTGTGACTCCGGGAGCAATCGGATTCATCATGACCGGAGTGTTCGCGCTTGCAGTGATCCTGCTCGGTTTCAACCTGGTGCGCAGGCTCCGGCGTAACGCGTACCGCTCAGAGATCCGTGACTCGCTACAGGCCGAGATCGACGAACGAGATGCGTCAGGGCGTTCGGCTGATCGTTCGGCTGAGCGCACCGCCACCTCTGGAGACGAAGACCCGGTGGTCGATACAACATCAGGTTCCGGTGCCGAGCGCAGCGATGGTCGCGACGGTAGCGACCAGGTTGATGGCGATAGCGGCGACGAGCAGAGCCCCCGGAACTGAGACCGCGCATGTTCGTCGGAGCTGAGCCGCAGCGTGTGCTGGAGGAAGTGTTCGGCTATGACGAGTTTCGTGGTGAACAAGAGACGATTATTCGTCACCTCGTACAGGGTGGCGATGCAGTCGTTCTGATGCCGACCGGGGGTGGCAAATCACTGTGCTATCAGATCCCTGCCTTCTGCAGGGAGGGCACTGGGATCGTACTTTCCCCGCTCGTTGCCCTGATGCACGATCAGGTCTCGGCACTTCGACTCGCTGGAGTGCGCGCTGGCGCTCTGAACTCCGCGATGCACCCGGACGAACGGCGCGAGGTTGAGCAAGCCTACCTTTCTGGTGACCTTGATGTGCTGTACCTCGCTCCTGAGCGCCTCGCAGCGAGCGGTACGGTCGATCTGCTGAAGCGTGGCAGGATCGCGCTGTTTGCCATAGATGAGGCCCACTGTGTCTCGCAGTGGGGACATGACTTTCGCCCCGACTACCTACGGCTGGGGGCGCTCGCAGAGCACTGGCCTGATGTGCCGCGGATCGCGTTGACGGCGACAGCCACCCCTGAGACGCATCGGGAATTGACGGAGCGTCTACATCTCCAGAACGCCGAACATTTCGTATCGAGCTTTGATCGCCCCAACATCAAGTACCGGATCGAACCAAAACAGCAGGTCCGAAAACAGCTCATCGATTTCATCCGCAACGAACACTCGGGAGAAGCAGGGATCGTCTACGCGCTCAGTCGCAAGCGTGTGGAGCAGACTGCCGCAGCCTTGCGTGAGGCGGGAGTAGATGCCGTCGCGTACCACGCAGGTCTTGACGCTGGCGTACGCATGGAGGCACAGACCCGGTTCTTACGCGAAGACGGCGTGGTGGTGGTGGCCACAATTGCATTTGGGATGGGGATCGACAAACCCGATGTGCGGTTCGTCGCACATATTGACCTGCCGAAATCCATTGAGGGCTACTACCAAGAAACTGGGCGCGCGGGCCGCGATGGCTTGGCTTCGGATGCATGGCTTGCGTACGGACTTGCTGATGTGGTGCAGCAGCGCCAGTTGATCGCGACCGGTGACGGGAATGCCGCGGTGCAGGCGAACCAGACGCGGCACCTCAACCAAATGTTGGCACTGTGTGAAGGCGTCGAGTGTCGGCGAGTATTCTTGCTCCGGTACTTCGGCGAAGATGTCAGCCCCGATGCGACGTGTGGCAATTGCGATGTATGTCTGAACCCGCCAACCCTGTGGGACGCCACCGTGCCGGCACAAAAACTCCTGTCGAGCATCTTACGCACTGGCCGAGAGCGAGGGCGCAGCTACGCAGCCGGACAACACATTGATGTACTCCGTGGAACTGGGTCGGAGCGTGTGACACAGATGCGCCTCGATGAGCTGTCAACGTGGGGAATCGGCAGCGACCTCTCTGTCGCGCAATGGCGAGGCGTCGTGCGTCACCTTCTCGCCACGGGATTACTCGAAGCGCAGGGAGAGTATGGAGTGCTGGCTCCGCTCCCAGACGCTAACGCTGTGCTTCGCGGTGAATCCAGCGTGTTCATGCGAGAGGAAGTGGTTTCTCGTGCGGAAAGCCGGGGAACACGCGGAAGCGGTGCGGTCAAGCGGTCCGGAGCGTCAACAGATCTCACCGAAGACCAGAGCGAAGTTTTCGAGAAACTTCGGGAGTGGCGTGCGGTGGAAGCACGCAAGCAGGGCGTACCGGGCTATGTGGTGTTTAGTGATGCAACGCTGGCAGCTCTATCTATTCACCGGCCGACGAGCCCAGAGCAATTGCTTGAGATTTCGGGCATTGGCCAGGTGAAGCTTCAACGATATGGCGATGCAGTGGCCGAAGTCCTGGGTCAAGGTTAACGCAGGTACACGGGGTCGATGGCCACGAGCAGCGCGGCGGTCCAATGGCACAGGAACGCGAGCACAGTGAGGGTGTGGAAGATCTCGTGGAACCCAAACACCCCTGGCACGGGGTTGGGGCGCTTCAACCCGTAGACGAGTGACCCCAGCGTGTACAGCAAGCCTCCCACAATGATGAGCACCATCGAGGCCGGGTTTGCGCGGTAGATGTCGACGATATACATGACTGCGGCCCAGCCGAGGAGGACATAGAGCGGCACGTAGAGCCAACGCGGGGAATTGATCCAGAACACCCGAAATGCGATGCCGAATATCGCTCCCACCCAGACGAGGATCAGTAGTAAGACGCCCTTGTCGGGTGGAAGCGCGAGGAGCGCGATCGGGGTGTAGGTGCCTGCAATAAGCAGAAAAATGTTGGCGTGGTCAAGACGCCGAAACAGCTGGAACGTGCGGGGCTGCCAGTTGATGCGATGGTAGAGCGCTGAGACTCCAAAGAGGAGCATGCTGGTGAGCATGAATACCGTCGACGCCCACTTGGCCACGGGTCCGTCGGCGAGGGTGATCAGCACAATGCCGGCGGCGATAGTGACTGGAAACGTGCCGGCGTGGATCCAACCGCGCCAACTTGGTTTTGCCTCGATCGCGTCGGCAAGCAGTGGGAGCGAGAGCGCATCGGGTTCTGGAAAACTCGAATTCTTGCGCGGCTCGCTCATGGCTCCAAGTCTATGGCGTTCACGATTCAGCGCTCGCCGGGGAGTACACTCTCAGAGTGACCCAAGCTCAGGATACGCGGAGTTCCGGACCCCTGTACCGGCTCTATCAGCGGCGTCTGCGCAAGCAAATTCATGGAGCAAACGTTCCTCACCACATCGCCGTGATCGTCGACGGTAATCGGCGTTGGGCGAAGCAGCGATTGCAAGAGCGCGCCGCATTCGGCCACCGTGCGGGAGCCCGAAAAATTCCTGAATTTCTCGGGTGGTGCGAAGAGTCGGGTGTCAAGGTGGTCACGCTGTACCTACTCTCATCAGACAACTTGGGGAGTCGCGATCGTCAGGAACTCGACGACCTGTTCGGGATCATCGCTGAACTCGCCGGACTCCTCGCGGAGAACCCTCGGCGGCGAGTGAAGCACGTAGGAGCGACCGAACAACTCTCGCCCGAACTCATCGATGCACTGTCAGCAGCAGAGGCTCGCACAGCAGACCATTCGGGGCTGCACATCAACCTCGCGGTCGGCTACGGAGGCCGCAGCGAAATTTCTGCTGCGGTTCGCAGTGCGATTGACGAACACCGCGAGGCGGGGGGAACACTCGACAACTTGGCGGAGCGGCTCACGCCCAACAAAATTGGCGAGCATCTGTGGACACGGGGCCAGGCTGATCCTGACCTGGTGATCCGTACCTCGGGTGAACAGCGACTCTCTGACTTCATGATCTGGCAGTCAGCACACTCCGAATTTTACTTCGTTGAAGCACTCTACCCCGACCTGCGAGAGGTTGACCTGTTGCGTGCGCTACGCGATTACTCGTCACGGCAACGGAGGCTCGGCGCGTAGCGGTTGATCGGTGATCTAGCCGAGCTGTCGCTACGATGGGGGCATGAGTGCTCCACAAGATTCCCATACCGCAAGTGGACCTGAAGCGACGGCGAAGCCCGCCGAGCCGATGGTGATTCGGGCCGATGCGGCATTGCTCCCCGACCGGCTCCTCAGCGACCCGGAGCTTGAGTTCGACAGTGATGGGCGCATCAGTTACATCGGCGAGCAACGCTCGACATCCACGGTCACCCATAACCTGTCCGGGCACATACTCATGCCAGGCCTCTCGAACGGCCACACTCATTCCGCCATGTCACTGTTACGTGGAGCATCCGATGACGACGGGTTAATGCCCTGGCTTGAGCACGTGCAGTCCATGGAACAGCTCATGACCCACGCCGATGTCGCGGTTGGCCTGCAGCTCGCCATGCTCGAGATGATTGAGACCGGCACCGTGGCGTTTGCCGACATGTACTACTGGGATGCGGCGTTACTGGAGCTCGTGAAGTCGGCCGGTATGCGGGTGTTTGCATCTCCCGCAGCCGTCTCGCCTGAGGTCGCTGCCTTTCCTGGCGTTTCTGCCGCGACAGGCGACGAGATGTGTGATCTCACCGAGTCGCTCGCGGCAGAGTATGCAGGTGACCCGCAGATTCGCATCGCGTTTGGTCCACATGCGCCATACACATGCCCAACGGACTTCTTACGAGACATTGTCGCGCGGTCGAAACGGAGCGGGATACCGATCAACACCCACATCGCGGAATCGGCGGCAGAGGTCGCGACGATTGCTGAGCGCTACGGAGCTTCTCCCGTCACCTACCTTGAATCGCTCGGGCTTTTCGATGTTGACGTGCTCGGTGCACACTGCGTGCACATGAGTACCGACGAAGTGGCGATGTTCGCACGAACGGGCACCGCGGTCAGCCATAACCCGGTCTCAAACCTCAAGCTTGGTACCGGGGTCGCGCCGCTGCCCGACATGCTCGACTCTGGAGTGCGACTCGCGCTTGGCACCGACTCCGTTGCGAGCAACAACACGCTCGACCTCTTTGAGGAGATCAAGGTTGCGACGATCCTGCAGCGAGGTACGAGAGAAGCTGCGACCGCAATGCGTGCGAGTGATGTTGTTGATATTGCAACTACGCGCGGCGCAGACGCTATTGGATTCCCAGAGTCGGGCGCAATCGAAGTAGGCCGCATGGCGGATGTCATCGCGCTCAGCACGGGGAGTACGAGCTCTGCAACGTTTGATCCGCGAGAGTCGCGTGCCGCGCTCGTGTCTCACCTTGGGTTCACGGCCACCGGCGCGGATGTGCGCCACGTGTTCATCGGGGGCCGCCACGTATATCGTGACGGAAAGCACCTCACGCTTGACGCCGAAAGAATTCGACAGCGCGCGCGTGCTGCAGCCGACCGACTACGCGTTGCCACCCAGTAGTACCCAGCCACCCTCCGTCGAGCCGGTATTCGACACCGTCAACCTTAGGCTGCGCGGGCGAGGTCGTCTTGAGAGACCGCCACACGCGCAATGTTCGACTTCCCGTCGCGCTCGACGTGCACGTTCCACCCTTTGGTTGCGAGATCATAGAGGTCGTTGCTTGCGGCATCGACCTGGTCAGTCTCAACGAGATAGGTGGTTCGGCCTTCGCCGCGAAATACGGAGCGATGCTTCGCCCACGCGGGTACACGTACGCCCTGAGCGCCGCCGAGTGCGTGGTACGGAGTGTAGAGGCGGTAGAGGCGTGAAGAAGCACTCTGATGTTCATTGTTCGATCGGTGAAGATTTGTGTCTTGTGTCATAGGTATTCTTTCTGTCTCCCAGTGCGGATACCGCATCGGGCCGTGCGAAGCTTTCGTATTTTCGATACGTGCAAAGCATCGCGGTTGATTGTGAACAATCGGTTGATTGTTTGTCGTGCCAGGTAGTCCGAGGTGACCTCGTGACCCTGGTACTCCGCGTGTGGCGGAATCTGGTGAACGCGACTCCGTGACCGTTGCCTGACGGGTTTCGGAAAGTGCCACTCACTTCTGTACTTCGCCCTGTGGTGCGGGGAAGTGGTGAGTTATAGCGTTACACCTTGAGCAGTTATCATCCTGAAGTTGTCGAACCCTCGCCCGGCGGTGGACGGGTGCTCGGTAAGAATATTCCGTGCTCAGCCCTTTAGTATACACGTAAACTTGAAAGTTTTCACTTGATCGCGTCGTACGCTCCTGAGCACAGGCTCTGACGCTCGCTAGGATGAGTGAATGGCCGACACTGAGACACTGCTAGTTTTTGCCCATCGTGATGAGGCTTCGGCGTTTCGTAATGTGCCACACCTCGTCACGGGTGTCGGAAAGACCGCGGCGGCGGCTTCCCTCGCGCACGCGCTGGCGAGTGGCCGTGCGGCCGCAGACCAGGCGGCGCGCAGCGAAGCATTGGCCACGGTAGGTGTGCGTGCCGCGGACAACGATGGTGCGGTGGCTCCGCACCTGGCTCAAAATACCAATGGTTACAAGCGAGTCATCGTGCTCGGCACTGCCGGTCTTATCAGCGATGCGCCTGGCACGCCCGCAATCGACACTGTGTACCAGGTAGTGGGTGCGGTCCAGCACGACTTTTCGCTGCCGTCGCCGGAGTTGATACCGAGTGGCCCCGTGATCCTGCCCCCAGAGCGGACTGCAGTCGTAGCAACCGGTGACACCTTTGTGCAGGACGATGAGCAGCGCACACACATCGCTGGGCTCGGTGCGACGCTCGTTGATATGGAGACTTATGCATATGCGAGCGTGTGTGAAAGATTCGGCATACCGCTACAGGTATTTAAGGTGCCCTCAGACTTTGCAGACAGCGGAACGAGTGACGAAGAGTGGGACACTATTGTGTTTCGGAAGAGTGAGCAGCTGCGCGAGTTCTGCGTAACGATGATGCCCGAGATATTCACGGACTGACCGGTGATTCAGGTCGCGAGCCGCATGCGATCGTGACCTGAGTGCCGTGCTACAGGCCAAGCACTGCTTTCGCGATGGAGAAGTAAATCACGAGGCCGGTAGCGTCACAGAACGTGGTGATGAACGGTGTTGAGAATACTGCCGGGTCGACCTTGATGGTCTTCGCCAGGATCGGCATGGCGCCACCAACCGATGCTGCCATCGCGCATACACACAGGGCTGTCAGCCCAATGACCGCCCCTGTGGGAGCACCGTACACGAGAGACGCGAGCCCAAAACCAAGCGCTCCGAGCAGGATCCCGAGAACCAGGCCAACCCGGACCTCGCGGAAGAGCACACGCCAGATATCGCCAGTCCGAACATCACCGACGGCGAGAGATCGCGTGACCGTACTTGCGGCCTGAGAGCCTGTGTTACCGCCAATTCCAGTCAGCAGTGGGATGAACATCGCGAGTACCACCGCTTGCTCGAGGGTCGTTTCGAAGATCTCGAGCACCTGCACCGTCAGAAGACCCGAGATAGCTAGGATGAGCAGCCATACCACGCGAGACCGTGCAATACGTAGCACCGACGTTGACAAGTAGGGGCGACGCAGCGGCTCTGCGCCACCTGCACGCGCGGCATCCTCATCCGCTTCCTCGCGCAGAATGAGCGCCGCATCGTCAAGCGTGAGGATGCCGAGCAACCTTTGCTCACGATCTACGACGGGAAGTAAAAGGTACGCCCGGTCAACGAGAGTGTGTGCAGCATGTTCCGCGTCATCAGTGGCCGCGACAAAGTCAGGTTCATTCATGAAATCCTGAACTGGAGTGTCGGGGTCGCTTGCGAGAATCTCGCGCAGGCTGACGACCCCGAGGAGCTTGCGGCCTGCCCCAGTGACAAGCACGCTGTACACGGTCTCTGCGGCGTCAGAGTGTCCGCGCACGATCTCCAGTGCTTTCGCCGCGGGGTCGGTCGGCCGGACATGTACGAAGTGCGGACTCATGCGGCGTCCGACAGTACCGCTCGGGTAGCCGAGAATTGCGCTGGTGAGCTGACGCTCGGCAGGAGGCAAACCCGCGATCAGTTGGGAGGCCACAGTTGCCGGGGTCTCGTCGATGAGTTGTGCGCGATCATCGGGATCAAGCCCGGCGAAGAGCGACCGTACTTGGTCATCGCGCAATCCTGCAATAAGTTCCGCTTGAATAGGGGGCTCGAGTGCGTCGAAAACTTCGGAGGCGAGGTCTTTCTCGAGGAGTCGATACAGTACTGCGGCGCGGTGGGGCGGGAGCCGCTCGAGTAGCTCCACGATTTCGTGCGGGCCGAGCGTAGCCAGTCGGGCCGCAGCATCCCCAAGACTGCCGAGTTCGATGCTTCCAGTTGGAGTGTGCTCGAAGTAGTGCGAGTCCGACATTTCCCCCACCTCCGGGTTGCTGGTGTTTCGTTTTCGGCCACAACTCCGATGACATCTCGTCAATGCGTCCCGGGGCCCGCCCTATCCTCTCCCATTATCGGGAAAATAGAAGCCGCCTCACGGGCTTTTCTCTACCTCATCGGGAGGCATTCGATTCGCGTTCAGGCTCTGAATCACGTATTCTTTTCCGCGGTGGCGTGTCCGAGCGGCCGAAGGTGCGACTCTCGAAAAGTCGTGTGTAGTGACCCTGCACCGTGGGTTCAAATCCCACCGCCACCGCCACATAAAACCCCCGAACTTCGTTGAAAGCAAGCGGAAGTTCGGGGGTCTTTGCTAGTTCGTCCTAAGTGCAGGAAAGCCCGGGTCGGTACTTGCCGGACGATGGGAGGCCTGGAAATACGTTCAGGCCAATTGCCCTAAAAAGCGTGCATTAAATTCGGGTGCTCACGCCCGTATGGCGCGGTAGTGAAAGTACCACCCGTTGTCGGTAAAGCCACCTTGTTTCGGATAGTACGTGCAACTCTGACTGATCTTTGTCCACGAAGATATGTACGAGCGCATGGTGGATTCGCAGGAACTCTTGGTCGAGAAAGATCCGACACTGATATTCGCAGACAATGTATACGCCTGGGCTGTACTCGCCCCGGTGAACATGAGGGCCCCAGCAGTGAGGGTTCCGGCAATGGTGATTGCAGTGCGCTTCTTCCAGTTACTCATCGTTGAATTACTCATGATTCGACGCTAACAAACGGGTCATCGCGGCTTCAACCGGGCCAAGACAATTGCCAGGAACAAAAATATTCCTGGTTCAGGCTCCTGAATGTGCAGGTACTACTACTTTTCCGCCAACAGATAACGATCAGATCGTGGGAGATACCACTGGCCTGTTTGGCGAGCGGCTGAGTTCGTACAACGCTAGGGCATGTTTTAGAGGTGGAAAGACCCGCCAATGGCTTCCCATGGACCCCCGCATGCGATATGTTCAACAGGTGTGGCAAACACAGTACGCTGGAGTATTGAAATTGCAGACGAGTTAACCAATGGGGGTTTTAGGTGCGGATAAATGTGGGCATCGTCGATGACCATCCCGCCGTTGTCTATGGGCTGGTGGCCCTCATGAACGTACAAATGGATATGCGCATTGCGGCCACAGGGGCGACTGTCACCGAGATGTTGGACGACGCACCGAGGCTCGACGTCGTGCTCCTTGACCTGTTTCTCGCAGACGGCAGCACGCCGACGGACAACCTCGAAGAACTGCGGATGACGGGTGCCCGTGTACTCATCTACTCGAGCGGCGATCGTCCGGCACTCATACGCGAAGCCAGTCGGTCGGGCGGGTTTGGCATGATTCGAAAATCAACGTCTGCTGCGGAGACACTCGCGGCTGTGCGGGCCGCAGCGCGCCGAGAAGTGGTGGCGTCTGCTGACTGGGCTGCAGCGCTTGATCTAGACACCGCGTTTGTGGGGCAGGTGCTCACGAGGCGTGAAGCCGAAGTGCTGGAATTATATGCTTCGGGTGAGACCGCCGAACGCGTCGGCGCTCAGTTGTATGTCTCGCGTGAGACAGTGCTCGACCATATTCGCCGTATCCGAACGAAATACGAAGAGCACGGTCGGCCAGCTCGTACCAAGGTTGATCTCTACCGGCGAGCAGTTGAAGACGGCATCATCAGGGGAGCTGAGGTGTGAAAGACCAAATCCGGGACCGTGCAGACCGCACTCTCGGTCAGGTGATTTCGATCGGCGGGCTGATCCTCATTATTGGGATTGCACTCGGTGAGCTGAGCACATTTGCACAGTTTGACCGCGGATGGATGCTGTTGTGTGGCGTGATCATCGTGGCGATCGCCGTAAGCGCGTTCGCCGGGCATGCCCTTCCGATGAATGTGCTTCGTACCGTCTGGGTGTTGATTCCGGTGTTGTCGGCTGTTGCACTTGTCACCACCTACTTGGCGTATGACGGTCTGTTTCCCGAAGAGCTCCTCTCGTGGCAATCTATCGCGATCCCCGCGGTACTCGGATACTTGGTGCTGTGGCTACCCGCTACAGGCGCTGTGGTTGCAGCCATCGGTGTCTGTATCTTGCCGGCAATCTCGAGCCTGTTGGTGCTAGGTCCTGCAATTTCTGTTGGGTTGATTAATACGTTCAACCAGCTCACTGGTGTCGGGATCGTATTGCTCCTCATCACAATCCGTGACGGGTTACGTCAGTTTCGTATGGCTGAGGCCGAGGCTGAGGACCAGGAGCTGCGCCGTTCCTATGCGGCCGCCCGTGCGAACGAAGAAGCACGAGTGGCCAGACTTGTGCATGATGAGGTGCTCGCCACATTGTCGGCAGCACTGCACACTATCGGTGCTCCCTCGCGTGTATTGCGGGAGGGATCCGAACGAGCGCTCGATGTGCTCGACTCAGGGCTCCCAAGCATTAGAACAGACAACACAGTGAGTAGCGCCGAGTTGAGCAAGCGGTTACGTAAGACTGCGACCGACCTTGATCAGCGCTGCAGCGTGGACGAGGCTATTGAGAGTGCTGTGATTCCGGCAGATATCGCTGAGACACTTGCTGCCGCTGCGACCGAGGCATTACGGAACAGCGTGTGGCATGCGGGGGCCAACGCAAGACGGGCGCTCCGCACCTATGTTGACGAGGGGGTAGTGCGCATCGAGGTAGTCGACGATGGGGTGGGTTTCGACCCGGCTGGGGTAAGTCCACGCCGATTTGGGGTGCAGCGGAGCATTCTGGCTCCCGTGAGGGCGTTACCAGCCGGTTCAGCGACGATTATTTCTGCTCCGGACCGCGGAGCGAAAGTTGTGCTTCAGTGGGTCAGCTGAATTCCCTCGCTGCCTCGCGGACGAGCGCAGTTGGCTTCGGCGCACGCGCGGGGCGAATCGCTCTAGTAGGGGCGTGGGCGCTCTTGGTCATCGGTGCTTTGCTTGGCGACAAATTGCGGATCGAAGCATGGGTCATCATTCCACTTGCAGCCGGACTTGTCGGCGGGCTCCTTGTGACTACGCCCGGAGCAAATCGGCTTCGAAAAGGGATCGCTGGAGCGGTCGTTGTGTGCGCGGTCACCGCTGCGACTGTGCTGTTTGCCATGCAGCCACACAGTGCACCTTTGTGGATGTACAGTATGGCGTCTTACCTGGTCGCCGCGCTCGGAGCACGAGGAAACTTTCTCGCTGCCGGAGCTGGTTCTGCGCTCGTGTGGGGCATGGGCATCATCTGGGCTTGGCACCACGGAGCAGACGCAGGTGAATACCTAGCATTGCTCACCATACCGGTGCTCGTGGTGGTACTCGTCGTATGGAATCGTGCGATCACGCGCATTGCCTTGCGCCGAACTCAGTATCGGAGTGAGGCGGAACGCGCTCTCCTCGACGAGGCTGCGGCCGAGAAAGTTACAACCCGAAGTCGCCAAGAGCTCATTCTGGTTCGCCGACAAGCAGGTCCATTGCTGGCGCGACTCGCGGAAGGCGAACATGTAACGCGAGCATTCCAGCTCGAACTGTCCATTGCGGAGGCTACGATCCGCGACCGTATTCGGTCGGCTCGCCTCCTGCACCCGGTACTGGAAACTGCGGTACTCGAGGTCCGACGTCGAGGTGGCACAGTAATTCTGATGAGCGAGATGAGCCGCGCTGAGGCGGATCGCAGCCTCGCCGTCGAGATGGTGCCCGACTACCTTGATGCAGGATCCGTCGGGTACCCCGATGATGGTGCAGACCCCGAAACTATCAGTGAAGGGCTCGCGCGGGCAGTTGCTTCACGTGTACATCCACACGGCGCGGAAACATCGATCACGATACGGACCATGCCGCGTTTCCCCGGCACAGAACTCTCGCTACTCGTCAAGTCTGAAGCCAACACAATGCTTACCCGTTTCGCCGCAGACGGCAGGGTGATCTCAGAGTCTTAGGTGCTCATGCCAGGCGGAGGCCGTCTTTGAGGAATCCCCTAGTTCTGGTGGAAATATTCGCTTCGAAGGGAATGCCCGCCCCCTAGTTCTTGGGGATTCTTCTTTTCACGCCCTCTGACGCCCTGACGTTGACAACAATGACACACAGAGCCAGCACGGTTCTCCCGAGAAACCGTTGTATTGCATTTTGTGTGGATTGTAGTGGGAACGAAAACAGTGAAACGAAGCGATGCGGCACCAACCAGTCGGCGCAAGAAGTGGCTGCGCAGCATACTGTCGGTCGCAGTAGCATCCGTCCTAATAGTGCCACTCGATCTCCCGATTCAGGGCGGAAACACTGCACCTGCGTTTTCGGCTCAGGATCCTCATGACCCGTGGCCAGGTGGAGCACCTGGGGAGAATTTCGAATCATGGGCGCCGACGGTGTTCATTGGGCAGCAAACAGCTCCCACGCAACTTTTCCGAGTTGAACAGGTCATTGATATTGATGACCAGAATCAAACAACAGGTGATGGGGAGTTCACACGCATTGGTTCAGACGGGCACATCACGTACAACGCATTGGCATACCGCAGCAGCGATCACTACCTGTATGCCATGCAGACTGATGTCAGTGGCAGTACCTCTAGCAGCAGCAAACGAGTACTCAGAATTGGTCAAGAAGGCAAGACAGAATTCGCCGGTCGTGCCACGGGTCTTCACAATCTGGCGCAGGGTGGGACCTGGAACGCGGGCACGTTTGGTGAGGGGATTCACAGCGACTCGTTGTTCGTTCGGCCGTCGCTCGGCCCGATGAAACGGCTCTACTCTATCGATGTTCCGCTCCCAGGTTCAGAGTCTGAACCTGGCGAACTTGATGTGGAAAACATGTTGCTCACGCAGACAGTTCCAAACACTGCCGACCTTGTCTATAAAGACGGAATGATCTGGACGTTCGGCCAAACCAATAATCGCCACGGGATCGTATATCGCATTGATCTTGAAGCGAATGCCGACGGTAAGCACCAGGTCTCCACGTTTCCCATCGATTACGGGCCTGGAAGCGGAAGGTTAGTGTTTGGTGCGCAGTGGATGTATGGCAATGGAAATATTGGATTGTCGGACAACGCCCTGGGCAGAATTTTTCAGTTCGAAATTCAGAACCCATTGGGGGAAGTCCCGACTTTCCATCCGATCTTTGCTGAGCCGCTGAAAGGCTCAAGATCATCGCTCAACGATGGGGCCGCGAAGAACTCGCCCACAGTGGACCTCGCGATTGAGAAAGGCGCACCTACACGTGTAATTGCCGGGTCGAGTTTCGAATTTACCCTTACTGTGCAAAACCTCACCGACTCGTGGTCAAGCGGGTACGTGGTCGAAGACGTCGTACCCGCGGAGTTTATTGATGTTGAGACGTTGACGAGTGGCTGCAATAGCTTGGTACGCGATACGGGAGAAACTGAGGTCAAATGTGTGGGTGGCATGCTCGCGCCACACACGTCCGCCGAAATTCGGATCCGAGCGAACCTGCCGACCGACACGATCGAGTGCGTACCGAACATGGCAACGGTGCTGGGTAACGAACATGACCCCGTCACCAGTAACAACGAGAGTATTACAGAGGTGTGCCCGGCAGCCCCTGGACTTCGAGTCTTCAAATCTGCTACCGCTTCGTCTGCTCCCGACGATCCGCGAGTTGGCGACAGAATCACCTACCAGGTGGACATCACCAATATAGGTGGGTCAATCTACACGAGCGACAATCCAGCGATCGCTACTGATGATTTGCAAGGCGTACTTGATGACGCTTCAGTCGTCTCCGAAAGCCTCGAGCTTGTCGAAGGGTCTGGAGGTGACCTGAGCTACGACGCTCCGCGCATCACGTGGACAGGACAACTGGGACCCGGCGAAACAGCCTCCTACACTTTCGAAGTGCTCGTCGAAAAAGGCGGGGACGGACGAATTCGCAATGTGGTGTTTGAGGGTGAGGGCGGCACGCCCGCATGCGCGCCACCCGTGCTCGATTGGGAAGTGGAGGTTGAGCGGTGGATCGACGTGCCCACTGGTGTGCCGTGTTATAGCACTGAGCACCTCTTGCCCATGCTCACCATTTCAAAAGTTGCAGACCTGCAGAGCCTTCCCTCTGACGAAGGTCCGCTTGAGGTCACCTATGAAATTCAGGTGACCAACAACGGGCCAGGCACTGCCTCAACGCCTGCGGCCACGATGACGGACGACCTGACTCGACTCCTGCCCGCCGCAACATACATCGACGGCACCCTGTCGGCTGATGTGGGGTCGGTGGAAAAGAATGGGGAAGTGATCGAGTGGCACGGGGACCTCGACAGCAGTGAAACTGCGACTATCTCTTTCAAAATCCGGTACGATCCTGACCTCGATGAGTCTGGGATCCTGACAAATGTCGCCTGCGTGCTTGAGCGAGAGACTGCGGCCGGAGTAGACCACTGCGCATCTGCAACGCTGAGATCACTGCGTACTTCACAGTGGAAAGAAATGAGCGCGTCTCATGATCCGATAGTCGCAGGCACGGTGCTCACCTACACGCTCCATTTCGCAAACCAGGGTGCTGTCGACTTCGAGGTGGATGCGGTCGACGTACTCGATGACGTATTAGATGATGCGACGCTCACCGCTGCGCCCACGGTAACCACCATGCCGCCCACATCCGGGCCTCTCGTTGCTACCTACGAGCCTGAGAATGAACGCATTACCGTCTCGGGCACGCTTCTTGAGGGGGAGCGCGCATCAGTGACCTATGCGGTCACGGTGAAAGAAGAGTCGGAGCGCGGAAACAATCGGTCAGTTAACTTCTTGATCGATGCAGATGACACACCGCCTGAAGACTGTATTGCCGCGGATGATCGCCCGAACTGTACCGAAACTCCGTTGCCAGGCTCGCTCATTTGGTACAAGGTTGATGACCATTACAACGCGCTCGCGGGGTCAGTGTGGGCGTTGATTCCGGTGAGCGCGGACGGGCAACCGACCGGGGCCCAACCAATGCCGATCCCCGACTGCATCGCGGATAGTCCGTCGGACTGCGACGGACACGATCGGGACCCCGCCGCTGGAAGTTTCAAAGTGGTCGGGTTGGACTACGGCTCCTATGCACTCGCTGAGACGGTCTCGCCGGCTGGTTACCTGCTCAACCTACACACAGAGCAGGTGGATCTCGCTATTGCTGAACAGGATCTTGGTGAGTTCTTGAACTTTCAACAATTTGTACCCGAGATTCCGCTGACGGGTGGCTTCGGAGCGCAGGTGATTCAGTCGATAGGCGCACTCGCGCTCCTCACTATGGCGGGCCTCATGCTTTGGAGGACTAGGCGTAGACACGGATGAACAGACGGACGAATTCCGCAACACATACACATCTCGGCCGCAAGGTTGCGGCAGATGCGAAAGGAAAGATTATGAAGCAACAAACCACAGTGAGTGGAAAGCGACTCCTCGCGGCGTCTGCCGCAATCCTCACAGCCGTAGCCGGCGTGTTCGCTACCGGCATGGCAGCGGCACACGCCGACCCAGTGCCCGGCCCAGTGACGGAGCAAGAAGGTTCGATCACGGTCCACAAACACGCAAACCCGGGATTTGGAGACGAAGAGCAAAACCCGGACGGTTCCGGCGGAACTGGAGGTAGTCCCCTCGCAGAAGTATGGTTTGAGGCTTGCCTCATCGAGAATATTGACCTGATTAATGACGGCAACGCGGCATGGGAAGAAGTCAGGCGCCTCGGAACTATAGCTGCGGACGTTACTGACACTTCGGTTCCCTTTGATGGCCATGACCTGAGCTGTGTTATGGCGGTAGAAACAGGTGCTGATGGCTCGGCGGTCTTTGGGTCACTTGAAGTAGGTGCGTATCTGGTCCGTGAGACGCATGCGCCAGAAAACGTAGTTGAACGTGCGGCTCCTTTTGTTGTGACCGTACCGACGCCGGCGATCGGGGAGTCCGCAGGGGAGTGGCTCTACGATGTGCACGTCTATCCTAAGAACACGGTGCTCGACGCTCCAGGGAAGAATGTCGCTTCCCAGGGTGAGAATGTGATGCTCGGCGACACCATTGAGTACACGATCGAACAGAGAGTACCTGGTCTGCCAGATGGTGAGAGTTATACGAAACTGATATTCACTGACACCCTCGATCCTAAGCTCGACCCAACATCTGATCTCGTATCAGTAGCCGTCAATAGCACTGCTCTGACTGCAGACACCGACTATTCAGCGGCGTGGGATGCTCGGAAACTTAGTGTTACTCTCACCGGTGTACTCGGAGAGATTGAGCAGGATGACATTGTCACCGTCTCATTCACCGCAAGAGCGAATGCCAACAGAACGATCACCAATACTGGCTATGTCAACGTTAATGACCTCTACACGGATTCTCACCCAGACGGCATCCCGACTCCCGAAGTCGAAACTCGATGGGGCGCCGTTGACTTAACGAAAGTAATCGCCTCGGCCCCAGAACCATACCCGGGCCTGGAAGGAGCTGAGTTCGAGCTCTGGATGGGGTCGATTGACAGCGCAGGCTGTGCGGTCGCGGTCTCCGGTAACACGCTCATTGCCGACAACATCGTCTCCGGTGAGGATGGAACACTCGGCACCATCGATTCTGGTACATTCACTGCACTCCCAGGTCTCTGGGTCGGTGATACCACCGATGGATTCCAGAGCCGATGCTACTTCGTTGTAGAAACGAAAGCGCCAGCAGGCTTCGTGCTTCCTACGAACGACGCGGAACTCAGGACCGAGTTCATCGTGCACCCGGGCGAAACTGCGCACGCGGACGACGCTGTGCGGACGATCATGAACACCCAGCAGGATGTACCCGAGTTGCCACTGACCGGTAGCGGAATGCAAGTTCTCTTGCTCGTTATCGGTGGCGGACTGATCACTGCCGCGATGGTGCTGCTGCTTGTGCGTCGACGCACAAGCCGGAGCCATCCAACGGTGTAATAAGCCAGGTCGTGCGTGGTCGAACGAATCATCGTCCCCCAAGATTCATAGGACCACGCACGGCCTACTCTTCCCGTCAGACCGTGTTGTGGGACGAGCAAGCTTTTCATAACTTAGGGACTGGGGAGATGCGTGGAAGAGACACGGAGGAGATGGGGTCCCAGCGCATTGAGCTGGACCATCGTGCTGTTTGGTCTGCTTGGTCTCGGTGCCCTCATATACCCCTCTGCGTCGCAGTGGGTTTCGGCGTATAACCAGTCGAAGCTCATCCACACGTACTCAGAGCACACCCGAAGCACTTCCCCCGCGATCGATGCACAGTTTGAGGCTGCGTATCGCTACAACGACGCGCTCACCTCCGGCGTGCACCTTGCAGTCAATGAAGCGGTTCCTGCGGGCACCGGCACCTCGTCCGACCCCAGTCTCGCGTACGAAACGCAACTTAGCGGCGGCGACACTGACGTGATGGCGAGGTTGCGATACCCGGCGGTGGGTGTCGATTTACCTGTTTACCATGGAACCGACGACGAGACTCTGCTGCGTGGCGCAGGTCACCTTGAGGGTTCGAGCCTTCCCGTCGGTGGTGAGGACACGCACTCGGTGATTACTGCGCACCGAGGTCTCGCGGAGGCCACTATGTTCACACACCTCGATCAAGCAAGTGTTGGTGACACCTTCGTCTTAGAAGTACTGGGTGAGGTGTTCACTTACCGGGTGCGTGACACACACATCGTCGCGCCTGACCAAAGGGAAGATCTGCGTGTCGTACCGGGCGAAGATCTCGTGACACTCGTGACGTGTACACCGCTCGGCATTAACTCACACCGGATCCTTGTCACTGCTGAGCGGGTATTCCCCACTCCTGTTGCCGACATACAGAGTGTCGGTGAGCCCTCCGACGTCCCCGGACCGCCGCTGTGGATTTTCGCCCTCGTGGCTGGAATGCTGGTACTTGGACTGTTGCTGTGGCGTACTGGGCGGTCCGACGGTCGCTCGCGTGGTGCGGTCCGCCATGCTGCTGAGTCCTGACCAATGTTGCCGTAACTTTGGCTCGAGACACCACGGCGAAGGGCCTGGCCTTGCTCCGTCGTCTCCCAACCGTCAGCCGGCTTGCTGCACGTGTTCTGTGTGGCTTTCGTTTCTACTGAGCTGCCTGGAAAGCCGCTCAAGTAGAGGCGTCAGCTGGATTGGGGCTACGTCGGGGCGTTCAGGATGCCACTGGACACCCGTAAGCGGTGCACTCTCGTGAATGACGGCTTCGATGACCCCGTCAGCTGTGTTGGCGACTGCCGTGAGGCCGACTCCGAGCGTATCGACTGCCTGATGGTGGGTACAGTACACCGGACCCACGGGGACATCTGCGTATAGATCTGTGTTTTGATCAACGGAGACATTTGACTGCACATAGGCATCCATGCCGCTTCCATCTGCCCGGTGGCTCTCTGAAGGGTCGAGGTGCTGGATCAGTGTCCCACCGAGCGCAACATTCATGAGTTGCAGCCCTCTGCATATCCCGAGGAGCGGCTGTTGGTGCTTGATGGCCTCATGAATCACGGCAATATGGGCGCGATCGGCGTGAGGTTCGTGGTGTCCGGAACCCGGGTATGTGGTTCGTCCGCCATATAACTCAGGAGTGACGTCCTCGCCACCTAACAACACGACAGCGTCGCAGCGTTTCGCGAGGTTCATCGTGTCAGAGACTGGAACTTCTGAGCTGGCGACAAGGTCAGCACTCCAACCCAGCCGATGGATGGCATCTAGTGCCCCTTGCGTGAGCATATCCAGATCACGTTGAAACTCTGGTGCGTGTGGACGAGAATTTCGAAGGTGTAAAAGAGCTACGCGCATGTCTACATTGCCTTGTCTGGTGCATGATGGAATTGCCGCGCACACCAGTAGTTGGTACCGCCAGACGACATGCTACCCGGATGTGACACGAAAATAATGACACCCGTGGGTAGCTCTTCTTTGCGAAGAAGCTGGACCCCTGAATTGGGTGAAGAATTGGTCGCAAATTGGTATGCTCGGCGTGAAAAATGGAGAGTGAATGTGCAGTATATAGGCGGAGAGGTATAGCCTGGCTCGCATGATGGAAACAGGTTTTGGTGAGCTACCAAAGCGAGTCCAGACGATGGTTATCTCGGGACTCGACAAAGAAATCGAGGAGGGCAACGCCCGCCTCGAGATGGAAGCCCGCACCGATCGTCCGAGTGCCGACCTTATCGATGCGTGCCGCAGCGACATCAAAGCGGCCGAGGACTTACGTGACAGCTTTATATCCGAAAGTACGATCGACGAGAGCCTGCGAACAGGCGCGTAGAGATTTCTCCACGCGACAGACCTCCCTGTTCGTGACCTTGCTTTCAGTACGCACATATCGACATCCCGATGTCGGATGCCGCAGCTAGGCTCCTCCATATGGGAAGAAGAAACACCGGCGGGTACGCCTGCACTGAGTGTGGGTGGCGTGCCCTGAAGTGGGTCGGGCGTTGTGGTGAATGTCAGGCGTGGGGAACCGTCGAGCAGGTCGCGCAGGCTTCTGGGCTTACACGAGCGACGCGTACGACTACTCCTCCAACAGGGGGAGAGGCTCGGCCGATCACTGAGCTCGGGTCCGATACGGTCGCGCATCGTCCAACGGACATCGGCGAGCTGGACCGAGTACTCGGTGGAGGGATCGTTCCAGGTGCGGCAATGCTGTTCTCTGGGGAGCCCGGCGTGGGTAAATCAACGCTTCTCCTCGACGTCGCCTCCAAGATTGCGGCGACTGGTGGGCGTGTGCTCTATGTGAGTGGTGAGGAGTCGACCGGGCAGATTCGCATGCGTGCTGAACGGACGGGAGCACTGCATGATTCTCTCTACTTGGCGAGTGAGAACGATTTGGGAACGGTGCTCGGTCAAATTGACGCGGTGCGCCCGGACCTCGTAATTATCGACTCGGTACAGACGCTTATGAGCGATGGTGTCGAAGGAGGTGCCGGTGGCCCCGCCCAGGTACGCGAAGTAGCTGCAGCTCTGATCCGAGTCGCCAAGGCTAGGGGACTCCCAGTCATTCTCGTGGGGCATGTGACGAAAGACGGCTCGGTAGCCGGTCCGCGACTCCTCGAACATCTCGTAGACGTGGTGTGCCATTTCGAGGGGGACAGGCAAACTGCGCTTCGTTTTCTCCGGACTCTCAAAAATCGCTTTGGGCCCACTGATGAGGTTGGGTGTTTTGAGATGAACTCGGAGGGAATCGCCCAGGTTCCTGACCCGAGTGGCTTATTTTTGAGTCGCGGAACTGTAGCCGTGAGTGGTACGTGCGCAACAATCGCGATGGAAGGGCGGCGCGCGCTTCCGGTAGAGGTACAAGCACTCGTTGCGAAGAGTGCGACCCCCAATCCACGACGGGTAACGAGTGGCGTGGACTCGGCCCGCATCTCCATGATTCTGGCAGTACTTGAGCGGCGGGCGGGCGCACGACTCCATGACCAAGATGTGTACGTGTCTACGCTTGGGGGTGTACGGCTGGCGGAGCCTGCTGCTGACCTGGCCATTGCGCTGGCGGTGCTGTCTGCGATCTCGGACCGCCCCCTGGCACACAATATGGCAGCTGTTGGCGAGATTAGTCTCGCGGGGGAGATTCGGGCAGTCACCGGGGCGTCGCTCCGGGAGAACGAAGCGACGCGACTGGGGTTCACCCAGCTGCTTGGTGCAGAGCTGGGGTCACTCGGACAGGCGAAGGCCGTCGCACTCGGTTGATGGCCTCACTGTGAGCAAGGTTCTGCTTGATGAGGGGTACACTCGAAGATCGTGAGCAGTAATACAGTAGACGTCGTCCTCATCGGGGGCGGCATAATGAGCGCGACACTTGGCACACTGATCAAGCAAGTTCAACCAGACTGGTCGATAAGCATCATCGAATCTCGGTCTGAAGTTGCGTCTGAAAGCAGTGACGCCTGGAATAATGCTGGCACTGGTCACGCGGCCCTGTGCGAACTGAATTACATGCCGCAAGCAGCGGACGGCAGCCTTTCTACGGACAAAGCTGTCGCGATAAACGAGCAGTTCCAACTGTCTCGTCAGTGGTGGTCGACACTCGTTAAGCGAGGGGTGCTCGGAGAACCGTCAAGCTTCATCAATGAAGTGCCACATATGACGTTTGTGCGCGGAGCGGCCAACGTTGATTACTTGCGGCGCCGCTACGAACTTCTCAAGGCTGAACCACTATTCGCTGACATGGAGTTCAGCGACGATCCAGGACAAATTGCGGAGTGGACACCGCTCATCATTGACCGCCGGGGGAAAGACGAAGTAGTCGCGGCAACACGGTCGATGAGTGGCACGGACGTTGACTTTGGGTCGGTCACCCGGCAGTTGATCGGGCACCTTGTCGAGAATAATGTGTCGCTTCATCTCAATCACGAAGCGGCACATTTGAGACGGCGCGACGATGGGAGCTGGGACATTGACGTGCGCAATGTTCGCGAACACAATTCGTCTCGGATCAATGCTCGTTTTGTGTTCGTCGGTGCGGGTGGCGGTGCCCTGTCCCTACTACAGTCAGCCGGAATCCCCGAGGTCTCCGGCTTCGGAGGATTTCCCATCAGTGGGAAATTTCTGAAGTGTGATGACCCGCAAATTGTCAGCCAGCATCGCGCAAAAGTGTATGGAAAAGCAGCGGTGGGCGCACCACCCATGTCCGTTCCGCACCTCGATACCCGGGTGATCAATGGCAAGGAAAGCTTGCTGTTTGGCCCGTTTGCCGGCTTCAGCCCGAAGTTTTTGAAGTACGGATCATGGTGGGACCTGCCGGGCTCAATCCGCCCGCACAACATCGGCCCGATGATGAAAGTTGGAGTGACGCAGTTCTCGCTCGTTAAGTACCTCGTGGGTGAGTTGCTCGCGAGCCGTGCGAAGCAGATGGAAGCCCTGCGGGAGTATTTACCGACGGCGCGTTCTTCCGACTGGGAGATGATCACTGCAGGTCAACGCGTCCAGGTCATGAAACGGGATCCTGAAAAGGGCGGAATTCTGCAGTTTGGAACTGAGGTCATCACGGGTGCGGACGGTACGATCGCAGGCCTCCTCGGCGCCTCGCCTGGAGCATCGACAGCGGTACACGCCATGCTCGGGGTGCTCGAGCGCTGTTTCCCAGAGAAATTTGAGAGTGAGTGGCGCGAGCAATTAGTTGCACAGGTACCCGCGTTTGGTACCGGGGTGAACCATGATCCAGAGCTCGCCGCTGCGAGCCTCTCCGAGACTGCAGAAACGCTTGGTCTTCAGCACGCAGTGAAGTAGTTCCCGCGGGTTCTGCCCGTACTATGCGACGTTAAGCAGGCGTTCGAGATAGTCGGCAGTGTCCTCCCAGCCGGTTACAGCATGACAGGTGACACCCATCGCTTTCACCGGATAGTCGTTCCCGTCCGGGTCCAGTCGGTCGCCGATAAACAGCATCTCATCCAGCGGAATGCTGGTGTGTTCCGCAAGCTTCTTCATACCGTATGCCTTGTCGATACCTCTGCGGGTGATGTCCACTGATGTGGATCCACCGCTGCGTACCTCAAGGTCGGGGAGTCGTGCTGCGACTGCTGCGCGCAGTGAGTTCTTCCGCTCCCCGCTGGGATCCCAAGCATGTTTGACCGCGACAGGTGCACGCTGCCCGAGCGCGGAAAACGTCACTTGTGATCCACGATCCTCAAGGATTTCACCCCACGGCTCTACCTCCCAAAGCGCAAGACGCTTCGCCTCTTCTTTGAGCGCCGTGAACGCAGCGTTACGTTCAGTCTCGGTGAGGCTCTCCTGATACACGGTTGCCCATGCCCCGTCGACCCTCTGTTCATATCGCGTGCCACATGTCGGAAGTAGGTGGAGCTTCTCGAGTCGTTCTTCTGGGACGTGCTCGATTCCACGCAGAAGCTGCGTTTCAAACTGCTCGAAGTTGCCACCCGAGATGACAGCTACGGTCGTCTCGCTGAGCAGTCGGGAGAAGACCGCAGCCATACGTGGGTCCAGCGGAGACTTTGAGGGGGCAAGTGTGTCATCGAGATCGAACGCGACGAGTCTTGGAATGGTTGGCACGCGTCGATTCTGCCAGATTCAGTGAGCCTAATCTGACCCTCGCGTCGCGGCCTCAGGAATTTTCGTGTTTCTACGGGAACGCGCTAGAGTAATTCTTGCACTTCGGTGTAATCGGGATGTGGCGCAGCTTGGTAGCGCACGTCGTTCGGGACGACGGGGTCGCAGGTTCAAATCCTGTCATCCCGACGAAAAGCCCCGGTCAGAGATAGTTTCTGACCGGGGCTGATTTCGTTTTTGGGTTCGTAGTCACGTTTCAGTCACGATGACATCTTTACGCGGTGACATCGGGTTCTTCATCGGCGGCCTCAGTCACGCGCTCGATAAGGGCTTCGGCGCGCCGCGCTGCGACCAAGTTGAGCACCTCGCCGGTCTTCTCTGGCCAGAGATGAGCGTACGTGTTGAGGGTCTCCGTGGCGTCGGCGTGGCCGAGCATCTGCTGTACGAGCTTCACATCGGCACCCGCGCCGATAGCGAGGGTCGCGGCGACGTGGCGTAGGTCGTGGACGCTGAATCCAGTGGCGACGCCTGACTCGTTACGGAGCCGAGTCCACACGCGGTTGTACCAGTTGCCGCCGTCGATCGCGGTCTGTCCGTCGCCGCGGTAGCTGGTGAACACGAAGTCCTCGGGTTGCTTGTGTTTCACGTGCTTGCGAAGCTCATCCACCAGGAACGGCGGAATTGGTAGCCATCGCTTTTGCCACGTCTTCGGCGGGCCGAGCAACCGCCGGCCGTCGCGATCCACCGTCCACGTGCGAGCGATGCGGGCGCGCGAGTTGTCGAGGTCTAAGTTCTTGACTCGCAGCGCCGTGGCCTCGCCAATGCGTGGCCCGCTGTAGGCGAGCAGCAGAACCAACAACCGGTCGTCAGCGGGCGGGGCAACGTCTTCGCGCCCGTTCTTGCGTCGGCGCGGGGCCGCGGCGGCCGCTGCCAGCAGTTCGACCTCTGCGTAGGTCAGGGTTGGTAGGTCATCCTCAGATTCCTCCGCGCGAGGTAGCTCGACCTTCGCTGCCGGGTTGCGGCCGAGCCAACCCTCGCCGACCGCGTAGCGAAGCACTGCCCCGAATGTCGCACCTACCAAATGCTGGACGTATGCCGGGGCGAGCGGGGTCTGTTCGCGTGGGCGACGTTTGCCCTCACCCTTAAAGTCATACGGAGCGGTGCCAGCTAGAAGTTGCTGCACCCACTCGTCGATCTGCTGCCGCTTGATCGCGCCGATCCGCACGGTCGCCCATTTCGGCAGAATGTATGCGTCGAGTTCTCGGCGATACCGCCGCCACGTCGCATCCTTGATGCGAGCTTTCGAAGACAACCATGCTTCAGCCACGACCGCATAACGTTGCTCCCGCTGCGAAGGATCAACGTAGCGGCCGGTGCGAATGTCATCCTCGAGCTCGCTGACCAGTGCCTCCGCGTCCTTTTTCGCGGCGAAATGCTTTGTGCGCTGGCGCTGCTTACCTTCGTTGTCTTCTTCGTGCCAGACCACGCGCCAGCGACTTCCGACGCCGAACTTCGTAGTGCGGAAGTGTTCAGGCAGCTTCGCGAGCGCCCTCAGTTGTGCCGACGTGGGGGAGAGGTTGGTGGTGGTGCCGTCTGGCAGCGTCACCTTCGCATCTTTCACCCAGAGGTCGATGATCCAAGCTTTCGCCATTTACGCTGCCTCTGCGAACTGCTCGGCTATGAAGTCCTCCACGTCGCTGAGACGCCAGCGCAGACGCCCGCAGATCTTCGCTGCTGGCGGCAGCGGGAGGCCAAGTGAACGATGGCTGTAGATCGTCGAGGTACTGACCTGTAGCAACTCCGCCAACTCGTCGATGGTGAGTAGCTGCGGCGCTTCATGGATCGGCGTGGAGTCTGTCGCGGCCATGATCTTTCCTTTCGTGGGCCGCGGGTTCGGGTGTTGTTTATTGCTACAAATGCGGCCTGACCGTTCACATACGGGGCTCCCGTCGTCGTCGGTCAAGTTCTGAATGCGCGGTGGTGTTAAGAGTGTTTAGGGTCGGGCGATAGTGGTATGCGACCTGCTTTTAACCGTCAATGGATACCGCGCTCGCGGTAGAGAACTGTTTCGCCGTCGGCGAGGTTTGTGGAACAGAAGTTCATCTGGGGCAAGGTGTGCGCGGAGCGTAGCAGGTGTGGTCCACGGCCTCATTGATTGCTCAGTGCAGGATTGCCGGTTCGGCCATCGAAGTCACGTCCCCCCCCCCAGCTGGCAAGCTCGGTACGCCGACGCTCTCGGCAGGAAACGCGCCCCGCATTTGGCTCGCGAGGTCGTAGAGGAGATGCTGCAAACTCCTGTGGAATGTCAGCGTAGATGGTGCCCCGCTCGGGGCAGGACTGTGTCGACCACGCCCCAGCGGGTTCTCTGTCGTGCTGAGGGCTCACAAGCGTCGGCGTCGTGCGCGCGCGCCGAATCGGTCGAGCGCTGCGAGCACTTCAGGCGAATGCCAGATACGGTTCCTCTTGTAGTTGTTTGTCTGCACGAGAGCACCTGCAGCGACCATCCGGTCAATCGCGGTCTGCGCTGCGACAGCGGAGACGTTCAGTTCCTCTGAGATCAGTCGGGCGTGAACGACTGGCTGACGCAGAAGCAACTCACGCAGACGTATCCCGGTCGAGCCGCGGCGGGCAGGAACCTGCGCTTCCCAGCTGGCAGCAACCGCTCGTAGTTCGTCGACGAGTTGGCGACCGTTATTGATCGCTGCGAACACAGCATCTGACACCGCGGTGACGATCGCACTGGGGGTGCCGTTTCTGTACTCGGTGAGCGCTGCGAAATAGGCATCCGTGTCTTGCAGGAGCCCCGCGGAAACGGGAACCGTGACGTTTCGAGTGAGGCCGCCGTGTCGGATCATGCTGTGCAGTAGCGCGCGACCAGTTCGACCGTTGCCGTCGGGAAAGGGGTGGATCGTTTCGAACTGGGCGTGGGCGATTGCTGCATGGGCGAGCACCGGGATATCAGTGCGTCTACTGAACTTCACAAGGTCAGCCATGAGTCCTTGAACGCGGTCGTGATGAGGTGGGACGAACAACGCCGCATGCGGCGAGACGCCGCCACCGCCGATCCAGACCTGCTCGTCACGGAACTTGCCGGTGAAGTGCGGCGCGCTCTCACTGAGCAGCGCGTGATGCATAGCGATGATCGCCT
>JBQDBM010000001.1:0-270811 GCA_052090925.1 Leucobacter sp. | reverse complement strand
GTGTACAACGATCTCAGGCATGACCTCATCGCGGCTTGACATCTATAGGACCGTCAGTGAAGCTCGGCGGACCCAAACACCGCCTCCTACTTGACGCATTCACACACAGCTTTGCCGGCAGCGATGACATCGCATCGCTCGCCAGTCACGGCACAGTCACCGAAATTACCGCTGAAATCGACAACACCCGCTACCTCGCAGGCATCGTCCACTTCGTCGCGGAATCAAACCGACGCAGCAGCATTCTCTGGACAACACTCCTGTCAGTCGCCAGATCCGACGCTCTCCTCCGCACAGAACTCGACGAGCTGCAACAACGCCGCCGCGCAGACATACTCGTACTCGTTGACGAACTCCGCCGCCGCGGACTCGCCCAGACTCCCCACCCAAGTGCAACGGTCGCGGATACCATCTCATTCATCGTGTCACCCGAGGGCTACAACCAGCTCGTACTCGACTCGGGCTGGAACCAACCCGACTACGAAACCTGGCTCGCACGCACCATACTCCACGTCTGCGCCCGAGACTGACCCCCACAGCACGGCCTGGAGTGCTGTGCGGAAAGAGAAGAAACCCCGAGATAGAGGTCTCGTGTGTGCCTCAGTATGCAACAGCACCCCCGAACTTCGAATCTGATTTGAATGGCACACAAACTCCCGGCGAACCTTGTTCTAAGAGCAGAGTTTGAATGCGTCGATCCTTTAAACGCAGAAGATTTCTGATGAAACACTTTGCCCTATGGGGCAAACTATGGGGCACCAGCCATGTATGAGCATGTATGTACGTGCCACGATCTGTCGCTGTTGCTTTGAAAATTTCTGAATTCACGCGGCTTTCGGGTCTTCATGTCTCAGGTTGACGCTGCGCACCGGGCAGTTCAAGTCCCCCCTCGCGCACGGTAGCCCTGAGCTTCTACGACAAGGGGCTCGGTAGAAGTCTCGACATCCTACGGTTGCGGTGCGACGATAGGAACACCCAGTTCCATTAATCGCAGGGGGTCACCATTCGTTACCTGTTGTCGTGGCACATTCGCGAGTCAGAGCTGCACGAGCGGCGACCCGAATGGAAAGAAGAGGTGCTGTCGTTTCTTTCGGTGTTCGAGAATGAGTTGCAGATGAGCTCAGAACTCGAGCTGGTCGAAACGCTGAGTCCCGAATCGCAGGCGATCGTTGTTGGTCCAGGCGCCGAGGCTCGCGAGGGAATTTACAACCTCGACGGGAAACCGTCTGCGCGGCTGTGGGTGATTCGGGTAGAAAGCAAGGATCGCGCGGCTGAAATCGCTGCGAGGATCGCCGGGGAGCTCGATACTTGGATCGAAGTGCGGGAGTGCTTCTCGGGCGCCCAGCGCCCTTGACGTGTACTGAGGACACAAGAAATCGAGAACCATCGCATCGGCGGACTCTACGATCAGGTCAACGATCTCTCGTCCAGCGTCTGTGACTGAATTATCGCGGCACGGTGCCCGAGGTCACCCGATACGGTGAAAGCAGTGGCCCCTGATTGCACGATAGGTGTGTCGCGCAATCAGGGGCCATAGTTTTGCGGCTTATAGGAAGCCCGGCATCACTACTGCGACGACGATGTTCACCAACGTGAGTACACCGATAATGCCAAGGACAGAGTTGGAAACCGGGTTCTTCTTCCGATTCGCAAGCGCAAGCACGTACACGGCGAGCGCGACAACGAGCTTGATTCCGATCTTCATGTGGTTGACGGGGTCATCGCCGGCCTCAGCCACCCCGGTGAGGAGCAGACCGGTGATGAGTTGCACGAGTGCACCGTGCAGAATCGCGGGGTTGATTACGACGGACTTTGTCTTGAACGACTTCATTTGCACGAGGAAGCCGCCGAGGAGTGATCCGAGGCCAATAAAGTGAAGAATGACGAGGATGTTACGCAGAAGGTCCATGATTTCCATGCCTCCAGCCTATCCGACGCTCTCCAGAGTCAACTCAGCGCGAGAACAAGCGATATGGCAACGGTCAGCGCGGTGAGCGCAAGCAGCACATAGTCTCTGGCGGTCAGCCGATACACCCTCGTGAGCGTTCGACCTTCTGAACCAATGTAGCCTCGAGACTCAATTGCTTCACTAAGCTCTCGTGCGCGAATCAACGTGACAACGAACAACGGAATAACGAGCGGACCGATCGCCCGAACACGCGAAAATACACTGCGGTTTGTCAGCGCCGCACCGCGGGTAGCCTGCGCAGTCGTGAGCCGACGGAACTCGTCCGCCAAGATCGGAAGAAACCGCAGCGCAATCGAGAACATTAGCGCCCCCTCGTGCACGGGTACTTTCAGTCTGCTCAGCGGTTTCAGTAACAGCTCTGCAGCCTCCGAAAGCGCGAGCGGAGGGTTAGAAAGCACCGCGGATCCCAGGCCCAGTACAACAGTGAAGACCTGCAGACTCAGCATGACACCAACGAGCATCCCCGATATCGAAAACGGAATCGCAGCAACCGTGGTCGCATCCGCGTACTGGTCCGCTTGAATCACTGCACGCAGCACAAACGTCATAATCAGGAAGAGCGTCAGTGGCAGAAGTATGAGGAAAAACTTTCGCACACCCAGACTGAGGATGACCCACACGGCGAGCGCTCCAAGTGCGTATGCGATTTTCGCGCCGAGACCCGGTGTTGCGACTGCACCGACAGCGAATACGAACGCAACCACAAGCATTACACGCGGGTCCGGGCCGAGATTCTTCACGAGACCTGATCCTGTCGCTCGGACATGGGCGTCACGTCTTGCGTCCGCGTTGCTCCTTCGGCGGGCTGTGACCAGCCGAGCCGCGCAACGAGACCAGTGTCGCCAAAAACACGCTCAGGTGCATCGTTCGCGATGACCCGACCGCTTTGCAACACCACAAGCCGAGAAGCATGAGACGCGATCTCTTCCAGTCGGTGACTCACCCATACGACAGCTGCGCCCTCTAACCGCTCCCTGTGGATCGTTTCAAAGAGCAGGTCGCGGGACGGGGAGTCGAGGCCGGCGGTGGGTTCGTCGAGCAGAATAATTCGCGGATAATTGATGAAGACCCCGGCCATGGCGACTCGACGCTGTTGCCCCCCTGACAAACTGAACGGACTGACCTCAAGTTTGTCCGTTGAGAGGCCAAATTTCTCAAGCTGCTCAGCCGCTCGCGTCGCGATCTGCTCAGGCCGCAACCCTGTGCCGCGCAGACCAAACCCGATGTCACCCCGGACTGTCGTCGCAAAGAGTTGATGCTCCGGGTGTTGCAGCACATAACCGATCTCACTGAACAGCCCGCGGTGCTTTCGTTGCCACGGGTCGGTGCCTGCGACTTCGATATCTCCACTTGTCGGTTTTGAAACGCCCTTAATTAGGTTCAGGAGTGTGGTCTTGCCTGCGCCTGACGGGCCCGTTATTGCCACCAATTCGCCCGGCCACAACTCAAAGTCGGTCGCCTGCAACGCGAAGGGAGCACTCCCCGCCCTCGTCTTTCGACGTCCACGATCGTAGGTGAACGTCGCATCCCGAAGCGCAAACACGGGGGCGTCATCCTGCGCGCCACGTTTCGCTGTGGCCCCGGGTCGTGCTGCGATCGCGAGATCAATCAAGCTCACGCCGGTGCGCGGTCGTTCAAGGCCTGCGCGTGAAAGCATCTCTGGGTCACTGAGAAGCAGCTTCGGGGTGGTGTCGCACGCTATCTGGCCGTCAATCACTACCACAGCGCGGTCTGCCATCACGATTTCATCCAGGTAGTGGCTGATCTGCACGATCCCGATCCCGACCCGCTCTTTGACCCCTCGCAACGCCACCAAGAGTTGCTCACGGCCAGCAGGGTCAAGCATTGACGTAGCCTCATCGAGCACCAGATATCGGGGCTCGAGTGCCAGCACACTTGCGAGGGCCTGTCGCTGCAACTGTCCGCCTGACAGCGATGTAATCTTCCGGTCGAGGTCAATGTCCAGACCGACCAGGTCGAGGGCTTGGAGCGCGCGCTCGACCATCTGATCAGTCTGCACACCGTGGTTTGCGAGACCAAACGCAATGTCTTCGTACACCGTCGTGCCGACCTGCTGATTTTCAGGGTTTTGAAACACCAACCCGACGGCCGCGCGTGCACGACGTCCCGCAGCAGGGTCCACGCCTGCACCTGCAGTCACCTGACCGTCGACAGTGACTTGCCCGATTTGCGGCACCAGCAGCCCGTTCATCAGGCGGGCCAGTGTGGACTTGCCTGAGCCATTGCTACCAAGGAGTGCTACGTGCTGCCCGTGGGGTATCTCGAGCGTTACGCTCCGAACCTGAGGCTCCCCAAACGGCGCGTCGTAGCTAAACGTGACATCGTCAAGTGAAATCACGACTCAGTTTCCACGCGCTCAGTGCCTACTCTTTTGGTACCGGAGTCATCGAACTTCACCGCGTTGAGCGGGACGGTGAGCACGGGCAGTTGTTCCCACCCGTGTGCCTGAGCCACCTCCGAAAAGAGTTGCCACCACTCGTCCTCACGCGTATCCCTGAAGTCCTCTTCAATGGCGACCGCGGCTCTCACCGCGTATCCTCCGGCACGGTAGACATCGAGTTGGCCGAATACAAACTCGAGCCGCTCGGAGTCATACTCGCGTGCCTCTGCTGCGGCCTGGTCATTGGGCTCTGCGGTCGGTGCTTCGGCAAAATGGTAGTGGGGCAACGGCAATTGATACATACCGGCCCCAGTGCCCACTGCCCATTCGGTGACCGCCTCCACTGACGAGGCGTTGTCCGTGCGTTGCTGGCCGGCGAGGGTCGCATTCATGACCCGATGCGCAACGAGCACCAAATCACCCGACCGCTGATCCGTGAAGCTCACTCGTCTGCCCCTGCGCTGCGGACCGGGAGAGTTGCGCCCGCAATGGTTCGTGTCAGCCGAAGTCCGCCTGGTGTTCCTGCTCGTTGCTTCGGGTCACCAAACCGCGTGCGAGTGGATCGCGCGTCGAAGCTTCCTGTTTCAGTCTCCGGCAGCTGCCAGATCATGGTGAGTGGTATATCCGCTTGCTCAAGAGCCGCCAGGAGATCGCTGACCCAGTTTCCCGTATCAGGATCACACGAGGGGCTCCCCTCGACGTGCAATGAACCGATGAGTCGAGCCCCAGACCTGTGGAAGCGCCGCAGGTCTGCAACGACCATGTCAAGGAGCTGGTTATTGCTGGCATGAAAACCAGGCGTGTTGTACTGCTCAGTGGACATGGGCGGACGCTTGGGTCCAAGAAAAGCGAACTCCGGGCACGGCAACTGGTAGATACCGTACCCCTGCTCCTTTGCCCAATTCACGGCATCGTGCATAACGCCGGTGCTTCGCGCGAGTGGCTCGACCACCGCGTTCTGATTGAGCACGCAGTGCGAGGTGATGAGCACGCTCGGCTGCTCGGTATGTGGCATCGGGCGCGTCATCCCTCCGCTGGACTCGCCGAACCGTCAGTCACTGCAATGTGTTCGCGATGACGAGGCTTTAATAGGTTGGAGGGGATCGCCTTGAGCGCCGCGTACACAACGAATGCCGTCAGCACCTTGTCGATCACATTCGCCCCGAAGCGTGGCCAGAAGGCAGCGCCGAAGATATCTTGACCCGCATTCACCAGCCAGAGTGTCACCACGTCCAGTCCGCTCCCGGTGATGCCTCCAAAGACGAGCACCGCAATCGCCGTCCCCACAATGGGCGCGATGATTGCGACCAGGAGACCGGCGAGGGCCGCGCCCGCCCAGGTGTACCCGACTGTGTTCGCGATGGTACCCACGATGATGGCGATCACGACCTGCACAAGCAGGAACGGAATCGCGGTTGGGCCGGAGGTGACTCCGAGAACGAGGTTCGTGATGACACCAACGAGAATGCCCCAGCGGATGCCGAACGCTGCGGCGATGAAAAACGTACCGATCGCATCCAGAAACAGAAACGGCAGCCCAAGCAACGCCACCGCAGTCCCTCCGACGACATTGAGTACGACCGCGAGCGCACTCGTGGTGAGCAGTAGCGCAGCTGAATTGGGATTCAGTATGCGCCCGGTGCCAAGAATCTTTTTCGTCAGTGCTGGGGTAACACGGGGCGTTCCAGCCGCAACGGCAGGAGAATTCGAGCTCGACACAGGGGCAGCCTCAGTTCTTTCGGGGGCAACTAGGGGTAATTACTTATACTACTCATCCACGAACCCTATAGGACGAATGTTGCCCACTGTTTAGCTGTTGCGGTGTCGGCTGTCAGATCGGGTACGAACTCTCCAGGGGAGCCACAACCAGATTGCCCCGGTGAGTAGCAACGTGATGGCGGGCGCCACCCACACCGATGCGCCCCCAACCACGAATATAAACACCAGCGACACTGCTCCGGCAATTGCTACTGCGAGCGCCACGAGGGCCGCGCGCGTGAGCGTATTACTCACCCGCACCAGCTCCGTTTTCTTCCCTCTCTGGAACAGGATACGGTGCAGACTCACGGGAGCCACAATCAATACGTTTGCGAGGGCAGCACTTGCCATGACAACGAGGTAGAGCACTTCCTGCCAGGGAACGAGCTCCGTGAATCGGGGTTGAAACGGCACGATCAACAGAAACGCCATGAGAAACTGTGCGCCAGTTTGGCTGACCCGAAGCTCTTGTGTGAGCTCAGTCCAATTTCGATCCGCACGCTCATCGCTCGACTCATTACGGCCCTCACTCGGCTCGGTTCGTTCCGACATCTCCACATCGTAACTCGCAATAATGAAAAGCATGTGGCCCGAGCCGCCAGCAAGCAGTGGAAAGCGATCCCCAAAATTTCTGTTGTGCGTGACGACTGTGCCAGGGTGATCTTATGGGATTGGACGTGAGCGCACTCGGACTCACCGACTGGGCCACACTTCTCATCGTCTGGATTGCCGCGGTCGCAAGCCCAGGCCCTGATGTATTTCTTCTCTTGCGTCTCGCAGTACGAAGCCGTAAGTCCGCTGTGTACGCCGCGCTCGGCATCATGACAGGGAACGCTCTGTGGATCTTATTCTCAGTGCTGGGGATCGCCGTGCTCCTCGTCGCGCTCCCCTGGTTGCTCCCGGTTCTACAGATTGCTGGTGCCCTGGTACTTGGGTATCTGGGTGTGCAAAGCATTCGGGGCGGAGTCTCGGGGCTTCGACGCCCACACGTCGATGCCGAAGTGACTGAGCCTCGGCGCACATACATACTCGGGTTCGTCACCAACATCGCAAACCCCAAGGTACTCATCTTCTTTACCGCACTCCTAAGTCAATTTCTCCCCCCACAGGCCACAGCAATCGATCGATTGCTCGTGATCGTCGTGATGGTGGTATCTGGGCTCGTGTGGTTCGTCGGAGTCGCCGTCGCATGCTCGGCGCGTCGGTTCCGGCACTGGTTTCGGCACGCCGCCCCCTGGTTAGACATTGTGGCCGGTGCGGTGTTCTTACTCGTCGCCGCGGTCGTGCTCATCGAGCTGATTGTCGGGAGCTGAGCCTGAAGGTGGGTGGCGGAGTTCGCCGCTACCACCCCGTACGAAGCACACGGTCGAGCATCGCGACCACGAAATCAGCGCTCTCCTCCGTCAAACACAGCGGCGGCTTGATTTTGAGTACGTTCGATCGTTCCGATGTGGTCTGCACGACGACTCCGAGCTCGCGGAGTCGCTCACAGATCGCTTCCGCTTCGACATCTGCAGGTTCCATCGTTTCTCGGTCACGCACCAGTTCAACTCCGAGGTACAACCCGAGTCCGTGTACGGGACCCACGATCTCGTGTTCTGCGGCGAGCGCGCGGAACCCTGCAGCGAGGCGTGCACCAACAATGTGCGCATTCTGCTGCAGCCCCTCTGTCTCCATCGCGTCAAGCACGGCGAGCCCCACTTGGCAGCTCAACGGGTTGCCACCGGTCGAGGAGAAGAACTGGCCGCGCGAGGCGAGTGCATCAGCGATCCGCTTCGAGGTGAGCACTCCCCCGATCGGGAAGCCGTTCCCCATCGGTTTTGCGATGGTGATGATGTCGGGCCTTACTCCCGACTGCTCGAAACCCCAGAAGCTGGACCCCATGCGCCCGAAGCCGACCTGCACCTCATCTGCGATGCAGAGACCGCCGGCCGCGCGTACGTGTGCGTAGGCTTCTGCCAAGTATCCCTGAGGGAGCACGACCCCGCCGGCGTTGCCGAGCACGGATTCACACAGGAAGCCGGCGACCGGGTGCGCCGCATCCGCGAGTTGCTGCAGGTCACGGTTCAGATCGGTCGCGTACCTGTGGCCGACAGTCGGGTCGTCGGCCTCACCTCGGTAGGTGCCGCGAAATCGATTGGGTACGTCAGCGATATGCACCCAGCTCGGCCTGGTGGCGAGCGCCTGCGGGTTGTCATAGGCGGAAGTGGTGACCCCGTCGCTTCCCATGGTCCACCCGTGGTAAGCCTCTCGCAGCGACACGATGGTCTCTCTTCCGGTGGCCGCTTGCGCGAGTTGCAACGCGAGATCGACTGCCTCAGACCCGCTATTCACGAGCAGCACGGTGTCGAGGTCAGGATCGTCATCGTTTTCCCGCTCCGGCAGGAGCCCAATGAGTCGCTCGCTGTACTCAGCGAGTTCGCGGTAGAGGAACCGGGAGTTGGTGCTGAGCGTGCGAATTTGCTGGCTTGCGGCATCCGCAACCCCTGGGTGGCTGTGGCCGAGCCCGGCCACGTTGTTCACCATGTCGACGTATGAGCGACCCGTGGTATCAATGAGGTGGTGCCGCCAGCCTCGCTGGATCTGCATCGGGGTTTCGTAGTAACGCTCTTGGGCACTCGCAAAGACATGATCGCGTCGCCGTTGCTCGCTCTGAGCCTCATCGGATTGGGAGCGCGGCTCCAAGCCGAGCAGGGTGGCCGGGTCATGTGTGAGTCTCGTCCAAGCAGGCACCCGGTCGGGTGCCACGCAGTTCACGGTCGGGCTCCGGTACTGTCCCGAATCGTGGTTGCGCTGCAGCTGCTCAAGCACCTCGATTGCGAGTCGAGTGTCAGCGCGTAGCGCGTCCTGGCGCACGAGTCGCACATGGAGTGGCCGCGGCGCCGTGCTCTCCCCTAGCGCTCCTATTGCGGCACCTTCTTCGAGCGTCGCCCCCACCTGAGCGGTGGTTTGTAGGCCAGACATGATCAGCAACCATCCGTCGCCGACGCTGAGCGTCACAAACCCGGAGGCTGCCCCGAGCACGGTGGCGGCGGTTGGCGTAGTGACGACAAGTTCTTGCCCCGCGTCGATCCACATCTCGGTCACTGTTGGCCAGTTCGGCAGCGCGTCCGAGCTGTCGACCGCGGTGAGCGTCATGCGGTACACGCCGTAGGGGAACACAACGGCCTGGACCTGGCCGCCCAGGGACCCAGCCAGCATTCGCGCTTCAGCATGGTCGTTCAGCCATGCCCCGGCATCAAGTGCGTCTGACTCCACACCGGGGTCGAGCAGGCGCACCTCCCCCGTGAGTCCCGGGAGTACCGACCGGAGCGGTTCTGTGGGGTGAGCGACTGGCAACGTCGTGGCTGTTGGTGTGACCTCAAGCCGCGCGAGCACGTGCTCGGTCATTTCAGTCAGAGAAAGCCTCGTTGCTGACTCAAACGTGAGCCGCTCACCCGCCGTATGCGCGTGCGCGTACTCATTGCCGCCATCGATCTCAATTTGCCGGTAGCCACTCGCAACGAGCAGCGCCGCGCGCAGGTTCACCAGCGGCCACACTGCACGAATCTCGGCTTCCGTGAGCGGCACCTCACGGTGAAACGCCTCGATCGTCTCAAGCACGCGCAGCGGTCGATCGGGTTCATGCTGCAAAAGCGAAGCGAGGGTGATCGAGAGTTCTGCGACCCGCCACCCGTATGAGAGGTCGCCCAGATCAATGATGGTGTGTGGGTGAAGCCGAGAATCGTCGCCGCGCAGACCCATCACATTGTCATCAGTGACGTCTCCGTGGATCGCTTGCTCGGGCAAAGCGTCAGCGACGTCTTCGAGCGCATGCTGCGCCTCGGTAGCCACGCGAAAGATGCGCTCACGGAGCGCCTCATCCGTGACCGAAGGAAGCAGCGCCACAGTCTGTTCGAACGCCACCCGCATGTCCCACATATGGTCGCGATGCAACCCCGGGTGCTTCAGGTCTGCCAGGGCACGTACGGAGGTGGCCGCGAGCGTGCCGAACTCGGTGAGCACGACGGATGCAAGGTACCCGGCATCGGCCATACCTGCCTCTTCGACGAATTCGCTGCGGCGCACTGCAAACCCGTTCCACCACTGCGTCAGTTGACCGTCTAATCCCGGGAGCGTCGTCGGCACCGCAACCCCGGCTGCCCGGTACGCATCAAGAGCTGCGTGCTGGGCCTCGCGCGCCGCATCACTCACGACAGGGTGATCGACGCGCAGCACACTTCGAGTTGTGTGAGTTCCCAGATGTTCTGACGCCTCTCTCAACACGAAGTTGCGATCCTGATTGCTGCCAAGCTCAGTCGCGGTCACCACAATGCCGTAACACTGGAGCGCAATCTGCTCAGCATCAGCACTACTGACGTCGGGGCGCACGAGGCCACCCGTCGCACTGTCAGTCATCCGCGCCCCACGCGGGTCGAGATCTCGGGCACGAGTGCCGTAAACGCACGGGTGCGATGCGAGAGCGCATCCTTTTCAGTTGGACTCAATTCTGCCGCGGACCGAATCTCCCCACCGGGACGAAAAATAGGATCGTACCCAAACCCGCCGTCCCCCCGGCGCTCGCGCAAGATGCTTCCCGCCCACTCGCCACGGAGCACCCGTTCGTACGGCGTCTCCCCCGGAACCACCAGCGCGGCGGCGCACACGAACGCAGCGCGCCGGTGCTCGTCGGCGAGGTCAGCAAGCTGCCAGAGCAGCAAGTCAACATTCGCGGCGTCATTTCGAGCTGGTCCGCCCCAGCGTGCCGAAAAGATTCCGGGGCTCCCCCCAAGCACGTCAACCGCAATACCCGAGTCATCGGCGATAGCTGGCAGTCCCGTATACTCGGCCGCCGCGCGAGCTTTCAGCATGGCGTTCTCTTCGAACGTGACACCGTTCTCGACGGGCTCGGGCCCGTCATAGCCGATCAGCTCTATGCCGCCCAGCTCCCCACCGATGATGCGCCGCAGTTCCTCAAGCTTGTGTGCGTTGTGCGACGCGAGCACCACCTGCGGCGTTCCACTCACGCGAGGCTCCCGGCCAGCGTCATCGCTTGGAGACCGGTCAGCTCGTTCGCCCCCTCAAGCGCGAGGTCGAGGAGCGCATCAAGTTCCGCGCGCTTGAACGGTACGCCCTCGGCGGTGCCCTGCACCTCAATAAAATCGCCGGTTCCCGTGACGACGACGTTCATGTCGGTTTCAGCGCGCACGTCTTCCACATACGCGAGGTCCGTCATGGGTGCACCGTCAACGATGCCGACCGAGACGGCCGCAACGCTGCCGCTCAAAGGCTCGGCTTTCTTCCCGATGAACCCCTGGGCTCTCCCCCACTCGACCGCGTCGACGAGCGCAACATAGGCGCCCGTGATGGCTGCCGTGCGCGTTCCACCATCTGCCTGCAGCACGTCGCAGTCGATCACGATCGTATTCTCGCCGAGCTTCTTTGTGTCGACCACGGCACGCAGGCTGCGCCCAATCAGGCGGGATATTTCGTGGGTGCGGCCACCAATCTTTCCACGAACAGACTCTCGCTGCATACGGTCATTCGTGGAACGCGGGAGCATGGAGTATTCGGCGGTCACCCAGCCCGTCCCCTTTCCTTTCAGCCATCGAGGCACACCGGGGGTGAAAGATGCGGTGCAGAGCACACGGGTGTTCCCAAACGAAATGAGCGCGCTTCCCTCGGCCTGGGTACTCCAGCCGCGCTCAATTGTGACGGGTCGGAGCTGGCCAAGGGTTCGCCCATCGGCGCGGGTATTCTCACTCATCATTCCTCATTCCTGTACGGTGTGCGGTAGTTGAATCGCGCCGGTCGGCGCCCGGTCAACGGCGTCAATATCGATTCCGAGCATCCGCCGTGCGAGCTCGACAAATGCCTCCGTATCGTCACCGGTTGCCTCATACCGAAGTACCGGCTCACCCGTGTCTGCTGGCCGCAGCAAATTCAACTCTGTCAACACTTGATACACCTTGTTCGCGGTTTCAATATCACTGGACACCAGAACGACGTCAGGGCCAACGACCTGGCGAATTGCTCCGCGCAAGAACGGGTAGTGGGTACACCCGAGCACGAGTGTGTCGATCTGTTGTTCAACGAGCGGCGCCAAGTATTCCTCGGCGATCTGCAGCACTTCGGGCCCGCTTGTGTGCCCCTCCTCGACCAGTTCAACGAAGCGCGGGCATGCCCGTGTCGTCAAGGATATCTCCGGCCGTAGGGAGAACATGTCGTCGTAGACACGCGACTGGATGGTGCCTTTCGTACCGATCAGGCCGATTCTCTCGTTGCGCGTGATCGCGACAGCGCTGCGCACCGTCGGCCCAATCACCTCAACGACGGGCACGTCATAGCGCTCATAGGCATCCCGCAACACCGCTGCGGACGCCGTATTGCAAGCAATCACCAGCATTTTCACACCCTGCGCAACAAGATCGTCCAGGATCGCAAGCGCAAGTTCACGCACCTCAGCAATGGGCCGCGGGCCGTAGGGGGTGTGCGCGGTGTCGCCGACGTAGATCATGGATTCGCCCGGCAGCTGGTCCCTGATTGCACGGGCAACCGTCAACCCGCCAACACCCGAATCAAAGACCCCGATTGGGGCTTCGGGAGAAATCTCGCGAACACTCACCAGGTCAGCCTATCGTTCGTGACTGGAACTACTTGATCCACGTTTTGCGGTGCAGCTCAGTAAGCCCATACTCGGCGATACCGGAGTAATGAGCTTTTGCCCCATACCCCTTATTTGACGCCCAGGCATAGTGCGGGTGCAATTCATGGGCATCACGCATCACGGTGTCTCGAGCCACTTTTGCCCGCACAGACGCGGCAGCTACGCTCGCGCATTCGCGGTCCGCGCCCACTCGTGTCACCACATTCAGCGGTTGCTTCAGCACGGGTGTGAGCCAGTCATGAGCTCCATCGAGCAGGATCAGTGCCCGCGCGACCGGGGTTCCCTGCCCATGGAGGTCAAGCAACGCTCGTCGTGCCGCCTCACCCAACATTGTGGTGATGCCTCGCGCGTCAATTTCCGCCGCGCTCGCGTACCCGACGGCGCCTGATCCCCACGTCTCGACTAGCGGCCCGATTACCTCGCGTCGCTTCTCACTCAGCAGTTTCGAATCACGCAATCCTTCAGGGAACTCCGCGACGCCGGAGAGGACCGCGTGAACACCAACGGCGACGGGGCCCGCAACCGCACCACGCCCAACCTCATCGATCCCGATGATGAGCTCAGCGCCGCGTCCGAAGCACTCCTGCTCAAATAGCAGCGACGGGTCTTTCGATACCTGGGTCGGCGTCCGGGATGCCCGTCGGGATGCTGTGCGAGTCGGTGCGAACATGCGGTCATTCACCCCCACTCACATCGACACCGGTGAACACACTCTCAGGGTTACTCAGCCACGTAAACCTTTCAAATGGCCAGTTCAAGAGGAACGCACGCCCCACGACCTCTTCGACCGGCACAAAACCCTTGCCCGGTTGATCCTGGTTATACCGAGAGTCTTTACTCTCGTAGCGGTTGTCCCCCATCACCCAGAAAGAATCGTCTGGAACAGTGATATCGAAGTCGGGGCCCGAGGCTTTCGTCTCGCCCTCTGGCAACTTCAGGTAGGGCTCTTCAATCGGCACCCCATTCACTAGTACGTGACCGTTCGCATCGCAGCACGCGACCCGATCGCCACCCACACCAATCACGCGTTTGACGACATACTGATGACTCGTATCGGCCGCAAGCCCGACAGTCTGCAGCACTTTCTCGAATGCGGTGGGCGGCACCGCACCTGACGCGTGCAGCCACCCGCCCGGATCCTGAAAGACAACAATGTCGCCTCGTTTGACGTCCGTCACATCTGGCACGAGTTGGTTGACAAGAATTCGGTCATTCACCTGCAGGGTGTTCTCCATCGACCCCGAAGGGATGTAGAAGCTCCGCACGAGAAACGTCTTCAGTAAGAACGAGATTAAGAAAGCGACCAACAAGATCACGATGAGGTCGCGCACGAAACTGAACACGCCACCACGTCGCGATCGGCGGCTCTCAGTTGCGGACATCCCGTCTCCTCGTCTTGGCCGGGGGAACCCGCCAGTGCTCTCTATATTGCCAGTCAGTTCTATAGTGCCAGTCAGCACTGAGCCTTCCTCGAACGCCACGCGAACTGACGTCACACAAGCAAAAAGCCCCCGCTCCAATTCAGGTGAGCGAGGGCTTCTGCAGGAAGCGGGTCCGTTAGACCGCGCGCTTCTCCTTAATCTTGGCCTTTTTGCCGGTGAGACTACGCAGGTAGTAGAGCTTCGCGCGGCGCACGTCACCGCGCGATACAACCTCGATCTGCTCGATCGCAGGCGAGTGCACGGGGAACTTACGCTCCACCCCTACCTGGAAGCTGATTTTACGTACCGTGAACGTCTCGCGAATGCCCTGGCCATGACGGCCGAGCACGACGCCCTGGAACACCTGTACACGAGAGCGGCTGCCCTCAACGATGTTCACGTGCACCTTTACGGTGTCGCCAGCGCGGAAGTCGGGAATGTCACTCTTGAGTGACGCGGCATCGACGTGGTCGAGCTTCTGCATGATTGTCTCTCTCTGCGCCCGCCACAAGTCGGAACGCGGAATATAGTGTTCAAGAAAGTTCAGTTGTGCTCATACGGTGAATGCGAAACCCTCGCGGCAGCGTCGCGCCGTGGCACAAGGATCAATTATGCCACAACTTCCACCCGTATTGTGACAGGCGCGGGTCCGAGTTGCTGTTCGCATCCCAGACTCGCGCCTGTTTGTGTCGGGGTGAGCCCACCCGGTTTCCTCCTACAGCGAGTCAGCCGATGCTGCAGATGCCGGAGAGTTCGCGGAATCCACGGACTGAACACTCTGTGCCGACGCCGGTGAGTTGGGTGACTCAGCGCTCTGCGCTGAGTTTGGCGAGTTAGGGGAATCTGCAGACTGCGCGGATTGCACAGACTGTGCCGATTGGACCGACTGCGGTGAGGCGGCCGACGGTGCGCTCACGACGGTCAGATTCGGATCGACCACCTGGGTGCGGTCAGCTCGCTTGTTGGCGGACGTCCCATCATCGGTGATCGCACCCTCGGAAATAACCGTGCCGTCTGTGGTCCGCAGCTCCATCGTGCTTGCGACGGCGGCAGCTCCGCCTGCGAAGATGCTCAGGCCGACGATGCCGGTTGCCCCGTAGATCATCCATTTCTTCTTATCCATGATGTTCTCCTCACTTCGTCAGTTTCTGTAGCCGGACCCGAACTACGTTCTCGGTGACCGTTAGTACAATGTTCGCTGCTGTAACTAAGGAGAATCCAAAGGGTTGGTGAGAGCATTCTTAGATTGCGAACGCGCCTCCATTGCGGGGTGGGTCCCGAATATACGGCCGCCAGCTAGCACTTGCTCGGCCGCCCGCAACAGCTGATCAGCTGTGGAGACATCCGCTCGACTTTCTGCCCCGACCGCGTGCCCCAGCATGTGTATCGCGAAGTAGGCCCGTACGACGGGGTCGCCGCCCCATCGCTCGAGTGCGTTTTCGGCGAGCGCCCCCACGCGCTCCCGCGCCCCAGGTGCCGACATGAGCGCGCTCGCGGTCGCGTGAGCGAGAAAGGCTGCCGAATCCTCAGCGGGGTCCCCCACCCCCAACGTGTCCACGTCGATCACACCGCTGATCGCGCCCTCGGTCAGAAAGAGCTGCCCAAAGTGCAGGTCGCCGTGCACCACCTGAACGAATCTCGGCTCGGCACTGTCCGCGGTGGCATTGTCGATGAGCGTGCACGTTGAATGCGCAATGCGCCGCGCTCGATCCTGATCGTTCAACCCTGCCGCATACCAATCAAGACGACCGGCAACTCCCCGAGTCTCCTCTGTCACCTCGACACCCGCGATCTGCGTTCTCAGCGCATCCACCTGGTCGAGCAACTGTTCTGGGTCCCAGACAACATCTGCCGCAGGTGTGCCGGCGGCCTGTTCGAGCAGGATCACACCTTCCGGTGACCACGCAGCGAGGCTCGGGACCGGGAGCCCCGCACGCTCACACGCTCCGTGGGCGTCAGAGATACGCGCGACCCGGCTGGGGCGCACAATCTTGATCCAGATGGTTCGTCCATCCGCTTGAACGCGGAGCACCGCACGGCGACCGGGCCGATACGCCACAAACTCAGGGTCTACCGCTGCCGCCACCGATGAACCAATACCGATCCGTGCGAGCAGCGACTCGGCGGCGCGGTGGAAAGCGACTGCCGCCAGGGAGGGCAGGTGAGGGTCTACCGGATGCTGCCAAATGCGGACATCTGGGGCTTTCGGCGCCCCCAGTGTCATCCCGGTCTCCTGCCGGACAGATAATCGGGACGTGTCAACGTAGTAGCGGAGCTCGAGCGCACCAGGCTCCGTCGCCGTCACGTCGTACCCGGTCACCGATCCTGCCCCCAAGGGTTCGCGAGTAACCCTGACGATATTCCCGAGCGGGATTTCGAGCGCCTCGCCGAGCAGCGCGTGTTCGGCGTCAGGCGTCACCTCAGTATTTGCATTGGTCACCTGTCCATTGCATCACGGTCCACAGCCATAGTGGATGAGATCTCTCTTAGATTTGGGGCGTTCTCCCCCGGCTGTCGGCAATACTGGTGGTGTGACCACAGCTGACCAGCCAGCGAAGCGCAGGCTCTCCCTCTCGGTACGCACCCGCATCATCACAGTCATTACCATTGTGACCGCGCTGGGGCTGCTCGCGGTGGGGGTATCGGTCTATCTCGTAGAACGCCACCGCATCTTGGAGCAGGTCGACGTTCGGCTGCAGGCAAACCTTGACTCGGCTCAGTACATCGTCGGTGAGGGGAGCCCGGATACCGGCACCTGGGACTCGTCAACCGCCGCACTGACGGCCGTCGTCGAACGGATGAGCCCGGACGACAACACCGGCGCGCTGGGAATGGTGAACGGCAAGATCACGACCGTCCCGGGCGTCCCCCTTGACCTTGATCTGCAGCGCGAAAGCGATTTTGCTGTGCACGTTGATTCCGTGGCGGATCAGCAGGGCGCGACGATTGGCACCTATGCGGAGAATGGCGTGGTGTGGCGGTACCTTGCCGCTCCGATTGCGATTGAGGGTTCACCGGCTCCAGGCGAAGTGACGTTCGTGATGGTGTACGACCTCGAGGCGGAGCTTGCGGAATTTGATGCTGCGGCGCGCATGTTCATGCTGGTTTCACTCATCACCCTGCTCGTTGTCGCGGCGACTGGTACCGTCGTCGCCACGCGCCTCCTGCGTCCCCTACGACACATGCGCGAAACAGCTGAACAGGTCACTGCACGCTCACTCGACGAGCGCCTCCCCATCGTGGGTAATGATGATGTCGCGGAACTCGCGGACACGATGAATCAGATGCTCGACCGGCTGGATGACGCGCTCGACTCACAGCGGCAGCTCCTCAATGATGTGGGCCACGAGTTGAAAACCCCGATCACCATCGTCCGCGGACACCTCGAAGTGATGGACCCCGACAACCCTGAAGACACGCACTCGACCCGCGACCTCGTACTCGACGAGCTCGCTCGGATGGGGCAGCTCGTGCAAGATCTCGCCGCGTCCGCTTCACTGCATGGACCGAGTCCAGTGCAACTGCGGCCGGTCGATACCGCAGATCTGATGCAGCAGGTGACTCGCAAGGCTGAGGGAATCGTGGGCGCCGAGATCGCACTGGGGTCTGTGTATGACGGGGTCGTGTCACTCGACTCCGCGCGCATCACCCAAGCCATGCTGCAGCTCGCACAAAATGCGGTGACCCACGGCGGCGGGCGAGTCGAACTCGGCAGTTCCGCGACCGGCAACATGCTGCAACTGTGGGTACGAGACCACGGGCCCGGTGTGCCAGACGACGCAAAAACCCGAATATTTGAACGATTCGAACGCGCTGCGACCTCCGATACTCCACAGGGTAGCGGCCTCGGCCTCAACATTGTGCAAGTGATCGCTCGCGCCCACAGCGGTGATGTCGCGGTGTATGACGCGGAGGGCGGCGGCGCCTGCTTCATCATAACTATTCCCCTAACTGAAACTGCCGGAGGAGAGTAACCCGTGGCTTCCATACTGATCGCCGATGACGAGCCCCGAATTTCGGGCTTTGTGGAGAAAGGGCTGCGGGCCGCCGGGTTCGCGACTCGCGTCGCCGCAACGGGTCCAGAGGCACTCAACCTCGCGATGACCGACGAGTTTGACCTCATGGTGCTCGACGTGAATCTGCCCGGGTTCGACGGGTTTCACGTGCTCGAACAACTCCGCGGCTCAGGGTCGCGCCTGCCGGTCATCATGCTGACCGCCCGGGTTGATCTCCAAGACACGGTCACGGGCCTCGAGGGTGGTGCGGACGACTACCTTGGGAAACCGTTCTTTTTTGACGAACTGCTCGCGAGGATCCGCGTCCGCATGCGCACCGAAGAGTCCTCCGCCACCACCGATCTTGTACACGGTGACCTCCGCCTTGACGTCCGGAGTCGAAGGGCCCACGTGGGTACTCAAGCCATCGAACTATCTGCGCGGGAGTTCGCACTCGCCGAGGAACTCGTGCGTCACCCCGACCAGGTGCTCAGCCGAGAGCAGCTTCTCAGTCGTGTGTGGGGCTATGACTTTGATCCCGGATCAAATGTCGTCGACGTCTACGTCGGCTACCTCAGGCAAAAGCTCGGTTCCGACCGCATCGAGACCATGCGCGGGGTCGGCTACCGACTGACCTCCCCGGAAACGTCGCTCGGTCAGTACTGACACCCGGGGCACCAGTACAATTTTCGGGCGCCAAACTCTTCGAGCACGATGTTCGTACCGCAGCGCTTGCACGGTGTTCCCTCGAGCTTGTACACCCAGTGTCGCTCGTCGCGCTCGGCGAGGGCGCGCTCGTATGCTGCACCCTCAAGTCCGTCGACGGTGATCATTTGGCCCACGCGGATGCCAATGTCGAGGAGGTGTACCCAGTCGTCCCAGAGTGCTTCGAACACGCGCCGCGGCAACTGATTCGCAGGGCGGTGCGGACTCAATTCCGCCCGAAACAGCATTTCCGCCCGGTACACGTTTCCGATCCCCGCAATGACAGCCTGGTCCATAAGCACAATGCCGATTGGGGTGCGCTTCTTTGAGGCTCGCTCGATGAAGCGCTCGCGCTCTTCCGCGGTGTTCACGTTGGCCGGGTCGGGGCCGAGCCGCCTGAGCACCGCATCGACTTCCGCCGGAGTCAGCACTTCGCACACGGTTGGACCCCGCAGGTCAGCACACACAGTGTCGTTCAAAAGGCGGACCCGAACTTGTCCGACAGGGTCCGGCGGAAACGTCTCGAGTTCGGCGCCACTACGGTCGGTCTCGGCCATCCGCACACGCGTGCGACGCGGCGCTCCAATCGATGCCACCGAGTCTTCACCCAGTGAATCGATTGGCGCACTCTCTGCCGGCCCGGGAGCAACACCCGCCATGCCGGTTTGGCCGAGCTTACCCGCGCCGAACTTGGTGGCGTGGATCTGAATCGACGGATCGATGTGCACGGTGCCCGAGAAGTCCCACGCTCCGTAGATGCCGAGGTGGACGCGCAACCAGTCTTGCTCTTCGAACTCGAGAAACATCTGCTTGCCGACAGCGCGCGCATCGGTCATCTCACGCCCGGAGATGCGCGCGGCTCCCTGGGTGAAACGGCCTTGGGGGCTCGACACCTCGGGATTCGTACCCACGAAGTTCACGCCGAACTGGCGAGCGATGCGATGTACGCTGTGCCCCTCGGGCATGCGGATCCTCCCTTACGAGACTCGCGTACTCTGCGAGCTACGGTGCACAGTGTGAGGTCGACGAGCTACAGTGCGTCGACCTGCTTACCGGCAATTGCGTCAGTCTGCTCGTACTCGGCAAGCTGCGCGATGCGTCGCACATGCCGCTCATCGCCGGGGAACGGGGTGCTCACAAACAGATCAATGAAGTGGATTGCCTCTTCCACGTCATGCTGCCTCGCGCCGATTGAGATCACGTTCGCGTTGTTGTGCTCACGAGCGAGCTCTGCGGTCGACTCATTCCACACGAGCGCCGCACGCGCACCCGCCACCTTGTTGGCTGCGATTTGCTCACCATTGCCCGACCCACCGAACACGACGCCGAGTGCCTGCACCCCGGCGCGCTCGTCACGCACCACGCCCAGCGCAGCGTTGATGCAGAACGAAGGATAGTCGTCGAGCGCGTCAAACTCGGCCGGGCCGTGATCGATGACCTCGTGGCCCTGCTCGCGCAGGTGCTGCTGGAGGCGCTGGCTGAACTCGAGCCCTGCGTGATCGGTAGCAATGTGAATGCGCATGGTGTCGATTCTAGCGTTCACGCCCGCACGGTTTCCGAACCCGAAGAGCTCAGAACTGTGGGCCCGCGTTGCGCCCACGCTTCAGCTCATAAAAGCCCGGCACGCTTGCCGCGGCGAAGATACCGTCCCACAGCCGGAGCGCCTCGTCGCCGGTTGGTGCCGGGGTTACCACCGGCCCAAAGAACGCTACGCCGTCGATCGAAAGAACGGGTACCCCAACATCTGGTCCTGCGATATCGAGAGCGTGTGTGGTGTTCGCGCAAAGCTCGGTATCGTCATCTGCGTCGGCTGCCTGCGCGAGTTCAGCGGGAAGCCCAAGCTCTTCGAGCACGTCCGAAATGATCGCGTCGTAGTCACGGCGCCCCTCTGGGTGAAGCTTCGTCCCAAATGCGGTGTAGAGTTTGGCGACCGCCTCGGGTCCGACCTCGTGGCCGGCAGCAACGGCAACCTGCCCCATGCGCTTTCCGGCGCGATGCCCGTCTGAGTGCCCCTCATTGCTTTGGCCTTCGTTGATGATCGCGAGACTCACCGGCTTCCAGTCGATGGCGAAGCCGCGCACCTCAGCAACTTCGGCGGCCCAGCGGCTGGTCATCCAGCACCAGGGGCAGATCGGATCAAAGTAAAACTCGACAGATTGGGGTTGTACCGGGTTTGCACTCATGTGTCCGACTCTATCGCCCCACCCCTGAGTACGTCATCTCAGGCGAGAGTGCGCCCCATTCAGTGCCTGCACCGCACCATGACCGGACCCTGTGCCCGTGCGGCCTTAGTTGTCGGCGGGCGGCGGGAACAGTGTGTCAATTGCAGCGCGCTGCTCGGAGCTCGGGCGCCACGCCACACCCGCTGCGGCATTCTGGTGTACCTGCTCAGGTTTCGTCGCCCCGGCGATGACGCTCGCAATAGGTGCATGGGTGAGCAGATATCCGAATGTTGCCTCAAGCATGGTCACGCCCCACGTGTCACACAGCGCTCGGTACGCGTCGAGCGCATCCCAATCGGCTTGTTCAGCGACGTGCGGCCGCTGGCGCATGATCCTGCTGTCTGCCGGAAAGTCATTCCTCGAGAACTTGCCGGTGAGCAGCCCGTTCGCAAGTGGGAAGAACGGGAGCATTCCGAGGCCGAACCTCTTCGAGGCGGGCAACACCTCACGGTCACTGCCGCGCTTCACCAGGCTGAACTCGTTCTGTGCCGAGATGAATGCGGTACAACCAAGCTCTTTCGCCACGAAATGTGCTTCCGCAATTTGCCAGCCGGAGAGGTTCGAATGGCCGAGGTAGCGCACTTTCCCCTCCCGCACCAGCTCATCGAGTGCGACCACAGTCTCGGCGATCGGCGTCAGCGGGTCGTGCATGTGCAGCTGGTATAGGTCGATCCAGTCAGTGCGCAACCGAGTAAGAGACCCCTCGATCGCCTGGCGAATGTACTGGCGCGACCCGGGCGCTTCGGCATTGGTGTACGGGCTTTCCACACCTGGATGCCCGAACTTCGTAGCGAGCACGATGCGGCCGCGCCGCCCGCCGAGTGCGCGACCCATCATTTCTTCGCTGCGACCGAACGCGTACCCGTACATTTCAGCGGTATCGAAGAGCGTGATCCCGGCGTCGATCGCGGCACCAATCACCGCATCTGTCCCGTGTTGACCTTCCGTCGCCGACCCGGGGCGACCGAAGTTGTTACAGCCGAGGCCGACTTCGGAGACAACGAGGCCTGAGTTCCCTAGAGTTCGCACCATGACCTCCACCTTAGGCGTGCATCAGATCCATCATCTGTCCAGCGCACGGGCATAGTCTGGTCTCGTTAGTTCCACTCGTATGTTTGAAGGAGCACCGTGCCCGGAGAAAACCTCACTCGCGCTGAAGCCCAGGAGCGTGCGTCGATCGTCGCGACGGAAAGCTATGAGGTCGCTCTTGATCTCATGACGGGGTCCGAGGAGTTCCGCGTCGACACCACGGTCCGGTTCTCTGCGCATGATGGAGCCGCGACGTTTATCGATCTCATCGCCGCACGCGTACTGAGTATCGAACTGAATGGCGCATCCCTTGACCCGACTGAGCTGTTCGCCAACTCTCGTGTGCAACTGCCGAACCTGAAGCGCGAAAACACGCTCCGAATCATCTCAGACCAGAAATACACCAACACCGGCGAGGGACTGCACCGCTTCGTCGACCCTGTCGACGGCGAGGTCTACCTGTACTCGCAGTTCGAGGTGCCTGATTCGCGCCGAGTCTTCCCGGTCTTCGAGCAGCCCGATCTCAAAGCAACATTTCAGTTCACCGTCACCGCCCCGGCCCGCTGGGAGGTCGTGAGTAATCAGCCCACCCCGGAGCCCGTTCCCGCAGCTGAGACGAGCACCACACACCCGGGGGACCCGATCGCTGAATCCGCGGCCACCTGGGTGTTCGAACCAACCCCGGTGATGTCAAGCTACATCACCGCACTCATCGCCGGCCCCTACCACGTCGAGCGTGCGGAGTTGACGAGCAGTGACGGTCGGACGATCCCCCTCGGCGTATTCTGCCGTGAGTCGCTCGCCCCACACCTCGATGCCGACTACGTATTTGAGAAGACCCGCGAGGGATTCAAATTTTTCGAAGAGCAGTTCGACTACCCTTACCCGTTTGACAAGTACGACCAACTGTTCGTGCCAGAGTTCAATGCGGGCGCCATGGAGAACGCAGGCGCCATTACGTTCACGGAAGCGTACGTGTTTCGTAGCCAGGTGACCGACGCGATGCGCGAGCGTCGCGTCGTCACGATCCTGCACGAACTTGCCCACATGTGGTTCGGCGACCTCGTCACCATGCGCTGGTGGAACGACCTGTGGCTCAATGAGTCATTCGCAGAGTACATGTCAACGCTCGCGACTGCTGAGGCCACGGAGTGGACCGAATGCTGGACCACATTCGCCGCCTCAGAGAAGTCATGGGCATATCGGCAGGATCAGCTGCCGTCCACGCACCCGATCGTCGCGGAGATTCGCGACCTTGAAGATGTACTCGTGAATTTCGACGGCATCACGTACGCGAAGGGCGCGTCAGTACTTAAGCAGCTGGTGGCATGGGTGGGCCGCAAACCGTTCATGGACGGCGTGCACGATTACTTCGTCAAGCACGAATATCAGAACTCCGAGCTGCGTGACCTCCTCGTGGAGCTTGAGTCACACAGCGGACGAGACCTGACTGACTGGTCAAAGAAGTGGCTCGAAACCGCGGGCGTGAACACGCTCCGTGCCGCATTCGAGCTGGACGAGGCTGGACGTTACTCTTCATTCTCCATCGAACAGACGGCCACCTCCGAGTACCCAACGCTTCGCCCGCACCGCATTGGAGTTGGGCTCTACGAGATCCAGGGTGGCGGGTTGCAGCGCGTGCAGCGCGTTGAGCTCGACATCGACGGGGCAGCGACTCCAGTTCCCGAACTCGTCGGGTCGGCGCAGCCCGCACTGCTCCTGATCAATGACGACGACCTGAGCTACGCAAAGATCCGGCTCGATACACGGTCGCTTGCCACCGTCGCGCAGCACCTCGGAAATATTGATGACTCACTTGCCCGCGCACTGATCTGGGGCACGCTCTGGGACTCCACGCGCGATGCAGAGTTCCCCGCCTCACAATTTGTCGAACTGGTGCTCAAGCATGTTAGCCAGGAGACCGGATCCACCACGCTGCGGACGCTCCTCGGGCAGCTGCTTCTCGCGTCTTCCAGCTACGTTGCCCCCGAACGGCGCCAGGCTACACGAAACAAGGTCGCTGATGCGTTGTGGCGCCTCGCCAACGAGGCCGCGCCAGGCTCCGACAACCAGTTCCAGTTTGTAAAAGCTTTCGCGCAAACTGCCGCAACCAACGAACAGCTCGATCACGTACAGGGGCTACGTGAGCAGCGAATCACTCTGCCGGGTCTCGACATCGACACCGATCTCAGTTGGGAGCTCCTCGCGTCCCTCGCCGCTGGTGGACGAACCACAGTCGAGGATATTGACGCTGCACTTGCGAGTGACCACACGGCGAGCGGTCAGCAGTCCGCGGCACAGGCCCGTGCTGCACTCCCCTCACCCGCAGCGAAAGTTGCTGCGTGGGAGTCAGTATTCACCGATTCGAGCGCGCCCAACCTTATCGTTCGTGCGACCGGCAACGGTTTTGGGAGGGTGCACAACCTCGCACTCCTCGAACCATTTGTGGCGCGCTACTTCGATGCGCTCGAAACCGTATGGGAGTCGCGCAGCTACGCGATCGCTGAAGAGCTGATCGACGGGTTCTACCCCGCGCCGCTCGCGAACCCGACCCTCGAAGCTGCGACCCGCGAGTGGCTCGACACCCATGCCAACGCGCCCTCGTCGCTTCGCCGTTTCATTACTGAACATCTCGCCGGTGTCGAACGGGCCCTCGCCGCACAGCAGACTGACCGGGACGCGCAAGCGTCCTCAGCACCCAACTTGCGATAGGAACGCTGATGGACGAAGTCGAAGAGGTAGAGCAGGCTGTCGGCGGGGTCGTACGCGAATTTTTCACCACCTACGAAGTACCGCTGCGCATTGTCATCATCGTGATCACAGCGCTGCTGCTGCACTGGCTGCTGCGCCTGATCTTACGCCGCACGGTGGACCGCGTAGTGCGTGGCGTGAAGAAAGCCGGCGGGTTCGACGACACTGCAGAGATCCCGACCTCTCCCAATGCGAAAGCGCGTGCGATACAGCGCACCCGTACGCTCGGGGCGGTCGGGCGAAGTGCCATCACCTGGGTGATTGCCGCAATAGCGATCGGACTGATCCTGGGTGAGCTTAATTTCAATCTCACCGCACTGCTCGCGTCCGCGGGCGTCGTTGCGGCCGGGCTCGCGTTCGGTGCGCAGAGCATCGTCAAAGACATCCTCAACGGCATCTTCATGGTGTTCGAGGACCAGGTGGGTGTGGGCGACATTGTCACGATTGGAGAAGTCACCGGCACAGTTGAGGATGTCGGGATTCGCGTCACGCAGCTGCGCGCGCTCGATGGCACGCTGTGGTTTATGCGCAACGGCGAAGTTCTCTCGTTGGGTAACGCCTCACAGGGTTGGGGGCGTGCGCTCATCGACGTCACTGTCGATACCTCACATGACATTGAGTTTGTCGAACGTGTCACACTGCAGGCCGCACAAGGGCTCCTCACTTCACCCACTCTCGCGCGTAAGATTACGGGTGCCCCCGAGGTCTGGGGCATTGAGAGCTCGTTTGGTGACCGTACGACCCTGCGTCTGGCGATGCGGACCCGGCCGGAGGCGCAGTGGGAAGTGCAGCGGTCACTGCGCGCGGCCCTGATGACGAAGTATCAAGAGAACGACATTAAACTCGCGGCTGAGCTCCCACGGTTCCAAGGAGGACAGGCATGACTGACAGCACTGACAGTTCAGACACCAACCAGCACGAACACGAGCTCCCACTGCAGCCGACGTCTGGCGCATCGCCCATCACGCTCCGTTCCGGAGCAACCGGCTCTGCCGTTGTCGACACTGTATGGGCGCAGGTGGGCGGCACAGAAACGTTCGACCACCTCGTACGGGTGTTCTATGACGGCGTGAAGGCTGATCCTCTGCTTGCACCCATGTATCCGCAATCTGATTGGGAGGGAGCGATCTGGCGCTTACGTACGTTCCTCGAGCAGTACTGGGGCGGGCCGACCACGTATTCCGAAGAGCGCGGGCACCCGCGGCTTCGCATGCGGCACGCAGCGTTTCCGGTGACGCCTGAGGCGCGCGATCGGTGGCTGCACCACATGAACGCGGCCCTTGACGAAGTTCAGCTGCCCGCGATGCACGATACGGCGTTCCGGGACTATGTTCAGCGGGCGGCAGTCGCCATGGTGAATCGCCTGGAGTAGGCCGTATTTGTGTTTCTCGATGAACGCGGACACCAATTCGAGACCGAGATACGTAAAAACCCGGGGCACCTCACAAACGGCACCCCGGGCTTCTCATTCTGAGTCAGACGGTTGCGACGATCCCCTTGGCCTGGGACTCCATCGCGGCAAGGTAGAGCTCGTGCGTGCGCAACGCCTCCTGGGGCGTGACACACGTAAACCCATCACCCAGTTTGCCTGCGCGCTCCGCGAGGAACGCCGCCCACATCTGCAGAATCGAGTCCGAGAAACCAAACTCGAAGATGCCGCCGGTCACGGTCGGCCAGACCGACTGTGACCCGGTGTCGATCGAGGACCAGGCCTGCTCCTGCGAACCATCAGGCATGGTCTGCGCCGAGAACACCCGCACCTCTTTGGGGTTCTTCGTCGAGTACTCCACTCCGCCGTCCATGCCGGTAGCGCGAAGCACCCACGTGTTCTTCTCACCCGGCGCAATACGCTTCACGGACAGTGCCAACGGGAACTCACTGTCTCCGTCAGCGACTATGCCGTGCAGCTGTGCGTTCTCGTAGGTATCGCAGACCGCCATGCCACCCTTGCCGTCTGGGCGCTCAGTCACGAGATCTTGGAGGACTGCAAACAGCTTTCCGGGGTTCCAACCGAGGCGCAGTGGCACATGAAGTGCATGCAGACCGAGGTCATTCATCACACCCGCAGCGCCGCAGAACTGGGACTGACGCTTCCAGTTGATCACCTTGTTCTGGTCGAGGTCACTCGAGTGCCAGAAGCCACTCTCCACCTCGATGATCTTGCCGAGGGCACCCGACTGGATCATGTTGATCGCAACCTGCGCGCCCGGGAAGAACGGCATCTCACTCGAACAGCGGACGAAGCTGCTGGGGTGCTCACCGATCGTGTCAACGATGCGACGCGCTGCGGCGAGGTCGATCCCGAACGGCTTTTCAGCGAGCAGGTCCTTGCCCGCCTCAATCGCGGCGGTGTACATCTGCTCGTGCAGGTCGTGCCGCACGGCAATGTAGACCACGTCGATGTCGGAAGCGAGCAGCTCTTCAAAGCTCTCGGTGAACAGTTCCACCGAGTCGATCTGCTTGAACCACTCCATAGCTGCGGGGTTGATATCGCACACGGCGGTCACGCGAGGCGCCACTGGGTGGTCAATCAGTGCTGGCCAGCGCTGAATTGCGGTCGCAATCTCGCGCCCCATGAGACCGGCACCGACAATACCAATCTTCACTTCCTGGGGCCCGGCAGCCGTGTTCTCAGCTCCTACGCTCACTTCGCATCTCCCGTGTTGATCATCGCGAGTGCGGTGTCGACGTCGGCGTTGTCGTGGAGCATGGCCATGAGTGCGCGGGTGATACCGGCGGGGTCCTGGTGCTGCACGATGTTGCGTCCGTAGACGAGGCCCTGGGCGCCCTGCTCAAGGACAATTCGGGTGCGTTCGAGGAGGTCACGGTCGGACGCACGGCCGCCACCGCGGACGAGAACCGGGATGTCACCGGCCATTTCGATGACGCGGTGGTAATCGTTGGCATCGTCAGAGAAGTCGGCCTTGATGATGTCTGCGCCGAGCTCAACGGCCTGACGCACGAGCGTTTCGATCTTCTCGACGTTGCCATCGACCTGGTACGCACCGCTCTCGCTGTTGTCACGCATCACGAGTGGCTCGATCATGAGCGGCATCTGGTAGCGCTCGGTCTGCTCTTTGAGCGCCATGATGCTACGAATGTTGGCCTCACGGATGTCTGGTCGACCGGGCAGGTGCATGAGGTTGACGACCACCATGGTGGCGTCGAGGCGGATCGCCTGCTCAACTGCATTGCCATAGTGCTGGCTCCAGAGGTAGTCATCGAGTGGCACGCCGTATACGTTCGCTATGTCGGTCCGCATCACCAGTGAGGGCTTGGCCTTGCCGGGAAGCTGCTGCAGTAGACGCCCCTGACCCGGGGTGAGCTGGATCGCATCGGGGTTGGCGTCAACAAGCGTCGAGATCGCCTTCGAAATATTCTCGATTCCGTTGAGGAAAGTCCGCTCCCCGAAGAACCCGTGGTCGATCGCAACATCGAGCGTGCGGCCAGACTTCGGGTTAAAGAGTCGATTCAGGCGGTACTTCGTCATGGCGTGAGCCTCCAAGTAGGTGATGCATATACGTTACGGGCGCAGTCCCAGGCCACGTGCATGACCCCAGACCCCGCACTCTCGTCAGAAACTTTCACTGACATGCGTGCAATACTAGCGAATTCGGACAACGTTGTCTAGCATAGAGGTGAACAGTAGGTTCTTTCACCCTCACGAGTCACACGGCACCGAGCTGTGACCCTTAAGAACCACACACCAGATACCATTTCCAAGAACGTTTCATACATAAGGAGTTCTCAGGTTTGTTCACCATTACAGTTGCAGGCCACGTCTGCGCAGACTTCACCCCAGAACTCCCCCTCGGCATTGGCATGACTCCGGGGCACCTCTATGACGTCGGCCCGCTTGCCATTCAGCCAGGAGGCTGCATTGTGAACGTTGGGCGCGCGCTTCATGCACTCGGTATTCAGTCGCGCAGCTCTGGGATCGTTGGTGCAGATGAGCTCGGCGGGACTGTCATTCGGGCCATGTCCGACATGGGACTCGATACGAGCGACATTCAGCGAACCGATGAGATCGGCACGTCGTACACGATCGTCATCGAGCCCGCGGGCATGAACCGCAGCTTCTGGCACCACACGGGCGCCAATAACACGTTTCATGGCGCACAGGTCAACCTTGACGACACTGACCTCCTCCACCTCGGGTACCCGTCGCTTGCACCAGGCCTTCTCCCCAACAATGCCGAACCGCTTGTCACTGTGATGCAGCGCGCAAAACAGGCTGGCATCACTACATCGCTCGACCTCGCCGTGGTCGACCAGACTGCGCCGATTGGCCAGCTTGACTGGCACAGCATGATTGCACGAACCCTCGTTGAGGTCGACGTGTTCTCCCCCAGCATCGATGACCTCACCTCCGCACTTGAGATTGGCCCGGTCTCCTCAAAGGAAGAGCTGATGAGCATTGCTGACGACATGATTGAGGCGGGCGCCGCGATTGTGATGCTATCCGCCGGCGAAGACGGGCTCCTCGTGCGTTCTGCAGGAGCCGAGCGGCTCGCCCAAGGCGGGCGCGTGCTGCAGGCACTTGGTGACGAATGGGCGAATGCAACGGCGTGGGCACCCGCGCGCGAGATCTCACGCGTTGTCACCACGAATGGTGCCGGCGATTCAGCCTCCGCCGGGCTCCTATACGGACTCATTCACGGCTACTCGCCTGAGAAGACTGCGGAGCAGGCAACGCGGGTTGCGGCGGGCTGGATCCAGGGAGAGCTGTTGACATCAGCTGGCTGAATTGATGCATAAATTCGGGGTCAGCGCACGTTTTCTGACAATCTAGAAGCTACACAGTCGTCGCTTGTCGCGACACTGTAGTGAATTTTAAGATCGGAGACTCTTTGAGCGGCGCAACCCCCGGGGGAAAACAGCGTCGCCCGACGATCAACGATGTGGCGAGGCTCGCGGGCGTCAGCATTAAGACAGTGTCTCGAGTGGTGAATGGTGTGACTACCGTCGACGCCACGCTCGCGGACAACGTCCGCCGAGCGATTGCCGAGCTTGGGTACCGTCCAAACTATCTCGCATCGCGACTCAAATCCGGTGCCTCGACCCAGACAATCGCAATGATTGCCAAGGACCTGTCGAGTGAATTCACTGTGGCAGCGATCTCAGGTGTTGAGGCGGTGGCACGCAGACACGCAGCGCATCTCATTACAGCAAGCACGCCCGAGTCGAGCTCGAGTGCGGAAGACCTCTCGCTTGCGGCGGACCTCATGAATCGCCAGGTCGACGGTCTCATTCTGATGCCGACGGGTGGTGACTACAGTGGCATCTCAGAGACGACCAGCTCGGGCCTTCCCGTCGTCTTTATCGACCGCGAACCGATGGGGGCAGCGGGCACGCTCCTTTCCGACTCCACTAGCGATGACACCGCAACCTTTGATTCAGTCACGTTCGATAATGCCGGGGGCGCGAAAGCCGCAGCGGCGGCGCTCATCCAAGATGGCCACAAGCGCATTGCGCATCTCTACAGCACGATGGAGATCATCACGATGCACGAGCGGAAAGCAGGGGTCGATCAGGCGCTCCGCGACGCAGGCTACCTCTTGTCACAGTCACCCCCGATCATGGGAGTGATGAGTCGTGCGGCGGCAGAAGAGGCCACCGCACATCTCCTAGATGCGACCAATAATCCGCCGACTGCGATCTTCTGTGCGAATGCCGAGATTATGATCGGCGTGGCCAGTGAGGTGATCCGCCGGCGCGCAAACATTGCCGTCAGTGGGTTCGGTACGCCCCACTTCGCGGATCTCCTCCCCATCCCGCTCACACTAGTTGAAGCGGACGGTGTGGAACTCGGGCAGGCCGCAGCAACACTTCTGTACAGACGCATCCGCAAACCCGACCTTGCGCCTCAGCGCCTCGTGATCCCGACTCAGCTGCGGGCTACCGGATCACCGAAACCGACCCAGTAGCCCGCAGTGACTCTGCTCTGACCCTTACTCGCCCGTTACTGCACCAAGCGACAGGCCGGTTACTAGGTAGCGACGTACCGCGAGACCGGCGATGAGCATCGGCACTGCGACGACAATACTGAGAGCAGACAGAAGCCCCCAGTCAATACCGCTCTGCGTCACTAGTGCCCCTGCCGACATCGGTAGTGTGCTCGATCCAGGGCCGCCCAGCGCCGAAGAGAACGCATAGTCGTTCCAGCTGAACACCGCACAAAGCACCGCGGTGGTCACGAGGCCAGGAATGACAATAGGGAGCGAGATGGAGTAGAACGTGCGGAATTTACTGCAACCGTCAACGAGGGCCGCTTCCTCAATAGCTCGAGGTACTTTCTGGAAGAACGCGCTCATCAGCCAAATCGCAAACGGTAAGTTGAACACAAGATGCGCAACTATGAGTCCGGGTACCGTGTTAACAAGACCGACACTCCGAAACATCACGAAGAGCGGCACGATCACTGCTGCGATCGGCGCCATGCGAGTCGAGATGATCCACAATGACAAGTCTTTCTTCCGTTTCGACGCCCAGTGGGTCATTCCGTAGCCCGCAAGCGATCCGAGCACTACCGCGATGGCCGTCGAAATGCCGGTAACCATCAGACTGTTTCCGAGATTCTCCCCGACATTATTGCCACTCGTAAACAGGTTGACGTAGTTTCTGAATGTCGGCTCAAAAATGACAGTTGGACTCGCTGTCTGAATGGCGGATCCTGGTTTGAACGAAGTGATCAGCAACCACAGCACCGGCAGGGCTGACCAGATCAGAATAATCGCAGCGAGCACCACCACCACACCGCGTACAACGATTGATTTGCTGGTCATTTGTCCCCTCCAACGAGACCTCTACGTTCGCGGTCTTCGAAGATGTTCACGAAGAAGTTGGCGAGGAGAATTGAGAATGCGAGCATAGTGAGACCCAGCACTGCGGCATTTCCCATCTGCCCGTTAAAGCGGAACGCAAACTCATATAGCTTGAGTGGCACAATCTTTGTTGTATCAGCCGGCCCACCGTTCGTTGTCGCTGTGATGATGTCGTAATAACGAATAGCATCCATCGAACGAATCAAAAGTGCGACCAGCAGGATCGACTTCATCTGAGGCAGAATCACCTTGAACAACCGCCGAAAATACCCCGCACCATCGATCGTCGCGGCTTCCAAGGTTGACTGTGGTACTGAAGTCAAGCCTGCGAGCAATATCAGCGTGATGAGCGGTGTCCACTGCCAAGAATCGATGAGAACTAGCGTCGGAAATGCTGTCGAAGGATCCGAGAAAAAATCAGCGTGGATGCCGAGCATCTGAAACAACTGTGCATAGAGCCCGATCGTCGAGTCCAGCAAGAAGCGAGCCATGAGGCCCACGATCACAGGTGCGAAGAACATCGGGATCAAGACGATCGACAGCAGAATTGAGCGTCCTCGGACGACCGCGTTCAGAACAAGCGCAAATGCGAACCCGAGTATCAACTGAAGCGCGACGATTGACACGAAGTACACGAGGGAACGTCCCCATGACTCCCACACCGATCCGTCGCTGAGTACGTCAACCCAGTTTTTTACCCCAACGAACTCGAATGAAATTCCACCGAGTGTCTTCACGTCGGAGAAGCTCATCACAATGAGTGTTAAGAAAGGGATGACCGAAATCAGTATCAGCAGGATTATTGCTGGCGTCATCATTGCCAGTTCGAACCGGGACTTTTTCCCCTTCCCACCAGGGCCTGACGGCCCGGGAGACTTGTGAGTCCCCCGAGCCGTCAGCAGAGTGCGTGTTGACGTCACCCCATCACCTTCGTCATCTGCTCATCGATACTTTCGACAGTTGCGGCAGGATCACCATCTTGCGTTACCATCTTGGACAGCTCGGTGAAGATAATTGTGTTGAGCTCGATCCATTCCGGTACTTTCGGACGCAGACCGATGTTGTCGGCTTCCCATGACTCCAGTACTGCCGGAGCCGTGCGGATGTTCGGGAACTCGGAAGGTGCTGGTTCGATCTGTTCCTGTACTTCAGGCAGATCATAGACCGACAGACGGGTCGGCGTGCCGCCACCAACTTCCGAAGCAAGGCTCGCAAGTTGCGTCTCAGGCGAGGTCGCCCAGTTCACAAACAGCCAAGCCGCACCGCGCTGGTCTCCCTCTGCGTTGCCATTGATGCCGATGCCTGTACCGCCGAAGTTCGCTGCGCGACGTTCGGGCCCCTTCGGGACAACTGAGTAGCCCATTGCCTCGGGGAATGCTCCCTCAGCGCCCGCAGCAAACTCGTGCCAGTTCACAGCCATTGCCACTTCACCGGCGTTGAATGCATCGCCCAAACCTGTCCAATCCCAGCTGGTGGATGAGGGGTGAGCTACGCTCGAGAGCTCCTTGAACATGGTCGCGGCCTCGACACCCTCTGGGCTATCGATCGTCACATCACCGGTATCCTCTGAGCCAATCAGACCAAGCTCTTCGCCATTCTCGAAGTAGTCCCCGCCATATGCCCAGAGCAGGTTCGAGAACTCAGCTTGTAGAGAATCATGCTGCTTTGACTGCATACCGATGCCGTAGTTCACCTCATCTACGTTTTCATTGAACCATTCGCCGACCTGCGCGTACTGTTCCCATGTCATCTCCTCGTTGGGGACAGGGTTGAAACCAAGGTCTGCTTCGGCCGCGTCACCGTACTTCTCGAAGAGATCCGCGCGATACATCATGATCAGCGTGGGAGCGTCATACGGTAGTGCGTAGAGCTTCTCTTCATCAAGGTAGCGACCCGTCGCCTCGAGCTGCGCCGGAATAAAGTCTTCGACACCACCCTCAACTTCGGGGAATGAATCGTCCTCAATGAATTCGTTCAGATCTGCAAGCCCATCCACCATCGGCGCCAGAATTTGGTATGGGTCGGCATAGATGACTTCGTACTGCGCGTCACCTGAGGACAGATCGAGCAAGACGTTCTCCGCAACCTTATCCAGCTCCATCTGCTGAACATTCACGGTAATACCCGTGAGTTCTTCGAACGGTTCAAGATTTGCAGCAATTGCGGCCGAGGGCGCAGTATTCTCAGAAATAAAGTTGATCTCCGTGCCCTCAAACTGACGCCAGGGGTCACCACCTGCCTCCCCGCCACCGTCGTCAGAACCTCCTGTGCACCCCGTGAGAACGAGAGCGAACGAGGCGCCCAAGGCACCCATCGCGAGGAAAGCACGGGACCTGCGCTTTCCAATGTTTGAAGTGACCATATTCTTCTCCGTTCATAGAAATTCTGGACAACGTTGTCGCAACGAAGACTAGCCGTCGCGCTCCAGTACAGTCAAACCCGTATCCGACCACATTAGATCTCGAGTTGATAACAACCTTCCCAGAGGCTGGAACACCACGAATTTTCCCTTAGTCACTTATTGTGAATGGCTGATTGCCCATTTTGCGGGAGTCACGAATACGCTGTACGCATGGACTCCTCTGACTCACCCCACCTCTCCTCCCTCGAGGATGCGGGCTTCGAGCGAGTTCTCGTCGTCGTTGCTCACCCCGACGACACGGAATACGGCACCTCCGCAGCCGTTTCTATGTGGACAAGCCGAGGCGTCGAAGTCGCCTACTTGCTGCTGACCGCGGGCGAGGCAGGCATGCAACGACCGCCCGAGGAAGCCGCTCCACTCCGGACAGAAGAACAGCGGCGTGCTTGTGATGCGGTCGGAGTTGAACGACTGACGATCCTGAATTTTCCAGATGGCGTATTGGAGTACGGACTCGACCTTCGTCGCGCCATTGCTCGAGAGATCCGAGCTTTTCGACCGGACGTCGTGATCAGCGGCGGCGGTCGAGTGGAAGTGGATTGGGGCATCGATCACGCGGACCATCGGGCCGCAGGTCTTGCAACGATTGACGCTGTCAGAGATGCCGGAAACCGTTGGGTGTTCCCCGAACTACTACATGATGAGAATTTGGCGCCATGGGAAGCGAGCTGGCACTTACTCAACTCTGTGCCGCCGACTCACTTCGTGGAGGTTTCGGACGCGGACGTTGAGCGTGCAGTCGCCTCCCTTTCGGCGCACGAAGCGTATCTCGCAGATCTTCCGTGGCACCCGAAGCCTGCCGATTTCATCCCAGAAGTCCTCGCCCAGCACTCTGAGCGTACGGGCGTTCCCCACGCCGTCACGTTCGCGCCGCAACAATTGCGCGGGTGACTGCGCGACCGGGTGAACGTGAGTGGGGCCGTAACATAGTACGCTCTTAGAGTCGCCCCCGTAGCTCAGTGGATAGAGCAACGGCCTTCTAATCCGTAGGTCGCAGGTTCGAATCCTGCCGGGGGCACTGAATATCGCACGAAGCATCACTTCGAGCATTCAGTGACCCGCGCCGCCGTTGCGGCACGACGGGGGTAAAATGCGGGCATGGTCGAGATTCTGCACGAATGGAAGGACTTCAACGTCGCTATCGTGGGTGCGACTGCCGCACTCGCGGGTCTCGTCATCGTTGCGGCTAGCGTGAATATCGCCGACATCGTAAAGTCGCGCCCCCTGACAGCGAGGCTCGGGTCGGCAATCGCGTCACTCGTTGTGGCACTCGTAGTGGCGGCGCTCGGCCTTATTCCCGGACTCAATGCAATGTGGTTCGGGGGTGTCGTTCTGGCTCTCGCCGCGATCCTACTTGCCTTTCAAGTGTTGACGATTCGTCTACTGGTATCTGAGCGTAATTCCTACGGTCAGCTGCGGTGGACGAAGTCTCTCTTAGGCTTGCTCCCGGTCGCGGCGTATGCTGCGTCTGGTGTACTCGGGCTCGCAGGTGCCCCTGCCGCGCTGATTGCAGCTGCCGTTGGCGCGATTCTCGCGATCGTGGCGGCGATCATTATTTCGTGGGTCGCGCTTGTCGAGGTATTGCGTTGACAGCGTTTCCATACACCGCCCTACCTGCATTGAGGTTCTGAGAGCATGCTTGCTGGCACACGCCGGGTAAGCCACACCGAGGGTGACTCGTTCCGCCAGCAGGCGTGGGTCGATGCGGTGGCGACCTCGGTCCGCGACGCCGGCGCGCCGCTGGAGGTTTTCGAGTACCCGGGCAGCGGTCACCTGTTTATCGACGCGTCCCTGCCGGCCGAGCATCAACCCGACGAGACAGAACTGTCGTGGCAGCGTGTGTTGGGTTTTGGGCCGCTTGCTGGCGGTGAGTTGGCCTGAACGCCGCGGCCCGCGTCGCGCACGATCGTCGTCGTCCCACTCGGGAACGCTCAGTGGAAAATCAGAGGTGTCCGGAATGTGGGTCAGCCTGAGGGCAGTCAGCGGTCGTAGACGTTGCGGCGATGACCGAGTGCGATCACTACGACAACGAGTATGTTGTCGTCGACCGTGTAGCTGATGCGGTAATCACCGATGCGAACTCGGAGGCCGGGACGCCCTTGGAGAGTTTTGGCACCTGGTGGCTGTGGATCCTCACCGAGGAGTGCGATCGCGCCGCGAATCCGGTCGCGATCCTGATGGTCAATTTGCTTCAACGCGCGAACTGCGGCAGGACGCAACTCAACCTGGTAGGTCATGTCCAGCCCAGATCCGCCTTCACCTGGGCCCAGGGGACATTGGGGCCCTCCTCTGCCATCGCTTCGTCGAACGCGGCGACATCTTCGGCGTCTTCGAGCGCTTCGAGCATCCGCTCGTAGTACTCAGGGCTGACAACCACCGCGGCTCGTTGACCGCGGCGCTCGATGTAGAGGTGCTCGCCAACCACGGCAGCATCGCGACCTCAGCCAGCGTGAGCCCCGACCGATACATCTCGGCAGCACGCACCGCCTGCTCAGGCGTGAGGCCCTGACGACGCAGCTTGGCCCCCGAAAGTCCGATGTGACCTCAATCTCACCCGCGACCTGGACCATCTCGATCCCGGCTTTGGCCTGAGAAATCAACGATCTCAGGGGATGGCGCGAGTTTGGAACTTTGTCCAGCCACGAGAACCAATGTCCTGCGTTCTCACCTCGAGCGTCGACCCAAGATCCGCAATGAACCATACCTACAGAGGTGACCCGGAGGGATCGCAGTCTGGATCCCTCCGGGTCACCATAGTGCCCGTTAGTGACTCATGCGCTTCCGTGCACGTGTCAGGCTGAGCGCCCCCACGAGCAAGAGCAGCACACTCGCGGCAAGCACCCCGGGGGCCCCGGCCGCGCCGGTCACCGCAAGCGCTGGCTGCGCCGAGACATCGACCTGAAGAGGGTCACTGTCGCCCGGCATGACGTATTGGTCACCCCCGTATGATGCGGTGAGTGTAAGGGGACCCACCGTGTCAAAGGTGTGTGTGACCGTGGCCAGAGCCGAGACAGATCCATCGGTGTTCTCCGCGAGTTCGATATCCGCTGCAACGGAGGTGCCGTCGACGAACAGTTCGATCGTGCCAGTCGGAGCGAAATCGAGCTGCACTATTTGTTCCAGCGGCTCAATGCCGGCACCGGGGAAACCCTCCCCCGGTGCCGGCATTGGGAGGATTCCCTCCTCGGGCGAATCCGATTCACCGTCTACAGGAACCTCGAATAGCGCGAACGCCGAGACGTCGACTGTGAACGTCTGCTCTACCCCTATGGTTGCCTGCTTCTCACCGCTGAGTTGCACGGCAGATTCAGCCTGTTCGACGATGAAAGAACCGACCTCTGACATCCCGGTGATGTGGTTGTTCGAACCGTCATAGACCGCGTACACATCGTAAGTGTCGGGGTCGATCCAACCGAACTCAACAACAGCCGCACCCGATTCGTCGAGTGTCAGCGCCTCCGAGAATTCCTCTTCGGTGCCATCCTCGAATACACGGATGAGCTGCACCTCACCCTCTGCGGGGAGCGGTGCGCCGTCATCGAGATAGTCTGGGCCGATCACGGTGATGACAACCTGCTGCGGCATGCTGTACGTGCTGATGTTAGGCGTCGGCGTCACAGTGACTATTGACTCCGATGCGTGGATCGTGTGAAACACCGAATCCGATGTCGCAGCAAGGAAGTTGTCAGTCTCGGCGTACCGAGCCACGAAGTCGTACTCCCCGGCATCGAGGCCGCTCAGCGCAAACTCCGCAACCTCACCCTCGAGAGCCACCGGGTCTCCGAGCGAGACGAACGCTCCACCGTCAAGGTAGCCGAACTCGACCGTGCCCGTAATCTCCCCCTCACCGGGGGCCACGACGGACGCATTCGAAGTGAGCAGAACTTCCTCACCGTAGGAGCTCTCCGTCTCGTCGATCACGAGCCCCAGGGCAACCTCCGCCTTATCTACTGTGTGTGTCACAGTGGTACCGGATGGCAAGAAGTTCTGGTCGCCCTCGTACGACAGCGAGAATTCAACCTCACCAGCGTTGTGGCCTTCGATCGGAATCGTCGCCGAGCCGGTGCCATCAAGCGTCGCCGTCGCCTCGCCAGCTTCACTGACTACGGTGATGTCGCCGGTAGGCGTGCCCGCACCCGGTGCAGTCACCGTCACGTCAGCATCAAGCTCGAACGGTTGACCTGTGACCGTGGGGTTCGGTGAGGTGCTCGCCGAAATCTCAGTCTCGGCCTGGTCTGTGCCGAGTGTTTGTTTCGGTGACTGTGACCCGTTGTACCCTGAGGTTCCGATATAGACCGCCCAGAAGCGCTTGGTGACCGCTTCAGGAACCCCTGCTTCGAGGGTGGCCTGGTAGCTCGGGTTGAGAGTAGCTGTGCCGAGGACCTCTTCGCCGCTCCCGTCAACATTTGACATTCGGAACTCGACATCCCCGGTCACTGCTCCGGAGGCTGGCTGCAGCACGTTCACCGTTGCGGTGAAATCGCGAACCTGCCCCGTCACTGCCGATGCCGGATCGATGAAGAGGCTCGTCTGCGTCTCGGCGTTTGTGAAAGTAAGACCCGCCCGCCCCGTCGCGTTAGTCCAGTGCTCCTGATTGTTTGAAGTGTAGTCGGCCCGAATCGTCTCGGTGCCATCAAGGTCAACGCCGCAGTGCGCGGTACAGGAGTACGCGAACTGCCCCTGCGCATTCAGAGGAAGACCAGCCGCAATCTGTTGCGAGGCTCCTCCCACGTTTTCTGCGTACAAGGAGACCGTGCCCTGCGGAGTTCCACCGGCTGTCGTGGGTGTTGCGACGGTTCCTTTGAATGCTAGTGTCTCGCCGGTAATAGCCGTGTAGCTGGCATTTTCGAACGTCACGACCGGTGTATGGATCGCGCGGATTTGAATGCTGCCGTTGCCGGTCTTACCGACGGAAGTGCTACAGCTATTCAAGCTGCAGCTGCTCGTGCCGCCGCCACCGCCGCCACCACCGTCAGTTGAGGCGTCGGCACCTCCACCACCGCGGACGCCGCCGCCACCTCCACCACCGCCTCCCTGTCCAGAGCTGCTGCCGGCGCTGTCCCCGACCTGCCCACTGTGTCCAGACTCAGTCCCGGCCTGACCTGGGTCACCGCCATTCGAGGCACAATTATTGCTGAGCTTCGAACCGGGTGATCCAGCAGACCCTCCAGGGTTGCCGCCACAGACCGCGTAGCCGCCTCCGCCTCCGCCGCCTCCGGCTACGGCAATCGCCGTGGAACCGACGATGACCGCCGACGCTCCGCCACCACCACCGCCGCCTTGTCCGACGGACGGCACGAGAACACTCACGCTTCCGGTCCCTCCGGTGCCGCCGGTGCCATACCCCCAGCCGCCGGCACCCCAGGAATCTCCACCGCCGCCTTCGGCACCGGTACCGCCTCGCTCAGCGACACGCAGGTGCAGATTCTGTGTGTTCGAGACATCGTAGGTGCCCGAGACGATTCCGCCGGTGCCGCCTCGTTCGTTCCCGCCCTGAGCGCCAGATACGGTGATGTGCACGGTATTCACGCCAGCAGGTACCGACCACGTGACTGAACCTGGCGTCGTGAAGTTGTACTCCGTTGGAGTGGCAGCCTCCGCTGATGTGCCGCCGAATGGCACAAGGAGTGCGGCGACGAGCGATGCTGCCCCCGCAATCGCACCGAACCTCTTCAGTTGTCGGCGCAGCGGCTGCCGTGATTGATATGGTGCCCGGTCTATATTCACGAGTTTCTCCCAAGTTGATCTCTATTGACTACTGTTCGCTTCTCGCGCACAGGTCTGATCTCACCTAAATGGAATCCGCTCGACTTTGATAGCGTGGACAACACCTGATTTGTAATGACGCGAATCACGTCAGGTGGTTGAGGGGGCGATGAGTGGCGTGATAGGGGTCGCGGCAAAAGCTGCTCCAATTGACCCTGTTTCGTTCCGTGTAGTCGACACAGACCTGTGTCGACTCGTCGAGTCTGCGTCATCCGAGCTCCGCGTTATTGTTGTGACCGGTGCGCCGGGAAATGGGGTTCGCACCCTCATCCGAGATCGCCTACCGCAGATCATGACCGGCCCGCATGCCGTCCTGTCAGGCGCGTGGCCAACGTTCGTCGCAGACGAAAGCGCGCTCTTGATCCCCAGCACAAAAGATGCCCCAATTGACCCGCCCCCTGGAGGTATTTCCGAAGCGCGAATCGTCATCGGGTGCCACCAGCTTGATGAGCTGCCCGATTGGGTGCGTGCACTCGCCCCGCGAGAGCGCGAGATCTTGACCCTCGAAGGGCTCAGCCATGCCGAACTGCAAGAGTTCCTCGCGGCGCGTCTCGGCGGCAGGGTCCTCGGAAGCACGCTCAGAGACCTCGGTTCGAGCGCGGGGTTCGTGCCTGGCATCATCACGGAGATGGTCCGAGCGCTTGTGCGTGAGGGGGTTCTGATGCCTATCGACGGCTCCTGGACGCTCATGTCGCCCATTGATGCCCGCCTCTTCGTATCGATGCTCAATAACCGTCTCGCCGGGCTCGACTCTCACACTCGAGAGACTTTCCTCCGGCTGTGCCTCGTAGGGTCGGCCGAACTACACGATTTCGATACCGCTGAGAGATCCTGTTGCGAGCAGCTGCTCCAGGAGGGACTCATCCGCATGACTCCGGAGCACAGATATGAGGTGCGTGCGCGCATCCTCGCCGAGACCGGGCAGTTGCTCGTAGACCCGCACGCTGCCGCCACAGTACTGCGCAAGGTACTGCAGGGAGCGCATCCCCCAGAGCAAGCAGTGTTGTGGGGCCTCCGCAATGATGAGCCAGTCAGGGGTGACGCGATCATCCAGGCAATCGGGCGAGCACTGGAACGGCATGAGTGGGCCGTTGCCAATCAGTTGGCCGGGCTCGCCTACGAGGTGCTCTCGGAAGTTGACGATAGGAGTCGCACCAGCGAGTTACTCCTTCTGCAAGCAGTCGCATTGCGGTTTCTCGACGAGCCTGAGGAGTCCATGGCGTGCCTCGCGCACGCCGATACGCTCGCTGACGCTGAAGAACTCCACGTACGCATCGCTATTCAGCGTGCCGAGGTCTTGCATTACCAACACGGCGACCTAGATGAAGCGCTCGCCACTTTACAGCTCACCGAAACCTCGAGTCACGATCCCCAATTGCGCGGCGACCTCATCGGTCATCAGGCAATGCACCTGATATACGGGGGGAGGTTTCGAGAAGCGACAGCCATGACTGAGAAAGCGCGGAAGCGGCCACACCGTGGACATCGCTGGATACGGACTCGCCTTTCGATCGCACACTGCTTCGGATTAGTCGCACAGGGTAAAATCCAGCGCGGACTTCGCCGATCGGTGCAGATCGGGGCGCACCAGCTGGTGCCGATGCGCAGAGAAACGTGGGTGACCGAAGAGTTGTCTGCGGCATACTTTGTGAGCGCATTCCGAGCATTCGGGCCAGCGAAGCTTCCCCGTATGATGCGACGCTTCGAAGGCAGTGAAGCTGCGCACTATCGCCCAGACGATACGTCATTTCAGCTCGGTCGAGCGAGCTGGTTGCTCGCCTGCGGCAAGGTGGTTGAAGCTGCCCGTGAGGCATCAACCTGCTTCGCCAACGTTCACTTCCACGACCCCGCTGGGCTTTCCCAGGCGGTTGCCGCTTTACGCGCTCAAACCTCAGCGCTCAGAGGGGAGGCGCATGTTGCTCGAACCATGATCGCGGCGGCACATGGGTTGCGATCACGATCGAGTGCAGTGATCGCTGGAGGGGTCGAAGCGCATCTCTCCGCGGCGGAGTACCTCCTCAACGATGAGAGGGCCTCCGAGCGTACGTTAGCCAGAGCTGAACGGTTCACATCCGACGAAAAGTTTGGGTTTGCCGCCGAAGTGCTACATACAGGGGTGCGCTTCGGTGACCTCCGCGCGGCGGAACGCCTCATCGAGCTGCAACCGAAACTTGAAGGAGCTCTCACTGCGCTGCATGTGCAACACGCGCGGGCGGTGCAGGCCCAGGATCCTGTTGCGTTGGTTGCGATCGGTGAGCAGCTGCAGGAATTTGGGCTCAAGTTGCACGCACTCGAGGCATACCAGTTCGCCGCGAGCTTTCCCACGATTCCTGAACTGACGGCACATCGTGCAGAGCACGAGTCCCGGGAGCTCCTCGAAGAGATCGGCGAAATTTCGCATCCGCTCATCCGTGAGATCTCATCCCAGATGTCGCTGCATCTCACGAAACGGGAGCGCGAAGTCCAGGGGCTTATCGTTCGGGGCCTCTCAAATCGGGAAATCGCGGATCGCCTCAGCCTGTCAACTCGCACCGTGGAGGGACATATCTCACGCCTCTATCAGAAGACCGGGCATGCAAGACGCGATCCCGCTCGCCGCAGGTGAGCAAGCAACGACCGAGTGTTTCATATACACGCCGGGTAAGATCGATTAGTGCCCAATATTTCCAAGCCTCGTCTGCCATTCGAGGTGTGGGCACTCGTCGCAGGGGCCTTTGCCGTCGCTCTCGGGTACGGCGTCGTAGCACCCGCGATTCCCCAGTATGCGCGGGAATTTGGTGTATCTAATCTCGCGGCTTCGGGTATAGTCAGCGCGTTCGCTCTGATGCGTCTCGTCTCAGCGCCGCTTGCTGGCTGGGTGGTCAGCCGGTTCGGGGAACGCCGCACGTACACCACGGGAATCTTAATCGTCGCGCTCTCAACCGGCGCCTGTGCCCTTGCGGTGAACTACCCTCAGCTGTTGATACTGCGAGCCGCGGGTGGGATTGGCTCGGCGATGTTCACCATCGCTGCGACGGCGCTGCTCATCAAACTGAGCCCGGTGAACGCGCGCGGTCGCGTTGCGAGCATCAACGCTGCTGGGTTCCTCGCGGGAGGACTGCTCGGGCCGGTATTCGGCGGGTTGGTTGCGGGTTTCGGGCTGCGCGCACCATTCGTCTTCTACTTCATAACACTCATTATTGCCGCGGCTGTCGTTGCGATTGCGCTCCGCGGGTCGACGCTTGCCGCCAGGGCCCCAGCACACACGGTTCAAGATGCGCTCCCGTTCGCCGAAGCACTGCGGCACCCCCATTACCGCACGCTCCTCACCTCGGTGTTCTCGTTCGGTTGGACATCGTTCGGCATACGCGTGTCGATCGTGCCACTCTTTGTGGCCGCCGCATACCAGGGGGACGCGAGTATTGCGGCATGGGTGCTCGCTGCATATGCGGCAGGAAACGCCGTGCTGATCTTGCCGTCTGGCCGGTGGAACGACACGCTTGGTCGTAAGCCGCTGCTCATTACTGGGCTAGCCGCGATGGCGGTGGCCTACGCAATCTTGCCGCTGTCACCGGTTTTGTGGGGCGCACTCGTGTTGATGTTCTTTGCGGGCGCAGGATCAGCGCTCGTCAACCCAGGTCAACAGGCGGTGCTTGCCGACGTCGTGGGCACACGAAGAGGCGGCCAGACGGTTGCCGCCTACTCGATGGCGAGCGACTTGGGGGGCACCATCGGGCCGATCATCGGTGGCGCGATCGTTGATCTCGCCGGATTCGACTGGGCGTTCTGGGTAACTGGGGCGCTGCTCATCGTGCCGATGGTCGCCTGGTTTGTTGTGCCCGATTCGCGAAACCTACAGCACGACTCGAAATAGGAGACTTAACTCATCCCTCGAGGTCGTCGACTCCAGGCATCCAGTTAATACCAGGCTTCCCCCAGCCGTTCTTACGAAGCGCTTTCTGCGCACCTTTGTTCTCAGGGTGTACGAGCCTGTCAACGTAGAGCAGTCCCTCGAGGTGGTCATATTCGTGTTGCAAGATCCGCGCAAACCATCCGCTCGTTTCGATCTCAAACGGCTCACCTTGGAGATTCAGTGCTTTGAGGAGTGCTCGCGGTGAACGGCGCAGCGCGAAGCGTTCCCCTGGAAATGACAGGCAGCCCTCGACCTCGTCTTCGGACGGAATACCAGGCTCTGGTGGAGTGATCCACAACTCAGGGTTGATGGCGACGCCCCGCTCTGGCGCGTCGCCTTGGTCCTCATAGATCCACACAAATATTTGCTTGCCGATGCCGACTTGTGGAGCGGCAAGCCCCACCCCGGGTGCAGCAACCGCAGTGTCGAACATATTGTCGACGAGCTCGCGGAGCTCCGCATCAAATGCGGTGACGGGTGCAGCAGGGCGGTGGAGGACGGGTTCACCGGAGATGGTGATGGGAAGAACTGCCATAGCGTCAGTTTACTGCGGTCGCGCCAACCGAATCTCAGCGTGCATGCACATTCGAGCTGCCTGAATATGGCAAGGTAGAGACCAACTCAGCAATTGTTTTACTCAGTACAACAATGAGAGCCGAGTGATAACCTGAATTCATAGCATTCCTCGGAATGCATTCAGCGACTTTGCACACAATTAGATACGGAAGCTACACCTATATGCCCCTCTCCCCTGTTCTTCGCACGTCACTCACACTCGCTGCGGCGACCGCACTTGTCGTGCCCCTTGCTGCGTGCTCCACCGGAGAAGCTGAGGAACCGCGTGACTCCCTCGTCTACGCGACCGGCGACGCAGAACCCGAATGCCTCGACCCGCACGTTGGAGGTAATTTTCCGCAGGCACTCCTCGCCACCCAGGTGACCGAGTCGCTCGTTGCACTCGACGAGGCCGGCGAGGTTGTGCCCTGGCTGGCCACCGAGTGGGAGTCCTCAGAAGATGGACTTACCTGGGATTTCACGCTGGACCCCGACGCCGCATTCAGTGACGGCACTCCCGTCGATGCCGAGGCGGTCAAGGTGAATATCGAGCATCTGCAGGATCCTGAGACCGCCTCCTCGACCGGGTACCTCGCGGTTCAGCAGATCGAAGAGGTCGAAGTGGTCAGCGACGACGTGGCGCGTATGCACCTCTCTCGACCGGATGCGGCACTCCTTGAGTCGCTCGCACAGCCGTGGACGGCGATCATGTCCCCTGCCGGCATTGAACGCGGCATGGACGAGAACTGCCTCGCACCCATCGGTTCGGGCCCATATATGGTCACGGACTGGGTGAAGCAGGATCATGTTGCACTCGAACGGAACCTCGAATATACGACACCGCCAAGTGGGTTCGACTTGCCGGTAGACGATGCTGTGCAGACGCTCACCTGGCGGTTTATTCCGGATGCCACGGCGCGTTTCGCCGCTCTCCAGAGTGGCGAGGTGGACATGATCGACAACCCACTCCCCGAGCAAATCACGACGGTCGAAGAGGGAGAGGGAGAACTTTCACACCTGGACGCCCCACGCCCTGGCGCCTCAAACCGCATTGAGTTGAACAGCGGTCAGACTCCGTTCGATGACGAGCTCGTCCGCGAGGCGTTCATTTCTTCGGTCGACGTGGACACCGGCATCGAGGTGCTCTTCGAGGGAACAGCGACTCGCTCCCACAGCGCGCTGTCCAGCGTTGAACCGCTCGTGCAACAGTCCCCCGACGCCTACGTCACGGATCCAGCACACGCGAACGAACTGCTTGATGAGGCAGGTTGGACGGAACGCAATGACGATGGGATCCGAGTGAAAGACGGCGAACCGCTGACCCTGCGTTTCCCGGTGACCAGCTCACAGTCCACCCAGGCGGAGCAGGCACTGTTTGAGCAGATCCAGGCGGATGCGCTCGAGGCCGGATTCGACGTACAGATTTCCCTCCTCGACTTGGGCGGATGGTACGCAGCGCTGGGTGCACACGAGTACGAGCTCGTGAGCGCCCCGTACACCAAGATTGGGCCGGACGTGCTCCGCTTCCTCTTCCACAGTGACGCGACCGTTCCAGCCCCGTCGGGCTACTTCGCAAACCATTCGATGGTGCAAGACCCTGAGCTTGACGCGCTGCTTAACGCCATTGGCGAGGAGCAGGATCCGACCGCGCGCGCTGAAGCTGCGGCGAGCGCCCAGGAGTGGATTGCGGAGGCTCAGCTGATTCTCCCGATCTATGATCAGCAGAACCACTTCTTGTACGACGCCAGCATCGGTGACACGTTCCGCGCGTTGCCGACGGTAAACACCCCCTGGCTCGGAAACGTTGCTATCCGTTAGAGGAGCTCTGCAGCGTCTCGGCGGTGCCATCGCCGTGCTGGTCGCCGTCGCGACGCTGTCATTCATCGCCTTACAGTTCATCCCGGGTGACTCAGCGGAAGCTGCGGTCGGTGGCCCCGGGAGTCAGGCGAGCGCTGAGGCACTCGAGGCTGCGCGAGAGATGTACGGGCTGGATCGGCCGCTCCTGATCCAATACTTCGACTACATGGGGCGGCTCTTCACCGGTGACCTAGGTGTCTCTTACGCCCAGAAGATTCCGGTTGCCGAAGTACTCGCGGCTGCGATCCCCCCGACGCTCACACTCGCCGGTCTCGCGCTGTTGTTCGCCTGGCTAATTGCGTTGACAAGCGTCGTGATCGCGAGTGGGCGCTCCCGCTTTGCACGGGCAACTGCCACATCCCTCGACCTCATTGCCGCCTCGATGCCGAACTTTTGGTTGGCTAGCCTCCTCGTACTATTGTTCGCTAATACGCTCGGGTGGCTCCCCCCCGTAAGTACTGGGAGTTTCGTTGGACTCCTCCTACCGGCGCTCTCGCTCGCAATTCCTACTGCCGGGTTCATTGCGCAGGTGTCCAGGTCGGGCGTCGAAGACGCGCGTACGGCACCATTCATTGAGAGTGCCCGCGCTCGCGGCGAAACGAACTTTGGGCTCACTATTCGTCACGTACTGAGGCATGGCTTCGTCCCGGCTCTCAACCTCACCGGTTGGTCACTCGGTTCGCTTCTGGGGGGTGCCGCCGTGATCGAGGTGATCTTTGCGCGGCCGGGGCTCGGGCGCTCACTCGTGAACGCGACCATCTTGAGTGATGTACCGGTGGTACTCGGCGTGGTGATCTTCGCGGCCCTCGCCTACGTGGTGGTCACACTGCTCACAGACCTCGCCATTGCGGCTATCGATCCGCGCACCGAAGCTCGACTCGATGTGGAGGCTGCCGGTGCGTAGTGTGAAGCTTCAGCGGAGTGGCTGGTCCCCGGTGGAGTACGTCGCGGGCGGTGTGGCGATCCTGATTGTGCTGTGTGCGCTGGTGCCCGGCCTCTTGGCCCCCTACGAACCGCTCGCAGTTGAGCCGGCCGAAGCCTTCGGCGCCCCCAGCGCCGCCCACCTGTTTGGCACCGACGATTCAGGCAGAGACATCTTGAGTCGCATCATCTTCGGCGCCAGAGAGTCACTCACAATTGGGGTGACGGCAACACTCATCGGGCTCGCGGCCGGGATCATTCTCGGGTCGATCGCTGGCGGAAGTCGCGGCCGCTGGGCCGGCCCGATTCGGTTCACCTCAGACCGCATCATCGAAGCACTATTCGCGTTTCCAGGCCTGCTGCTCGCACTTCTCGTCATCACGGTTCGCGGCCCGGGGGTGGTGTCTGTGGTGTTTGCCGTCGCGGTCTCCACGGCTCCCGGCTATGCACGCATGGTGCGTGGCGGGGTGCGGCGAGCGCTCACTTCTGGCCCCGTGGAGGCCGCACGGTTGCAGGGCGACCGCGCCGCACGGATCTGGGCGAAACTCGTGCTGCCTGAGGCCATGCGGCCCGTGCTCGTGCTCGCAACTCTCGGCGTCGGTCATGCCGTGATCCTCGCGGCTGCGCTCGGATTCTTGGGGCTCGGCTCCCCGCCTCCCGCACCCGAGTGGGGGGCAATGCTGAATGCGGGGCGCCCTTACCTCACCAAGGCGTGGTGGATGACGCTCTTCCCAGGAGCCATGATTCTCGCAGTGGGCCTCGTCACGACCGTGCTCGGTCGCATCCTCGAGCGAAGGGACCGGTTCGTATGATTCATCACGACCGCCCCGTCCTGGCGCGCGCCGACGAGCTGACCGTCCAATTTCCGGGCAGCTCCAGCCCAGCGGTAGACGGTGTGACGCTGGAACTCAGAGGTGGCGAGTGCGTCGCCCTCGTTGGCGAGTCGGGCTCCGGGAAATCGCTGACGGCGCGTGCGTTACTCGGACTCTTGCCGGAGCAGGCAAGCGTGCGCTACGAGCGACTTGAAGTTGCCGCTGGTGGAGAACCATTCGCGACCCCACCCTCGGGTGCTCGCGCATGGAATCGGATTCGTGGGCGCTACATGGGGCTCGTCCCGCAAGACGCGCTCGGTGCTCTCGACCCACTGCGCAGAGTTGAGCACGAGGTCGGTGACACACTCCGTCTACACGATCTTGCGCGCGGGCAAGCTCGACGCGACCGAGTGACCGCCGCCCTCAGCGCCGCCGGCATGCCTGACCCAGAGCATCGTCTGCGGCAGCGCAGCGACGAGCTCTCCGGTGGGCTGAGACAGCGCGCACTCATAGCGTCAGCATTCATCGCCGACCCTCCGACCATCATCGCGGACGAGCCGACGACTGCGCTCGATGCAGACCGGAGAGAGCAGGTGCTTCGGGAATTGCGAACTCGCGTCGATGCCGGTGCGGGACTGCTCCTCATCACGCACGATCTCGCAAGTGTCCTCGACATCGCAGACACCGTGCACGTGATGCAGAACGGGCGCATCATTGAGACTGGCACACCCAACGCAGTACTCCGCGCCCCCACTCATCAGTTCACCGGTGAACTCCTTGCCGCGTCGCCCGCGGGAAAACCCCGCGGTACTCCCCTCATGACTGCGACGGTTCCTCGGCCGCCCACGGCGCACCCCGTCACTGAGCTGCCCGCGGATGATGCTCCTCCGAAGCTCAACTTGTCGAACGTCACAGTGTCTTTTGGTAAGGGCACAGCTCAGCGCACAGCGCTCGATGGGGCATCACTCACCGTGGCTCACGGTGAGACAGTCGGACTTGTTGGCGAGTCCGGGTCGGGCAAGACGACCCTGCTACGCGTCGCGCTGGGCCTCCAGCCACCAGATGCCGGGGCGGTTCACATGAGTGGCACTGAGTGGGAGACCGCCAGCCGAGATGTGCGACGCGCCTTACGGCGTCACATCGCACACGTGCCGCAGGATCCCCTCGATTCCTTCCCGCTCGGCGCCTCGGGACAGGCGATCCTCTCGGATGCCCTGCGCGCTGCGGGAGTCCGCCCCGCGCAAAGAGTCGCACGGTCTCATGCGCTCGCCGACGAGGTGGACCTGCCTCATGAATTGCTCCGGCGGCCTGCTGCCGTGCTCTCGGGAGGGCAACGGCAGCGTCTCGCGATCGCTCGGGCTCTCGCCAGAGATCCTGAACTTCTGCTCCTTGATGAGCCGGTTTCGGCGCTTGACGTCACAGTACAGGCGCGAGTGCTTGATCTCCTCGATCGCCTCCAAGCACACCGAGGAACCGCATATCTCTTCGTCTCACACGACCTTGATGTTATTCAACACATGAGCGACCGGGTGCTGCAACTCGTCGATGGTCGCATCGTCCCGGTAGGCTGAACACCGTCCAATCGAGCCAACCAAGGAGTGACCGTGTCGAATACCCCGGCTGAACAGATCGTGTGGATCGACTGCGAGATGACCGGTCTCGACGTGGACAGTGATGGTCTGTGCGAAATCGCCGTCATCGTCACCGACTTCGATCTCAAGCCGCTTGATCTTGGTTTTGAGATCGTAATTAATCCGGGTGATGACGTGCTCACAAGCATGAACGATTTTGTGCGTAACATGCACAAAACTTCGGGGCTCCTCCCCCGTATCGAAGAAGGCGTCACAGTCGACGAGGCGGAACGTCAGGTGATCGATTACCTCCGTCGATTAGTGACGGCCGGCCGCAGACCACTCGTTGCGGGCAACACCATCGGTATGGACCGGCGTTTCATTGCGAAGTACATGCCGACTCTCGAAGAGAAGCTCCACTACCGCAGCATTGACGTATCAACAATCAAAGAGCTCAGCCGTCGCTGGTATCACGCCGCCTACTTCGAATCGCCGAAGAAGCAGGGTGGCCACCGCGCCCTTGCCGACATTGCTGAGTCGATCCAAGAACTCGCCTACTTTCGCGAGACAGTGATGCTTCCCGCCCCCGGACCCGATAAGCTCGCTGCCACCAAGGTTTCCGACGTGGTGAGTGAGCGCTACGCGTCACTCGTTCACGGCGCTGCATCGCCAGCAGAAAACGCTGACCCCGACGCGGAAACGGCAGCGACCAACTAATCACGCACCACGGGTGTCGTCAACGTGCGTCATCCGTGCGGGACCACGCGATTGCGATGAGCTGCCGCAGCACATCGAGGTCGATGTCATCGAGCTTTTTCACATAGACGCACCCGGCCCCCTCCGTGTACTGCCCGAGCTGAGGCAAAAGCGCTGCGCCTTCCGGCAGATCTTTTAGTCCGTAGATCGAGAGACTCGCCTTGCGCGGCGAGAACCCGGCCTTCGGCCACGTTCCACGGGTCTTAGAGTTGGCTGGCGACACATAATGGAAGCTCCCGTAGCCAACAATCGAAGGCCCCCACATGACGGGGTGCGCCCCGGTCACTTCATGGAAGATGTCTGCAAGCGCTAGACCGTCCTCCCTGCGCCTGGCCGGTGTGGCTGCTGCAAGGAATGCGTCAACACTCGCGTCAGTCGGTTTAGTCTTCGGTTCTGTCATGCTTCATTCTCTCCCGAACACACACAAAATGCAGCGCTCAAGGTAGTCACCCTTCGCTCGTTGACCCATCGCGAGTGCGAGTTGGGATTCGAGTGCGCGGTTGGGTTATGATGGTGGGGTTGCCTCGTGAGGATTCCTCGCTTGGACAGCATGGTGGGTATAGCTCAGCTGGTAGAGCGCCGCCTTGTGGTGGCGGATGTCGCGGGTTCAAGTCCCGTTACTCACCCCAATGGGAGAGGTTCAAACCCTCGACAAGAGTAACCACTCTTTGTCCGGTTTGAGCCTCTCCTTTCTTTTTCGCTTCAGCCGCCCAGTTGAGGGCGTTCATCTGCTCCCCGGTATCGCAGAGTGAGCCGAAGGGACGCTCGTGCTCGACCTGGGTTCCCCTTTCTTCCTAGATGAAGATCCAGTGGAAGAACGGGTTACTGGGTTTGTGCTGATGAGCGATGGAACCGAAAACAGTCTGTACAACCATCGAACACAGAAACTTGCGTCCGCATGTTCGAAGATCATCGGTCTCGTAGGAGCCTCCCCCACGGGCTGAGCGTACAGCCATGCTCGCACCGACCTTGCTTGACAACGTGCTCACCTGACCGCTGTCGGTGGTCGAAACTATGGTTTACCCTATGAAGGTCGGCCTCTACATCGACGGGTACAATCTGTACTACGGCGGCCGCGGATTGTGCGGTCGATCGACGCCCGGGTGGCGTTGGCTCGATCTGCAGGCACTTGCGTCTGATCTGATCGCGGCGCACTCCCGCTGGCAAACCCCGATTGTCGAGAATGTTACCTATTGCACAGCGCGTGTGAGCGGAGCCAGCAACCCCGTCGGCCAACGCGAGCAGGACGTCTATCTTCGCGCCTTGGACCGCTCCGGCTCGGCCACGCGAATTAGCTACGGCAACTACGTGGCTCGGGTCGCCACGGCGCCACTCGCGACCGCTGGCCGGAATGGTAAGCCCATCATCAGCCGGCCTCAGTGGCCGCTGATGGTGCAAGATGGCGCCGAACAAGACGTCCCTGACGCACGGTTCATGGCATCAGTCGCCCGCCGGGAAGAGAAAGGTTCGGACGTCAACGTCGCCTCGCACCTGCTCATCGATGTTCTCACTGGGGCGGTTGATGCTGCCGTGGTGATCTCGAACGACAGCGACCTGGCCTACCCCATCGCATTCACACGAGACCGAGTGCCCGTCGGCCTCGTCAATCCCACTAAGGGCTATCGCGCGGGCAAACTCGCCGGTGAGCACACCGACGGCGTCGGCAACCACTGGTGGTACCAGATGCAGCTTTCGGACTGGTACAAACACCAGCTTCCAACAACCATCGGCCCGCGCATCATCAAGCCCCAAGAGTGGTAGTCTGCACCCGACGTGCTGCTACACTTGAGTCACACCACCCGGCCCTCTGGCGCCGGGTTTTCTCGTCACAGCATCCATGCGCCCTCTTAGGCTCTTAGGCTCTTAGGCTCTTAGGCTGATTCGACAGACGTACATCACAAGTGTCGCAATGGCTGCAGCCTTTCGACACTGCCCGTACCTAGGCCGGTGAGTTACCAAGGTGGTTCCCACCATCCGGGGGTCCCGCTCAGTCGTCGTCGCCGACCGAGAGCTTCAGGAGCTTCAGCGCGACGAACTCACCGAGTAGGGCGTTCATCTCGGCGTCGAGCCGATCCTTCTCGAACGAGATGTAGCCGATCCCGCTGAAGTTGCTCGCGAGATTGACATCTTTCTCCTTGAACAGGATGACGCAGTCGTCGTACATGACCGCCGAGGCGCCGTACTGGTCCATCGTGTCGCGGACTTTCTTGCCCTTGTAGTCGTCATACACTTCCTTGAACGTCGGCGGGTTGAGCGCAGCAGCCACGAGACTCCGCGCCTTCTCCTTGGGCGACGTGATCGCCCGCCCGAGCGCCTCCATGGTTGTCGTGGACTTGAGCCCGCCGCCGGTCAGTCCGTAGGACGACGAGGCCGCACTCAGTGTGCGGATCGTTGAGCTTCCGGGGCTCTTGCCGATGGCGGTAGCCAGATCGATCGCGCTCAGGGGGTTACCCCCGTTGCGCATGAGGGCGTTCGGGATGTCGAGCGCCTGCTAGTGGATGTTGCTGAACGTGTCACGGAGCCACCCTGAGAACCCTGCCCTCAACTCGCAGTTGAGGGCAGGGTATTTTCTTAAGATTGCGCGACGACGCGACATGCGAGACATCCTGCTGGCGCGCGGTTGCCCACAGATTTGTAAAGCGCCCGCGTCTTGGGCAGGTCCACGAACTGTATATAGTCTAGAAGCAACCCCTCTCGGATAGCGCGCGCATAGGCGTATTCCTTACCCGTGAGGGACACGAAGCCGCCACCTGCGACTTGCCGCCCGATTCCAGTGATCGTGACACCATGACTGCATCTACGTCCGCGCCCGCAAGGCAGGCTCCCCAACAGCAGAGGGCGCTGAGCGTCGTGGTCACTGTCGTGACTCTCGGTGTTCTGAGCATAGGTCTCGTCGTCTCATGGCCAACTCAGCTCCCTAACTTGGCGCAGCTTTCGCTCTTCCTCCTGGCAATCGCGCTCGCTTCGACATTCGTCTACCGAACTTCGTCGATTGACCAGCTGTTTGTGTTCGGCCTCACCGCTTCGTTTCTTGCGGTATTTGCCCCGCATTCGAGGCCAGTATTTGCGATCACGGTCTGGACGATTAGCGTATTTATCGGGCTGATCGTGATGCACCGCAACCTGCTCGTCGCGGCGCAGTCGACGCTGCCCGTGTGGTTTTCAGCCATTGCTCTGGTGACAGTAAGTCGCCTCGTCAATACATGGATCGATCCCACCCAGTACGCAGACGGCAGTGTGCTCGGCGTCATTATCAAGGCCGAGATCCCTGAGATGCTGCTTGGCCTTCTTGCCTTTTACGTTGTGTTCGTCTGCATTTCGACGGTGCGGGCACTCGTGCTCACACGGTTCACACTCAAAGAGACTCTTCTTCGGGTGAGCTGGGGCCGGGTGAGCATTATGCTCGTTGCCGAATGCGCCATTGCCTCGGCGGTCGGCATCTCTTCAGAATTTCTAAACACGTCAATTTTCCGAATCGGCAATCCGTACGGCAATATTTCTCTCATCGTTCTGGTTTCAGCGATAGTCTTTGGGATCGCCTCAAAACGACAAGCAAAAACCGCACTTCATCGTGTGTACTCGCTCGTTGATGCGACCGAGCAACTGCCATGGCCCGCTACATCGTCAGCCCATGTACAGGCGGCAGAATTTGCCCAGCAGGCGCTGCCCGAGTACCACATTATGACGTACAAACAGGATCAGCCCACGTCCCGCGACCACATACTCTCGGTGCCCATAAAGGAAGATGGAGAGTCGTACACCCTGGTCGCCGTACGGCGGGCGGGGCAACCTCCATTCCACGCCGAAGACCAGCACGTGCTCAGTGCGATCGCCCAAGTTGCTAATGAGACTATACGTGGCCGCAATGAAACACACCGGCTACGCCAGCTTGCGAACACCGACCGGCTCACTGGCCTGCTCAATTACCGCGCTTTCCAGGTTGCGCTCGACGATCTCAACCAGCGTCACAATGCCGATAACCTCGTTGCGCTCATTTTCATTGACATCGACAACTTCAAAGGGATTAACGACACGTATGGGCACGAGGCCGGAAACTCTGTGCTCAAGGTCTTCGCCCAGCGTCTGCAGTCTGTCGTTGCTAGCCCCGGCATAGTCTCGCGCGTCGGCGGTGACGAGTTCGTAATTCTGCTGCAACATCTCACGTCACCCGCAGACGCTGAAGCCGTGCAGCGGCGGCTCACAGAGCAGGTCACCACACCTGTTGAGCTTGATGGTGCAGTCATCCCCTTGGGGATCTCCCAGGGCGTCGCATTCTCAACACCAGGGCAACAAGATCTGAGCCCGCTCGTCGAGCTTGCCGATCGTCGCATGTACGAGTCTCGGGGCAGTCGACTCGAAACCGCAGTCAGTTCCGGCTACTCAGACTCGCTGACCAACAATGGACCCGGTGTTGTGCTCGCTCTGCGCGATGGCATTTTGCAACGCCGACTGCAACTCGTTTATCAGCCCATCGTTGATCTGCACACGCAAGAAATCATTGCCGTCGAAGCGCTGATGCGGTACAACGACCCCGTACACGGAACCGTGGCCGCGACCTTCGTACTGAGTGAAGCTGAACGGCTTGGCCTGCTGCCGGTGCTCTCCGAGCAGCTTCTCGAGCTATCGATCCAGACGCTCGAGTGCATCAGAGAGCGATTCCCCGAATTGCGCCGCCTGCACCTCAATATTTCGCTTGCGCAGCTGATCGACGAGAACTTCACCCGTATGGTGGGCGAGTTGACCGCGGCACAGCCCGACTTTGAACTCGTGCTCGAAGTTAACGAAAGCTCACTGCGCAACTCTACTCCGAGGACGATCGGCATCGTCGAGGAATTTGTGCAGAGCAGCCAGGTCTGCCTCGCGATCGACGACATCGGCAAATCCTATACGGGTCTCGCCTCGCTGCGCGATTTTCCGTTTAAAGTGTGGAAAGTCGATAACACTGTCGTGCAGGAGTTTCGACATGAGCGCTCCGACGCGCTCGTTCGTGGACTCCTCAGCATCGCGAACGAACTACAGGTCGACCTCATTTTCGAAGGTGTGGAGAATGAAGCCCAGCACGAATGGTTACTTGGGCATGATGCACGATTCGGGCAGGGCTACTTCTACGGTCGCCCGGTCAGTTTCGAGGAACTAATCGTGCGACTCGAAACCGCGGACGTCGCTGCACGACTCTAGATTTGCGCACTAGTGGGCCGCGGGCGCCTCTTCGAGCAGAGCCGCAATTTCTTCAGTGGTGAGCGGCTGCCATGGGGAGCTCCCAGGGTCAGCCGATCCTGCGTCAGGGCTATCGCCCTGCGTCCACCATTTGCTCTCGTAGGCGTCGCCCTCGTGCATCACACGGTCGCCGCGATGATACACGGTCGTCGGATCCCACAGCGCATAGAATCCGTCAGGCAGTTGCGGCTCCACAACGGGCTGGTCTCCCGGCATCACCGGCCCGATCAACCGCCAAGCTGAGCCTTCCTTCCCCGCAGGGAGGTCTGGTTGATCATCTCGGCTCCACCATTGCGACTCATACACATTGCCGTGCCAGACTATCTTTGTCTTCGCTGGGTAGGCTGCGGTCTCGTTCCAGATCGGGTACGGGCTCGTCTCCGGATCATCTTCGACAACCGACGAAAGCTCGGGGTCCTCTTCAACCGTGCTCGCAGCCGCCGCAGAAGCACCCCCGGTGAGCCCTTCTGAGAAGATCCGCGCAAACTCCCCGCTCGACTGCGTGACGCCACTGCAGAACGTCGCGACAACAGACAGGTTTGGGTAATTCGCGTCACACGATTCATCACGGTTGAGCGACCAGAGTGATAACCGACCAAGTCCGACTTCATGAGCGAAGCGGCTCAACCGTCGCGCATCTTGCAAGGTAAACGTCTCATCAGCATGATCGTTCTGCCCAATCATCGGTGTCGCTCCGATACGTTGCCACACCTGCTCATTTGAGTAGAACTCAGTCCCAACCCAGTAGAGGTTGCGCAACTGTGCGTGCCCGGCCTGCAAGGACTCAATCGTGAGGGAAGCCTGGCTCTCAGTACCCGACGGCACCCCGAAATTCATGACCATCAGGTTTACGCCCGAGAGGGTGACTCCTGCATTGAGGTATTCTCGCACAGCAGCAATGCCGTCGGCGGTGAGGCCCGTACGGTCTGCAGGCAGTGTCAGCCACACACCAAAGCTGTCACCGCGACTCGCGAACTCGTCTTGAATTTGCTTTACGGCGTTCACACGACGCATGCGGCCCGGTTCGTCGGTCAATGCGTCGCCCTCAATATCGAGGTCGATGACAGTTGCATCGTAGCGATCAATTACCTGCTCATATGCTTTCGCCAGTTCACCCGCAGTCTGGCAGTGAGTGGCGAGGGTCTCGCTGCGTAACCCACCGAAACTCAGCACGATCTCGTGGCCACTAGCGGTCACTCGAGCGACGCGTCGGTCAAGGTCAAGGCCCGTCGCCGCTTCTTCCGGCGAGTAGTAATCACCCCAACTCGGAGCGCACTGCCCATCATCTGAGACGATGAACGAGAGCACCAGGTTTTGATAGGCAGACTCCCCCATGGACTCAAACTCATACGAGGGCGTCGCAGTCACATCAACGTACCCACCAAACCAGCGATCGGCTGTGCCGCTGTTCTGCTGCGTGTAGTTCCAAGTAACAAAACCCGCAAGAGCGAGCGCGATTGCAACAACAGTCGCAATGCTGAGGCGGGCCACCGAAAATCGACGCCCAGCAAATCTATTGCCCACCAGTCCCCCTGAAGTATCGCACCCAGTAATGCGCCTCTTATATGATATCGACATAGCAGTATGTATTCCGCCGAATATACATCTCAATATTGACTGCGGAGGCAGACATGTTAGAAACCGCCTCACCTGCAACGTCTGAGCCTCAGCAGGTCGGAAAGCAAAAGGTCGGGTCTCGACGACGGCAATTTGGAGCCGAACGCATCACCGACCCGCTCTCAATCATGCATTCGCGGCCAAGCACCCTCAAAATTCTGCTCGGCCGGGCCGCCATCCTCATCGTCATATTCTCGTGGACGATGTACGTCGTCACCACTGTTGTGCGCGAGTTCATCGAGAACTCGAACCCGACGTTACGGATTGTGCTCGAGACCTGTCTCTACCTCCTCGTCGTCACAGCGCTCGCGTTCTCGGCGCTCGTCTACATCATTACGAGGCAAGGCGCCCTCTACCGCTTTCGCGACCACGCCCGAGTGCCCCGGGCAGTCATCGACCGCCACTTCGACGGCGAATATGAGCGCGGCATCACCATGCTCATACCGTCATATGTCGAAGACCTGCGCATCGTGGCCACCACACTCTGGTCAGCTGCACTCCAAGAGTTTCCGCAGAAACACATCGTGTTGCTTATCGATGACCCCCCAATCCCGACCGACCCGGCCCGGCGAGCAGAACTCGATGCGACCCGCGCACTGCCTGGCGAGATCGAGCGTGAGCTTGCCGAGCCCGCTGCACGACTGCGCGAAGCACGCGACAGCGCACTCGCGCGCATCAACGACGACCTGCCTGCCGGTGAACGTGAGCTTCGCCTGCTCGCCGAAGAGTACCGATACGCTGCGCTCTGGCTCGAAACTAAAGCTGCTAACCACCCCGTCATCGACCACACCGACAAGTTTTTCATCGACCGCATACTTGTCGACCTTGCGGGTGACCTCCGCCTCACACTCTTCGCGCTCGAGGCCGCCGCAGACCAGGGCGACGGTCTTGAAATCGACCGCGTGCGCCAGCTCTACACTCGTCTCGTCCGCATATTCACCGTTCGCGCGGACTCGTTCGAACGCAAGGCATACCTATCGCTCTCACAAGAGGCGAACAAGGCGATGAACCTCAACTCGTACATAACGCTCATGGGCAAGCGCTGGAAGCGGGTCGAAACAGGCGACGGCGTCGCTCTGCTGCCAGCCGCTGACAGTGAGACGGCCGACCTTACTTTCCCAGACTCCGAATATCTCTTGACGCTCGACGCCGATTCGATGCTGCTTCGCGACTACTGCGCACGCCTCGTCTATCTCCTTGAAGAGCCCGGCAATGAACGCATTGCCGTCACACAGACTCCCTACTCTTCCTTCAGAGGCGCACCTACACGCATCGAGCGGATTGCGGCGGCGACCACCGACATTCAGCACATCCTGCACCAGGGAATGTCCTACTACAACGCCACCTTCTGGGTGGGCGCGAACGCCGTGATTCGCAAGCGTGCTCTCGAAGACATTGTGCAAAGCCAAGTTGTCGGCGGACACACCATCAACACCTACGTGCAAGATCGCACCGTGATTGAAGACACCGAATCAACCATTGACCTCGGCACGCACGACTGGCAACTCATGAACTACCCTGAACGGCTGAGCTACAGTGCGACACCACCCGATTTTGGTTCGCTCGTCGTGCAGCGTCGCCGTTGGGCCAACGGCGGTTTGCTGATCCTTCCTAAATATTTCAACCAGCTACGGGTCAGGCGCAAACGCGGCGACCGCATCATGCTGCGCGAGATCCTTCTGCGTGTGAATTACATGGCCTCGATCGCGTGGGCGAGCCTGGGCCTCATCCTTCTACTCGGTTACCCGTTCGACTCGCGACTTCTCAGCCTCTGGGTCATCGCCGCAGCCCTGCCGTACTTCCTGTGCATGTCGCAAGACCTGAAGGACAGCGGATATCGTCGCAGCGACGTTTTCAGAATCTACGGCTTCAACCTCGTGCTGCTCGCCGTCAACGTCGCCGGCACACTGAAGTCGATACAGCAGAGCTTCACGAACGACAAGATTCCATTTGCACGCACACCGAAAGTAAGCGACCGAACACCCTCACCCGGTATTTACGTGCTGGCACCGCTCGCAATCATCACCTTCTCACTCATCATCGCCTGGCTCGACTTCCGAGCCCAAAACTGGGGCAACCTCGCATTTGCCCTCTTCAACGCGATTCTTGCGGGTTGGGCTGTCATCGCATACATCGGCATCTGGAACTCAATCGTCGACATGTGGTTTGGGTTTCTTGGTTTCTTCTTCGTGCCCGAAGAGCGGCTCTGGCGGGAGCGGCGAGCGAAGCGCCGTGCCACTGCCGCACGGCCACCACGGCGCACGGACCCGAACGCGGCCGTCGACTGGCGCAGCATCCTGCACTACGGGGACCGTAGACTCGACCGCGATCTACGACGCAAGGATGACCTCAGGCGGCGATTCACCCCGCGGCGGTGACGTGTCCGTCGCATTTGCGCATTCAAGGTGATTCAGAATCAGATGATTCTGTCGGATCCTACGCGAAGGTCCGTCCCGCGTGAATAATGGTGTCAGACGAACAACCACGTCTACTTGAATGCTCGAGCAGTAATCCAATGAGGGAGAAGCGATGAGAAATTACAAGCAGGTTGCCTTGGTCGTGAGGGACGCCTATAAGGCGATGGATCACTGGTCAAAGCTCTTGGGGGTCGGCCCGTGGGATGTGCGTCATTTTACGCCCGAGACCGCACGGGACTTCACCGTTGACGGTGAGAAAGTAACCGAGCCGTTCGACTTTATTGCGGCCGTGTGCTGGGTGGGCGATATCGAGATGGAGATCATTCAGCCGGTGGAGGGACCAAACATCTACTGGCGCCACCTTGAGGAACACGGAGAGGGCATCCACCATATTAAAGACGTGATGCCTGACGACGAGCTCCCGGCGGCTGTGAAGCACTTTGAGGATGCGGGATTTCCCGTCATCCAGACCGGCTGGCTCGATAACGACGTGCACTACTATTTCGACACCCGCGAGGCACTCGGCATGGTGTTCGAAATCGGAAACGGCGGCAAAATTGGACCGCCACCCGAGGTATACGGCGATCCTTCCCAGGCAACCGGGCCGTCAGCCATCTAACGCGCACGCCTGAGCCGCGTAGCGTGCCCTGGGTACCCATTTGACTGTCTTCACGCAGTCCAGCCGTATAGGCTGAAGCTATGCTCAGCTTGTCGCATGAAGAGTTCGAGGCGCTGGTTTCAGACAGCCTCGATACGCTGCACGACGACATGCTTGCGCTGCTCGATAACGTCATATTCCTCGTAGAGGACAAGCCTGAAGACGACAGTCCGATTCTTGGCCTCTACGAGGGATACTCTCTTGCGGATCGCGAAAGTTACGGCCTGGGTGAAGAGCCAGACCGAATCATTTTGTTTCGTGAGAATCTCCTGAAACACACGCTCGACCATGACGAGCTGGTGAAAGAAATTCGGGTCACTCTGGTACACGAGATCGCCCACTTTTATGGCATCTCAGAAGAACGTATCCACGAGCTGGGGTGGGGATGATGGCGGCAACAGACATGAAACATGACGAGCGACTGAGCGGCGCAGAGAAACCGCGTGCGGAGCGCCCATGGCAGACAGTTGTCTGGGATGACCCCGTCAATTTGATGTCATACGTTTCCTACGTCTTCCGCACGCACTTTGGTTTCACCCAGGCCGAGGCCGAGCGACTGATGCTGCAGGTGCATCACGACGGGAGTGCTGTCGTTGCCGATGGCAGCCGCGACGCGATGGAGATGCACGTCGAAGCGATGCACAGCTACGGCCTGTGGGCAACAGTTCGACAGGAGGGTGCAGAATGAGGCTCCTCCCTCGCTCTGGTGGCGGACTTCGCTTGCGACTCGATGCGGACGAATCAGCACTGTTGAATCAACTGGTTGGCCAGCTCACAACGCTATTGCAAAGTCACAGCGGGACAGTGCTCGATGCCGACCCGCTCTTTGCGAGCCTTGAAGTGGGGGGATCTGACGAGCCACCGCTTGACCCGGCGCTCGCGCGCCTGTTCCCTGACGCCTACGAAAGTGGTGACGACGCATCTGATTTTCGGAGAGTCACCGAGCAGGGACTCCTCAACCGCAAGCTCCAGGACGCGCTCTCGGTCACGGCATCTCTTGGGGTTGAAAGTCCGGACGACCCCCCCGGTGAGGTCGAGGTTGAAATCGCGGGGGAGACTATTCCGGTTTGGGTACGTACCCTCACGGCGCTGCGGCTCGCGATCGCCGCCCGCGTCGGGATGGAGCGGGAGAGCGATCACGCGGACCTCATCGATAGTGACGACACTCGAGGCACCATGCTTGTCTATGACTGGCTGGCCGCGATCCTGGATTCAATCTTGCGAATGGCACCGCACCGAGACGACGAACAGCAGGATCCTGATCAGGATCCGCAAGAAGATCCCAGCTAATTATTGCTGCCCGGATTCGGATCGGGATCCTCACTTCGCGTTTTCAGGAGCCTGGCGGAAGTAACGCCACCCACACCAAAGCGGTCACGCACTTCGTCCACTGCGTGATCCACTGCTCGCCAGCTTTCGTCGTCACTCCAGAGGCCAGCAGGGTCACTCCCCGCAGCAACCAGCTGCTCTGCACGCACCCCTATGAGTCGGATCGGGCGTCCACGCGCCCCGAGACCCCCCAATAGTTCGCGCGCAGTACGGTAAATGCGCTGCGTCACCGCCGTCGCTTCCGGCAAGGTGCGGGATCGCGTGACCGTGTCAAAGCTCGCCCAGCGCACCTTGATGGCAATGGTCCGCGCCTCGGCCCCAGCCTCTCGTAACCGTTCGCCCGTACGTGTCGAGAGCCTCAGCAGCTCTTGCTCAAGCACAGCGGGGTCCGATTCATCTGTCATAAATGTTTTCTCGTGCCCGATACTTTTCTCAATGCGGGTGGTCTCAACCTCCCGGGCATCCCGACCATTAGAGAGCTCATGAAGCCGGTGTGCATGCGACTCACCGACCAGACGCCGCAGCGAAGCGATCGGCTCCACGGCCAGATCACCAATTGTGTGGATGGCACGCGACCGTAGTGTGCGGCTTGTCGCCTGGCCTACACCCCACATCGCTTCAACCGGAAGCGGATGCAAGAAATCATGGGTTCGGTCGGGGGGAATCTCGAGCACGCCATCCGGTTTCGCGTGCTGAGACGCAAGCTTCGACACAAACTTTGTTCCAGCAAGCCCAACTGAGGCTGGAAGCCCCGTGACGTCTTTCACCCGGGTACGCAGCTGCCTCGCAATGTCAGCCGGCGGTCCGAACAGACGCACTGTCCCCGCAATATCTAGGAATGCCTCATCGATACTTAACGGCTCGACCAGAGGTGTAAACTCAGAAAAAATCTTCATGACCTGGCGAGAAGCAGCACGGTACTTTTCGGGCGCGACGGGAACCAGTATGAGCTGCGGGCACAGTTGCTTGGCTCTCGCGACAGGCATCGCGGACCGCACGCCGAACTTGCGGGCTTCATAGCTTGCACTCGACACCACTGAGCGTGGCCCATCGTTCGCTGAAGCCACCGGTAACCCACGCAGTTCAGGTCGGTCGAGCAGCTCAACCGACACAAAAAATGAGTCCATGTCCACATGCATCATGGAAGCGATCTCCCTCGTGGACATACCTCTATTCCACCACGAACTCGGGCGAAACACTGATCTATTCACCTGTGGAAACGTGCAGGCTTCTTGCAGCGGCATCGCCTCCGCAGGCATGCTGTTCTCAGAGCTTCGAATTCCAACGAAAGGTCGAACTCCGTGACGCAGAAGCAACATCCCAGAGTTCGCGAGCAACCCCAGGCACTTCGCGAGCGGCCGCACGCCGATGTCCTCATTATTGGTGGGGGCATAAATGGGATCGCCACATTCAGAGAACTCGCGCTGCAGGGCGTGGATGTCGCGCTCGTCGAGCAAGGCGATTTCGTATCCGGCGCTTCATCGGCTTCAAGTCACATGGTGCACGGTGGTATTCGCTACCTTGAGAACGGCGAGTTCCGGCTGGTGAAGGAGGCGGTGACCGAGCGCAACCGTCTCCTCCGCACCGCCCCACACTATGTCCGCCCGCTGATGACGACCATCCCCATCTTCAAGACATTCTCGGGAATCTTGACCGCACCGATCCGCCTCCTCATCACACACGGCAGGGGGCGCCCCCGTGAACGGGGTGCGTTGCTCATCAGGCTTGGCCTCGCCATCTACGACACGTTCTCACGTGGCGGAGGTCGCGTCCCTCGAAGCAAATTCTTGGGCAAGCAGCAATCACTCGAGGAGCTGCCTCGCCTGACCCGTCGTATTAAGTACACCGCGACGTACTATGACGCTTCCATGCACGACCCTGAGCGGCTCGCACTCGACGTACTCAATGATGCTCTGGTTGCAGGTCGGGGCTGCGCACGGGCATCCAACTATGTTGCGGCGGTTGGTTCAGCTGATGGGTCGGTGCGACTGCGCGATGACGTGAGCGGTGAAGAGTTCGACTTCACCGCTCGAGTGATCTTGAACACCAGTGGACCTTGGACCGACCTCACCAATGATGCGCTCGGCACCCCCACCAAGTACATGGGTGGCACGAAAGGGTCCCACATCGTGCTCGACAACCCTGAGCTTCTCGCCGCGACTGCAGGGCGTGAGCTGTTCTTTGAACACTCTGACGGACGAATCGTCCTCATATATCCGCTGAAACATCGAGTCATGGTGGGCACAACAGACATCAACGCTGACCCACGGAACCAGCCGGTCTGCACTGATGACGAGGTGGAATATTTCTTCAGTCTCGTGAAGCAGATTTTCCCCGACATTCACATCCACCGCTCACAGATCATCTATACGTTCTCGGGTATACGCCCACTCCCCCGACACGACGATACGGCCCCGGGCTTCGTCTCTCGCGACTACCGCATCGTACGTTCTGGGCTGGGGAGCACCCCACTCCTCAGTCTGGTGGGCGGTAAGTGGACCACGTTCCGCGCGAGTGCCGAGCACCTCGCCGACCGGGCACTTTCTCTGCTCGGGCGCAAGCGAAAAGTCAGCACCACCGACACGCCGATCGGCGGAGGTATTGGATTCCCAAGGGACGAGGCCGCGCACACGCTGTGGGTCGCGCGGTACGGAGGTAATGTCGACAGCTCGGTGGTGACACGGCTGCTGCACCGCTACGGTACGCGTGCCGCGGAAGTACTCGCAGCAATTCCTCCGGAACCGCGTGAGCTCACGCACACCCCTGGATACTATTCGGAAGAACTTGCGCATCTCGCCCGCACGGAAGATGTCGTGCATCTTGATGATCTCCTCCTGCGTCGAACTTCAATCGCGTTTGTTGGCGGCATCACTGATGCAGGTCTGCGCGAAATCGCGGAGGTCGTGGCAGCTGCGCTCGGCTGGGACGACGCCAAAACTGATGAAGAATGCGGTCGAACGACGGTACTACTGCGGGAGTCGCATCGCGTCACGGTCGGAACCCCAGGGCTTGCACCACTCGATACGAAGGATGCTTCATGACGCAGCACATCATTGCGATTGATCAGGGAACCACGTCAACGCGAGCGATCGTGTTTGATCGGACCGGATCAGTGGTGTCCACCGGGCAAAAAGAACATGAGCAGATCATGCCAAGCCCCGGATGGGTGGAACACAACGCGGCTGAGATTTGGCGGCATACTCAGGAGGTAATTGGTACGGCCCTCGGCAAAGCAAACCTCACCCGACACGACATCGCAGCTGCTGGCATCACGAATCAGCGGGAGACCACGGTCGTGTGGAACAAAACGACCGGACAACCCGTGTATAACGCAATCGTGTGGCAGGATACACGCACCCAGCCCCTCATCGATGAGCTCGCCGCTGCCGGCGAATCTGAAGGCGGCGTTGACCGGTTTCGATCCATCACCGGTCTGCCACTCGCCACCTACTTTGCTGCGTCCAAGATTGCATGGATCCTCGAGAACACTCCAGGTGCACGCGAACAAGCGGAAGCTGGCGAGCTGCTGTTTGGTACGACAGACTGCTGGGTACTCTGGAACCTGACGGGTGGCACAGAGGGTGGCGTGCACATCACAGATGTCACAAACGCGTCCCGCACGCTTTTGATGGATCTGGTGACGCTCAACTGGCGAGACGATCTGCTCGCCGAGTTCAATATCCCGCGCTCAATGCTGCCCGAGATTCGTTCGTCCTCCGAGGTGTACGGACACGCGAAAGAATCATCCCTCTTGCGTGGCACCCCGATCGCCGGGATCCTCGGCGATCAGCAGGCCGCCACATTTGGGCAGACCGCATTCAGTGCGGGCGAAAGCAAAAACACGTACGGCACCGGCTGCTTTCTCATCTTTCAGACCGGAGAAGAGCTCATTCACTCCAAAGAGGGGCTCCTCACGACTGTGGGGTACAAGCTCGGTGATGCACCGCCCCAATACGCGCTCGAGGGCTCCATCGCCGTTACCGGGTCACTGATCCAGTGGCTGAGAGACCAGCTCGGCATCATTCGTTCTGCCCCAGAAGTGGAACACCTTGCCGGGTCAGTGCAAGACAGCGGAGGTGTGTATTTTGTGCCAGCATTCTCTGGCTTGTTCGCACCGTATTGGCGGCCTGATGCCCGCGGTGCAATCGTGGGACTCACCAGATACTCGAACCGTGCTCACATCGCGCGAGCAGCGCTCGAAGCGGTCGCTTTCCAGACACGTGACGTGCTAGATGCCGTGAATACCGACGTCGGTATGAACCTCGAGGAGCTGCGTGTCGACGGTGGCATGGTGGCAAACAGCACGCTGATGCAGTTTCAGGCGGATGTGTTGGGGGTGCCGGTCGTGCGCCCGAAAGTTGCAGAAACCACTGCACTCGGCGCCGCGTATGCGGCCGGACTCGCGGTGGGGTTCTGGTCTAGTCTCGACGAGCTCCGTGAGAACTGGCAAGAGGGTGAGCGCTGGCAGCCCCAGATGGCCACAGATGAACGTGATCGCCGACTGAGACTGTGGCGAAAAGCTGTCACCAAATCTATGGACTGGGTCGATGCCGACGTACAGGTTGAGCAAGGGTAGCCACGGCCCTGGTTCCGACCTCACAGTACGCCACCACTAGGCGGGCAGTCCTCGCGACCGGTAGAGTACTCGTCATGGGTAGTTTGATTGGCGTGTTCGCTGTGACGCACACGCTTGCTGTACGCGACCGCCGCGCCTAGCGGCGCGCCTCGCTGAACGCTTCGCGCGTCGTCTTTCCGAGAGACCTTTTTGCGTCTCGGAACGGCTGTCTTGCGCACCCATTTTTCTCACGGTCTTGCGATTTGCCCGTATTCGAGGCGCTCCCCCTCTAATTTCCAGGAGCGCGAACATGCCTCGTTCTTTCCACGGTGGCCGACACGAACTCGGTCAAAACTTCCTCGTCCACCAACCCGCCATAAATACTATGACGACACTCACCGCGGCTACCCGAGGGCCGATCCTCGAACTCGGTGCCGGAGATGGAGCACTCACGACACCACTCGCCCGGCTCGGCAGGTTGTTGACTGCAATCGACATCGACGAGCACCGAGTCGCACATCTTCGGCATGCCTTGCCCGGTGTGGAGATTGAGCACGCAGATGCACTCGCAGTGCCTCTTGACCACCGTGTGATCGTGGGAAACATCCCATTCCACCTCACCACCCCGATCCTCCGCCGAGTTCTCAGTGTCGGCACGTGGAGCGATGCGGTACTGCTCACACAATGGGAGGTCGCGCGCAAGAGATGCGGGGTGGGCGGATCCACTATGCTGACCGCGCAAACCTCGCCCTGGTTCACTTTCACCCTGCGTGGCAGAGTTCCCTCTTCGGGGTTCCGGCCCAGTCCCAGCGTCGATGGCGGCATCATCAGCATCAGCAGACGCTCCGAACCATTGGTTCCCACTCCCCAGCGCGCTGCCTATGAACGTTTCGTACGCGCGGTGTTCACCGGTCGAGGCGGGACACTCGACCGCATCATCGCAAACGCGAGCCGTACCGTGCCCGGGCGAGCCAAGCAGCTCCTGCGTCTCGGCGGAGTTCATGCACGCGCTCTACCGAAAGACCTGAAGCCTGAACAATGGGCCACGCTCTGGAACGAAATACGCTGAACGGACCCTACTCAGCTGATGCGCGCTCAAGCACGAGTTCACGCACGCGGCCCGCGTCAGCCTGGCCGCGCATCGCTTTCATGACGGCGCCGATGATTGCCCCGGCGGCCTGCACCTTGCCAGCGCGTATCTTTTCGAGCACATCAGGCTGCTGAGCGAGCGCCTCATCCACGGCCGCGATGAGCGGCCCGTCATCTGACACGATTGCGAGGCCCTGCGCGTCAACAATCTGCTGCGCGGTCCCTTCCCCCGCGATAATCCCCTGGATCACCTGTCGCGCAAGTTTGTCGTTCAGTGTCCCAGCATCCACCAGTGCGACCACGGATGCGACCTGCGCCGGTGAAATGAGATCGCTCGCAGCAACGCCCGAGCGCTCGTTCGCAATACGAGCTACCTCGCCCGTCCACCACTTGCGGGCCGTCTGCGGGGGAACGCCTGCCGCCACAGTCTCCTCAAGCGTTTCGAGGAGCCCCGAGTTCACGACATCTTGAAACTCGAGGACCGTGAAGTCCCAGTCCGCACGCAGCCGACGGCGGCGCAGAGTGGGGTGCTCGGGCAGAGTCGCTCGCAGCTCTTCGACGAGCTCCCGCGACGGAGCAAGAGGTGCAAGGTCCGGCTCCGGGAAATAACGGTAATCATCGGCATCAGACTTCGGGCGACCCGGCGACGTCTCACCAGTGTCCTCGTGCCAGTGACGCGTCTCCTGTGTGATCGATCCGCCGGCATCGAGAATCGCGGCCTGACGCTGAATCTCGTAGCGCACCGCACGCTCGATCGACCGAAGCGAGTTGACGTTCTTTGTTTCGGTACGTGTGCCGAGCACACTCATCCCGGCATCTTCATTACCGCGGGGTCGCAGTGACACGTTTGCGTCGCAGCGGATGTTGCCCCGCTCCATCCGTGCGTCTGAAATACCGAGACTCACCACAATGTCCCGAATCGTTGACACGTAAGCCGCCGCAATTTCGGGGGTGTCGGCCTCGCCACCGAAAATCGGCCTCGTCACGATCTCGACCAGAGGCACCCCTGCACGGTTGTAGTCCACGAGCGAGTACTCGGCGCCCTGGATCCGCCCAGTCGATCCGCCGACGTGGTTGAGCTTGCCGGCGTCCTCTTCCATGTGCGCACGCTCGATCGGCACATGTACAATTCGGCCCGAAGGCAGCTCAATTTCAACGGAGCCATCGTGCGCAATGGGGTCGTCAAACTGGGAGATCTGATAGTTCTTGCCCATGTCGGGGTAGAAGTAGTTCTTTCGCGCGAATCCGGAGTGCTCCGCAATATCGCAGCCGAGCGCGAGCCCGAGCCGGATGGAGTACCGAACGGCCTGCTCGTTGAGCACCGGCAATGATCCGGGCAGCCCCAGGCACACGGGTGCCAGGTTCGTATTTGGCTCGGAACCAAACACGTTCGGCGCCGTCGAGAACATTTTCGTTTTGGTGTTGAGTTCGACGTGCACTTCGAGACCGATGACTGGCTCGAAAATTTCAAGCGCCCGATCAAAGTCCATGAGCTTCATCTTGGCCATTAACGGCTCCCCTCACTGAACATCGGGCTTTGGGCCCAAAACGCTTGACCATCGCGATCTTCAATGAGTCGCTCAATTGCGGATCCCACACGATACAGGCGCGCGTCCTCGAATGTGGGGGCCATAAGCTGCATACCAACGGGGAGCCCGTCTTCGTCCGCGGTACCAATCGGCAGGCTGAGGCCCGGTACCCCGGCGAGGTTAGCGGAGATCGTCGTGGCATCATTCAGGTAGTCCTGCATGGGGTCTCCGCTGTGTGCGCCAATCTTCCACGCGGTCGTCGGCGCGGTCGTCGAAGCGATTACGTCGACCTGGTCGAACGCAGCCGCGAAGTCACGCTGAATCAGTGTCCGCACCTTTTGTGCACTGCCGTAGTAAGCGTCGTAGTATCCAGCCGAAAGCGCGTACGTGCCGAGGATGATGCGTCGCTTGACCTCGGGACCGAAGCCTGCCGCACGCGTCGCGCTCATCACGTCTTCGACGTTTCCGCCACCATCGGGAGTGACCCGCATGCCGAACCGCACCGAGTCATACTTCGCGAGGTTACTCGATGCTTCGGCGGGAAGAATCAGGTAGTAGGCGGCGACCGCGTACTCAAAGTGCGGGGCGTCAATCTCGACGATCTCCGCTCCTTGTGCTTCGATCAGGCGCAACGCCTCCTCGAAGCGAGCTTTCACCCCCAACTGCACACCGTCCAGCATGAGTTGTTTCACGACGCCAACCCGGAGCCCTGTGAGTCGAGCTGGATCAGCCCCGTCCCTAGCTGCGGCAGCCATCGAAGGCCACTCATGCTTGAGCGAAGTCGAGTCGTGCACGTCGTACCCGGAGATCACGTCGTGCAGCAGCGCGGTGTCAAGTACGGTGCGTGCGCACGGGCCGATCTGATCGAGCGAGGAGGCGAGCGCTATTGCGCCATATCGGCTCACTCCCCCGTAGGTAGGCTTCATACCGACTGAGCCGGTCAAGGCTGCAGGCTGCCGAATCGAACCTCCAGTGTCGCTGCCGAGAGCCAGTGGTGATTCGAACGCTGAGACCGCGGCGGCCGAGCCTCCGCCAGAACCGCCGGGGACGCGATCGGCGTTCCACGGGTTGCGAGTCTCTTGGAATGCCGAGTTCTCAGTGGAGGACCCCATCGCGAACTCGTCCATGTTGGTCTTGCCGATGGGCACCAGACCTGCGGCACGCGACTTCGCTACGACGGTCGCATCGAACGGCGACATGTACCCTTCGAGGATCTTCGACCCTGACGTAGACGGCATGTCGGTCGTCACGAGGACGTCTTTGATGGCGAGGGGCACCCCCGCAAGCTCACTGAGCTCTTCGCCCGCAGCTCTGCGTGCATCGACGTTTCGTGCGGCAGCAAGTGAAACTTCCGCATCGGTAGCGAGAAATGCACCAACCGTGCTGTCGATACTGTCAATGCGGTCGAGGTGTGCACGCGTTGCCTCTTCTGAGGAAGCCTCACCCGAAGCAAGTTTTGCGGCAAGCTGAGCAGCGGTCAGCTGCGTGAGGTCGTGTGACGCTGTGGTGCTCACTACTGCTCTTCCCCCAAGATCGATGAAACGCGGAACATGCCCTCTGCCGTGTCCGGCGCATTCTTCAGTGCCTGCTCCTGACTCAACACGTCGGCCACTTCGTCTGCGCGTGTCACATCTGACAAGGGCACTGGGTGGCTCGTCGCAGGAACGTCAGGACCCGCTACTTCCCCGACCGTGGCTACGTGCGCGAGTATTGAGTCCAGCTCACTTGTGAGCACCGTGATCTCAGCGTCAGTGAGTGCAATTCGGGAGAGACCGGCCAAGTGTTTCACCGTGCCCGCTGTAATCTCACTTGCTGCGCCGTGGCGACCTACGGCAGGGGTTTCAGACATACTGCTCCATCGAGAGACGTGGGTTCAGGGAACCTAACCATCCTAGCGACTCGAAGTCGCAGCTTGGTCCGTCCAGTTTCAGTGGGTGCGGAGCAGGTCGATCAGTTCGGCCTTACGAAGGTCAGAATATCCGCTGAGACCCAGCTCCTTCGCACGGTCCCGGAGCTCGTCGACGGTGCGATCCTCATAGTCGTCTGCCTTGCCACCCCTGCGCCCGACGTCCGCGCGGCTCTCCCGTGCGGCCGCATTCGAGATTCGGGCGGCTTTCTCTTTCGAGGCCCCATCATCGCGCAGGCTCTCGTACATTTCGGGGTCTTTCAGCTGTGGCTCGTCGTCTCTCGGCATGGCCCGACACTCCTTTCGCAGGGCACACACACCTATGGCATGCACCTCTGTGTATTGAACGGTACGGCCACACTATTCGCGATACCATCGGATTGCGCACCCCTTGCGGAACACACGGCATTGCCTTATAAGGCAGTGCCAACCCTGGATCCATCGACATTCCAGAGCCCCGAACAGCCACGTCGATGGCTGGTGACCAGGTGAACATCGACGATACCTATCGCTGCCATCAGGGCGTACATGGTTGTTGGGCCCACAAACGCGAACCCACGACGTTTCAGCTCTTTGGCGAGTGCCACTGACTCTGGTGACGTAGCGGGCATCTCCGCGTCAGTGTGAATGACCGGAGATTTCTCCGGCATGAATGCCCACACGAGACCTGGCAGGTCGAGATCTTCCTCGCGAAGCCGCAGCGTGGCCTGCGCATTCACGATCGTTGCCTCTATTTTTCTGCGGTTACGAATGATCTCCGCGTCCTCTAGCAGTCGATCCACGTCAGCCGCGCCATATTGCGCGATGTGTTCAGGGTTGAACCCGTCAAATGCTCGCCAGAATGCCTCGCGCTTTCGCAGCACGGTGAGCCACGACAGGCCAGACTGAAATGCCTCGAGAGTGAGCCGCTCGAACACGCCTACTTCATCGTAGACAGGCACACCCCATTCGGTGTCGTAGTACGAGGTGAGAAGTGGGTCCGCCAACGCCCATGCGGCACGCACCGGCTGCTCTTCGTGTTCCTTGTGCTCGATCAATATGCCGCTCCGCTCCCGTAAGCATTCACTCTGCAACCATCCGTCGGATGTCTGCCACTTTAGGGGCCGCTGGTCTTCCTCGGCGTCCACCGCGTGTGTTCTGTTGATAACTCGCCTGTGGCTTAGGCATGAACACGCGCTGTGAGCAACGATCACGAACAGTCCGTGCTGCCCTCACCCAGTGTCGCCTGACTAAGCAAGCGCACCTGGTCCATCTGTCACAAGAATCGCAAACTGCTCGGCGTCAAGCACTCGGATCCCGAGCTCTTCGGCTTTTGCAAGCTTCGACCCCGCACCGGGCCCCGCAGCAACGTAGTCAGTCTTCTTGGACACGCTTGATGCCGCTTTCCCGCCAGCCTGAATAATGGCTTCTTTCGCGCCGTCACGCGTGAACCCGTCGAGAGCGCCCGTCGCAACAACGGTGAGCCCGGCGAGCACGCCACCTGCGTCAGCACGGGCTCCCGGACCAGCATGCCCCGGTGTGCTCCACTGCACGCCCGCAGCAGCCCAGCGGTCCACAATGTCGACGTGCCAGTCAACATCGAACCAGGTCTGCAGTGATTCCACAATGGTGGGTCCCACTCCCTCAACCTGAGCAAGCTCGTCCGTCGACGCCGTACGAATAGCCTCGAGCGACCCAAACCAGTCGGCCAATGCGCGCGCAGCTACCGGTCCCACGTGTCGAATATTGAGTGCGACGAGCAGCCGCCATAGCGGTTTCGTTTTCGCTTTCTCGAGCTCAGCGAGCAGCTTATGCGCGTCTTTCGAGGGAAGCAGTTCACGATGATCCTTTTTGATCCCAGCCGCCCGGCGTTCGGCCGGCGTTGCACGCTCCCACCCGGGCGGGTACGACGCTGACCCGTATCGTTGAAATGGGAAGCTGCGTACGAAATCACCCAGGGACCCGTCTGCTTTCGGCTCCTCACGCTTAGGTTCACCGGTCTCGCTGTCGCGCACAATCACACGGATCGGAACCAACTGCTCGATTACAAGATCAAACAGCGAGGCTTCTGTTTCGAGCGGTGGTGTTACGGGATGTTCGGGCTGTGTGAGCGCTGCCGCCGTAATTTCGCCGAGCACCTCGATATCGAGGGCGCCACGGGATCCGATGTGTTCCACTCGCCCCCGCACCTGCGCGGGGCACGCACGCGCATTTGGGCAGCGCAGGTCGATGTCCCCCTCCTTCATCGCGCGCAACTCGGTTCCGCACTCGGGGCAGTTTCGTGGCATCTGCCACTCCACCTCCGTGCCGTCGCGCCGCTCCAGTACGGCCCCTAGCACTTCTGGGATCACGTCACCCGCTTTACGCAGCACGACTGTGTCTCCGATAAGCACGCCTTTCGCCCGCACCACCTCTTGGTTGTGGAGCGTCGCTTGGCTCACCGTCGACCCTGCTACTTTGATCGGAGACATCACGGCGTATGGGGTGGCTCGACCGGTCCGCCCCACACCCAGGCGGATTTCCAGGAGCTTAGTGTGTACCTCTTCTGGTGGGTACTTATAGGCGATGGCCCACCGTGGTGCACGGCTGGTTTCGCCGAGCTCGGGATGCAGCTCAAGCTCGTCAACTTTCAGGACGATGCCGTCGATCTCGTGCTCGACGTCATGCCGATGTTCGCCGCGATCCTCAATAAACGCAATGACGTCGTCGATCGAGTCGAGTACGCGAGAATGCGGCGAAACCGGCAGTCCCCAGTCAGCGAGCACACGGTACACGTCAGACTGGTTGCGAAGCGACGTGTGCTCCCACGCGCCGATCCCATGGACGTACAGGGAAAGTCGACCGAGTCGCTCGCGCATCAACGCCAGCTCACCCTCGTTCTTGTTCTCAGTACGCTGCCGAATACTTCCCGCTGCCGTGTTGCGCGCGTTGGCAAACTCCGGGTAGCGCGATGGGATCTTATCCTCCGGCACACCCTTTGCTCGTTGCGCGACCGCAAACTCTCCCTGTAGTTCACGCTGCCGATCGTTGAGCGCCTCGAAATCTTCGGTGCGGAGGAAGATCTCGCCACGCGCTTCAAAAAACTCCGGTATCCCCTCGCCCGTGAGTGTTCTCGGGATCACCGGAATCATGTCAACGTTGACCGTGACATCTTCCCCAATCCGTCCGTCACCGCGAGTTGTCGCTGTTTCTAGCTTGCCGCCGCGGTACGCGAGACTGATCGCGAGCCCGTCGATTTTCAGCTCGGTCAACCAGCGAGTGTCTCGTCCTGCTGCGGCACGCGTCTTCTGTGCCCACTCTCGGAACTCATCAATGGTGAACACATTGTCGAGGCTCAACATGCGCTCGGCGTGCTCGTGAGTGGGGAACCCAGCTGCAACTACCGCGGCACCAACCTGTTGTGTTGGGCTATCTTGCCCCGCGAGCTCAGGAAACGCCTGCTCGATCACCTCAAGACGGTGAATGAGTACGTCGTACTCGGCATCTGACACCAGGCTCGTCGATTCAGAGTGGTAAGCGAGGCGGTACCGTTCAATGTCCGCGGTGAGCGCTGCTGCTTCAGCGCGCGCGTCCTGAAAAACTGTAGGGACCGGCGTAGTCTGCTCAGTGTTCGTGCTCACCGTTCCAGTGTAGGTACTTCGTTAGGCACTCAGCACGCCCGCCGGCTCCTGTGCTGCGAGCGCGCGGTCGATCGTGAACTGTCCGAGCACCCGGCTGCGGACATACAGCACAGCAGTTTGGCCCGGGGCAACGCCTGTGAGTGGCTCGGCGCGATCCAGGTCGATATCAACGACGACCTCGTGTGTCGCGTTCTCGCGGTGCTGCTCAGTGCGTTCCTCATCAGCGATTGGCACGAGCCGAGCTGTTGCCGGCACAGGATCAGCGTGCGCTCGAATCTGCACATCGCAGTCAAACGATTCGGCGATGTTGAACCCGGGGTCTCCAGCCCAACTGTAGCGGCCACCCGCAATGCGTTCAATCGCAAGCTGATCTTTCGACCCCACCACCACCTCGTTCGATACCGGTCGAATCGACAACACGTAGCGCGGGTTTCCGTCCGGTGCTGGCTTTCCAAGCTGGAGGCCTCGTCGCTGGCCCACCGTGTATCCGTGCGCACCATCGTGTGTTCCGACAACCTCGCCGGATTCGTCGAGAATCTCACCTGGCTCACGCTTGAGGTGATCAGAGAGCCAACCGCGCGTATCGCCGTCCGGAATAAAGCAAATGTCATGGCTGTCTGGCTTCTGCGCGACCTGCAGCCCGCGTTCAGCCGCCTCGGTACGAATGAGTTCTTTCGAAGGCGTGTCACCGAGCGGGAAGTAGCAGTGTGCCAGTTGCTCAGGGGTCAGCACGCCCAAAACGTACGACTGATCCTTTGCCCAGGCACTCGCGCGGTGCAGCTCACGTCCGTTGGGGCCATCAATCAGTGTGGCGTAGTGCCCCGTTGCGACCGCGTCAAAGCCAAGCGCGATCGCTTTATCGAGCAGTGCCGCAAACTTGATTTTCTCGTTGCAGCGCATGCACGGGTTTGGGGTGCGCCCCGCCGCATACTCTGCGATGAAATCATCGACGACATCTTCTTTGAACCGCTCACTAAAATCCCAGACGTAGAACGGGATGTCGAGGAGGTTCGCGGCACGGCGCGCATCCATTGAATCCTCAATGGTGCAGCAGCCCCTTGAGCCAGTGCGCAACGTCCCCGGCATACGGCTCAGTGCAAGGTGCACACCTACGACGTCGTGCCCAGCCTCTACGGCTCGCGCCGCGGCCACAGCCGAATCTACACCGCCACTCATCGCTGCCAGAATTTTCATCGTTCTAGTCTAAGCCCTGAGGCTGGGCGAAGCGTCATCCCGGCCCGATCACTCAAAGTCGCTGCGCGACTGTTCCGCGAGATGCCGGGTTCCGTTCTGCTAGCTCAGGCCAGCCACGCGCGCGCGAGCTACCGCGTCAGGCAGCACCGCAACGAGGGCGTCGATCTGTTCCTCTGTGGTCTCTGGGCCCAGAGTGAATCGCAAGGCCCCTGCGGCGTCTTCCGCCGGAATACCCATTGAAAGCAGCACGTGCGATGCCTGCACGACACCGGCTTGGCAGGCGGACCCGACGGACGCCGACACTCCAGCCGCATCGAGCAGGAACACGAGCGAGTCTCCCTGACATCCTGGGAACGTAAAGTGAGCGTTTCCCGGCAGCCGCGCACCTGGGAGTTCAGGATCAGCACCCCGCAAGATCCCCTCGGGAACTGCGGTCTGTACACGTTCGATGAGGTAATCCCGGAGTGTACGCAGTCGGCCCGCGTGGCTTTCCAAGATGCGGCCATCAGCATCCCGCGTGAGTTCTAGCGCGGTCGCAAAGGCCACAGCACCCGCCATGTTCTGAGTGCCCGAACGCGAACGCTGTTGGGAACCGCCATGAAAGAGCTCGTCGGCGACGGCGTCTCTTCGGAGTACGAGTGCGCCGACCCCGACCGGTCCACCGATCTTGTGTGCGGAGACGCTAAGTGCTGCCGCCCCAGATGCCGCGAAGTCGATCGTCAGCTGCGGCATGGCGGCAACCGCATCGACGTGCGCCGGGATCCCTGCCTCGCGTGCGATCGCGCACAGTTCCGAGACCGGAGCAACGCTTCCCACCTCGTTGTTCGCCCAGAGAAACGAAACGAGCGCAATCTGGTCAGCACCCTCTTCTGTAATGGCGCGCCGAAGCGTCTCAGGCCGCAGCACACCGTATTCGTCAATTTCCAGGAGACGAAGCCTCGCACCTTGCGAGCGTTCCAGCCACTCTGCAGCATCGGTGGTGGCGTGATGCTCCCCCTCAGCGACGAGCAGCACTGGACCAGACCCCGCGCGACGCCGTGCCCAGTAGAGTCCTTTCAACGCCAGATTGATCGATTCAGTGCCCCCTGAATTCAGGATCAGCTCGGCAGAATCACACCCCAGCGCCCGCGAAATACGCTCACGCGCGTCCTCAAGTGCGTCGCGAGCAACCTGACCGTGGCCATGCGTTGCAGCGGGGTTTCCGACGCCATGGAGTGCCTCAGTGTATGCCTCGAGCACCGCACCGGGCATGGGATAGGTTGCGGCGTGATCGAAGTACACGTGCATAGTCGGCTGCTCTCAGTGTGAGTTAGTACAGGAGGTTCGCGAGACGGCCGCGAGCCGCAGACACCCGGGGGTCAGCGACGCCAACCACTTCGAAGAGTTCGAGGAGGCGTTCCCGGATTGTTCCGCGCTCCTTCTCGTCGTCGCTCGCAGCAAACAGCTCGAGGAGGCGCAAAAATGCATCCTCGACATGCCCGCCCGACACATCGAGGTCCGCCACACGGAGTTGAGCCTCGAGGCTGTGAGGATCCTCTGCGGCTCCCGCACGTATCTCCTCGCTGTTCAGCCCGTCAAGTCGATGCAGCAGCCTCACCTGCACGAGCGCAGCTCGAGCCTCCGAGTCTGCCGGTGCTTTGGTGAGCACTCCCTCGTATGCTTGGATTGCCGCCGCGTAGTCTCCACGCTCAAGCGCCTCGACCGCCTCACGGTGTGCTGGTGGAACCTGCGGTTCTTCAGGCACTTCAGGTTCACCGGCCTGTTCTCCGGCAAGATCAGGTGCATTCACGCGCCCGGTCACACCATTTTGTTCTGCGAGTTCGAGAAGACGGGCGACAAATTCGCGCACCTGCGCCTCGGGAACAGCACCCTGGAACAGCGGGACGGGGCGCCCACCAAGAAGCGCCACAACCGTCGGGATTGACTGCGCTTGAAATGCCTGCGCCAGCCCCGGGTTCGCGTCAACGTCGACCTTCGCAAGGACGACGCGCCCACCCAATTCGCGGGTGACTTTCTCCAGTATGGGTGTCAGCGTTTTGCATGGCTCACACCAGTCGGCCCACAGGTCAATGAGTACGGGGACGACACTCGAAAGCTGTGCCACCTGCTCAAATGTCTGATCCGTGACATCCAACACAACCGATGGAATATCGACAACCTGGCCGGGCCCACCCGCTGTGGCCTGGGCACCCGCACCATTCTGCGCAGGTGCACCTGCCTGGCCCGGTGCCGGTGGTTGCGACTGGGCAGCCAAATGGCTGAGGTCCACCGCGCCGCCTGGGATGCGCTCAGGAATCTGCTGCGTCATGTATTACTCCTCGACTTCACTGTTGCTTATTCGGGATTACTATTCGCTTCTCGCGCCCACCATGCCGGTGGTGGCGCCGAGAATCTGGATCGGTGCGCCGCTTGTCTCGCTGGGTACATAAAAGAGCATCTGGTGTGAGACCTCGCGAACGAGCATCTCCTGCCGCCCCTCAAGCCCGGACAACGCCTCGATGCTTGGTGAGGCCGTCGGTTTCAACGGCTCTCCCTCTGAGTCTTCAATTCGGTCTTCCATGATGGTCGTGGCCACGAGTGCCCCGCCCACTCCAGTTGAGAGACTCACCACTTTGGAGTCACCCGCACTGACGTCGACGGAATACTTCACCGTGCTGTCGTCAGCTTCCGCCTCACTGTTCGCTTCTGCTGCCCAGGCCGCCCCGCTTCGCTCCACGAGCGGGTCCCCCTCAAGCATGAACGATTCGGCTTCTTCGGCGTCGATCCCACTTTCGAGCACCGACGCATACGCGGGGGCTACCTCTCCCGGGGGCAGTGTGAGTGACTGCAGGTCGTCCGAGAGGAGTGCAGTGCCTTCCTCAGCCGGTGCTGCCTCGGGCATTGAGATCCCACCCCGCAGAGAGACGACATGTGACACCAGGAAATTCTCGTGAGGGTTTTGCTGAGTCAACACGATTGCGAGTGAGGGCGATGACGCAGCCTCCTCCTCTGGGACCGCATCTTCCTCCGCGCTCGCATCGCCTTCAGCTTCTGCTTCTGCCGCGGGTGCGTCTTCCTCTGCCCCACCCATGGTTGATGCCACGGTCGCGAACAGCGTACGTGGCCACCCTGTGGTGCTCTGCACGAGCGAATACCCGAGTGTTTCGTCAGTAATGCTCGGGGGGACGACCTCATAGTCGGGGTCCGCTTCGCGAATTTTGTAGTTCGCAGAACGCTCATCAAGCGCATCCCCGGTGAACCGGGTTGCGAGCAACTCGGCATCCAGGGTCTCGTCACTCTCGTCCGCGACACTCGCAACACGTGACAGAATCATCTCAAACTGAGGCTCAGTGACCGGCAATGGCGCTTCTTCGACGGCTTCTTCCTCCGGCACCTCCTCAACTGGTTGTTCGGAGAAGTCAGGCCAGTACGAGGCCGAGCATCCGGAGAGCGTCAGAGCGGCCGCGAGCCCGAGGACGGGCAGCGCACCCACACGCAGCGCGCGACGCTCGACTGTCTTGCTCGTGTTCTGCTCTGCACGTCGCTTCTTCCCAAAGGAATTACGAATACCAAGCAATGGGCCGCGCCTTCCACGCTGTGGACCGAGTCCGCGGCGGTTATGGTCGATGGCGAGCAAGTACAGCACCGCCCCGATCAGGGCAAAAAGTGCGCTGCCGGCCAGCAGTGGCCCGGCCCACGGCGTGTCCCGATCCTGCACCCACACAATGGAAATATCTTGCGGCGCGGGCTCCGTGCCATCTGCGGCGATCAGCACCGATTGCCCGGCTTCGAGGGCCACGGGCATCCGCAGCGTGCCGCTCGCGGTGGTCTCCTGCTCGTCGTCGCCCGTCGACTCGCTGAGGCTCCGCTCATCAAGCCACAGGTCACTCCCCCGAGGATCGAGCGGCTCCGGAGGTTCAGCAGCTTCTTCAGCATCTGCTTCTGGATCTTCTGGAGCCACCTCAGGTGCGATGACCGCACCCAGCAGTTCCTTGTTTGCCGCGTCTGCCGTGAACTCGCTGTGAGCATACGGCGCTGTCCACGCCTCCACATCGCGCGTCGCACCAACGGCAACGAACGGGTTCGCGCCGTCCACGACAATATTTGCTTGCCCCGCGACGGAGTCAAGAATTTCTCCAGGGATCACCGCATATTCCGTTTCAGGGGCGGACTCGACCGTGTAGGAAATGTCGGGGTCGGCGGCGAGAAACGTGCGTTGACCAACACCAAAGACCAGTAGTACAGCGGAAATGGCGAGCGCCGCGATCGCAAGCACATACCTCACGGGGGCTCCTTTACTACAAACAAATCACCGCGGTTCGTACGTCCGCGGGAGGGAAAACATTTGGAATCCATTCAGGTTCCGCTGTATATACGCTACCTGAGCTTCCCGGATAGCACGTGGGTGTCGGACAGCACACCAATTCACGGCGTCACTTATGGGAATTGAACTATCATAGAGCCGCAATGGCCGTGTGTGCCGAGAGTTTGGTGCACACGGAGCCGACTTTCAATCCACGGAGGCCCTGTGTCTGAGGTAGCACCGCAATTTTCCGCCGCTTTTCGAGGATACAACCGCGAGGAGGTCGACGAACAAGTCGGCTCGATGTCGCAGCACATCGCGAGCTTGCAGTCGCACCTCGAGTCGCTGCAGGCGGCGCACCAGCAGGAAGCCGAGAACGGCCGACAGCAGCAGACATTAATCACGGATTTACAGGATCAGGTCGCTGAACTTGGCGCGACCGGATACTCGGGGCTCGGACTGCGCGTCGAGAAAAGCCTGCAGGTTGCAGAGGATCATGCAGAGCGTCTGATGGCGCAAGCAGACCTCGATGCTGAACGGCTGCGGCGGTCGACCGAGACCGAAACGCAGCGGCTTCTGGTCCAGGCGCAGGCCCGCGCGGACGAGCTCGTCGTGTCTGCGACCGAGCAAGCCGAGATCCTCATCACGAGCGCACGAAACGACATTGCCCGGCAGGCCGCAGACGCCAGCACGGAACAAGAGCGACTCCTCACGGAGGCTCGCGAAGCTGCGGCACACGCCCACAGCTCGACCGCACGCAGCGTCACTGAACGCCTAGAGGCAGCTGATCACGATGCTCGGGCACGCCTTGCTGAGGCGCAGGCTGAGGCAGAAAGGCTCCTTGCCGACGCTCGAACCAACGCCAATGAGCTTCGCAAGGAAACCGAGCAGCAGGCGGAGAGCCTCGCGCGGCAGCGAGCCGAGAATCAGCGCGAAATTGACGCAGAACACGCGAGACTCACACAAGAGGGAGAGCGCGCCCGTGCCGAGTTTGAAGCCCGAAAGCAACGTGAGGAAGCGGAGCTTGAGGAGCGCTACACGGAGCGTGAACGTGAGCTCGAAGCCACAAACGCTCAGCAGCGGCGATCCCTAAACGCCGAAATGGGAACGCTGCGTGGCCGTATCGCACAGGAGCGAGACGAGCACGATCAGGTAATTTCAGAAGAGCGTGCAGCCCACGACGCTCACATCGCTGCCGAACAGAGTCAACATGCGGAACGAGTCGCCGCCGAGCGCGCCGAGCATGAAGTGGAATTGGCGCGCGCCGCAGAAACTCACCGGACGCAGTTAGCAATCCATGCCGAAGAGTCGCTGCGTGAACGCACACGAGCGAGTGAACGCAGTGCAGCGGAAGTGGCCCAACTGCGCAGTGCACAAGAGCAAGTACTCCTCTCCGAGCGCGAACAGCACGACCTGCAGATCAGCGAAGAGCTCGTTCAGCATGACGAAGCACTGCGAGCAGAGATCGTCGCGCATGAAGCACGGCTGCGACGGGAACAAGACGAGCAGCAAGATCGTCTTGCGCAAGAGCGCGAGACTCACGAAGCACGGATCGCTTCCGAATCAAAGGAGCACGCGTCCGAGATTGCAGCTGAGCGCCGAGATCACGAGAGTGCACTAGCGTCAGAACGTAGCGAGCACGACGCCACACTCTCTGCCGAACGCACTGAGCATGATGCCCGCCTCGCCGACGAACTCGCCGTTCACGAGCAGCAGATGGGCGCCAAGCACGACGAGTTCGAGCAGTGGCTCGAGGGTGAACGCACGGCATTCACAGAACGGCTTCGCCTTGATCGGGAAGAGGTCGCGACTTCTCTCGGTCGCGAACGAGAGGAACTGCAGCTGCGGATCGACCGGGAGCGGACGCAGCTTGCGGCCAACATCGCCCGTGAGCGCGAGGAGCACGAGCGCGAACTGGCCACTTCTGTCGAGCAGCACGCTGAGACACTCCGCGTCCAGGAGGAAGCAGCAACTGCCGCTGTCGAGCGTGAGGTGGCTGCACAGCGCGCCGCGGTCACGGAGGAAACCGACCTGCTTCGCGCCGACACGGTCGCTGAGCTTGCAGAATTCCGTACGAGCGAAGAGAGCACACTTGCGACGCTCCGAGCTGAGTCCGAAGATGCTGCGAAATCCGTGCGTGAACAGATCCAGATGACGACGGTCGAGTTCGACCGTGTGTCGGCTGAGCGGCGTGAACAGCTAGAGAGTGAGCTCGCCGCACGGCACCACGAAGCAGCCGAAGCAGCGAAGCAGCAACTCGATGCGACTAACACGGAACTTGCTGAGCTCCGCGCTCAACTCGCGACCGCACGCTCGGAGTACGAGCGCATTTCATCTGAAGCAGGCCAGGACGCGCTGAAAGTCCGTGCCGAAGCTGATCAGCGTGCAGCAGAGATTATCCAGGAGGCGGAACACCGCGCGCACATCACATTCACTGCGGCGGAGAACCGTGCCGCGAAAGTGCTTGCGGCTGCGGAAGACCGCATGACTCAGCTCAAGGTGGAGCGAGGTGCCGTCGCCCGCTACTTTGAGAGCCTCGGCGAAGTCATTACGAATGCACAAAAGCTCAGCACCACTACGCAAAACGCAACGGATGTGAGTGTTGCGGAACCCTCGGATCAGGAGATGCGTCAGCAAGATGCCTGGTGATGGCCGGCCTTGATCTGTGTACTGCCACCACCCTCTGCCAGGATGGATAGATGACGATTACAGCGGCCGCGGATGGATCAGCTTTGGGGAACCCGGGCCCCGCAGGGTGGGCATGGGTGATCGATGATGTGGAGTGGCGTGCCGGTGGGTGGCCGCGTGCCACCAATAATCAGGGCGAGCTCATGGCTGTGCTGGATCTCTTGCACGCGACCTCCCACAGAACCTCGGAGCCACTGCGGGTTATCTGCGATAGCCAGTACGTTATCAATTCGGTCACCCAATGGATGGCGGGGTGGAAGCGACGCGGGTGGCGCAAGAGTGACGGCAAACCAGTTTTGAATCGTGAACTCCTCCAGCAACTTGACGAGGCACTTGAAGGGCGCGACGTCACTTTCGAGTGGGTCAAAGGGCACGCGGGCCATCCGCTGAACGAGGCGGCTGATGCACGTGCGCGAGCGGCTGCCACCGCATTCCAGGCGGGGCTCAAGCCTGATCAGGGGCCTGGGCTCGCGAGTGGCTCTGCCCCGAGCGCCCAGGTCAGTGTCGAGCAGCCTGCAGCCCCGCCGACGCTCTTCTAGCGCGGCGGCTGGCGGATCAAGGTCAGGGTAAGCGCCAGCAGTGTGCGTGGTAGTGGCGGCGGTCCCGGATCGCTGACTCATCACCAAAGAGGTTTTCCGCGCTCCACGCGACCACGTGGGCCTGCCCCGCGGGCACGTCCGTGCCGCATGATGGGCAGCGATACGCTTTCTCCGCACGGTGCGCAGGAATCTCACGCACGTACCAGTCGGCACCACGTCGGGTTTCAACTCTGGCCCCACCGTGTGCAAGCCGCGTCACGTCGCGTGGCGCTTCACGGGGTCCTCTACGATTCTTGCGTGGCATAGTCTCTTGTGCGGTATCAGCGGAGCTGAATGCCAGTTACCACCAGTGGTTCGCTTCCCAAAAGCTAAACGCACCCTGCCAACTTCCATAGCGACCTTTTGCGTAGCCGTCAGCCCAACGCAGGTTATCTACGGGATCAAAGCAACTTCCAGGCACTTTGCCACACGGAAGTGCCTGCACCAGCCCGGAGGCGCCCGAGGACGAGTTCACCGCGTTTGGATTCCACCCGCTCTCGCGCTGCACGATCGAATCCACGTATCCCCACTCGCTCTCGGGGATGCCCGCAGCGGCCATCCACTCTGCGGGGGCTCCGCCGCCAGTGTAAAACATTGGGCCGGGCGCAGGTTCCGGTGCGCTTTCCGACGACTCTTCGACAGTGGGCTTCGGTTCAGGCTCAGGCTCTGGTTTCGGCTCTTCTTCAATCTTGGAAATATCCACATCCATGATTGACGCTGCGGCGATCTCCGGCGTGAACTCTTGGTGGATCCGCGTCTCATAGGCCATCGCAGCCTGATCGTCAGCCGATGCGTCGGACAAGGAAAACGGACCGGCAACCGCGGTACCGAGGAACGCAACGACGGCCACCGCCGCCCCGACGCCGCGGACGCGGGACCAGCGGGACGACTGAGGACGGGGCGATACGGCAGAAAAACTCACAATATAACGATTCTATCTCAGAACTTCGGCGAGACCAAGAGCAGGCAGAATTCCTGCCCTTATCGTCCGAGAACCATCACGTCAACGAATATAGACATCGAGATGGTTACCGACCGTGCCCCTGTCATAGATTTTCCCCTGGCGCCCAAACGGAGTTTCAAAGACAGTGCCTTTCGGTGCGGAACCAGCGAGCACAATGTAGCCGTCCTCGTCACTCACATAGCCACCCTTGTTCACGTGGCGTCCTGGGATCTGAAGTCCGGGCCCGGGAAGTACCTGCTGGCTGTAAAACGTAAACTTGTGTCCTCCCCAGTTGACGACCCCGCTGAAGAGGAACTCCTCCAGAGAGTAGAGGCTCTCAGAAGAAGGTGACGATCCCCCTGCGTCGTCGCCATTCGCTGCTTGCGTATCCTCTCCAGTTTCGGAAACGCTCACGTCCATGACCAAAGCGAAGTCTTCCGGAATAAATTCCTGATGCGTCCGCGACTGTACCGCCATAGCTGATCCGCCATCTACGGACGCAGCTGCCACCGAGAACGGAGCAGCTACTGCGGTCCCCAAGAACGCGACGACGGCCACTGCCGCACCCGCGCCTCGGACCCGCGACGACGGAGACGAATAATTCACAATGTAACGATTTTATCTCAGGTGAGCTGGCAAACCAAGGAAAGGAGATGAGGATCGCCCTCAACTCCGCTTCTTGTCGCGTTTAGCGCGTGGCGAGCATGAGCTCGACCACGCCGTCGAGTAACGCGTCGACCTGGTCTTCGTCATAGCCACGCCACTGTGAGTGAAAGACCACGTCGCGCACCTCAGAGGGCGGCATCATTTCGCGCGTCTCAAACATTTCTGAGATCCGATCGAGAAAAGCATCCACCTGAGATCGTCGATATCCGGTAGCAAACAGACCCCGCAATCGGAAGCGCTTCCCCTTGGGTCGCTGAAGCCGTCCACGCACCTCAGACAGCAGCTGGCGTGTCTCTTCCCACCACGCATCCTCGCCATCAGAACGCATACGGGCGCGTCGCTCCCGCTCAAAAAAGACTTCTTCAAGACGATCAATGGCTGCGTCAACATAACGAGCCGCATATCCGCGGCGCTTCATCGCGAATGCGAGGTTCCTGACTTCCGCAGCAGACACGGCGCCGTTGCCTGCGTTACCCTCATACGTCGCGCGTGCACGAGCAAGGAACTCATCCACCTGGTCTTGCCGGTATCCCGGCTGGGAGCGATGCGCGAGCGGAAATGCAGTGCCTGCATCACTCGCGGTCTCCTGCTCAGAATTTGTCACCTGTGCGGTCTCCTCGTCCTGCTGCATCAGAACGCTCCAACAAATAGTGCGACGCCGTAGACGCCAACAGCAGACGGTAGCAGTGAATCTAAGCGGTCAAGAAAGCCGCCGTGACCCGGAATCCACGTGCTCATATCCTTTACTCCCAGGTTTCGTTTGATGAGGGATTCGGCCAGATCTCCACCTGTCGCCGTGAACAGAACCACGATGCCGAGCACAGCTCCCACCCACCACGGTTGCTGCAACGCAAACAGGGCAGCGCACACACCCGCAGCCACCGCGACAACTGCGGCCCCTGCGAAACCCTCCCAGGTTTTGTTGGGGCTGATCCTCGGAGTCATCTTGTGTTTCCCCATAGTGACGCCGGCCGCATACGCCCCGACATCCACTGATACAACGACGAGCACGAGTGTAAACACCCACCACTGTCCACGGTCAGCTTCGACGAGGAGAACCGTGATTGAACCGAGGAAGCTGACATATACGAGGGTGAACAGTCCAGAGAACACGTCCCGCACCAGGGTGCGAGGAGCCACTTCCCAGCGAGGCAGCAGTCCCTCTATTAGGCGCCACAGAGTTAAGAGCAGGGACCCCGCAAAGAGTCCCAGGAGCATGCCCTCCGGGCCCCCGAGGTAGGCGCCGGCAACAATAATGAGTCCGCCAAGTACGACGCCAATTCGTGGGACCCTACGCCCGGACTTACGAAATGCCGCTGCGAGTTCGACGAGCGCAATCGATGTAATCGCTGCGACTAATCCAACAAAGAGCTCTTTGAAGAAGAGGAGGCTCGCAAGAAAAACTGCCGCAAAGAGCACCCCCGAAAGGGTGGCAAAGACGAGGTTCCGACCAGCACGCGCCTGAATTCGGGCGTTCGTCGCTTCGATCTGCGCCCGCCTGGTTTCCAAGTGGGCGCGAATATCATCGCGCCTGTCGGGCCTCCCCATGGGTGCTAGACCTCCAGCAGTTCAGCTTCTTTAAGCTTGAGTGCGGAGTCGATCTGGTCGACAAACTGCTTCGTAATGGCCTCGAGTTCTTTCTCCGCACGAGCGACCTCGTCCTCGCCAACCTCGCTCTTGAGCGCTTCAAGATCATCCATACCGGCACGGCGGACATTTCGAACGGCAACGCGAGCGTCTTCGGAGCGGCTTTTTACAATCTTGACGAAGTCTTTACGGCGCTCCTCGGTGAGCTCAGGCAGCGACACGCGAATCACGTTTCCGTCGTTCGTCGGGTTTGCCCCTAGGTTTTGCATGTCACGGATCGCCTGCTCGATCTCTTTCATCGCGCCCTTGTCGTACGGGGTGATGAGCAGGCTCCGCGCGTCTTGGTTTTGCACGGATGCGAGCTGTGGGAGCGGCGTGGGCGTACCGTAGTAGTCGACCTGCACGCCCTGCAAGAGTGCCGGGTTTGCACGCCCAGTGCGCACAGTCGCGAAGCTCTCTTTGGCAGCCTCAACTGCTTTGTGCATGCGCTCCTTGGCGTCGGCGAATACCTCATCGATCACGGTGCTCTCCTTTGTGGTGGTAGGAATGTTTCCAGCATATCGGTGGCAGATCTGTGATCCGCCGAGTGCTTAGCTGTGTACGAGTGTGCCGAGCTTTTCGCCGCGAATCGCGGCAGTGACATTGCCACCCGGTTCCATCCCAAATACACGCATCGGCATTCCGTTATCCATGCACAGGCTGAACGCAGTCGAATCAACGACTTTGAGGCCCCGCACGAGGGCATCGCCGTAGCTGATCTCTTCAATCAGGGTGGCGTCAGGGTCTTTTCGTGGATCCGCGGTGTAGACGCCGTCGACCCCGTTCTTGGCGACGAGCACGAGATCAGCCTGGATCTCAAGAGCGCGCTGTGCACCGACGGTGTCGGTAGAGAAGTACGGGAGCCCTGCACCAGCACCAAATATGACTACGCGACCCTTTTCCAAATGCCGGACTGCGCGAAGCGGGATATACGTCTCTGCAACCTGCGTCATGGTGATTGCCGACTGCACGCGCGTTTCGACACCCGCCTGTTCGAGGAAGTCTTGCAGTGCGAGTGCGTTCATGACCGTGCCAAGCATGCCCATATAGTCTGCGCGGGCGCGATCCATACCACGTCCAGAGAGCTCAGCCCCTCGGAAAAAATTCCCTCCGCCAACGACAATCGCAACCTCAACGGTGTCGAGTGCCGCTGCGATCTCGCGTGCGATCTGGCTGACTACATCGGGATTCACCCCGAGCTGTCCACCACCAAAAGCCTCTCCAGAAAGCTTCAGTAGCACGCGGCGCTTACGGTTTTGGGTCATTCTCGGTTCTCCTTTATGCAGTTGCCATCTCTAAGGTACCGTGCAGAGAACTGTTCAGCACAGCACGAGACCCGGGTCGATTTCGACCCGGGTCTCGTTTGCAATCAGATTATGCGCCAACCTTGCAGCGGGCGAAGCCCGTCACGGTGATGCCGGCGGCTTCTGCCACCTTGGCGACCGTGCGCTTCTCCTCGTCAAGTGCGTGCACCTGTTCGTTCAGCACTACTTGCTTGAAGTAGGCATTCAGACGACCCTCGACGATCTTCGGCAGTGCGGCTTCTGGCTTGCCTTCGTTCTTCGAGATCTCAGTGACGAGCTCACGCTCTTTCTCCACGTCGGCCTCCGGCACCTCTTCACGGGTGACGAAGAGTGGATCAGCGAAAGACACGTGCTGAGCAATACTCAGTGCAGCCTTCGCGTCGTCGCCCTCGTAGCCCACGACGACACCGATCTGCGGGGGCAGATCCTTTGAGGTGCGGTGCAGGTATACGGCAGATTGAGCGCCCTCGATGGCAACAACGCGACGAAGCTGAATTCGCTCGCCAATAATTGCAGCCTCGTCGGTGATCACGTCAGCAACGGTCTTCCCATCGAGGGAAGCCGCGAGTGCTTCCTCGATGTTCTTCGCGTTGGCGGCGGTAATTGCGTCAAGCACCTTGTCACCGAGTGCGCCGAACTTTTCATTCTTCGCAACAAAGTCCGTCTCGCACACGAGCTCGATGATGATCGTAGCGCTGTCGCCCTGCTTTGCGGCAACGAGCCCCTCGCTGGCCTCACGACCCTCGCGCTTCGCGACACCCTTCAGGCCCTTGAGACGCAAGATCTCAATTGCCTTCTCGATATCGCCATCGGCCTCGACCAACGCATTCTTGCTGTCGACCATTCCTGCGCCAAGACGCTCGCGCAGCTCTTTCACAGCGGCCATGCTCACTGCAGCCATATGTGACTCCTTCACAGATTCTTTCGTCGAAATGTGGTTGAGCGAGTCTCGCTCGACGTTATTCGGCTGCCTTTTCAGTTTCGGCAGGCTCTTCAGTCTTAGCGGCTTCCTCAGCCTTCGCAGGCTTCTCGGCCTTCTTCGCCGCAGCTGGCTTCTTCTCAGCAGCCTTCGCTGGCTTCTCAGCTTTCTCAACCTTTTCGGTCTTCGCTGGCTTCTCAGCCTTCTCTGCCTTTGCGGGCTTCTCGGCCTTCTCAGCTTTCGCGGGCTTCTCAGCTTCTGCCGACTTCTCGGCTTCAGCAGCTGACTCCTCAGTCTCTACAGCTTTCTCGGCTTCTGCAGGAGCATCTGCGGACTCAGTGTTCAGCAGTTCAACTTCCCACTCAGCAAGCGGCTCAGCAGCAGCTTCGCCCTCTGCGGGCTTCTGGTGACGATCCATGAGTCCCTCAGCCGCAGCATCAGCGATCACACGGGTCAGGAGCGACACTGAACGGATCGCGTCGTCGTTACCTGGAATCGGGAATGTGACCTCATCCGGGTCGCAGTTGGTGTCGAGGATCGCAATAACGGGGATCCCGAGCTTGCGCGCCTCATCGATTGCGAGGTGCTCTTTCTTGGTGTCCACGATCCACAGAGCCGACGGAGTCTTGGTCATGTTGCGGATGCCGCCGAGCGACTTCTGCAGCTTCTCGAGCTCACGTCGCTTCAGCAGCAACTCTTTCTTCGTGAAGCCACTCGTGGTGCTTTCGAAGTCAAGCTGCTCAAGCTCTTTCATACGCTCAAGACGCTTGGTAACGGTCTGGAAGTTGGTCAACAGCCCACCAAGCCAGCGCTGATTCACATATGGCTGGTTCACGCGTGAAGCCTGCTCAGCAATAGCTTCCTGCGCCTGCTTCTTCGTACCAACAAAGAGGATGTTGCCGCCGCGAGAGACGGTGTTCTTCACGAACTCGTAAGCTTCATCGATGTAACCGAGCGACTGCTGCAGATCGATGATGTAAATGCCCGAGCGCTCCGTGAAGATGAAACGCTTCATCTTCGGGTTCCAACGGCGGGTCTGGTGTCCAAAGTGCACGCCGCTGTCGAGCAGCTGGCGGATTGTTACGACGGCCACAGCCGTCCTCCTATTCTGCGCACCCCAATAGGTGCGCGATTGCGGTTACTCTACGGCCGCTACTGCGACCGAATCCTGGTGCCCATAATTTTCCCCACTCCAATTACTGGAGACCGACGGGGACAATCAGTGTTTGGGCACGCGAAGTCACCTCTTGCAAGGTGCTTCCGTAATTGTATCACCAGAAAAGCTCTCAATTCGCCTCGTACGCGAGCTCGGTTCCATTACTGCTCACAGCTCGCAAATATGCGCTATCCCATCCACATTGTGGCGCTTCACCACATGAACGGTCGCACCTCCCACACACTCGATTCATCCCTGTGAACGATGGAGGCCCCAGATGAGCAAAGCGACAACAGTACAGAACACACCCGGCAGAGTCTCGAGCGTGCGCCTCAATCACAATCAACGTCTCGGAGCTCACGGCGAACAGATTGCTACTGAGTACTTGGAGCAGCGCGGCTACCAGACCCTGGCACGGAACTGGAACGTCCGTCATGGGGAGTTAGATCTCATCATGCGCGATGGTGACTGGCTCGTGGCCGTAGAGGTGAAGACCCGAAGCAGCGCAGACTACGGCCACCCCCTCGAAGCAATCACGCCGACGAAAGCAAGAAGGCTTCGTAAGCTGCTGCTGATATGGGTCCGCGAACAAAAACCAGGGCTCGCCTACCTACGAGTCGATGCGGTCGGCATCACCCTGCGACCGGGTGAACGGCCCCGCATCGACCACCTCCAGGGAATCTCATGAGTAGCCGAGTCTGCCAGGCCACCGCCATCGCGCTCACCGGAATCGAGGGAACCACTGTGCTCGTCGAAGCCGCCGTGTCTCAGCAACTCCCCGGCATGGCGATCATTGGGCTTCCCGACACTGCCCTGGCCGAGGCAAAACAACGGGTACGGCTCGCGACAGCACAGGCCGGATTGCCCTTATCCCACCGTTTCGTGACCATCAATCTCTCGCCGGCAGCCCTCCCAAAACAGGGGTCCGGATTTGACCTCGCGATAGCACTCGCAGCACTCGCAGCTTCGGGCCATCTTCCTCCCGAACAACTCTCCAAGATCGTACACATGGGTGAACTTGGGCTCGGAGGGGAGCTGCGTCGCCCAGCAGGGTTACTCAGTGCGATTGTCGCAGCGAAAATCCTCGGCTTCCGCGGAGCAATGGTGCCCGAGAGCTGCGCGGACGAAGCAGCACTTGTTCCCGGAATAGATATATACGCAGCCCCTGATCTCCGGGGAGCCGTAGCTTGGCATCGGGGTGAACCCGACGGATGGCGAACGGTGTTGCCTCCCCCGGCCCCGTCCAACATCACGGGTACGAGCTCTGCACTTGACAAGCAACGGCCCCCGGACCCCCGTGACGATATCCCCGATATGTCCGATGTCATCGCTCAACCTGAGGCGGTAGAGGCGCTCGTCGTCGCAGCGGCCGGTAGGCATCACATATCAATGACGGGCCCACCCGGCGCAGGAAAGACAATGCTCGCAAGCCGAATGCATTCGATCTTGCCCGACCTATCTCCTGATGAATCAATCACCGCAAGCAGTATTGCCTCACTCGGGGGAACTCCCCTGACAGAACTCGTCCTTCGGCCACCGTTCGAGAGTCCGCACCACACTGCTTCGGCAGTGTCCATTATTGGGGGTGGCAATGCGAGTAGCCTGCGTCCGGGCGCAATCACCAGAGCATGCCACGGACTTTTGTTCCTTGATGAAACCCCTGAGTTCCCAGCCAAGGTTCTCGACGCACTGCGACAACCTCTCGAGTCCGGCACCGTCGAAATCCATCGCGCACGGATTCGGGCTGTGCTCCCCGCTCAGGTACAGCTCGTGCTCGCTTCGAATCCCTGCCCCTGTGGCAATGCTGACTCCCTCGATAGTGCTCAACCGTGCCTATGCTCACCGAGTGCCCGCGTGCGCTATCAACGGCGAATCTCTGGGCCGCTCAATGATCGCATTGATATCAAACTCTCAGTACGGAGAGTTTCGAGCGTGCTCCTCAGTGAAGGCATCGGCCATGCACCGGGAAGCAGAGAACTTCGTGATGTCGTGACTAGCGCACGCAACCGAGCTGCCGCACGACTCACGGGTACTCCATGGCGTTACAACAGCGAGCTTCCGAGTCGCTGGCTCCATGGAACAGCCGGGCAACTCTCTCGAGCTGACACCGCCGTGCTCGATCGGGCCCTTTCCCTGGGCAGGATCACAATGCGCGGATATAACCGAGCGCTCCGAGTCGCATGGACCCTCGCTGATATTGCTGAAAAGCCTCGCCCTGAACGCTCAGAAATTGCTCGTGCACTCGCGCTCCGAGAGGCCGCAGCATGACCACCCCACGCGTCCGCGCCGACACAGCCCTGTGTCACAAGCTTGCACAGCTCGACGTCAGTAAGACCTTGACTGGGACTGCGCAAGATATTTCACAAGAACGCGCTGATGAGATTCTCACACGCACTGTCTGGTCCCGCCTCGTGGAACCTGGTGACCACGTCGCAGGAGAGTTGATCGCGCGCCTCGGAGCAGCTCCAGTGCTGCAACTCCTCATCGAAGGTGCGAGCGCGAAACGCATCTGCACACTCGCGGAACAAGAAACACTCGCTCCACTCAGCCCCAAATCAATCTCAGCTGCTTTGAAACGTTGGCTTCCCCGGCTGGATCGAAACGCCAGCATTGCCGACATCGAACGTGGCGTCAGTTCGGGATTGTCGATCCTCACCCCTGATGAAGACGCCTGGCCCGCGACAGTCAATGACCTCGGTACACACGCTCCACTAGTGCTCTGGTTCCGTGGTGATCCGCAGGTGCTCCGCACTCAGTCACTCGCGGTGGTCGGGGCTCGAGCCTCCACCGGATATGGCTCTCACGTCACCGCCGAAATTGTGGACGGGGTATGCGGTGCAGGCGTTTCTATAGTCTCCGGCGCCGCCTACGGGATCGATGCAGTAGCCCACCGCACTGCGCTCGCGGGAGAGGCCCCCACGATTGCAGTGCTTGCGGGAGGTGCTGACCGCGCCTACCCGGCAGCTCACAGACAACTCATCGACCGCATCGCCAACAGCGGAGGGGTGGTGTGCTCCGAAATGCTGCCCGGGGCAGCCCCCACCCGGTGGCGTTTTCTCCAACGTAATCGAGTCATTGCCGCACTCTCGTCTGCGGTACTCGTCACCGAGGCTGGTGCACGGTCTGGGTCATTAAACACAGCGGGACACGCAGCCGAGCTCGGGAGAGCGTTGGGTGCCGTGCCCGGACCAGTCACGAGCGCCGCTTCGACCGGCTGCCACCGGCTCATCCGTGAGTACGGCGCCATAGTAGTGACAAACACCGCCGAAACGCTTGAACTCATTGGTGTTGGCAACGAGACACTATTCGTGGACTTTGACCCTGTGCAGCACACAAACACAGCAGCGTTAACGGACGGCGCTCCCCGATCGGCCGCGTCCCATCAACGACTGCTTGATGCGCTCCCGCTCCGAGGTGGCCGCTCCCTGGGTGACACAGCCAAACGCGCCGGTCTCGGCTTCGATGAATCCCGCGGCATCATGGCCGAGCTCGAATTGCTCGGCATGGTGAAGCGTTATGAAACACCGGGCGGTGGTGAACACAAATGGACGCTCGTGCGTCGAGAATGAGAGTATGCAACTGGACGAGGCGATACAGGGGTTTCTCTCTGCCGTCGAGTTTGAATACGGCTATTCCACCCACACCGTTCGAGCGTATCGGCGGGACCTCAAATCACTCGCCACCTACGCCGAGCAAGAGGGTCTCGGGGGCCTGGACGACCTCGATCTCGAATTGTTGCGCAGCTGGCTCTGGGAACGACAGCAGCGCGGACTCGCCTCAAGCACACTCGCCCGAAATGTGGCCACGCTCAAGTCGTTTGGAAGCTGGCTCGAGCAACGACACCTCGTTCCCGGCAGCCCGGCATCTCGTCTCCGGGCGCCAAAACCTGCACGCACGCTCCCCCGTGTACTCGCGGACGGGCAGATCACGAGGATCCTTGAACGAGCAGGAAACCGCGCCCAGTCGGGTGATCCCGAACAGATCCGTGATCATGCTGTTCTTGAGCTTCTCTATGCCACGGCACTGCGGGTATCCGAGCTGTGCTCTCTTCCCTTGGCAGGCCTCGACCTTCGAGAACGGACCGTGAGGGTTCGCGGCAAGGGCGACAAAGAGCGTGTGGTTCCATTTGGGCAGCCAGCGAATCAGGCCGTCTCTGCGTATTTAGACACCGCGCGCCCGGTTCTCGCTGCCAGAGCAGTCGAGCCTGTCAACGGCTCCCTCTTTCTCAATAACCGCGGAGCCGCGCTACCACAGCACACGGTGTACCGTCTCGTCGCCCGCGAGCTTGAACAGGAGCCAGGTAGCGGACCGCGAGGCCCTCACACTCTGCGCCACACAGCTGCCACACACCTCCTCGACGGCGGCGCCGACCTCCGCGTCGTCCAAGAGATGCTCGGTCACGCAAGCCTTGCAAGTACCCAGGTATACACCCACGTCTCCACCGAACGACTTGCAGAAAGCTACCGGCAAGCCCACCCACGCGCCTAAACTGTCACCCCCTCAAGCTACAAGCTGTGCCCTACCAGGGGAGCAATATCGGGCGTTCCAACAGAAACCGCATTGGGTTCACATACTCCCCATCGACCCGCACACCAAGGTGTACGCAGCTCCCACCACAGTGCGCTCCGGTTGATACGACCCCAACTGCCTCACCTTTCGTGACGGGATCACCCACCGAAGTCCTCTCTTCCCCTGTAGACGCATGATTCTCTGCAGGTGTGCCGTCTCCTGCAGATAGTGGCTCAATAGGCTCCATCGAAAGTACGGTTCGTGCGTTGATCCTGATCGAAATCACGCCACGATCTACGACCGTCCCCTCGAACGAGACCACACCATCCGCGGGTGCCACTACGGATGTCCCGACTGTGGCTGGAATATCGATGCCTCGATGCCCAGGCCCGTACGTGTGCAGGGGGGCACGGAACGGTTCACTTACCCTGAGCGGTCGTCCGAGTGGAGGCTCCCACAAATCTTCTGACCCAGCTCCGAGAGCTGGGGGCCGAGTTGGAATATTACCGATAGCGAGAGATGTTGCGGCCTGTTGAACCGCGAACCGCTGAGCCACGACCCCCTGCGCGGGTGTTACGAACAACAGCGCCAGCATCATCGATGTTGCACAACACGCGGCGACACTTCCGGTCGCATTCTTCAAGATGAAACGGACGGGGTGCAGCACGCGGTTTTCTGACATACTCCGACGTTCTCAACGATGTACACCATGAGGAAGTCTCCAGGCACGACTGTGCACAACACGCCGAGACCTGAGGCGCCAACACGTTTGGCGAGCGGAGAAGCTATTCGTCGAGTGCGAGTTCTTGTGGCAACTTGAGCTCCCGTGACGTCAACTCTTCAACATTGACATCCTTGAACGTCAAGACACGTACCGACTTCACAAAGCGGTCAGCCCGGTAGACGTCCCATACCCAAACGTCATTCATGGTGAGTTCGAAGTAGAAATCGCTCCCAGCATCTTGCCGTTTGAGGTCCACCTCGTTCGCGAGATAAAAGCGTCGTTCAGTCTCGACCACGTAGCGAAACTGGCCAACGATATCGCGGTACTCACGGAACAGCGATAGCTCCGCCCCACGTTCATACTCGTCAAGCTCGTCTTCGTTCATCGCCCCCATCCTAGGGGGTCCCACTGACGTTGCCCTGATCACCACGACACACCCCTCACCAACATTCGCTTTCCAATTGACTTATTCGAACATATGTTCGAATATATCTGCATGAATCTTTCCGCGACCGTTCGCTCGTTGCAGCAGCGCATCACCGAGATGCAGCCGCTACACACAGGCGAACGCGCGCTCCCCACGGCCGCCGGTTTGCGTCCGCTACTCCCGAGCGGTGCACTCCGCGCTGGGGCTGCCTACTCAGTTCAGGGTTCAACAAGTCTTGCCCTTGCACTTCTCACAGAGGTATCCCAGTCAGGTGCGTGGTGCGGTGTCATCGGCCTCCCAACATTTGGTGCCGAGACGGCCGCCCACCTCGGTATCGCACTCGACCGACTCGTGCTCATTCCTGAACCGAGGCAGCATGCGCTCACACTCACCGGGTCACTCAGTGAAGTGTTGACCGTACTCGTGCTGCACACTCAGGAACATGTGCGACCGAGTGACACGGAGCGCATCGCCGCCAAACTACGAGATCATGGTTCCTCGCTCGTCGTACTGGGGCCATGGCCCCGCACAGAGTCCGCGCTTCGCGTCACCGGATCACAGTGGACAGGTCTCTCCGCGGGGCGTGGACTACTGAACAACAGAGAGATGTCTGTGGAATCTCGAGACCGGCGTGGCCTGCAGCACCATACATTGCACTTCACCCAGGGGGCGCTCGCCTCCTCACCGAGTGCACCCATTTCAGCAGTCACACAGCTCGGACCGAGCGGTCCGACTCTCCTCCGAGCTGAGGCAGCGTCGTGAGCGATGTGCGAGACCTAGAAACGCAGCGCGTCCTCGTGCTGTGGATTCCAGACTGGCCCGTACGTGCACACCAGTTGGAGGCGACCGAGCATGAACAACTGCCACACGCTGACTCCCGGCAACCGGTAGCACTCATTGAGAAGCACCGGGTCATCGCCTGTTCCCCCGAGGCTCGCAGGGAAGGCGTACGCATCGGCATCAGGATCCGGGAGGCACAGCTGCGCTGCCCCGACCTCATCACTTATCCGCACGACTCCTCAGTTGATGCGCGCCGCTTCGCCCCCGTATGTACCGCAATTGAACAGAGCGTGCCAGGCGTAGAACCGATCCGCCCGGGTTTGATCGCCGTGCGCGCTCGCGGGCCAGCACGCTACTACGGAGGTGAGGCAGCGGCTGCCACAATGCTGCATCGCACCGTCACGGAGCTGGGATTTCCCGAGGTGCGAATTGGGGTCGCTGACGGCCGTTTCGCTGCGGAACAGGCCGCAAGAGCACACTCGTCAAACGCTGAGGTTGTGGTGCCAGGACCTGGGGTCCGTATCGTTCGAGCAACAGCAACGGCACGCTTTCTCTCGCCACTCCCCATCTCCCGAGCCGCAGAGAGCGACCTCGCCGCAACATTGCAGGGTCTCGGAATCAGCACGCTCGGAGCATTCGCCGCACTTCCCGACGACTCGGTGCGCGAACGATTCGGTTCTGCGGGCACGCTGGCTCACCGACTCGCTGCAGGGCACAGATCCGACCATTCATACGAGGTCCGTCCACGTACACCACCGCGAGAACTCACGGTTCAGCTCGATCTCGAACCTCCCGCTGCAGGGGCGGACCATCTCGCTTTTGCGTGCAGCACGCTCGCGGATCGATTCGCTGCGTCGCTCCGTGAGGAACAGTTGGTCTGTACCGAAGTAAGTATCGAGCTCACCGACGATGCGGGCATTCGTCACGAACGAAGTTGGGCCCACCCGCGGCACTTTACCGGGCCAGAGCTCGTAGGAAGGTTGCGGTGGCAAACCGCGGCTCTCCCACAGCACGAGGGTCGTGGAGGGATCACGAGGGTTCGCATCACTCCACTGCGTACCGACCGGGCTGCCTCTCATGAACCGGGCCTGTGGAACACCGGGCCCGATGAACGTGTGCACCACCACCTCAGCCGAGCACAGGGTGTCCTTGGCCACGAGGCTGTCGGCACAGCCGAGCTCACGGGTGGCAGATTGTTGGCGGAGCGATGGCACCATGTCCCGTGGAGTACACGTCTTCCTGAGAAACACGGGAGAACTTCGCTCCAGGGGCCCTGGCCCGGAAGTATGACCGGCCCGCTTCCCGCTGTCGTGTTCCCTGAACCTGTTCCGGTGACGCTGCTCGATGCAAACGGCACACCCGTCACCATTGACAGCGACGACCTCCTATCCGCACATCCTGCACGGCTGCACGTTCCACCACACAGTGTGGGCTCCGAGGCTGTTGATGCTGCGACGAACGCGTGGTCTCGCCCCTGGCCGCTTCGCGAGGGGTGGTGGCGTGGCCGCCCCGAACGGTTCAGGCTGCAACTTCTCCTCACCGACGGCGATGCCTGGCTGCTGCTGCACCAAGGCGGCGTCTGGGCTGCGGAAGGGCGGTACCTCTGAATGGGTTGGAGAAATTCTGATCTTCCGTGGGAAGAATTTGAACGCACGCTCTCCGGGCGTGCGGACCCGGACAGAACTGCCTCGCAGCAGCACACTGCTGCGTCGCCAGCCAGGGAGATGCATGCTCCTGCTGACCCGGAGTCCGCACCGTACGCTGAGCTCCACGCCCACTCCCACTACAGCTTTCTCGATGGCGCCTCCTCCCCCGAGTCGCTCATGTCAGAGGCGGCCCGGCTTGGTCTCGCTGGACTCGCTCTCACTGATCACAATGGCCTCTACGGCGCGGCCCGCCTCGCTGAAGCTGCCGATTCACACCCTGAGGTGTTGACCGTGTACGGCGCTGAGCTCTCGCTCGACCTTGATGCCCCGCAGCTCGGTGTTGCCGATCCCGTCGGCACCCACCTGTTGGTACTTGCCGATGGACCCTCCGGCTACCGTCGCCTCACTGCAGCCATCACCGAAGCACAGTTGGACGGAGGCGAGAAAGGACGCCCCGTCTATGACCTTGAGCGGCTAGCAGAAATAGCGAACGGCGAGTGGGCGATCCTGACCGGATGCCGGAAAGGTGCGGTGCCGCGCGCACTTGCTCCAGGATTCTCGGGGTATGCAAACAACACAGCTGACCGCGAAGATCTGGCGCGCACCGAACTCCACCGACTGACTGCGCTTTTTGGTGCCGACCAAGTGTTTGTGGAGCTTACGGACCACGGACACCCGGGTGATGATGCGCTCATTGACCAGCTCGCAGCGCTGGCCGCCGAAACGGGTGTACCCACGCTCGCTACCGGCGCGGTCCACTACGCACGCCGGGAAGAGGCCCCTCTCGCTGAGGCGATGGCCGCGATCCGTTCGCGCCGCAGCCTCGATGAACTCGATCCGTTTCTTCCCGCATCCGGTGTCGCGCATCTCAGCTCGGGTGACACGATGCAGCGACGCTTCGCCGAACACAGTGACGCGGTCGCGCGCACAGTTCCTCTCGCGCAGCAGCTCGCATTTCCTCTGCGTTCAGCGGTGCCGGGGCTCCCCCATCTCGACGTTCCGAACGGACACACGCAGATGAGTTGGCTTCGGCATCTCGTGTTCACAGGCGTTCACAAACGGTATGGTCACGTCTCGGCAGCGGTCACGGATCGGCTCGAACGTGAACTTGCCGTCATCGAGCAAAAAGACTTTCCCGGCTACTTTCTGGTCGTCTACGACCTCGTACGCGAGGCACGGGAACGTGGGATTTTGTGTCAGGGACGCGGATCAGCTGCAAACTCCGCAGTCTGCTACATGCTTGAGATTACCGCCGTCGACGCAATCTACTACGACCTCCCGTTTGAACGTTTTCTCTCGAGCATTCGTGATGAAGAGCCCGATATCGACGTTGACTTTGATTCTGAGCGGCGGGAGGAAATTATCCAGTACGCCTACGAGCGATACGGAAGGCAAAACGCCGCTCAGGTCGCGAACGTCATCAGTTACCGCCCCAAGGCTGCGACCCGCGATGCGGCGAAAGCACTCGGCTATGGACCCGGTCAGCAGCGCGCTTGGACGCGCGGGATCGAGCGCTGGGGTGGGATCACTGCACAGGATGCAGACAAAAGTGGCATCCCACAGCCGGTCACCGAACTCGCGACACAGCTGCTGGGAGCTCCGCGGCACCTCGGGATCCACCCGGGCGGCATGGTGCTCACGAGGCGACCCGTCGGGGAGGTGTGTCCCATCGAGCATGCACGGATGGAGAATCGCACGGTCCTGCAGTGGGATAAGGATGACTGTGCCGCGATGGGGCTCGTGAAGTTCGACATGCTGGGGCTCGGGATGCTCAGCGCGCTACGGGCCACGATGGATCTGGTGGAGGGCGCCACCGGTGAGTCTTGGACCCTTGACTCCATCCCCAAAGAAGAGGCCGCGGTATACGACATGCTCTGCCGGGCTGACGCCATCGGGGTATTCCAACTCGAGAGCCGTGCGCAACTTGGCACACTCCCGCGACTCAAACCCCGTCAATTCTATGACCTCGTGATCGAGATCGCACTGATTCGCCCGGGCCCGATGCAGGGTGGCGCGGTTCATCCCTACCTGCGAAGGAGAAACGGTGAAGAACCGGTCACCTATCCACACCCCGTACTGGAAGATGTATTGCGACGCACGCTCGGCATTCCACTCTTCCAAGAACAGCTCATGCAGATGGCGGTAGCCATTGGAAACTGCTCCGCGGAGGACGCTGACCTGCTGCGCCGTTCCATGGGATCCAAGCGGGGTGAGGAGCGGGTAACCGGACTCAAAACGAAGCTCTTTGCCGGTATGGCTGATCACGGCCTTGACGATGCGGCCGCTGCGAACATCTATGCGCAGATCCAAGCATTTGCGAGTTTTGGGTTCGCCGAAAGCCACTCCCTCAGTTTCGCTCTCCTCGTCTACGCGAGCTCCTGGTTCAAGCTGCACTACCCCGCGGCGTTTCTTGCGGGGTTGCTGCAGTCCCAACCCATGGGGTTCTATTCGCCGCGGACGCTCGTGGAAGACGCACGACGTCACGGCGTCACAGTGCATCCTCCGGACGTACAGCGTTCGGAGGTCTCCGCGATGCTCGAGCTCAGCTCATCTGTGCAGAGAAGTCCAGGGCCCAGCGGTTTGCACGCGTGCACGGAGCTCCCCCAGCCTCCCGTGGGGGCGTTTGATCCTCAGGCCCCTGACACCGGGGCCACGCACCGACGTGACGCTCATTTCGCGGTGCGGCTCGGCCTGGCCGGGGTTCGCGGTATCGATGAGGAGGCCGCGAAGCGCATCACCGGCGCACGAGGCACAGGCCCATTCTTGGATCTTGCGGATCTCGCTCGGCGCGCTGACCTGAATCGACAGCAATTGGAGGCACTCGCCACTGCCGGCGCATGCGCCTCACTCGGACTCAGCCACCGGGAGGCGGTGTGGGCGGCCGCCCCTGCAGCCGATAACCGAGAGCGTTTTCTCCCAGGGATCGCCGTGCACGTGCAGCCCCCGCTCCTTCCGCTCCTCACACCCGCTGAACAAATCTCACTTGAGCTGTGGAGCACGGGCGTCACGACAGGCACCCACCCTGTCGCCTTGCTCCGGGACGTTCTCGACACCCGCGGCACAATCCGCTCCGACCGAATACACGAGATTGAACCTGGCAGCCTCATCGAAACCGCCGGCCTCGTCACTCACCGGCAGCGTCCCGGCACTGCCGGAGGTGTCACATTTATGACCCTTGAAGATGAGTCGGGAAGCATCAACGTCATCATCTGGTCTGCCGTGTGGGAACGCTACCGAAGCATCGCGCGCGTCTCCCCCGCGCTCATCGTCAGGGGAACCCTGCAGCGCTCACCCGACGGGGTCGCGAACCTCATTGCGAACCGTTTCGAGCCGCTCTCTGCCCCCACCTCCATCACATCACGCGACTTTCACTAGTCCGCGTGCACGGCGCTAAACTGGCGTCGTGCACACCTCAACCGCGCTCCTTACAGACCACTACGAACTCACGATGGTGGATGCCGCGCTCCAAGCTGGCACCGCGGAGCGGCAGAGCGTCTTCGAACTCTTCGCCCGCAGGCTCTCGGGCGCCCGTCGGTACGGCGTGGTCGCGGGCACCGGTCGGCTGCTCGAAGCCATCGATCAGTTCCGCTTCACCGACGCCGAGCTGGACTGGTTGCGTGGCCAGGGATTCCTTCACAACAACACACTCGACTGGCTCGCAGACTTCCGTTTCAGCGGTGACATCTGGGGCTACCCGGAGGGTGAGGTGTTCTTCCCTGGCTCACCAATTCTCGTTGTTGAATCTACGTTTGCCGAGGGCGTACTCCTCGAAACGCTCGCGCTCAGTGTGCTCAACTCGGACTCTGCAGTTGCCACTGCCGCCTCTCGCATGGCCCACGCGGCAAACGGGAAGCCCCTTGCCGAGATGGGGTCGCGTCGTACGGGAGAACACAGTGCGGTCGCGGCAGCCCGTGCCGCGTACATCGCAGGCTTCAGCGCCACCACTAACCTTGAAGCCGGGCGCCGGTATGGGGTGCCAACCATGGGTACCGCCGCCCACTCATTCACGCTGCTCCACGACAGTGAGCGCGACGCATTTATCGCCCAGGTGGAGGCACTCGGCAGCGACACCACCCTCCTCGTCGACACCTACGACATTGACCAGGGTGTCCGCACCGCTGTCGAAGTGGCAGGCACTGAGCTAGGCGCCGTGCGCATCGATTCGGGCGACCTCCCGGTCGTCGTCGCCCGGGTGCGGAAGCGCCTCGACGAACTCGGCGCCAAGAACACCAGAATCACTGTCACCAACGATCTCGATGAGTACACCGTCGCGGCTCTCGGCGCCTCACCCGTCGACAGTTTTGGCGTGGGTACCTCGGTAGTGGTCGGGTCAGGGTCACCGACGATGAGCATGGTCTACAAGTTGGTCTCACGCACCTCCGACAGCGGAGAGTGGGTCGCCGTCGCGAAGAAATCTGCAGATAAGGTCTCGATCGGTGGTCGAAAGAGTGCCCACCGAGTCTATGATGCCCGCGGAGTCGCGACCATCGAGCGCATTCACCTCGGAGATGGTCCCGGCGGAGAACCAGAAATTGCCGAAACGACCGAGTCAATCCGCGAGGTGATGGTGCCACTCGTACTCAAAGGCGACGTGCAACCCGGGAACACTGGATTCGAGGGAATGATTGCGGCGCGCGACCGGCACCGTCAGAGCACTGCTGAACTGCCGCCAGTCGCCATGAGCCTTACGCGAGGGGACCCCGCGCTTCCCACCGAATATCGGTAAATGTACCGAACGCTATTTCTTCTTCATCCGTTCGTATACCCGCTTGCAGTCGGGGCAGACGGGAAATTTCTCAGGATCACGTGATGGAGTCCACTTCTTGCCGCACAGTGCGCGTACCGGCTTGCCGGTCATTGCCGACTTGAGGATCTTGTCTTTAGGGACGTAGTGCGAAAAGCGCTCATGGTCGCCGTCTTCGATCTGCTCCTCTTCAAGCAGCTTTTCGAGCTCACGGTCAAGCACATCGGCGCCCCCGCCGGTACCGCCGGCGCCGCCGTCAGTGATTGTGTTGCTCAGGAAGATACTCATAGCGGTATTCTACGCTCAGCCGCGCAAAATATCAGTCGTAAACTTGAGTAATCGCGATGAGCTCGGGGCCGCTGCGGTCAAACACACGTCCACCAATGAGCACACCCAGAAGCAGCACGAGTGCCCCGTACCCGATTCCAAAGCCCAGCGCCCAGAGGTTCGCCATGAACTCAACATCGAGGACCGCTGACACTGTGTACCACACCGGTGGGATTGAGAGCACGAGCGCCGTCAGCATCGACAGTGTCTGTGCGAGACCCGAACCAGTCCCCGACCATTGAGGCTGCACAAATGGGCTGTCGCCGGGACGTGTCGAGGGGTACGGGGACAGCACTGAGAACACACTGGAAACGCCGCACGCAATCAACAGCACGGAGAAGTTCAAGCCGAGCACAGCCGGAAGTATGCGCCAGTCTCCGATCACAGTCACGGTGATGCTGGATCCGATCAAGACAAGTGGGATCCCAATCAACATGATGGGTGCTAGCCGACCGACACGGTCCTCTCGTCCGCGAATGCCACTCGAAACATGTGACCAAATGGCGGTTGAATCCATCGCAAGATCATTGTGCAGCGACCAGCCCAGCATGAGCAGCATCACCGGGAGTGGCACGAGTGCGAGGGAACGCAGGTCAGCGCCCGCGACCCAAAACGCCACCAACATCACAATTGGCGCAAACGGAATAGCAATGAGCGCGATCCGGTAGCGCGGATCACGCGCCCAATAGGTGAGTGCGCGTGCGCCAATCACCTGCGATGGGCGGGCTGCGAACCGTTCGAACCACCCAAGCCCTCGACGTGCCACTGCTGGGTTTGCTGGGCGATCAATACGCTCGTTTGAGAGTGAGACGAGCAGGAACCATGCGATGAGCAGTACGCCCATTGTGGCGAATGTCACAACGAACCGCAGCATCGCAGCTGTCTCGTCCCCCTGCACGAAGAACCACAACCCTGCGAACGGAGCACCAAACGGTGTCCACCCGAGTGCTTCAGCGGTGTCACCGCCCAGCCCGCGCGTGCCACTGGCGAACATCGTCGTCGCGGTAAACACTGCGACCGGAAGAAATGCAATGAGCAGCAGTACACCAACAGCGCGAGCTACCCCAGCGCGGTCGGGCCCCACCACGAGTTTCGAAAGAGCAGAGCTGACGCTCGCGCTCACGACCGCAAGCATCGCCGCAAGTGCGAGCACAAGTGGCATCGTGAAGGCGGTGCTCTGCCATTCCTCCCGGAACACTCCGAGCGAAACCAACCAGGTCAGAAGCACCAAAAATGGCCATGTGAATATCGCTGATATGAGGAGTGCAAACGCGACAGCGCCGGGACCTACGGGATACAAGCGGAACTGTCGCGGCTCGAGATTACGTCGATTCTCAAAGAATGGGACCAGAAATACGGCACCGAGTACGATCGCACCTACGACCGTGTCGAGCACCGCGCGGTCAGCAGCATCGGAATACACAAAATTAGGTAGCCATGCGAGCGCCACCGCTCCCGCAAATGAGAGCAACAGCACGGCCGTAGTGCGTAGCCCCCGAGTGAAAGAGCCCCGAAACTCGGCCGCAAGTAGGGTCAGGCGGAGCCTGAAGAGCCGTGCAACCAATCCAGCCCCTTCCGTGAATCCGCAGAGCCCGTCAAGTGAGTGAATCGCTCTTCAAGGCTGATACCGTCGCGTACCTCATCGACCGTGCCCTGCGCTATCACGCTGCCATCAATGATCACCGCGACGTGATCGCAAATACGTTGGATCAGGTCAAGACTGTGGCTCGACATGATGACACTGCCACCACCCGATACAAACTTTTCCAGAATCTCTGTGACATTAGATGCCGACACTGGGTCGATGGCCTCGAACGGTTCGTCAAGCACCAGGACTTCGGGGGCGTGAATCATGGAGCACGCCAGCGCGATCTTCTTCTGCATACCCGCTGAATAATCGGACACCAGCCGTTCCAGCGCGGATTCAAGACTGAAAGCTTCGGCCAGCTCGGCAGCTCGTTGCGCGACCGTCGCTTCGTCGACGCCGTGGAGCACACCCGAGTAGTAGAGCAGTTGCGCGCCGGTCAATCGGTCAAACAGGCGCAACCGGTCGGGAAGCACGCCAATCAGTCGTTTCGCTGCTGGACCGTCTGACCACACATCAACGTCGTGAATAGCGACGCGACCGGAGGTGGGGCGAAGCAGCCCCGTAATCATGGACAGGGTCGTCGTTTTCCCCGCACCGTTTGGTCCGACAAAACCCGTGAATGATCCTGCATGGACCTCGATCGATACCTCATTCGCGGCAAGCACCGAGCCGTAGCTTTTGGTGAGCATTTCGGTCCGCAGCACGACCGGGTTCTGCTCCGCGAGACGACCGCGCTCACGTGCCCGCACGACCGATGGAACGGGGATCTCGATGCGCCCCGTGCGCGGTGTCGGAGCCGGTGTCCGGGCACTGTCGTCGTGTGCCTGCACGGCAGGGACTGGTTGCTCGCTCACCGCTGGCTCTGCAGGTGCGCTGGACTGTGAAGCGGATGACCTGCTCGGGCGAACCCGCGGGGCTTCGGGCCTCCGCCTTACGGTACGCGGAGGCGATGTTGCGGCAATGTCCCCCTCGGCTGCAGCACCGTTTTCTACCGTCTGTGCGCGCGCCGAACGCTCCTCGGGGGGCGTCTCCTGCTCATGGGCAGACGCATTCGACGGTTTTTTGGGCGGCACGCACCTAACCTATCAAATCTGTGTACCCACTTTTCGCATGTGGGCTGAGAGTCACTGCGAGCACACTCGCGCACTCAGACGTATTATTTTCTCGTTCTTTGCTCGGCACCTAACTCTTCCGCCCGATGCAGCAACTCACCCACTGCGGCCTCGAAACGGCGGGTTGGTTCACCAAGAGAGGTGTCACCAAAGTACCGCTGCGACCACACCCTCAGTCGCTCACTGGCGGCCACATCGTCCGTCGCTTGATCAAGTATGTGATCGACTCGCGGAGCGTCACCGGCGTCAAGCCATTCACACACACTCAAGTACCCTTCCTGGTCAACCTCCGCGTCGGGGTTCACCGGACGTGTGACAAACAACGGCTTCCCCGTTGCAAGGCGGTCATACACCATGGCCGAGATGTCACAAATTGCAACATCAGGCACGGTCAGCTGCCACCCGATCTCCCCGGCCGTATCAAATACGTGCTGCGCGGAGGGATCTTCGCGGTTTGCATCCTCGATCATTTTGATGATCCGGAGGTTGGCCTCACCGAACTCAGAATCAACTACACCGCTACGCGGGTGCGGACGGTACACGACCCGATGACGCCCGGTACTCAGTAGACGTCGCACCAGTGCTTCACCGTGAGTGACCACCGAGCCGTAGCTCGCTGCGGGCCGGTCGCCCTCCCAGGTGGGTGCGTACAGCACGACTGCGCGGTGATCTGGCGTAAACGGAGGGGTGCCCGTGAAATGATCAGCCTGCGGTCGACCGATTGCGAGTGTGCGCTGCTCAACGTCGTATTCCCAGATGGCCCTGCTGAGTCGTGCCTTTGCAGCGTCGCCCGCCACAAATGCGAAGTCATACGCTTTATATTGGTTGCTCGTCATGTACATTTTGTCGCTCTCACCATGATTGATGAAGACGTGCCAACGCTCGCCGTACCGCATCATCTGGAAGTTGCGAGTGTTCTGGTTGACGTACAGAATCAGATCGAGTGCTTGTTCCTCCACCACGCGCTCAAGATCAGTGATTTTCTTTGCGAACTCGACCACGAGACCACTCTCCCGCATGAGCTGGCGCGTCCCTGACGCATTGCGGGCCAGGATCAAAACGGGCCACCGCTTTGAGAGCTCCCTCAGCGGCGCATACCACTGCCGCATTTGGTAAATGTTGACGTCGCTGTCGGCAAAATACACCCCGACGCGATACTTTCCCGGGGTGAGCGGCCCACGATCCGAGATCGCACGTCGGACCTCTGCAGCCGCGCGCCGACCTTTCAATACTTTCTTGATCAGCCGTCGGGCACGTCGCACATCCTTCGCCAACTGCATCCTGACAGCATACTCGTGTGGATCATGGGAAGATTGCGAGGTGACCGAGCTACCACCCCTCCCAGAGACGCCAGCCGTCTCGTACGTGATGCCTGTGTTGAACGAGGAGGATTACTTAGAGACGGCAGTGCGGACGATACTTGCGCAAGACTACGCGGGTGAGAAAGAGCTCATTCTTGCGCTCGGACCGTCACGGGATCGAAGTTCGCAGATTGCTGCACAGCTCGCGAAAGAAGACGCACGAGTACGGTTGGTCGACAACCCTGACCGCGACATCCCAGTGGGACTGAATCGCGGGATCGAAGCAAGCCGTCACCCAGTAATCGTGCGCGTCGACGCGCACTCTGAACTCACCCTCGACTACACACGACTTGGCGTGACGGCTCTTCGCAGCACACACGCTGCGAACGTAGGTGGGATCATGCGCGCTGCGGGTACGACACGCGTGCAGCAAGCTATTGCGCGAGGATACAACAGCCCGTTCGGTCTGGGTGGCGGCACCTATCATGGAGAGGGCGCACCTGGACCCGCCGAATCTGCGTATCTCGGAATTTTTCGCCGCGAAGCCGTGGAGGCGGTTGGTGGGTACGACGCGGCGATCCGCCGGGGTGAAGACTGGGAACTGAACCTACGCATCCGTCGTGCCGGGTACCAGATCTGGTTCGACCCAGCACTTCGTGTGACGTACCGCCCACGGGCAAGCCTCGCCGACATGTCGAAGCAGTTTCTTGCCACCGGAATCTGGCGCGCGGTGCTCGTGCGTCGCTACGGGCGGGCCAATCCGTGGCGCTTTTTTGCTCCGGGCACCCTCGTGCTGCTGCTCGCCTTGAGCGTCGCGGTTGCGTTACTCCAGCTCTTCGGCGTGCTCCACTGGGGGTCGTGGTGGTCCCTCGTGCATCTCACCACCGTCTCGTACCTGCTCGGCATTGGTTTCGCCATCACTCGTATGCCAGAACAACGAGGGTTCAAGGATCACGCTCTGAGCGCATCCACCCTCTTCATCATGCACCTCAGCTGGGGCGCAGGTTTCCTTCGCGGAATCGTATTTGGTGGCGGACGGGCTATCGACCGCTCCAGAGCTTAATCCGCTGCGTCCTGTGTGTGCTCTGCGAGACGCACACCACGTTCCTGGAGCGCATCGACAACACGCTCTGCAGCATGCCCATCATCGTGCGGAGTGAAGCGATCCCGCCAGGCAGCAAGGCGAGGAGACGCTTCTTGCATCCACCCCGCCTCGGTACCGTACTGACGTAGTTCTTGCGCGTGAGCCACGACCTCGGTGCGGCTGGAGAGGATCGGGCCGGGTGCCTCTCGTTCGAAATCAAAGGTGAAACCTCGTTCTCGATCTCGAAACGCCACGACGTCGGGGACGAAGAACAGCTGTGGAACATAAGCGACCGCCGCGTCGAACATAATGGATGAATAGTCGGTGACGATGAGGTCTGCCGCAAGAATCACATCGTTGACGTCAGCATGCGCCGAGACGTCGACCACCCGCGGATGCCCACCGTAGCGCCCAAAGGCATGTGTGCGCGTATGGCCGCGAACCACGACCACCCAATCTTCGCCGAGCTCTTCAGCGAGACGATTCACATTGAGTTCATCAACCAGTGTGATGCCACGGTCACGCCAGGTCGGCGCATAGACCAGCACACTCGAGCTGTGCGGCAAACCAAGCTCGGTGCGTGCAGTGTGCACAATAATCGGGTTGCGAGATTCCCCAACTACCGCTTGAGCGAGGCGGTCATCGCGCGGATATCCCACTTCAAGGATCTCGCCTCGGTACGCGTAGTTTCTGCGGAATTGGTCGGTCGAGTGCGAACTCTGCGACAGGAGGAGGCTCCAACGTCCACTCTCGCGCCGAATCGCGAGCCGCGTGCGCATACTAACTCCTGGGCGACCAAGAGCGAGTTGCTTGAGCATAGTACCGTGCCAGGTCTGCAGGACAGTTTGGTGACGTCTCCGGCGGAAACCGAAGCGAAGCCAGTCATTGACTACGAGGAGCCGCACAGCCCGTCGGGCGAGGATCCACTCACGTCCACCCACTAAGAGTGGTATGGCTCCCTCTGGTACGTCTTGTCGTTCACTCGTGACACTCCAGTAGCGTGGGAGAAGTGGAAATCTGCGTACTATTTCACGGTCGATTGCAAGCGGGTTGCACGTGATTTGCCGGCCATAGAAGCTCTCAAAGAACACAGCGTCTGCCTGGATGAGATCAGCTGCGGGGAGCCGCAAGCGGTGGATCTCCGCAAGCACTCGAGCAGCGGCACCGCCCTCAGGGTACGCATGGAACCGAGCAGCCAACGCTCGAGAGCGTGCTTCTGCAGCCGTTCGCTCAGGGCCTCCCGGCAGCACCCGAGAGAGCATCGCAAGAGCTTCTCCCCACGTTTCCACTGCGAGACCAGAGGAAGTCACCTGGAGAGGTTCGTACAAGCCGCGGCCACTCGAATATGCTGCGACGTCGGGAGCGAACCAAACGAGCGGCCTCCCAAATAAAGCAAAGTCGAGGGCGATTGAAGAATAGTCCGTGACGAGCACGTCAAACGCGCCGAGGAGCGGAGTGATGTCTGAGGCGATCGCCGCGGGCAACGCATGTACCCGGCGGCCGAGCACTCGTTCATATGCTCCAGCACCGAGTGGGTGGGAACGAATGACGAGCTCCGCCCCCTGCGTATCGAGCATCTCGCGGATCAGGGTGACTTCAGATTCTGAGGGAACAGCAGGATCTACGTCGCCATCACGCCAAGTCGGGGCATACAACACAAGCGGCGTGGTGTCGGCGTTCCGCTCTGGTTCCCCGAGCAACTCCCACACTGCTGCTTTCGCTCGCGCAGCAGCTTCCGCGTCGCGCGCCTGGATCGCAATCAGGTCGTCACGAGGATCGCCAAGCACTCGTACTTTGCCTGGAACGACACGGAACGCCGAGCGCAGCCGCTCTGCGGCGGTGATTGATCCTGCGACATAGAGGTCGACTTGTCGAGCACCCGCAAGATACATTCTTCTCAACAGCGCGCGTACAGGAGCAGGCCCCCGCAACGCAGTTGTCGTTGGGGTGTCCAAATGGAGCCGTTTTAGCGGAGCACCGTGCCACAGTTGCACCACGAGTCCCCCATACACCCCGAAACGGTTCACATCACCGAGCCCGTGCGTCACAACAAGTGTGCCGGCGCGCAGCGTCTCCCAATATCCGGCCCAGCCGCGCCGCCGTACTGGTGTGAACCCTTGACTTGCCGCTTCCTCACCCTCTGCTGCGTTCCCGGTCAGCCACACAATACGTGCTTCGGTATCATCGCGTTGCAGTTGCTTCGCGACCGCTAGCGCACCCTCCCCAACACCGATACCACTGCCAAACGCCCAGCGGTTTCTGTCGCGCACAATAAACCACGACAAGATGAGGGAGAGTACGTACTTAGGGAGCGCGAGCACTTTCGCTAGATTGCCGCTCGCAAACTCAAATCCGCCGGTACTCACCTGCTCCACTGTAGGGCATGGTCAGTACCGACGGATGTGAGTTTCAGTGCGGTGCGGGCACTACCACTCCAAGGTGTTGAGTGTGCCAGTTGTCTGCTGCGTCTCTCCACCGCGGCTGTAGTCGATCGTCACCTCACTATCACCTTCGAGCATGCGAATCAGTGCCGACACCGAGGTACCGTCCGCTGCGGGAATACCGTTCACCGCGGTAATAACGTCGCCCGAACGCAGACCCGCAGCTTCGGCCGTACCGCCGCTGCTGACGTCAACGATCAGTCCGCCAGACACATTCGCGTCCTCGTCCGTGTCCTGGTACGAATCCCCGACTGATGCGCCCAGCAGACCGTGTGACGGCTGCTCTCCCGCAATGATCGAATCTGCGACCCTCGCGGCCAGGTTGGCTGGAATGGCGAATCCGAGCCCAACGCTCCCGGCAGTATCCGCGTTCCCTGTGGTGTTCGCGATCGCAACATTTATTCCAATGAGCTTGCCCTCGCCATCAAGGAGCGCGCCTCCCGAGTTACCAGGATTGATCGAAGCATCTGTCTGGATTACGGGAAGGGTGACTGACCCCCCAACCGCAGGCGCCTCTGAGTCACCTCGCTCTGGGCTGTCAAAGCGGAAGTCCCAAGGGAAACCAAAGCCACCCTCCTCATCAGGCTGGACATTCTCATCCTGAGTCGTATCCTCCGGAATCAGCGGGCTGCCCACGGCAATCCCGCGATACATGGCACTCACCACACCGCTGGTCACGGTATTCGAAAGATTCAGGGGGGCTCCGATGGCAACTGTAAGGTCACCAACATTGAGCTCCGACGAGTCGGCAACTTGGATCGCGGGGAGATTCTCCGCTTCGACCTTAATCACGGCGAGGTCCGCGTATGGGTCAACACCAACGAGATCGCCGTCGAGAATCCGACCATCACTCAATTTCACTCGAAGCTCCGACTGTTCAGATGCCGCACCGTCGAGCGTTGCGACGTGAGCATTCGTGATGATGTAGCCATCCTCACTGTAAATGACTCCGGAGCCAGATCCTGCTGCAGAGGCCCCGGCTACATCGATCGTCACAACACTCGGAGTAGCGACCGCGGCAACCCCAGAGATCGCAGTCGCGGTCTCAGAGTTCTCGAGCGAAAGTGTCCCTCCGCCCCCCTGAGCCGGATTCGATGCACCGGTGTTCGTCGCGACAAGCGCGGCGACACCACCGCCCACTAGTCCACCGAGCAGCGCACCAATGGCGAGCCCGGACAGGAGCGCGCCGCTTCGACTCTTGTGCTGTCGGGGCTCGGCGGTCTGCCCCTGGTGGTCGGAACCCTGCGGCTCGTACGGGGCATAAGCCGCATGATGCGGGGCCGTTGCCTGCTGTCCATACTGCACCTGCTGGTGCGTAGCTTGGGCGTACGACGCTTGCTCGTACTGAGCCTGCTGCCCGTACTGAGCCTGCTGCCCGTACTGAGCCTGCTGCCCATATTGGGCCTGCTCCCCATATTGGGCCTGCTCCCCATGAGGAACTGGCTGGCCAGCCTGGGGAGCGCTCGCTGCGTACTCTCCAGGCTGGCCATACCCAGCCTGCTGCGGAGCTGGATGATGGGTGGGATCGTTCGAGTACTGGTGCTGCTCGAACGTCTCTGGTGTGTGGCCAGGCACTTGCTGCCCTCCATGCGCCGGCTGCGCAGCCTGCTGCGATGGCTGCTCGTTCTCTGGAGTAGTGGTCATCGATTTTCCATTCTCGGCTAGTCCCATGTCGTGCCTCAAGCTTGGCTACCGAGTCTATGAAAAACATTTGTGCGGGCTGCAGGAGTGCTGGAGATCGGCGCATCACGCGGACACTCGGCGCTGTTGCCGAACACCAACCACCAACGCAAGGAGCGATCCTCCGAGTGCAAGCGCGGCTCCCACAGTCAGTATTGGAACAACTCCCCCACCGGTCGTCGCGAGTGCAGGTTCTGTTTCATCATGAACAATGGTTCGCTCGTTCTCGAGACCGCACGCACCGCGATGCAATTCAACTGTTTCTCCAGAATCGGGATGTTTGGTGACGAGAGTTTCGACCCAATACCCGATGCCCGCGCTGTGCGCGCGAATCGGTGGAGAGAGGACGTTACCTGCCTTCTCGACGCTCACAGAGTTGGTGTGGGCCACCCGTTGCACGAGGCATCGTTCATTTTCCGAGAGCTCGTTGAGTTCATCCGCGCTCCACCGCAGCGAATTTCCGTCGACATCCTGTTGGACACGCCAGTGCTCGTCGTACTTGAATGCTCCGACTTCAGGCTGCAAGAAGAACGCAAAGCTCACCTCAGACTCTGGCGGAACCACGCCGGTCACGATAGCGGTATCTCTGATCAAATCGCCCACGGCAGCCGTATCTTGTGCTTCGGTTCGCACCTCCGGTGGCGCAATTCGCGCACTTTCTGCTGGAACACCAAAGTCGTCGCACCACTCTTCAAAGTGACCGATAGCTGCTTCCGTCTGATCTTCTTCGTACAGGCAGGTTTGTACCGTCACCCACCCACGTGTCTCGAATGGCACGGGTATGGGATCCGCTGACACATTCCTGCCAGGTGCGCTGACAGGCAGGAGTGTGCTTGCCACCTCTCGCGCATCTGTGGGAGGGCTCAGCTGCCGCTTCGGCCGATCATCAGTCTGGTACACGGTCAGCCGTAACTGCGCAGTCAGTCGCTCCCCTGCGTCGTCACGCAGCCACGCACCATGCTCAATCGTTGGGGTCACAGTGTCGTAGAGTGTCATGTCCTCAAGCGTGATCTCCCGCTCAAGCAATTCCGTCGTCCACCGCAACGAAGTGGGAACGGTGTGCCCCTCCTCTGTAAGACCAAAACGGTCTCTGAACGCGTAACCGGCGGGGAGAAGCTCCGCGTCGCGAACTTCCTCCGACTGTTCGTCCTCCTGGATTCTCCAGACCCAGGAGTAGTATCCAGCTTCGTCGGGTCGGTCATTCGACACGACCGCATAGTCACCGGGGCCACGATCTGCGAGAAGCTCCGCACGAGCCGCAACGGGCGCTCCAATAGGCGAGGTCTCTGCCGGCCGTTGCGGGTAGGTAAATGGCCCATACAACGTGCCCTGAGCGACAACAGGGGCGTACTCGTGCTCGCCGGTCTGGTCCGTTCGTGCTGCCCAGGGAGCCGAATCACCGGCGACCCCAAGCGTGACGGTGTCGGAAAATACGCCCGCATTGCGCTCCACGAATCGGTTGGGTACTTGCGTGGTCAATACCGGCGAAAACTGTGCATCGACCTGTGTGCTCACCTGCGCGAGCTTTCCGGTCCGAATCTCTGTAACCATGCCAACGCCGGTCCCCAGCATTTGCTGGCTTGAATCAACCGGCGGGTGGAGCCTGAGCGCCGCAGCCCACCCACGTGTTTCAAGACTCCACTTGCCCTCGACCATCACTTCATGCAGGCGCTGCCATCCAGTGGGGTGCAGATCAGCTGTCCAGGCAATCGTCCCGGCAGATCCATCGGTGATTTGCACCTTCTGTTCACCGTTCTCAAACTTCCCACCGCTCATTACAAGTTCCGTCGTACCCGCGGGGTATGTGAGTGTCCCTTGCCCGTGGGTGGGTCCCTGCGCCAGCTTCAGCGGCTCCGGGGAAGGCGTCACAGGCGCAGTTGCACGAGATCGCGCTTCAGCTGCGAGACCATTCGCTGCGGTCACGATCGCACCATGGCCCCCTTGCTGTATCCAGCTCACGTGGTGTGCAAGCCACGAACGAAGGCCCGGATCATCTCGCAGTATCCAGAGCGCAAGCTGCACAGCCGCGGCACGCTCTGGATTTGTCGTGTTGCCGTGGGTTTCGATGACATAGTTCATTCTGCGAAGTGTCTCACCGGTGGCCGGTCCGCTGGTCACGGCGCCACCCGACCAGCCAGTGACATTTCCGCTTGTCGTCGCGGTGTAGCCAGGCAGCCTGTCAACCCAGTTGGGGTTCCGTTGATCACCTCCAGGGTACGAGGCGCCCGGCTCGAGGCAGTACACGTATGCGTTCTCGCTGGTGGAAAGAAAGGTCCCGAGCGCCCAACCGTTGATGCTGACGTGGTGTCCGAGCACAGCAGCCTGTGCCGGCTGTGTCGCTGGCACAGACACACCGGGCAGCGGGAGGGCAGTGGCGACGAGCCCCGCGAGCACAGCAAAGGTCAAGACCAACGGGGTTCGTAGCTTCCGCCGGCTGCGAGAGATCTGAGCAGACATATTGACTCCTTCCGCGGAGGTCCGTCCTCCACTGCGCCAATGTTGAACGTCTTTGGAGTCCACCGCCTCGTCTATCCACAGGCCCAACTCCGCGTCTTGCCACCTCGATTCGCATCGAGCACCAGGGCATGCTAAAGTTGAATCTTGTGCCGCGGGGTGGAGCAGTTCGGTAGCTCGCCGGGCTCATAACCCGGAGGTCGTAGGTTCAAATCCTGCCCCCGCAACCAAGAGAAGAGGCCCTCGAAAGAGGGCCTCTTCGTTTTTCTCCTCATCGTCAGCGGCAGCACGGCAGACCCCTGATGAATCGATCTCGCCAGTACTTTGCGGGGTCACCGCGCTGCTGTGCGGCCGCTGCTGCAGACACAGTTTGGGCCCGAAGCGTGAGTACGCCCCGGGCCCAAACGATCACTGTGAGCGGAGTATCAACCTGCTGCGATAGCTTCCTCGATCGCCTTCTTCAGACGCTCATCAGCTTCACCATATGCGGTCCAGTCACCGTCCTGCATTGCTTGGTCACGGTCTTCGAGTGCCTGCTGCATATCCTGCAGCACCGAGTTCAGACCGGGGTCACTCTCCCCCTCAGTCGTGGTGTCCTCGGCTGGATCGCTCGATTCACCCTCGCCTTCAGCTTCACCCGCAGTGCCTTCTTCCGCGACGTCACCGTCACCAGCAGCTGCGCCGGAACTTCCACCGAAGAGGGTGTCAAGCGCTTCATCGAGGGTGTCTTCGAATGCAATGTCATCACCAAATGACACCAGCACTTTCTGCAGGAGCGGGAAGCTCGTTCCCGAGGATGCCTGAATATAGACCGGCTGCACGTATAGCAACCCACCGCCGACCGGAAGCGTCAGCAAGTTGCCGCTAATGACGTTCGTCTCACCCTGTCGCAAGAGGTTGAGTTCGGTCGATACACTCGGGTCGGTGTTGTACGAGTTCTGCACCTGACCGGGGCCCGGAACAGTATCTCCTGCAGGCAGGGTCAGCAGTTTCAACTTCCCATAATCATCCGACACTTCACCGTCGGTCGAACCCGCGTTCGAGTTCGCCGCAAGGTACCCCGTCAAGATGTCTCGAGATCCCTCACCCCGGGCATCCGGAATGTAAGTGGAGTAAATCGAGAAGTTGGGATCCACTCCCTCACCCGCGGACAGCGTCAGGTAATACGGCGGCTGCGGTGGGTTCTGCCCGCCCTCGCTGTTCACGGCTGTTACCGGATCGTCGGGGGTACGCCATGCCTCCTCCGCGGAGTAGAAGACGCCCGGGTTCGACACGTGATAACGGCTCAGCATCGCGCGCTGACTCTTGAACAAGTCAGTTGGGTACCGAACGTGGCTGAGCAGATCACCACTCATTTCCGATACATCTTTCAATGTGCCAGGGAATATCTTGCCCCAGGCATCGATGAGCGGATCTTCCGTATCCCAGGTGTATAGGCTGACGGTCCCGTCGTAGGCGTCGACCGTGGCTTTCACCGAGTTACGAATGTAGTTGATCGGATCCGCGGCGGGGCTCGTCCTCGGGTTCTCTGCATCAACGTTGGTCTCGTTAAAGTCAGATACTTCTGAGTACGGATAGTCGGCGGAAGTCGTGTACCCATCAATGATCCACACAACGCGCCCATCGACAACGGAAGCGATCGGTGAGGAATCAATTGTCAAGTACGGAGCTACTTTCTGTACACGCTCGATCGGGTTGCGATCGTACAGAATCTGCGACCCATCAGCGACCGAACCGGAAAGCAGCACTTCCATGTCCTGGAACTTGAGCGCATAAATGAGCTTTTGGAAGAACCCTCCGAGCACCGGGCCACCGTCGCCCGTGAATGTTGTCAGGTTCTGGCGTTCACCGCCGACTTCCTCGGTTGCTTCGACTGCTTCGTCTTCGGTAGCAGCTTCTTCTTCAGCACTCGCTTCTTCGGCCGCCGGATCGTCAGCCGCTTCTTCAGCCGCAGCGGCATCCTCAGCAGCGGCTTCCTGAGCTTCAGCTTCCTCAGCCGCACTTGCCTCGGCTGCACTCTCGGTGTCAGCCGGGTAATCTACCTCAATCGGACGATCACGGTCGCCGCCGACAATCGAGTATTCAGGTGAATTCATTCCGAAGTACACACGGGGCTCAAACTCACCGAGCTTGCCGCTCGTTGGAATACCGTTCTCCAGAAACACTGGTTCGCCGCCTGGGGACCGCTGATTACCGTACGCCGCGACGAGTCCATACCCGTGTGTATAGACGAGCGTCTGGTTGTACCAACCGCTCTGAGCTTCAACGTCGATGTCGCGGACCGCGGAGACCGTGTCTTCGGTCTCTCCGTCGATCTCGTACCGGTCAACGTTCAGAGTATTGGGGAAGGTGTAGTACTGACGGCTCTGCTCGAGCTGCGCAAACGTCCGCGAGATGATCGATGGATCCATGATGCGGATGTTCGCGGTAGCCACGGCGTCATCGCGAAGCGCTCCAGGCTCCGCATTGGTCACCGCATCGTACCGTTCAGTCTCAACGTCATCGAGACCGTAAGCAGCACGAGTGGCCGCCATGTTCCGGTCAATGTACTCGGACTCCAGGGAGCCCTCGTCAGGCTGTACCTGGAACTGCTGAACCGCCCACGGATATCCCGCTCCGAGCACCAAACTCGACGCAAGAAACAGCGCGGTGCCAATGACAGGGAGCCGCCACTTGCCGGTAAACGCTGTCACCAGGAACAACAGCGCAATCAAGATTGCGATGCCTGCGAGAATCTGTTTGCCCGGAATGACCGCATGCACGTCGCTGAACATGGCGCCAGTGAGGAGCCCCTCGGTATCCGAGAGTGTTTTGTACTGGTCTAGCCACAGACTGACTGCCTGGAACAAGAGATAGAGCGTTGCGAGAATAGCCGCCTGAATTCGTGTCGATTTCGACACACGCACGTCGCGCCCCGAAAACGAGATGCCTCCGTACAGGTAGCTGGTCGCCACGGCCACAATGAGTGAGATCAGCGTGGCGGCCGAAGCAAAGCTCAAGATCCCTTGCCACAGCGGCAGGTCAAAGAGGTAAAACGAAATGTCGAGCCCAAACTGTGGGTCTGTGGTACCGGTCTTCTCACTGTTCAACCACAGAAGCACCCGCGGCCACAACACAGCGCTGCTCAGCCCGGCAAACAAACCAATCACGGCCGGCAGCAGCCATTTGACGACACGACGCAACGGCTCAAATAGCTCTTGGTACCGGTCGAGCTGCGCGGTCAGTCGCGCGTAGACCGGTCGTTTGCGGTACGCAATATCGATGGAGACAAATACGGGAATCGCCATCGCGAAAAATCCGATGAGGAACATCACCCCGGTTGCCACCCACTCCGTCATGAGCACGGGCAAATACCCAACTTGGTCGTACCACAGCAACTCTGTCGCGACACCCGAGGCTGCGAGGAATACCAAGAGCAGGAGGACAACGATGATTACGGTGATTGCCAGCGGCGAGAGCTTTCGCTGACGGGCGGCCGGAGCGGAAGCGTTCTGGTCGGTCACGTCTGAAACTTTCCTGTTAGAGGACGGGGCACGATAACCCTATCGGGAACCGCTGACAGTGAACTGACACACTGCACAAACCAAGCTCAGAGAAGATCAGTCGATTTCGCAGACTTCGATACCGGGAGGGGTTCCTCCATCAGTCACAGTCTCGGTTGCAGAGATTGCCTCTTCAAGTGTCGCGACAGGCGCGATCAGCATGTCGGTGTCGCTCGGCAGACCGGACGGGAGATCACCGCAGTTTTCGTTCGACAGGAGGAAGAGGTCGGTGCCAGCCCTGGCTGCCCCCCACAATTTCTGTTCAAGACCACCGATCGCGCCGACAGAGCCGGCTCCGGTGATTGTTCCGGTGCCGCTCACGCTCAGGCCTCCAGTGAGTGTCCCCGGCGTGAGTTGATCATAGATGGCAAGGGCGAAGATCATGCCCGCGCTCGGGCCTCCTATCTCATCGAGTGAGATTTCTGCCTCCACGGGCAGGTCGTACTCAGACGCAATGCCCACTCCGAGCATTGGGGCATCGCTGTCTGCCAGCACTTCAGGCGTTAGGTGTTCCGTGACGGTCGCTCCGTCGCGCTCAACTTCGACGTTCAGCGGCGTACCGGCACCCGAGTCAGCAATGATGTCACGGAGTAGTTCGTAGTCATCGACCGTTTGTCCCCCCGCGCGCAACACGATGTCACCGTCACGTAGGACCCCTTCTGCAGGACCACCCTCCGCGACTCCGGCGACACGCAGCGTTGCGGGTACTTGTTCGCCGAGTGCTGAGAGAGCAGCAGCCGTTGCGTCGCGCTGCGAGGAATTCATCATGGCGGTATTCATGTTCTGTCGATCCGCGTCTGTCAGTTCTTCGGGATACAGCTCCGACAGACGCACGGCACGCTGTGAGTCATCTACCAACGTCGGGATTAATGAGAGCCAACTCGCCGGGTGCTCATTGCTCCCAACAATCGTGACAGTCAGCAGATTGAGGGCCCCCTCGGTCGGATATGTGTCCGCGCCCTCGATCTCAATCACGGGACCAGTCGTGTCTTCGATGGTCACGTCGCTGAGCGTGTTCACGACGGGGCCCGGACGCTCGATAGCGTACGGAGACGGGATCAGCGCCGCCAACAATACGATGACCGCCAGACCTGTTGCGGCGAGCAGCCAACGCATCCTGCGCCGTTCGCGCGCCTGATCCTGCACCTCACACCTCTTTCCAAACTCGCATCCTCCGCCGCAAGTGTTCGCAGTCGGCGCAACCGTAAACGCCCGCGGTGCGTCAATCTAGCAGCACAAACTGAGGCCAGTGCCGTAGCGTTGAACTCACTCGGATCCGGATGAGGAGACAGTGGCATGAGCACTGACAACAACGGCATGAACCCTGACGATGCAAATCGCGACGAAGACGGACAAAACGATGCCGAACCTGGTGGGGTAGGCAATGATCCCGACCTCGAAGAGATCCAACGCGTGTTGCGAGACATGCTTGCGGGTGGGGATGCCTCGGCAGCGACCGGCTTTGACCCGTCGCAGCTTGCAGCTGCCGCGGGTCTGCCACTCGATGCCTCAGCACTGCAGGGATTATTCAGCACTCTCAGCAACGCAATGCAGCAGCCGGGCGAGAGCATCGACTGGTCGGTGACGCGACGCACGGCGATCGAGGTTGCTGGAACCGGCGAAACAGCGAGCGATCCGGCCCCGGCGTTACGCGCGTTTCCAGTTGCCGCGCTCTGGCTCGACGAGGTCACAGATGTCGGTGCGGCGCCAGATGCGCCACGCACGCTGTCCCGAATCGAATGGGTGCAACAGACCGTCGATACATGGGTTGGGCTTGCTGAACCGGTGGCCGAGTCAATTACGCAGGCGCTCACGGATGCGTTGACGAGCCAGATGCCGAGCGAACTCGGAAGCGCGTTGCAGGGAGCCGCCCCCATGCTCCGGAGCGTCGGTGGCGCCCTGTTCGCCGTACAACTAGGTCAGATCGTCGGGAAGCTCTCCGGCGAAGTTGTGTCCGGTGGCGACATCGGCATCCCACTGTTTGCCGGCCCCGGGCACGAAGGCGGGGTCCTTCGCCCCTCCGGCTTCGAAGCTTTGGGGTGCGTACTTGATCTCGCCGGTGTGGCTGTGACGCTGTTTGTGGCGGGGCGCGCGCTCGCCCACGCCCGACTGTTTCGGCATACGAAGTGGCTCCGTCTACATTTGCTCTCAGCAATTCAAGATTATGCGAGCGGAATCAGTATCGATACTGATCGGATTGAAGATCTTGCGCGGGATCTGGACCCCGAGCATCCCGAACAACTCCAGGAGATGCTCGCTGGCGGCGCACTGATTCCGCCGAAGACTGCAGCTCAGGAAGCCGCCCACGCTCGGCTAGAAACGATGCTGGCGCTCATTGAGGGCTGGGTGGATGTGATTACCGCTGATGCGGTGAGCAGAATCCCTGGCGCGGACGCGATTTCCGAGATGGTACGTCGGCGCCGCGCGACTGGTGGGCCTGCCGAGCACGCATTCTCGACGCTGATCGGTCTTGAACTGCGTCCCCGCAGGCTTCGAGAAGCGGCAGCGATCTGGCGCCTCGTGGCAGATCGTGGCGGAGCCACTGCCCGTGATGGGCTCTGGGCACACCCTGATCTTCTACCAACCGCCGAAGAGATCGATCACCCGGCGAGACTTCTCGAGCGTATTGGGCTTGCCGGCGAGACTCAGTCGACCAAGTCCGATGAGTTTGATCGCGCACTGGCACAGCTACTCGACGGAGATCTTCCACCTCACTCGGATTCACAAGAAAGTCCGGCGAACGAACAAGACGAGGCAGACGGTTCTCCGCACCACCGAGAAGACACCGACGACGACAACAAGTCCTAAGTTCTCCGCTCACACCGCGTGTTGTGCACCTATCGCACTCGGAATTCTGGGGATACCCACCAGTGCGGTGATGCCTCACTCACACTGGGGGCATGACCGACCCCATCACACTCATTGATCCCGATCTTCCAGTGTGCTGGGAGTCTCCAGAGGTACTGCGCATTGGCTTCGACCGGTCCACAGCAGTTGTGGCGAACCCATCGTCCGCGGCACAGCGTCTCATTGAGCATCTGCGCGGAGGCATCCACACGACCCAGGTCGAACACGTTGCGAGCAGCGTGGGTGTCACCCCAGAAGAGCTGCAGTCACTCCTCAAGGAGCTCGATCGGGCCCTCATTGTGAGAAATACCCCAGTTCCTCCCCCAAGGACCTTGCCCTGGGAAGGAACCACACAGACTGTGGTGAGCGTGTACGACGACGGACGCCAGCTGGAGGGGTTGCATCGGGCACTCAGCGCCAGTGGTTTTCGACTGACAGGTACCCCTGACGGCACTCAGTCCCCAGATATTGCGGTACTCGTTGAGCGATACCTGGAACCGCTTGAGCGTGCCGAACGCGTGCTGAGCGTGGGACTCCCCCACCTCTTGATTCGATTCTCTGACCAAAGTGTGAAGATCGGGCCTCTTGTCATACCACCAGGCGCTCCCTGCCACAGCTGTTTGGTGTTCGCGGAGATCGATGCTGACCCCGCGCTCCCGGCCCTCGCGTCCCAATTAATTCATCGCGTTCCACAAAGCGAGACTCCAGTGATTATCGATCTCGTCGGTGCGATCGCCGTAAGTTACCTCCGCCACATGCAGCAGGGTACCCCTGGCGTGCATTCCCACCAGCTGCGGATACCCGTTTCGCGTGGGCATTTCGCGGGGGCACCAGAGCTCATCTCCGTTACACCACACCCCCGGTGTGGCTGCCACGGTTGGGGTGCAGAGATACATTCGCGTGTCGCCGCGTGACTGAGGCAATTATCGTGGAATCGTGAGACCGGCTTCGGCGAGAAAGCGGGACGGCGGGCGGCTGGACCTCGATGCACTCGCGCTGCCCGAAATTCGGAGCCCATCGCGCGCACGCGTGAGCGCGACATATGCAAGGCGGCGCTCCTCGTCGATGTCGTCATCCCGTACTGCATGACTAATCGGAAGCATCCCCTCATTGACACCGATGATATGTACGAGTGACCATTCCAGGCCCTTTGCCGCATGGATCGCGCTCAGGGTGACCGCTTCGACCGTGGGCTCATGATGGGCGCGTTGCCGCGTATGGAGCTCATCGCTGAACTCGCGCATCCCAGTACCAGCCGGTATCTCATCAACAAGAGAAAGCAGTGCATTCAGCGCCTCCCACTTCTCCCTGGCCGCGAGACCCTCCGGAGGAGTCGCGCTCCACCCACTCGACCGCAGCACATCACTGACAATCTGAAACAGCGGACGTGGATCCTCAACTTTGGCCTGCCCACGAATGAGCATCACAGCCTGCTTCACGTCCGCCCTGTCGAAGAAGCGCTTCGCCCCGTGAACTCGAGTACTTACGCCAACGCGTTCCAACGCCTCCTCCTGCACTGCTGACTGACCGTTGGTGCGGTATAGCACAGCGATCTCTGAGGCGGGGGTACCTGCGTCGATGCGCTTTCGAATAGACGCGGCAACCGCCGCCGCTTCCGCATGCTCGTCTGCAAACCATCCCATTGCAGGCGCGTCCGCAGACTCCTGCCGAACTGCGTGCAGCGTCAATGCACCAGGCCGGTCTCGCATCAGTTTGTTTGCCGCCCGAACGATCGGCTCAGTTGACCGATAATTGCGTTCCAACCGGAACTGTCGAGCATGCGGGTACTCGCTCTGAAAGCGCAAAAGATAGTCGCTCGACGCACCTGCAAACGAGTAAATCGTTTGGCTGGCATCGCCGACAACGCACACATCATCGCGGTCGCCGAGCCACACGCGCAAGAGTGCGTGTTGGAGGGGCGACACATCCTGATATTCATCTACAGTAAAGAAGCGATAGCGTTCGCGTACCTGTAGGGCTGCTGCTGGCTCGCTCTCCAGCATTCCAGTCAAGAGCAGCAGGACATCCTCAAAGTCGATCTGCCGTCGTTCTTCGGTGAGCTTTGCATATCCGCGATGCACATCGAGTAACTGTTCGGGTGTGACACCCGACGGCAGCGGGCGTGAGTCAAGGTGCTCGGAATATGAGTCGAGCCCGAGCATTGACACTTTTCGCCATTCAATTTCAGACGCAATGTCACGAAGTGCGTCCGCACCAAGGCGCAGACCCTGAGACTCGACCGCCTGCGAGACTGTTGCGATCTTGCCGGGAAGCACCTGCGGCGCAGGTCCACCGACAACCTGCGGCCAGAAGTGCCCCAGCTGAGCGAGCGCCGCACCGTGAAATGTCTGGGCGCGGACACCTTCCGCCCCAAGCCCGCGCAATCGCCCCTGCATCTCTCCCGCGGCTTTTCTCGTGAATGTCACTGCCAACACGCGGTCAGGGTCATACGCCCCGGTGCTTACGCCATACGCGATACGGTGCGTGATCGTACGTGTCTTCCCGGTCCCCGCACCGGCAAGCACAGACACTGGACCTCGCAGACACTCAGCGATTTCGCGTTGCTCGGGGTCAAGTGCCCCGAGCAAGTCTTCAGCGCTCGACACCGCCAGTCTCTCTTTCGTCTACCCACTGATCGAGCAACCACCTGGCGATTGAGACGGAATGCGGAAGCAAGATACCGGGCGGAGGGGTTCTCACTTCGTCACGTGTGAACCACCGAAGTTCGGCAATCTCTTCCGGATCAGCTGAGATGTCTTCGGGCGCGACCCCCTCTGCGAGGCGGGCCCGGAAGCCCATCATCAAGGAACGCGGGAAAGGCCAGGGTTGTGAGGTCACATACTCCACCTCACCGACACGGATCCCTGCCTCCTCGTAGATTTCACGCACCACCGTTTGCTCAGCTGATTCCCCCGCTTCGATGAAACCAGCAAGCAGTGAGAAGCGTCCAGATTCCCAGAGCACATTTGATCCAAGCAGTACCCGACCCTCGTGCTCCACCAAGACGATCACAGCGGGGTCAGTTCTAGGGAAGTGTTCGCCTCCGTGAGCATCATGTCGTGCCCACCCACCCCAGGCTGGGTGGGTGGACTCTCCGTCGCGAGTCGAGAATGCCGCGGTCTCATGCCATCTCAGCAACGCCGAGGCGACGGTGAGGAGTTCGCGGTCGACCTCTTCGAGCCTCATTGCGACGTCGTATGGATGCTGCCACTCAGCCCCCGGAACCCCGATAGAGGCGCCGCTAGTCTCGCCGGCACGCTGCGCGGATTCTTCGTCCGATTTCTCCGCGAATTTCTCTGCAAAAACCGGCACGCCAGCTTTGCGCCCCAAATAACAATGCCCCGAAGTGACGCCGTTGGGTACTTGCGAAAACTCCCCCTCGACAGGGGTAAGCGCGAGCTGCAATGGTCCATCTACGTCACCAATTACTGGAACCTGCACTCCCCGTAATCGCAGCATCCGCGCACCCGGCTCAGCCCACGCAGCAGCAATGGCTTCAGGATTTGTGCGAATACGTGCGTCTCGATCAAGGTCACTGCTTGCCAGTGGTGGTCTCGGCTTCGACATCCGCGGTGGGTGGTGCACTGCCAAATCGGTCTCCTCTCGCATTGTGTAGCTGCCCGCGACACTCGAGCGCTCTCAGCTGCGCCATGCGCGCGTGGCGTACACCATGATCGATCACAGTTGCCTACGCTGAAGACATGGCCAGCATTCCTCTCACTCTAGCGGCGCTCGCGACGTCAGCGGTGCCGGGACTGGTGGTCCACGGCGCTCGTGAACACCGTGGCAATGGCGGCGGACAGTTCACTTCCGCAGTCATTATCAGCGATGACGGCGAGTCGATCGTGCGGATTCCACGCTCTCAAAACGCTGAAGTACAACAGTCTGCCGAGCTCTTGGGGCTCGCGGCGCTCTCTGACGGTGCCAGGACACGGCTTCCGTTTGATGTTCCAACTTCGCTCGGAATGACTCGCAGCGGCGACACCCGCGCAGTTGTCACAACATTCATTACGGGTGGCCGGGTTGATGCGGCAGACATTGAGGCCGAAGCACTGCTCTTGCAGCCGATCGCCGAGGCACTCGCCGCGATTCATGAGCTCCCGCCAAGCATTGTTCACGGTGGCGGCCTCCCCGTGCGCACTGCGGAAGACGTGCGCATCCAAGCAGCACGACTCCTGGATCGGGCTGAGGCCACGCGGCTGTTGCCGCGCACGGTTCATTCTCGGTGGACAGATGTACTGGGCGACACTGAGTTGTGGGACTTCGCGCCCACTGTGATTCATGGAGCGCTCGACGCTGACCAGCTCCTTATAACCGACGACCAAATTGTCGGCATACTCGGGTGGTCCGAGTTCTCGGTCGGAGACCCAGCAACAGACCTATCGTGGTTGCTCGCGTCGGGGTCGGAAGTGCTCGATGCGGTGATCGCACGGTACTCCTTGCAGCGCGATGCGGGACACCTGCGCCGCTTCCGTGCACGCGCAACGCTGCACCACGAGTTGGATGTGGCGCGCTGGTTGCTCCACGGAGTGGAATCTCACGATCAAGAAGTCATCGACGACGCGGTCTCGATGCTCGACCGCCTAGTCGACCGGATGTCGACAACGTCATACCGGCTGCCTACGGAGAACTTGTCGGAGGCAGCCCCGCTCACCGAAGCGGAGGTCGAGCAGCTCCTCGATGAGGTGCCCGAAGTGACGGATCATCTCTCGGACACCGCCGCGTTTGAGGCACTTGATGAGGATCGCGTGTTCGGCGTGGACACCGACTTTCTTGAGCCACTACCCGACGAGTCAGCACCCATCGACGACTCAGACAGCGCTGACCCCGGTAACACCGCGGAGCTGGGTGAAGCAATCGGCGAGCAAGCCACTGAGCCCATAGACCCACTGGACGATTCAGGCGACGGTGACGGAGCCGAACCCGAGGAGCCTACAGGCCGCTAGGCCTCTCTCAGGGATGTTCAACTCTCCCCTCGCGGAGCGTTGCCGCCGCGTTGGACCAAATACGCTCGAGTTCTGCAATGTCGCGTGGATTTGCACCTCGCAGTTCTACACCATCAGCAACATAGAAGAGCGACACTTCAATGTGTTCGAGTGGCACATCCGCCCATTGAGAATACGCGTGTCGGTAGAGGTCGAGTTGGAAGAACCTCGATTGTCGTTCAGCCGCGTTCTTGGGTGGACGTCCTGATTTCCAGTCCACAATCTCGTACTTCGTGCTGTGCCTTTCGGCGTCATCGACGCGGTACACCGCATCAAGTTTGCACACCAAACTACGCCCGGCGAACGGGAGCGTGACCTCCTGTTCGACAGCAATCGGTTGGCGGTGCGCGAATCGAGATCGTTCGAAATTCTCAATGAGTGGTGCGAGCTCGGCCTCCGTATCGAACTCTTCACGGTCTGGATCAGAGTTCCCGGGTTCTAGCCCCGTGAGTGTGAGGGCCGTGCCTACCTCGGTCGTGGTGCGGCGTTCGACCCACTCGTGAAAGCGGTTGCCAATGCGGGTGCGCCGGAATGGACGCTGTGGCAGTGGTCGTAAGCGCTGTCGTTCGGCTTTCCGTGGATCTTCAACGAAGTCGTGGAACGTTGAAGCCGTGATGCGTTCGGCGAGGCCACTTCCGTCATCTTCTTGTTCCGAGAGTGCCCTTGGGCGAGAGCGGCGTTTTTCCGCGAGCAACAGTTCAACGACCGGGTCAATCTCGCCTTTCGTGTCACGTGTGAGCTCCGCACGCAGCTGGTCTGCAGCTGTTCGTACCGCAGTACCGCGGCGACCGAGCGGGTCAACCGGCCACGTCAGTGTTCGTTCGTCACGGTCAGTGGGGTCAGCGTCATACTCACTCACCGCTGGGAGCCCGGTGATCAGCTCTTGCTCCGCCAGTTCCTGGAGGTATGGAGACGGGTGGCGCGGGTCTTTATGGCCAGCCCAGAACGACCCAGTTACCAGCAACCGCGAGGCCGCACGAGTGACCGCAACGTAGGCCAGTCGTCGTTGCTCTTCCGCATGCCGCTCAGCCAGGTGGTCCGTGTAGCCGGGGATGTATTCTTTGTCGTCTCCCCGCCCCTCTGTGTACCCAGAGATGGCGCGGTGCAGGTCTTGCTGTGTCGTCGCGAGCCGCCACGCAAGCTCGGGTCTCGCGCTGGCATCGCCGCGCAGTTCATCAGGGAGTTGCCCCGGTCGCAACCATCCAAGCCCTGTTTTGCTTGGGGCGGGAAACTCACCCTCGACGAGCCGTGGAATGGCCACGAGATTCCATTCGAGCCCCTTGGAGCCGTGCACGGTGATGAGGTCGACAGTACCGGGCTGCGGTTCGGTGACGTGTTCGGCTGGTTCATCGTCTCGGGTGGCGCGTTCGAGCCAAGCGAGCACCGAGGCGAGAGTGCCGTGTTCATCAACCGCGATGAATCCGGCCACAAGCTCCGCAAAAGCGTCAAGGTTGGCGCGGGTGACCGCGCGACCATCGGACCCGGTGAGCTCGTTCGCATCGAGTTCAATATCTAGTCGTAGTTCTTGCTCAGTTGCGCGTAGCAATTCGGGGATCCCAGCTCCAACGCTTCGTCGCAGCCGCTGCAACATCCGCCCTGCGTCCCTGAGCCGTGTTCGTCCCTCCGTGCTGATCGCAGCGAGTGAACTGTGTCCGAGATCGCTCATGCGTGCGATCTCGTCGATCGCATCAAGAAGCGTGAACTGTCGATCAAAGTCAGGGATCGTGCTTGTCGCCGTTCCGTGTGCCCCCATACGGTCTTCTTCGGTGAGTCGCTGGTGGGAATGGTCCCGCTCAGAGAACCACGCTGCGCAACGGCGCAAGCCCGCAATATCTGCAACCCCGACACCAAACCGGGGGCCCGTGAGAATGCGGATCAGCTCACTCCCCGCCTCCGCGTACCACAGACACCGAAGTGTACTCACGAGGTCTGTCACTTCTGGCGTTCCCAGCAGCCCTCCCACACCAATAATCCGGTTGGGCACTCCGGCTTCGGTGAGTGCTGCCGCAACGGCGGGCATCCTACGCCGGGTGTGGAACAGCACCGCCGCTGTGGGGAGTGCCCCAGTCTCGTTTACGAATTGTGCACGTGCGTCGTGCATCCACTCCGCAACAGCTGCGAACTCCTCGTCGACCGTTTCAGGGTAGCGCCATTCGATGGCACCCACTCCCGCGTGGGGCGGTGTACGCAGGCGTTCCACGTGGACAGGGGACGCTGCGGTGAGCGGCGCCGCAATGGTGTTTGCAGCTTCAAGTACCCGCTCTGGATTGCGCCAGCTCGTAGACAGGCTGAGTGTGACGGCCTGACCGGAGTTTCGGGGCTCGCTGAAGTCGCTGTGGAACGCTCGGAGATTATCGGCAGACGCTCCTCGCCAGCCATAAATGGATTGGTGTGGATCGCCGACCGCCATCACCGACAAACCGCGGTACAGGTAGGAAAGGAGGCGCGTCTGTCCGACCGACGTGTCTTGCACCTCGTCAAGCAGCACAACCGGATTTCGTCTCCTGAGAACAGCCACCGCGTCATTGGAACGCTCGAAGGTAGTCACCGCGAGTCGCACCTGATCGGAGAACTCAACGAGCCCGCGCCGCTCTTTAGCGTCCGCGAACTCGCGCGCGAGCCTCGTAAGCAGTGGCATTTCGCTGTGCCCAGCAAGTGCCCGGGCGAGAGTTGCGTAGGGCTTCCCTGTACGAGATACCGCCTGTTTTTCGTTGTATGGAAGAGCAGCAACACGAGAAAAGTCGGCGATAACCCGGTCTACGTCGTCGAGTGTGGTGAGGTTTTCGGAGACCGCGTGGTCGAGATCGACGATCCGCTCGACGAGCTTCGGAAGCGTGAGTTCACTGGAAGCAAGTTCGGGTGCGCTACTTGCGATCACTGTCTCGCGTGCGAGACGCCACGCCGTCGCTGCATCGATCACAGTTGCGGTAGCCGCAACACCCGAAGCCGCACCAAACTCTTGAACAATGCCGGCAGCAAACGAGTTATATGTGCTCACGTCAGGTTGAACGAGCCCGTCATGCAACAGGGTGGTGAGTTCTGCGACACGCTGTGTTTGATCCGTGGTGAGGTCGCCTCGTTCTGCGGCGGAAACCACGCGCTCCAGAAAGCGTGTCAGCCGGCCGACAATACGCTCCAACAACTCGCCCGCTGCTTTCCGCGTAAATGTGAGACCGAGCACTTCGTCTGGTGCAGCAAGCCCGTTCGCAACGAGCCAGACCACGCGATTTGCCATGGTCTCTGTCTTGCCGCTCCCTGCACCCGCGACGACAAGTGTGCTGCCTCCCAGCTCGTGTTCAATGACGCGTTGCTGTTCGGTAGTCGGCGTGAGTACGCTCGCAGCGTCAGCGGCCATGAGCTCCGCGATCCTTGTTGCTGAAAATACGGGCTTCGGACGTACACTTGCAGTGCTCATGCGTGGCTCACCGCCGGAATAATGTGGAGGCGGCATGATCCGCCGAGGCTGTAATTGTTTGCGCAGTGGTGCTCGACTCTCGCCGTGAAATGTCCACCCGCCATCGCTTTTGCCGTGGTCGTAATGCGCTCTGCAACGGCAGCTTGAGTCATCTCGTCGAGCGGCTGCTGCGCACGCAAACTGTAGCCAGAGTCGGATGTTCGTAAGGCATCGGGGTGCACGTAAATGAGCGCTGCGCCGCCATTGCCTGCCTGCTCTCCAAACGCCCCGTGCAGCACCCCGAGTTGATATGCCTGCAGTTGCGCGTGCTCGTCGAGCGCTATGCCGCTAGGGGCCGTCTTCCCGGTTTTGAGATCAACGACCAAGATCTCGGCTTGGCCATCGCTGCGCGTTACCCGTTCGAGCCGGTCAGCCACACCTCGGAGTTCAGCTCGCCCGATGTGCACACTGAACTCGAGTTCATGGCCCACAAGTTCGCGAGACGACTCCGCAAAATCTTCAAGGTAGGTGGCAAGTCCCTCGGCCATGGTGCGCGCGAGACGCAAGGAACGCTCGGACTCCCATTCCGCATCAAACTCGAGCGCGTCCCATTCTGCCTCGACCAGCGCGAAGATCCGCTCTTGGTCGGGCTCATCGATCTGCTCGAACGCGTTGTGTAGCAAAGTGCCAAGCTGGGAGCTGAAGTTTGGCGACCCCCCACCTAGGCGATCGATCGCCCAGTCAAGCGGGCACCGTTCGGCTTTCTCGAGCTGTGACGGACTGACCGGCACCGTGGCCTCAGGATCACCCTCTACATCGACCAGTGGGCGTTCGGTCGTCGGAGGCCGCGTCCCGTACCACTCGTCGGGGTGCGCTCCGGGGATTCCCTCGTGTGTGAGAGCCGTAAGCGAGGCAAGCGCCTCTGCGTCTTCCGGGTCGCGAGTGAGGCGACGTCGCATTTCCGCGACCGCGCCGCGCAGCGTGAGGCGTGAGCTCGGGAGCACACCCTCGTAGCCGGGGTGCGCGATGCTGAACAGTGTGCTCGGGTGGTGGTCCTCATCAGCAACCGCAACAACGAGCAGTTCGTCCGTGGCACGCGCGCAGGTGTGAGCAAACAAGCGTAGCTCGTCGTGCAGCGTGTCTCTGCGGTCTGGTACTAAAGCAGTTCCGCCTCGAAGCCAACGTTCGAGTGCGGTGACACCGAGGAGTGAGCCGCGAGCGCGCAGGTTTGGCCAGACACCATCTTGTGGACCAAGCACGGCCACGAGCGCAAACTCGGTGCCGACGAGCCCCTGGGGCGTGGTGACGGTCACAACATCGCGCGCGCTGCGTGCGGCAAGCGAGTCCTCCGGCACAGTGCTTGTGATGACCTCGTCGATGACATCAACAATGGGGACGTCACTGTCTTGCTCCTCGTGTCGCTGCAGTACGAAAAACAGGCCCAGAACGCCGTCGAGCGTACGGTGCGCCTCGTCTGAGCGCACACCTTTCGCGTCGAGCGCCTCATCTTGCAAACTGTTTGCGAGCCGGGTGCCGTCCCACAACGCCCAGAGGGTCTCCCTGGGCGTCCCCCCTGCCTCGTGCACGCGACTACCTTCGGCCACCAGTTTTGCGATCCGGCGCAGCGCCCGCCCGCCAGCGCTATCCATAACGGGGTCCCGTTCGGGCTGCGTCAGTGCCTCCGCAACAATCACATCGAGTGGCTGAGGCTCACGCTGGTCCCGTCTTGCCGCGCGGCGCTCTTGCAACCGGAGGGCGCCGCGAAACCGTCTCAGCATGATCGGGTCAAGACCGCCGATCTCGCCACCCAATATTTCTAGGACGTCGGACGAGGTTAATCGTTCAATATCAAGAGCATGCAGAAGCAGGCGAGAGAGTTCTCGGACGATGCGTTGTTCCCGCAGCACAATGCCACCGGATGTCACCGAGGTTTCAACCCCGAGGCCCGCGAGGCTTCGAGCCGCGGCATTCGCTTCGTCGCGCGTTCTACACACCACGGCCATTTTCTCCCAGGGTAGCGGCTCCAGTCCGTCAAGCCCCAGTCGGCGCCTGCGAAGTCGATGTCCAATAACACCGAGCTGCTCGGTCACCCCCGGCACCGTCACAAACTGCACGCCATCAGTAACCGGCCCAGCGTCCCGCACAGAGGTCGCTGCGCGCTGCTCGCCGGCGCCGGCAGCACCGATTCGTTCGGTGAGCCCGTACACGAGCGAGCGAAGTTCAGAGGAGTGCCGATGCACGCTGCTGAGGACGATGTGCTGTGACGGTTTGGCACCAGGCGTTGGGCCCGCGCCGCGCCGCGCGAGTTCCGCGTCCATGCGGCTGAGCAAGTCCACTCGTTCGCCACGATACGCACTCGTTGCAATGTCGGGGCACCCAAATGCCCACACCCGGGACCCAGCGGCGACGCACGCCGCGACAAGTGCGAGCGCCCCCTCCGTGAGCTCGTGCGCGTCATCGATCAAAATCAACCGCGGCACCGGGATCACGGCATCCCCGAGCACACCCCGAGTGAGCGTCTCAGTCGCGGCACGCAGTAGCCCACTCGCAGTGAGTTCACCTGGCCGTGTCTCATCAAGCTGGCGCTCGGTCGCTACGAGCAGCTCAAGTGCCGCGCGCCACTGTGCCAGTACCTCGACACCTGGCAGCCGCGAATATGCTTCACCCGCGCGTTGCTCGGCCGCTTCGCGGAGGTGTGCGCCAAGCGTTCCCGCGTCGAGTGCGGCATCATCGAGTACTCGCGACAGTTCACGCAGTTCCGCACGAAAGGGTGCGCTCTGCATCAGCTCGGGCACGAACTGCTCACGTATTCTCTCGGTCTCTAGGTGGCCAGCTATGACCTCCGCAACCACCTCGTCGTGCGCGGTACCCGTCAGCAGACGCGGCGCCTCGAGCCCCTCGGAGGCAGCCTCGCGGGCAAGCACTGCAAACGCGAGAGAAACAGGTGTGCGCACGGGGGTGCCCCCCACCGCTCGCTGCACCCGGCGCTCCAACTTCGAACGGAGTGAGGAGGCAACGAGACGGCTGGATGCAAGCACAAGCACCTCACCCTCAGCCCACTCGGAGCGCTCAGTGAGCCGCGCATACGACTCGATGAGCGTCGTAGTTTTCCCTGACCCCGGAGCACCCAACACCGAAGCATGCCGCGACGTGTCTAGCGCGAACACCAGCCGCTGTGAAGAGTCAAATTCAGGCATGGCGCCAGCCTAGCGATCGCCTCGGACACTCCCGTGCGTCCCGCTGCGCTGGTGGCGAACGAAGCCGATGAAACGCTGTTGCCCACGGGTGGGCACCCTAGACTCTACGAGAGACAGTCCAATCGTGGCCGCACGTGCGCGCCACACGTCGACAGGAGAGTCCATGGAAGTCCGTATCGGCATCACTCACTCCCCACGTGAGCTCAACTTCGAGACCAACGTGAGCGCGGAAGAAGTCCGCAGCACGGTCGAAGCAGCGCTTTCGCAGGGCGAGCCGCTGCTGAGCCTCAGCGATTCCAAGGGCAAGCAGTTCCTGATCCCCACTGGCACGATTGCATACGTAGAGCTCGGTGGCGACGGCGCCCGCAAGGTCGGCTTCGTCAGCTAACGCGACTTCGTCGGCTGCCTTGATTTCTTCTGTCAGTTCAATCGAGCGGTCGGCGCGACTCTTCGGAGCAGCACCATGACTTCCATGTGCGTTGTGTGCGGAAACATGTCGAAGATGCGTGCCCGCGAGACCTCGAGTGTCGGCATCAGTGCCAGGTCAGTCGCCAGGCTTTCCGGGTTACAGCTGGAGTAGATCACGTGGTCGACACCGGAGCGTTCGATCCACCCGGCGAGCTCTGCCCCGATGCCTCGCCTTGGCGGATTCACAATGACGACCTCGGGAAGCTGTTCTCGCGGGGCATTGAGCGCGTATGCGGTGGCGTCTGCGGCAACAAATTGTGCGTTGACGCCCACCTCTTTCGCGCTTCGCCTCGCTGAGCGTACTGCCTGTTCGCTGGTTTCTACGCCGAGCACGTGTCGGTCACTCCCCCCGGCACACGCAAGTGCAAAGCCACCGGCGCCACAATAGAGGTCCCACAGAGCGGCTGGGTTGCATTCGTCAACCCAGGCAGCAGCCTGCGAGTACAGCTCGCGCGCCACCTCAGTGTTGGTTTGAAAGAAGCTTTGCGGTGACTGGTACAGCGGGATGTCGTTCATATCCATCCGCAGCGCACTGCCCAGCAACACCTCCTCACGATCACCCTCAAGCAGCGCTTTGTGCTCTGGTAGGAGGTTGACCGAGATCACGGATGCTTGGGGAAGTGCCGCGCGAAGCTCGGGAAGTTGCCGTCGAATTTGATCCAGCGAGTGTTCGGTCCGTGCCACAAATCGCACCATGAGTTCCCCCGAGGGCGCGGCAGTCACGTGCACGAACTTGAGTTCGCCGCGCCTGGTAGCGACGTTGTATGGAGCGAGTCCCGTCACCTCCAAAAATTCCGCGATGGCTGGAATCACAGCGCGAATCTCAGGTTCGTGAATCAGGCAGTCCCGCAGGTCAACGCCCTGCTTGTCGGGGCCGAGTTTGCCAAGCGTGACGCTCCCTGGCAGGCCTCCGACGACGAGCTTGGCGCGATTTCGAAAGCCTCGGTCGCCCGACCCTTTGGTCGGCAGCCAAGCTGACACTGGCACTTCAGGGAGCAATTCGCGGCATCGTGATTCTTTGTCGCTGAGCTGCCTTGCGATCGGTGTTTCAATAAATGTGCAAGATCGACACCGGCCGCTCACAAAGTATTTGCAGGTCGGCGGTGCACTACTGGTCGGCGGTGCACTGCTGGTTGGCGATGCGCTGCTGATTGGCATGGTTAGGCGGTGAGGCCGAGGCCGTCCATGCGGCGAATGTGGTCGGCGATGAGTTCCGTAAAGACCGGTTCCACCTCGCTCGCATCGAACTCACGTCGATCACTCAACGTCAAAACGGCGCGCGCGACGAGGAGCGTATCGCCGACGAGGCGGCGGCCCCAGAGAGCCAGCCAGCTTGTCAGCGTTGGTTCGGCAACAATCTCTGACTCGAGCAGGGAATGGAGCTCATCGCGCCCAGTTCCATCGCTCAGGATCGCAATCGCGTCGTTCCGATAACTGTCTTTGAGCCCCTCACCGAGGCTCGCAAAGAAGTCGTCAAAGAGTCCGCCGACAAGGTACAGGGAAAGGATGTGTTGGTGCCAGTCTGTGGCGTCAATCCTCGCGACATACCGGTTAATGACGATGGTGAACGGCTCCATGACGATCGACGGATCATAACCGCGTCGCCGGATTTCACCCGTCAGCTTCTGGTGCTTTGAGAGCGTTTGACCAGCGATCTGGGCGAGCACATCTTTTGCCTGGAGCGACGGGGCACCTGAGACGCCCCGAGTCGCGGCTTCGTAGAGCTCGAGCTGCAGGTAGGCGGTAAGCCCCAGAAACGGCATGATTTCGGGAGCGAACTCTGCGAGCGCAACGCGTTCGGCGTCGCTCGCATCGCCTCTCGCACGCATCTTCCGCGTGGGAGCGTTAGCCTTCCGCAGGCTCCGGATCCACTCGAACACTCGCATAGTCTATCGAGGAGCACCCGTGACATGCGCATAGACTGTTGGCGAGATGTATAACCGCAGGCCACCGCGGAGTGGTCGCGAGTACGCGTGAGAAGAAGCAGCGCGTATACCCACACCAACTGAACAGGAACTCACGTGACAACATTCCAGGAGCTCGGTGTCGAGCAAGACATGGCAGATGCGCTTGCGAGCGATGGCATCACCGAAGCGTTTCCGATCCAGGAGGAGACGATCCCGCTCGCGATCTCAGGGCAAGACATTATTGGTCAGGCTAAAACTGGCACAGGCAAAACATTCGGGTTCGGATTGCCGCTCTTGCAACGTGTCGGCGAGAACCCCGAAGACGGCGTGCAGGCACTCATTGTCGTACCAACTCGTGAACTCGCTGTGCAGGTGTACCAAGACCTCGAGCTGGCCTCGAAGAACCGTGCGGTCAAGCTCGTCCCCATCTATGGTGGCAAGGCGTATGAAGGTCAGATCGAGCAGCTGAAAGCTGGCGCCCAGATTGTTGTGGGCACACCAGGTCGTCTGCTCGACCTGGCCAATCAACGCCTGTTGAGCCTGAAGAACGTGCGCGAGATGGTGCTGGACGAGGCCGACAAGATGCTCGATCTTGGATTCCTCGCCGATATCGAGAAACTGTTCTCCATGACTCCGGCAACTCGCCACACGATGCTGTTCTCCGCCACAATGCCTGGCACCATCGTCACACTGGCTAGGCGCTTCATGGTGCGCCCCATCCACATTCGTGCGACTGACCCCGACGAGGGTGTCATGCAGGCGAACATTGAGCATCACGTGTACCGCGCCCACTCGCTCGATAAAGATGAGGTCATCGGTCGCATCTTGCAGGCGGATGGCCGCGGAAAGACAGTGGTCTTTATGCGAACCAAACGGGCTGCCGCGAAGCTGCAGGAGGAGCTCGTGGACCGAGGTTTCGACGCGGTTTCGGTGCATGGCGATCTGAATCAGGATCAGCGCGAGCGCGCAATGTCCGCGTTCAAGTCGGGGAAGAAAGAGATCCTCATCGCGACCGACGTTGCCGCTCGCGGCATTGACGTTGACGATGTCACACACGTCATTAATCACACCGTGCCGGATGATGAGAAGTCGTATCTCCACCGTGTCGGCCGTACTGGCCGTGCGGGGCGCACCGGTATCGCGATCACCTTTGTTGACTGGGCCGATATGCACAAGTGGGCACTTATCAATAAGGCGCTTGATTTTGGGCAGCCTGAACCGGTGGAAACGTATTCGTCATCACCGCACTTGTATGAAGAAATGAACATACCCGAAGGTTCGAAAGGCCGTCTAAAAGCGACCCCCACGAAAGAGCGTGGCCCACGTAGCTCAGATTCGAGGCGCGGCGACAGCCGTCGCGGTGATGGCGGATCTGACCGGAACCGGTCCCGTCGCCGCACTCGCGAGGCGAACCCACAGGGACGCGGGCGTCACGAAACACACGGGCACGAACAGCACGGACATGATGAGGCCGGCGGTGGCGAGCCAGGTTCACCGCTGCCACAGGAGCAGCGCGAGCCATCGACGACGCGTCGTCGCAGGCGCCGTCGCCGGGGTGGCTCAGGTGGTTCCGGTGAACCACCGAGCACGGTGCCGGGCAGCGCTGCCGATTCACCAACGGAGTAAGGTCGCGCAGAACGTGCGGGGTCACTCAGGGGTCGTGACGGATTCCCGAATGCGGTCGAACACGGCTTGCGATGAGCTGCGCTCCCCCAGCTGGTTCGGTTTCCCCGCACCGTGGTAGTCGCTTGCACCCGTGACGACTAATTGCAGTTCGCGCGCGCTTCGCTCTAACTGTGGGAGCCAGTCCCGACGGTGTTCGGGGTGCTCGAGCTCGATCCCCCATAGCCCAGCCGCAGCGAATGTCGCTAGGTCTGCAGACGTGACCGGTCCCCGCTGGCGCTCGGCTGCTGGGTGCGCGAGCACCGCCACTCCTCCCGCAGCGCGCACCATGCGAATGGTGTGTGCCGTATCGATCGCGTATGTACCGATGTAGTACGGGGTTCCCGGGTGCAGCACACGCTGAAACGCGGTGCCACGGTCCGCAAAATAGCCGGCTGCCACTAACGCATCCGCGATGTGGGGGCGACCGATGGTGCGGTCGTCATCCCCGATCACAGCCTCCCACGTGATCGCGTAGTCAGCCGCGATCCTGCGCACCATTTCGCGTGCCCGACCCAACCGCGACGTGCGGACCTCGGCCAACTCCTCGAAGAGCTCGCCCGCCGCCGGGTCGATGCCATAGGCGAGGAGGTGACGAGATTTCCCGCCAAACTTGGTGGTGATCTCTATGCCGGGGAGAAACTCAATACGGTGCAGTCGTGCGGCATCCCGGGCCTCCTCCCACCCGTCGATCGTATCGTGGTCGGTGAGCGCAAACCCCGCCAGACCGACCGCAGCGACCCCTCGCGCGATATCAGCGGGACGAGTTGTCCCGTCTGAAAACACGGAGTGTGTGTGAAGGTCGTAGCGAGCGGCGTGCTCGGTACGTTCGAGCCTCGGCTCAGTGCTTGCCATTCTTCAATGCTAGCGAGTGTGCAGAGCTCCATTGATTTCGCTTCGCGCGGCCGCCGTTCGCCGTGCTCGGCGCGCGACGTGTGTGCCGAGCAGAACCGCGAGGAACACGAGTCCGTACAACACCGCCATGCTCGCACTCGTGGCCGCGTTCAGGACGTACGCAAGCCAGAAGCCCGCCACTGCGCCGACGACCGCAATACCAACGGTCAATCCGATCATTGTGGGGAGTCGTTGGCTCAGCAGATACGCAGTTGCAGGCGGAACCACCACGAGTGCAATGACCAAGATCGCGCCCGCCGCATAGAACGCCGCTGTCACCGTCGCCGAAACGACAAACATCAACCCAGCATTGAGCAGCCCAGCGTTGATCCCGACGCTCGAAGCAAATTGCGGGTCAAACGTGATGATCTTGAGGGCCGGGTAAAACAGGATAATGAAGCTGACGCCGACAGCGAGTACCCCGAGCATGACATACAGGTATGCGGGCCCCACGGAGACTCCAGCAACAGTGAGGTGGTGGAACGCCGCAAGGTTGAGGTCGCCGACCAGCACCGCGTGGGTGTCAAGGTGCACGTTCGCGAAGTTCAGCGTGATGAGGATCACACCGATACTGAACAGCGCTGGGAAGATCAACCCTTGTGATGCGTCTCCGGTGAGCAGGCCGGTCCGGTTCAGCAACTCACTGCCGAGCACGACGACTAGCCCCGCGAGCGCGGCCCCCACGATGAGCAGCGGGGAGCCGAGGTCGCGGGTAAAGAAATACCCCACGACAATTCCGGGGAGCACAGCGTGACTGATTCCGTCGACCAGCATTGAATGTTTGCGGAGCACCACAAACACGCCTGGGAGCGCACACGCAAGCGCCGTGACGATAGCGAGCAGCATGGCACCCACGATGAAGCTCATGAGGCACCACCCTCGAGGCTGAGATCACGTCGCAGTGCTGCCCGGGCGCGTGCACGCAAGATGGCGCGGGTGACGATACTGCGCCGAGGAGCGACGAGGAGCGACACGACAAAGATCACAAACAGTGTGAGCACAATGAGCGGCCCGGTGGGGACACGGCCGAGCGCAATCGAGAGGTATGCGCCCACCCCACTCCCAACGGCACCAAAAGTTGCAGAGAGTCCCACCATTGCCGGGAGGGTGCGAACCCACTGGCGTGCCGCGGCCGGCGGCGTGACCACGAACGCCACCATGAGCACAAGCCCCACCGCTTTCACCCCGATGACGGTCGCGATAACGATTGTGGCGAACATTAGCGTGTCAACGGTGCGCGCCCGAAATCCCAACACCGATGCGTGCTGCGGGTCAAAGGTACGCAGGGCAAACTCTTTCCAAAAAACCAGCATGATGATGAGTGCCACAGCACCCACGCTGATGCTCGTCACGAGGTCAGCAGCTGTAAGCACGGAAGCATTGCCGAACAGGTAGCTCTGCACCCCTCCTTTGCCCGGGAAATCTCCGTTGGTGATCACTCGCATCAGCAGCATGCCCACACCAAAGCACAGGGTGAGTGACACTGCCATGGCGGTGTCGATCCTGATCTTTGACACTCGCGCAACCCCCTGCGCGAGGAACACCGCGAGCGTCCCGACAACAATTGCCCCTAGAAGAAGACTGAGCATATCGCGGCCGTCGCGCCCAAAGAGCCCGACCGCCACAAGGAATGCGATCAGCGTGCCAGGGAGTGCCGCGTGAGAAATGACATCGCTCATGAGTGACTGTTTGCGGAGGTACGCGAAGCTGCCGAGCGCCCCAGCAACGAGCCCGATTACCGCGGTACCAAAAAATACCGTCCGGTAGGTGTGGTTCGCAAAGAACTCCAGAATGCTCATCGCAGGCGCTTACTTCACGAACGGGAGAAACGTGTCTTCACCCGTCACCTCGTAGGTGGCCCGAATATTGTCGCGGGTGAAAACCTCGTCGACGGCGCCAGAAGCGACAATGCGGCGATTGAGCAGGGTGACGTGGTCACAGTAGTCCTGCACTGTGGCGAGGTCGTGGTGCACGATGATGACGGTCTTCCCTCGGGCGCGCAACTCGTGCAGCACCGCGACGATCGCCTGTTGGCTCTTCGCATCAACCCCCTGGAACGGCTCGTCCATCACGTAGATATCGGGAGCTTGCACGAGTGCGCGCGCGAGGAACACTCGCTGCCGCTGGCCGCCCGAGAGTTCGCCAATCTGGCGCGGAGCGAGCTCGGCAAGCCCTGTCTGCTCAAGAGCGGCGAGTGCACGGCCGCGTTCGGCCTTGCCTGGCCGCCGCAGCCACCCGAGTGTGCCGTAGGTTCCCATCATGACGATGTCGAGCACGGTGGTTGGGAAGTCCCAGTCCACGCTCGTCGACTGCGGCATATAGCCGACCCGATCTCGGCTTTCCGCGAGCGGACGGCCATAGACGTGCACGCTCCCGGTGAGCGGCTTGACGAGGCCCAGTATTGCTTTGAGGAGTGTTGATTTTCCAGCGCCATTTGGGCCGACAATCCCCATCACCACACCGGGCGGCACACGGAGATTCACCGCGCGAAGCACTAGTTCGTCACCGTAGGCGACGCTCAGCTGGTCGGTGCTGCATGCGAGTGTCGATGTCATGGTGCCTCCCCGAGCCCTTTCGCGATGGTGCTGGCGTTGTGCCGAAATACCTCAAGGTAGGTATCGACCTGCGGCCCCGCACCGAGCGAGTCCGCATACAGTTCGTCGTCACTCACCGCGACGTCCCAGCCACGGGACAACACCGCCTCTTTCAGGCTCGTGATGGCCTGTGGGTTTGCCTGGTTGTCACGAAATATCACCGGCACCTCGTCGTCGGCGATCAGCGTCGCCAGGCTCGAGAGATCCTCCGCGCTCAGCGCAGCCTCAGTCGACACAAAGTCGGTTGCGTGTACCTCGAGGTTGAACGTGTCCCCAAAATACCCGAACGCGTCATGTCCCGTGATGAGGGTGCGGGGCTCTGGCACGCTCGCGAGTAGCTCCTCCGCCTCCGTAGCCGCGGCCGCAATCTCCGAGGTGTACGCGTCTGCGTTCGCACGATACGCCTCAGAGCGGCTCGGATCAATGTCACCCAGTTTGTCTGCGGTCGCTGTGACAGCCACCGTCCAGGCCTCCGGACTGTTCCAAATGTGAGGATCATGCAGCGGCAGCCCCGCCTCGTCAGTCTCAGGCCACGCAAGCAACAACTCCGGAGGTATGTGATCACCAACTGCAAGCTGCGCATCACCAAGACTCTCGAGTTGGTCGGCCAACTGGGCTTCGAGGTTCAGTCCGTTCCACAGCACAAGATCGGCATTCGTTATCGCCTCAATGTCTTGGGTCGACGGCTGGTACGTGTGTGGGTCACCACCTGGACCCACCATCACAGTCACGTCGGCATTCGGCGCGATATTCGACACTGCGTCCGCAAGGTACCCAGTGGTGGCAAACACGGTGAGGGCATCGGGGGTGCTCTGGTTGCCAGAGCTTTCATTCGGGAGCGCCAGAGTACAAGCAGACGCGGCGAGTACCCCGCAGGTGATTGCTGCGCCGAGCATATGCGTGAGCCGCAGGTACGATTTCACAATCCCTCCTGATGTAACGGAACTTAAAAGTTCGTGACGTCGAACTTATTCGATCATACCCCCGTACTCTCTAGAAGTGGGAGGATGGTTCTATGAGTAGTTCAGCGGCAGAAACCCACGAGACGCAGATCGACAACAGCAATCGCAGCACTGTGCCACGGGCCGATGGTTTTCTCGACTACATTTCGTCGGGGTGGGCAGATCGCGTCGACGAAATCGGGGCCGCGCGTCCAGTCGCCCACCACGCGAGTAGCCGACGCGCCACACTCGGCCGAGCTTTTCCAGGTGAGCGACTCGTGGTGTCAGCTGGCCCGCTCAAGCAGCGTTCGAATGACACGTTCTACCCGTTCCGGCCGCACAGCGCGTTCGCTCATCTGACTGGCTGGGGCTCGGATAGTGAGCCGGGCGCAATCCTCGTGCTTGATCCCGTTGACGGCTCGCACGAAGCGACCCTGTATTTTCGGGAGCGCGCGGGCCGCGACAGCGAGGAGTTCTTTGCGAACGCAGAAATCGGCGAGTTCTGGATCGGCGCGCGCCCTTCGCTCGAGCAAGTGGCCGCAGACCTCAGTATTGCGACCGCCCCACTGAGCGATTTCGAGCCGAGTACAGCCGATCGCACGCTCGACGACCCAGAGCTTGCACGTGTGACCTCCGAGCTGCGGCTCGTCAAGGACGACTTTGAAATCGCCGAAATGCACGCGGCCGTCGCGGCGACCGCACGGGGTTTTGACGACGTGCTGAGATCCTTGAACGCCGCAACCGCCGCACCCCGTGGGGAACGGGTGGTCGAAAGCGTGTTCAACGGCAGGGCTCGCCTCGACGGGAACGCGGTCGGGTATGAGACGATCGCGGCCTCTGGCGCACACGCGTGCACCCTGCACTGGATCCGCAATGATGGCGACGTCCGTGACGGTGACCTCCTGCTGCTCGACGCGGGAGTCGAGATGGACAGCCTGTACACCGCAGACATCACCCGTACCATTCCGGTCTCCGGGACGTTCTCACAGGTGCAACGCCGTGTGTACGAGGCTGTGCTCGATGCTGCCGATGCAGCACGCGCCACCGTGAAGCCTGGCATCCGCTTCCGTGACGTACACGCTGCCGCAATGACCGTCATTGAACGGTATACACGGGAATGGGGGTTTATCCCCGAACACGACGAAACCGAAGAAGCCATCGCATACCATCGGCGTTATATGGTGCACGGCACGAGCCACCACCTGGGGCTCGACGTGCACGACTGCGCACAGGCACGGCGCGAGATGTACTTAGACGGTGTACTCGAACCTGGCATGGTGTTCACTGTGGAGCCGGGTCTCTATTTCCAACCAGACGACCTCACCGTCCCTGCGGAGTACCGCGGCATTGGTATTCGCATCGAAGATGACATCGTGGTGACCGAGGACGGCTGCGTGAATCTCTCAGCTGATATTCCTCGAACTGCTGCGGATGTCGAAGCGTGGACGCAACGCCTCCGCCGCGAATCGGAGTAGGGAGCTAGCTGCGTGGCGGAGCCTGCGCTGCTCGGGTCCACCCTGGCCCGTCTCGCCTAGGGTTTGGTGCCCCCGGAGGTCAAGACCTGCCGTGCCTGGTGCACGTGCTCAGTTGACGTAATCAGGTCGTACCGCGTTGCCACGATTTGCATAACCGATGAGAAATCCCGCCGATTGCGATTCATCGCGTACGAGAGCACACCAAAAAGCATGCCAAACCCAGCACCGATCGCGACCGCAGCGAGGAACACTCCCCCGATGGCCGCGTTATCTGGTTGAAAAATGAATAGCAGTAGCCCGAGGAAGAGACCAAGGTAGGCACCAGAGAGCGCCCCCATCAGCGCGACTCTGCCGTACGTGAGCTTTCCTGTGACACTTTCGACACTGCGCATGTCATTCCCGACGATCGAAATCTCGCGGACCGGAAAATTGGCACGGGCCAATACATCAACCGCCTGCTTTGCATCTTGATACCGATCGTAGGTCGAGATGATGTCGCCCTTCGGAAGTTCGGGGATCATCGGCGCGCGACGGGAAGAGACGGGTCCGGTTAAGCTCATGCCCCCATTCTCCCACGGCCACACGAAAGGAGGCTGCGATAATGCACCGCGCGCCGCGGGGACTCTCGGGACATTACACACGAAGGCCAGTACCGTAAGAGATGTGAAAACTTCGAGGGTGTTTGTAGGCCGACTTGCGGGGCGCGGTGTGTTTGATCCCGTCGGTGACCGAATCGGAAAAGTTCGCGATGTTCTGGTGGTCTTCCGCGCCTCGGGTGCGCCCCGTGTCGTCGGCCTCATTGTCGAAATTCCCGGCAGGCGCCGCGTCTTCGTGCCGATTGGCAGAGTTACCTCGATCGGGGCCGGGCAAGTCATCACTACGGGCCTCATTAACGTCAGGAGATTCGAGCAACGCGGCGGAGAAACACGCCTCATCGCGGAGATGATTGGTCGCGAAGCTCGCCTCACACAGGGTGAACGGGCCGGGCGCATCGCAACGATTGAGGACACCGCAATCGAACGCACACGTTCAGGCGAATGGGTGGTGTCCGAGTTGTTCGTGCGACTCCCGCGACCGGCCGCTCCTTTCGCACGGGGAGACAGCCGCATCGTGCGCTGGGCTGACGTCGAGCTGCCCAGCGTTACCTCTGGCGCCCAGTCCGCCGAGTTACTCCTCCAAACACTCGCGGACCTCAAGCCCGCCGACCTCGCGGCAGCCCTGCTCGAACTGCCGCAGCCGCGCATGTTGGAGGTCATTGGGGAACTCCCAGATGCGCGTGTCGCTGACGTCCTCGAAGAAATGAGCGAGTCAGATCAGCTCGCACTCCTCGCGCTATTGCCCACGGCACGCACGGTCGAGGTGCTCGACCGAATGGAACCCGACGACGCGGCAGACCTCATCGCGGCACTACCCGACGCACAAGCAGAGTCGCTCCTCGACCTCATGGAGCCCGAAGAGGCGGAGGATGTTAGGCGCCTCTTGGAGTACGACAGCGACACGGCTGGCGGACTCATGAACCCCGCTGCCGTTGTGCTCTCTGCTGAGTCGAGTGTGGCGGAAGGGCTCGCCATGATTCGTCGGGCCGAAGTACCGCCCGCAATGGCGTCCGCCGTGTACGTCACACACCCACCGTTTGAGTCACCGACTGGTGAATATCTGGGCATGGTGCACTTTCAGCGCATGCTGCGGTTTCCTCCCCACGAACGGCTCTCGGCACTCATGGACACTGGCATTGCGGCGCTCCCCGCGCACGCAAACGCGGCCGAGGTCGCGCGTCGCTTGGCGAGCTATGATCTCGTCAGCATGCCGGTTGTCGACGAGCAGAATCGCTTTGTCGGCGCTGTCACCGTCGATGATGTGCTGGATCACCTCCTCCCAGACGACTGGCGACAAGCAGACCCCGAGAATGACGACCAGGATGGAGGTGTGCGATGAGGTTGTTTCGGAAAGATCCGGGTCTCGGCGCACCGCGCGGTTCCCGCTCACGCGTCAGCCGGCGAGGCGACGCGAGCACGAGCGAACAGTTTGGGCGCTGGACAGAGGGGTTCGCGCGCGGCATGGGCACCCCATGGTTTTTGCTCGGCCTCACCATTTTTTGTATTGCGTGGCTCATTTGGAACACTGGCGCCCCCACAGCCTGGCGTTTTGACTCCGCAGCGCTCGGTTTTACCGCATTGACGCTGATCCTGTCGGTCCAGGCTTCCTACGCGGCACCTATGATCCTCCTCGCACAGAATCGGCAAGACGATCGCGATCGCGTGCAGCTCGAGCAGGATCGCCAGCGCGCGGAACGCAACCTCGCCGATACCGAATTTCTTGCACGTGAGGTCGTTGCGCTGCGGCTCGCTCTGAAAGATCTCCCAGACCGCGACGTGCTGCGTGCGGAGCTGCGAGCCCTACTCACGGAACTCACAGAGGCCGACCGCTCCACTGGCACGTCCCAGCAGCTCCGCGATACCAGCACTAGTGACGAGACAGGCTCAACAAAGGAAATTCTGTGACGGACTCTCCCTCCCAACGCGACCAGGCGACGGCCGCCGAGCTGTCCGTGTGGCGCGCACTTGACCGCGTGAACGACCCGGAGGTGCTGCGCCCCATCACCGACCTCGGGATGGTGAACCATGTCACAGTTGGTGACGACGGAATTGCGAACGTCTCGATCTCACTCACGATCGCGGGCTGCCCAGCTGCCCGACGCATCGAGTCGGACACGCAGAGCGCTGCCGCCTCAGCGCCCGGCATCACGGAGGCCACAGTCGACGTTGGTGTCATGTCCCCTGCGGAGCGGAAAGCGTTTGTCGAGCGTGTGCGAGGGTCGCGAGAGGCAAAGCCGCAGCAGTTTGGTCCCGACTCGCTCACGCGAGTCATCGCAGTTACGAGCGGCAAGGGTGGAGTCGGAAAGTCCTCGCTCACTGCAGGTCTCGCAGTTGCGCTCGCCGAACGTGGGCTTTCAGTCGGGCTGATCGATGCTGATGTCTTTGGATTCTCCATCCCAGGACTGTTAGGTCTCAGCCGCGAAGGACGCGTGGAGCAACCGACCAGGGTTGATGACATGATGCTCCCGCCGGTAGCGCACGGTGTAAAAGTGGTGTCAATCGGCATGTTTCTGGGCGATGCCGACCCGCGGCACACCGCGGTCTCCTGGCGCGGCCCGATGCTGCACCGGACAATCGAGCAGTTTCTACAAGACGTGTGGTTTGGTGACCTCGACGTACTCCTGCTCGATCTGCCCCCCGGAACCGGCGACGTCGCCATCAGCGTGGGGCAGCTGCTCCCCCAGGCCGAGGTGCTCGTCGTGACCACACCGCAGGAGGCGGCCGCTGACGTCGCCGTACGGAGCGCACTCGTCGCACGACAGACTGGTCAACGAGTTATCGGTGTGGTCGAAAATATGGCGGGGCTGGTGCAGCCTGATGGCTCGGTGATCGACGTGTTTGGTTCGGGCGGCGGGCAAGTCGTCGCTGAACGCCTGAGCGACGAGGAACACGGGAACGTACGGTTGCTTGCGAGTATCCCACTGAGCCCGAGCTTCCGAGCAGCCGGAGATGAGGGCGAACCCGCGGTACTGAACCGGCGAGAGGATCCGGCCGCAGCCGCTCTGATTCAGTTGGCGGAGGAGCTTGCAGCGCAGGGCCGTGGCCTCGCAGGCAAGTCACTCGGAGTCTCGCTGCGCTAGCCAGCCAGTGTGCTGAGCTACGTAGCTTCCTCATCAAAATTGAATGATTTCACGGAGCCTTCAGGGGTGACTTTTGCATAGCGGCGCTGCTTAGCCGCTTCCGCCGCCCGTGCACGGCGAGCTTCGACCCTCGCCGTCCGCTCATCCTCGACCAGCGCGTCCTTGATGATGCGCCGCGGGTCGTACTGCCTGGGGTCCAACTGCTTCCAGTCAACCTCGTCGAACTCGGGGCCCATTTCTTCCCGCAAGCGGTCTTTCGCCCCGTTTGCCATCCGCTTCAGCCCCCGCACCAGTTCACCGAGCTTCTTGGCGTACACCGGGAGGCGATCCGGACCCAAAACAAACATGGCGATCACAAGGATCACCAAAATTTTGTCGAACGTCAGGCCCATAACTCTCAATCGTAGTGCGGAACGCTGGGATCAATGTACTCCGGCATGGAGACGGGACTTTTCGCCCGCTGTGCCGCGTGTGGACCGTTCGAAACACGACCAAGGTCGTACTCTTTAATCGTGATGCGTACCGCGCATCAAATGTCGTGGAGGTAATGTGAGCAGACTCGAACGCAACTGGCAGTATGCGGAGCAATATCCGAATGAGACCGAGGCTCAGGTACGTGCCAGGCGACTGTCTCTCGAGCTCGGTATTGAGCCGGTCAGTCGCGGCGCTGCGGCGTGGCTTTCAGGGCTCGTTGCTCTGAGTGCCGCCAAAGCCATCTGCGAGGTCGGCACTGGTGTGGGTGTCAGCGGGCTTGCGCTCCTTCGACATGCCCCCGAGGCGACGCTCACTTCGATCGAGACTGAGCCCGAGCACCTCCGCGAGTCACGCAAAATGTTTGCAGAAGCGGGGATCGCGGCTTCGAAGCTCCGTCTGATTGAGGGTGATGCCCGCCACGTCATGCCCCGACTCAACGTCGGCGCCTATGACCTGGTACTCCTCGATGCGGCCCCGACCGAGTTGCTCGACTACTTCGAACACGCACTCTCAATCGTCCGCCCGGGCGGCAGCATTGTGGTACCAAACGCATTCGTGCGAGGCCGTGTGCCCGACCCTGCCGCACGAGATGAGGCGACGCGACTCTCGCGTGACCTGCTCGCGACGGTGAATGATTCCCCCGCTATCGTGCCGGTGCTCTCCCCCGTCGGTGACGGTGTGTTGACGCTCACCAGGCTCGCTGACTGACGCGGATCAGCTGCAGCGTCGACACTTTGTGGCGACGTTCCCTAATGTTTGAGGGGACCCGCACGCATCTGCGCGGGTCCCCTCAAACATTGGGTGCTGACGACTACTTTTCTAGTACTGCGTTCAGTACGTCGCGCAGTTCCGTGGCCTCTTCATCGTTTACTGAGAACACAAGACGACCCCCACCTTCGGCCGGGATTCGGAGCACGATGACGCGGGTTTCTCTCTCCGCCTCCATGGGTCCGTCCCCAGTCCTCGGTTTCATTGCCGCCATGACGCCTCCTCGCTAGTAACGGTCGTGCTTATCTATTATCCGACATTTCTGGTGCTACAAGGAAATCCGGTGCGTCACAGTGGGTCTTCCAGCCATCTACGGAGCGCGGAATACGTCTCGGTAACCTGCCGAACTGACACTCGTTCGTTGTCAGCATGAGCAAGCAACGGGTCACCGGGCCCAAAATTGACGGCGGGGACCCCGAGGGCGGCAAACCGCGAAACATCGGTCCACCCGACTTTCGCTACGGGCTTCTGTCTGATCGCCTCCACAAATCGTCGCGCGATCGGCGTACTCAGCCCGGGCATCGCTCCGGGCGCGAGATCAACAATCTGTATCTCGTCGGCATCTGCGAAGAAAGTTCGCACGAACTGCTCGGCGTCCGCAGTCGTGCGACTCGGTGCGAAGCGGTAGTTCACCTCAACTGTGGCCTCGTCTGGCACCACGTTGCCCGCGATGCCGCCCGATACGCGCACCGCGTTCAGCCCTTCGCGGTACTCAAGTCCGTCGATGCCGATCCGATCAGCCTGAAACTCGTCAAGGCGTTCCAGCAGTGCCCCCAGGCGGTGTATCGCGTTGATACCCATCCAACTCCGGGCAGAGTGGGCGCGCGTCCCCCGTACGGTCACACGGGCCCGGAGGGTCCCGTTGCAGCCGCCCTCTACCCTGCCGTCCGTGGGCTCGCCGAGAATCGCAAAGTCAGCTTCGAAAAGGTGAGGGTGATGCTGAATAGCGCGTCCGAGCCCGCTGAGCTCGGCATCGACTTCTTCGTGGTCGTACCACACCCAGGTGATATCTATCGAAGGGTCGCTGAGTTCAAGCGCAAGCATCAGCTGGACGGCAACGCCGGCCTTCATATCAACGGTGCCGCGGCCCCAGATCTCCACCTCCCCCGAGCGCGGGTCCGTCACATCTTTCACCGGCAGATTATTGTGAATGGGCACCGTATCGAGGTGTCCCGCGATGATCACGCGCCGATCACGTCCGAGCTCGGTCCGCGCCACGAGCGTGTCGCCGTCTCGCGTCACCGCGAGGTGTGGTGCCTGATCGTGGAGCAGACGCTCCACAGCGTCGGCGATCCGCTGCTCGTTGCCGGAGACCGACGCGAGGTTACACAACTGGCGGGTCAGTCCAATGACCCCGCCTGAGAAATCGAGGTCGCGCACATCTGTATGGCTCGTCACCCAACTAGATTAGCGCCACTGCAGAGACACCGCTCCGTTGCTGTCCATCGTGCAGGTAATCTAGTTTCATGACTGAATCCAGCTTTGCCTGGGGCTCTGGCCTCGCCACCATCACGCCTGCGGGCACCGTGCTCGATGCATGGTTTCCATCCCCAGCACTCGGCCAACGCCCTCTTGAACGTGACCCCTGGATTGTGTCGTCAGAGCTCGAGGAGCTTGCGGGCCCCGATACCAGTCGAGGTGTCGACCTCACCCCCATCAACATTGAGATCAACCTTGACGTGGCTCCGCAGAACACGGAAGACGCGTATCTACGCCTTCACCTGTTATCACACTGCCTCGTGCGCCCAAACAGCATAGCGCTCGACGGCATCTTCAGCCTGCTGCCGAACGTCGCCTGGACCACATCAGGCCCTATGCTGCCAGAGGACTATGCGGCCAGGCTTCCGCATCTGAAACAAGCGGGGATCACCGTCGGGGGGCTCGACAAATTTCCAAAGCTCACCGACTACGTGATCCCGCAGGGCGTACGCATCGCAGACGCTTCACGCGTACGACTCGGCGCACACCTGGCCCCGGGCACAACGGTGATGCATGAGGGTTTCGTGAACTTCAATGCGGGAACGCTCGGCGCGTCAATGGTTGAGGGCCGCGTCTCCCAGGGGGTCGTGATCGGTGACGGTTCGGACATCGGTGGCGGCGCATCCATCATGGGCACGCTCTCCGGTGGTGGCACTGAGCGCATCTCTATCGGCAACCGCGCACTCCTCGGCGCGAACTCCGGTGTGGGGATCTCGCTCGGCGACGACAGCGTCGTCGAGGCCGGTCTTTACATCACCGCTGGCACAAAAGTGACACTTCCGAAAGGCACATCTGACTCCGCGGGCGAGTCCGTGCAGGTTAAGGCCGTCGAACTTTCCGGCGTGCCGCAACTGCTCTTCCGCCGAAATTCATCGACCGGAGCTGTCGAGGCGCTTCCCCGTGAGGGGCACGGCATCATGCTCAATTCCGCGCTCCACGCGTAACGCGCACCCCGGCCACACCGAGGAGCTTCTCCGCTTCGCGTCTAGCGATCGAGGTCGCGCTTCGCGCTTCCGATGTACAACTGCTGGGGCCGACCGATCTTCGTCTGCCCGTCCTCGCGCGCCTCACGCCAGTGCGCGATCCACCCGGGGAGGCGGCCGATTGCGAAGAGGACCGTAAACATGCGAGGGGGGAATCCCATGGCCTTGTAGATGACGCCGGTGTAGAAGTCGACGTTCGGGTAGAGCTTTCGCTCCTTGAAGTAGTCGTCTTCAAGCGCAATCTGCTCGAGTTCTTGAGCAATGCCGAGTAGCGGATCATTCACCCCGAGCTCTTCAAGTACGCGACTCGCGCTTTCCTTGACGATTCGCGCCCGAGGATCATAGTTTTTGTATACTCGGTGCCCGAAGCCCATGAGCTTCACGCCGTCTTCCTTGCGCTTCACTTTTTCAACGAATGTTTCGACGCTCTGCCCCGAATCGCGAATCTGCGCAAGCATCTTGAGAACCGCCTCGTTTGCGCCCCCATGTAGTGGGCCCGAGAGTGCGTTGATGCCGGCCGAAATCGACGAGAACATGTTTGCTCCGGTTGAGCCTACGAGGCGCACCGTTGACGTTGACGCGTTTTGCTCGTGGTCAGCGTGCAAGATGAGCAGCTTGTCGAGCGCGTCGACGAGCACGGGGTTCATCTCATATTTCTCTGCCTTGTTGCCAAAATTCAGTCGAAGAAAGTTCTCCACAAAGCCCAAGTTATTGTCGGGGTAAAGAAATGCCTGTCCGATGGACTTCTTGTGGGCATATGCCGCCAAGATCGGGAGTTTCGCAAGCAATCGAATCGTGTTGACTTCGACGAGTTCTGGGACTGCGGTGTCGAGTGAATCCTCGTAAAACGTCGACATAGCTTGCAGCCCGCCCGATAGAGCAGCCATCGGGTGAGCCGTGTGCGGGAGCCCCTCGAAGTAATACTTCATGTCCTCGTGAACCAGAGTGTGTCGACGAATCTCCTCATCGAACTCATCCAGCTGGGCTGGGGTGGGGAGCTCACCGTAAATAAGCAGGTAGGCAACCTCAAGGAAGTGTGACTTCTGCGCGAGTTGCTCGATCGGATACCCGCGGTAGCGCAGAATACCCTCTTCGCCGTCTATGTAGGTGATCTTTGATTGCGTGGAGGCTGTATTGACGAAACCGTAATCTAGAGCCGTGTGTCCACTCTGGCGCGTGAGCGCGCTGATGTCGAGTGCCGGTGGGCCTTCCGCTGCCGGCAAGATCGGCAGCTCTGCCGATCCTCCGGGGAACGTGAGTCTCGCGGAGGCCTGGGTCTGGCCCTGAGTCGGTTCAGTCACGTCGTCTCCTCGTGGGGTTACTTTGGGCGAGGCGCACCAGGTGCGGCACGCGCCCTCTCCAACTCTATCCGGATCGGCGACGCACGTGTAGCGCGCCGCTGTCGTCGACGCTCTGCCCCTGCAGCTTCGCCAACATACCCATACAGATTATCTTGACATCAAGCTAATTGTCGATTCAGGCGCGGAGTCGCAGAGCCGCCTCTTCGATGTCAGCATCACTCGCGGTCAATGCAAGCCGCACGTGGTGCGGTGAGAATGAACCGTAAAAATGTCCGGGCCCAATAACAATCCCGAGACGCGCGAACTCTTCTACGCTTTCCCACGCGTCGACGCCGCGAGTTGCCCAGAGGTAGAGGCCGGCTTCGCTGCCATCAACTCGGTAGCCGCGCCCCTCCAATGCGGGGCGAAGCACGTCGCGCCGCGCACGATACCTGGCACGCTGCTCTATGACGTGTCGCTCATCACCGAGTGCCGCAATCATCGCTTCCTGCACGGGAGCAGGAACCATGAGCCCCGCGTGCTTTCGTACCGTCAGCAGCCGCGATACAAGTGTCGGATCCCCCGCAAGGAATGCTGCTCGATAGCCCGCGAGATTTGACTGCTTACTCAGCGAATAAATGCCGAGCACATCGCTATGGTCATCGCCAACCACAAGAGGGTCAAGTATGGATGGAATCGCTTCCGTGTCCCAGGGCGTGTCCCAACCGAACTCTGCGTAGCATTCGTCCCCCGCAATGACTGCCCCCAGCTCTCGCGCGCGCTCTACGGCCTCACGCAATTGCTGCGTACTCATCACCCGGCCGTCAGGGTTGCCCGGGGAGTTCACCCAGACCAGGCGCGTGTTCGCAGGCCATTCAGTCGGATCATCACTCGCCACAGCTTCGGCACCGACAAGTGCCGCGCCCATGGCATAGCTCGGATAAGAGACGCGTGGAAACACAACGGCCTCGCCAGCGCCAATGCCCAGCAGGAGCGGAAGCAGTGCCACCAGCTCTTTGGACCCAACCGTCGGCAGTACCGCATCGGATGAGACCGCGACCCCGCGCCGGCGCTGATACCAGTCAGCGATGGCCTTACGCAGCCGTAGTGTCCCCGACGTAGCTGGGTACCCGTGCGCATCAGTGGCTACGGTGATCGCCTCGCGAACCGCTTTCGGCGTCGGGTCAACGGGTGAACCGATAGATAGGTTGACTGCTCCCCGTGGATGAGATGCGGCCAATTCGGCGTACGGAGTCATCGCGTCCCACGGATACTCGGGGAGCGCAGCTCTCACGCTCTACCCACCCTGTGGCGGCAATGCTGCAATGATCGGGTGATCGAAATCATATGGGCCCACCTTGGCTGCCCCGCCGGGCGAACCAATCTCATCGAAAAATTCGACGTTGGCCTTGTAATATTCCGCCCACTCCTCGGGCGTATCGTCTTCGTAATAAATTGCTTCGACCGGGCACACCGGCTCGCAGGCCCCACAGTCGACGCACTCATCCGGGTGGATGTACAGAGAGCGCTCACCTTCGTAGATGCAATCAACGGGGCACTCATCAATACACGCCCGATCTTTAACATCCACACATGGAAGCGCGATGACGTAAGTCACTGAACCCCCTCTCGTCTTGCGTTACGGGACACTGCCATCATACCTTTTGCACCTACAGATACACCGTTACATACTTGGCGGGAGCGTCGGTACCGTGGGCGGGCGTCCAATCGCCCAAGGGTCGTGGTCGGTTAATGCTCCGATTTCACCATCTCTCGGCAGGATGCCGGCCGAAAGCCCACGGAACGCACCGACGTCGGGACCCTGGTCTGCGAGCAGTACTTCACAGACGTCGTCAGCCTGCACCGTGTACTCCTCCCCTCGCACCGTGACCTTTATGGGCTCTGTTCCCTCTTCGAGAGTCAGACGCATGCAGTCCTGTCGCAGCTCTACTCCCAGGCGACCACGCCGCCACGCAAGCGAGAAGTGCATGCCACCCCAGTGTTCCGGCAACCGAGGATCGAACGAGAGCTGTCGACCGACATCACGCATCCCAGCGAAACCTTGCACCAACGTCATCCACACCCCTCCAGCGGACGCAACATGCACGCCTTCCGATGAGTTTTGGTGAAGGTCGTCAAGATCTACGCGTAGAGCGTGCTCAAAGTAGGTGTACGCAAGGTCGCGGTAGCCGACCTCGGCAGCGAGAATCGACTGAACGACCGCGGAGAGCGTTGAATCCCCCGTGGTGAGTGCATCGTAATACTCGAAGTTCGCGCGCTTCTCCTCATCGCTGAACTTATCGCTCGCAAGGAGGAGCGCGAGCACCACATCGGCTTGTTTCAGTACCTGAAAGCGGTAGATGACCAGCGGATGGAAGTGCAGAAGCAGAGGTTTCTGCTCTGGCGGAGTCGCCGCGAGATCCCACACCTCACGCTCTAAGAAGTGTGCGTCTTGCGGGTGAACCCCACGCTCTTCCGAAAATGGAATGAACATCCCGTCCGCAGCACGTTCCCATGCCTCCACCTCATCAGGCCCTAGGTGGAGGCGCTCGACGAGTTCCTCGTATTCACGTGGGGCTTCCGCCGCGAGCCGATTCACGACCTCAGCAGCGAACCGCAAATTAAACCGCGCCATGACGTTGGTGAAGAGGTTGTCGTTCACGACCGTCGTGTACTCGTCGGGACCCGTGACTCCGTGGATATGGAACGTGTTCGAACCATCGGGGTTCGTACGCCAAAAGCCGAGACTGCGCCACAAACGCGCGGTCTCGACGGGAATGTCGCTCGCTCCGGAAACTATGTACTCGAGGTCACCAGTCGCGGCAACATAGCGGGCTAGAGCAAACGTGATGTCGGCATTGATGTGGTAGGCGGCAGTGCCCGCTGCGTAGTAGGCGCTCGCCTCCTCCCCATTGATCGACCTCCAGGGAAAGAGCGCACCATTCTCACCGAGAGTTGTTGCTCTCGCGCGTGCTTTATCAAGCATGCGTTCGCGCGACCGCAAAGCATTTCTTGCCCAGCGAGGTGTTGTGTAGGTGAGAAACGGCAGCGCATACACTTCCGAATCCCAGAAGTAATGTCCGCTGTATCCGGATCCAGTCAGCCCTTTCGCCGGAATTCCGCGTCCGTCGGCACGAGCCGATGCCTGCGCCAGCTGAAAGAGGTTCCACCGTATGGACTGTTGAATGCCCGGCTCCGCGTCAACCTCAACGTCGCTTCGATCCCAGAAGTTCGTGAGGAAGCGGCGCTGCTCGGTCCACCGTCTCTCGGGAGGCTCTGCCGCAATGAGCTCTAGCGAGTGGACGCAGCGGTCGATCATTTCTGCCGGGTCAGCCGTCTCCGATGAGTGGTATGCGGCCGTTTTCACCAGGTGTACGGCACGCCCGCGTTTCGCAAACCCTTGGAAGAGGTGCCGTACTCGGTCCTCGGAGGTTTCAACCCGTGTACGCCAGCCATCAAGCGGGCCACCGTCGCCACCACCGTGAAACGCGTGATCGACACCGAGCCCCATTGTCATCCCTGAGTTGTGCACGCGGTACGTCAACACGCTTCGGTTCCCATCGTGGTGCACCGGTCCGGGGTCGAGCACTCGTCCAGAGAGCTGATCACTCTTGCGCGGGTCAGCCACGCCGCTTTCGCCCGCCGCAGCGTTGGCAGTAGACGGGTGCTCGACGCGTACCCTATGAAGATCCTGCCGGTTAATCAGCAGGCTGCTCACCGTGAGTTCTGCATCAGCGTCCAGTACCGTCACACGCATTTCGATCGTCGCTATGTGGCGAGAGGTGAACGACACCATGCGCCGCGTTTCTACACGCACTCGCTTGCCGGTCGGCGTGAGCCAGAGCAGCGTGCGCACGAGCGTGCCTGCGCGGAGGTCAAGCGTGCGTTGCACATCAAGCAACTCGGATGACTCGAGGTTGAGACGCTCATCATCCACATAGATACGAATCGTTTTTGCATCAGGAACGTTCACGATCGTCTGTCCGTGCTCGGCAAACCCGTACGCGTTTTCAGCGTGCTGAATCTTCCAGGTCTCGTGAAGGCCGTTTAGGAATGTGCCATGGCTGCTGAGCGGTAGCCCCTCCTCGTGATTCCCACGCAACCCCAAATAGCCGTTTGCGAGCGCGAACAGGGTCTCATCTTCCCCCGCGCGGTTCGGGTCGATCCCTGACACTGTGAGCCGCCAAGGGTCGTCTCCGAAATCACGAAACCACTCTTCGCTCCGCCCGCCAAGCGGAATTCCGGCAGGTCTCATGCGATCAGCTCCTTGAGGTCGGCAACGACAGCGTGGGCGCCTGCGGCTCGGAGCAGTTCCGCGCCAGCACCACGATCAACCCCGATCACGAGACCGAATCCGCCGCTCACTCCCGCAGCGACACCCGACCCTGCATCTTCCAGCACGACCGCACGTGCCGGTTCCACCCCGAGCAGCGAGGCTGCGCGCAAGAATGTATCCGGTGCGGGCTTTCCAGGCAACCCCTCTCGCTCAGCAACCGACCCATCGACGACCGCAACGAAGCGCTCACGCAGCCCCGCCGCGGCAAGCACAGCTTCTGCGTTCCGTGAGCTCGACACGACCGCGAGCGGCACGCGCTGTGCAGCGAGCACATCGAGCAGATCGAGGGAGCCGGGATACGGTGCGATTCCGTCTCGCTCGAGCACCCGAGTGAACGCGTGGTTCTTACGGTTCCCTACACCGGTCACCGTAGTGAAACCGTCATCATTGGGGGTGCCCGGGGGCAGCGTTACGCCGCGCGCCGCAAGCAGGGTCGCGACCCCCGCGAACCGGGGTCTGCCGTCAAGCGAGTCATAGTACTCACGTTCGTCGTAGGGCGTCTCGCCGCGCTCAGCGAAAAACTCGTCAAATGTTTCAGCCCAGGCGCGCATATGGAGTTCGACGGTCGGAGTAATCACACCATCCAGATCGAACAAATAGGCGTCGTAGTTGTCGAGGTCAGGGATTGTTCTCGGCTCGGTCACCACTCCAGGCTAGTGGGTGACACGGAGGGGGACCAAGGTCGCCGGTTACGGCGTGACTTCGGTGCCGATACCGCGCTCAGTGAAGATCTCAAGTAGCACCGAGTGCGCTTCACGCCCGTCAATAATCGCAGCCTTGCTGACGCCCCCCTGCACCGCTTCAAGGCAGGCCCGCATCTTGGGAATCATCCCAGCCGCAAGAGAGGGGAGCATCTGCTCGAGCTCCGTCGTATTAATGCTCGACACAAGAGACGATTGGTCGGGCCACCGAGCATACAGTCCGGCGACATCCGTGAGGATCACAAGCTTCTCGGCACCAAGCGCTGCGGCGATTGCCCCCGCAGCCGCATCTGCATTGACGTTCAGTGAGTCACCGGGCCGGTCGACGTCGGGCGCGATCGAAGAGATCACCGGAATCAGCCCAGCTTCCAGCAGTGCAAGCACAGGATCGATGCGCACGCCAATCACGTCCCCCACCAGGCCGAGGTCGACCGTCTCATCATCAACCTCAATGGGACGACGACGGCGACCGATCAAGAGGCCGGCATCTTCACCCGTGGTGCCCGCTGCGAGCGGACCGTGGGCGTTGATCTCGTCAACGAGCTCTGGATTCACCTTGCCGGTGAGCACCATCCGCACGACCTCCATCACTTCGGGCGACGTGACGCGGTACCCCCCTTTGAACTCGCTCTCGATGCCGAGTCGCTCAAGCATCGCATTAATCTGAGGACCACCGCCGTGTACGACGACCGGGCGGATGCCTGTGTGTCGTAGGTATACGACATCTTCTGCGAATGCTCGCAGCAGGTCTTCATCGACCATCGCGTTGCCGCCGAACTTGATCACCATAATCTTGTCGCGAAACTTCTTCAGCCACGGCAGCGACTCAATCAGTACCTGAGCTTTCGCCGCAGCCTGTTCATGGTCGAGTGGTCTCGTCGTATTCGTCGTCATCGGCGGATCGATCCTCTAACTGGAGTAGGCACTGTTTTCGTGGACATAATCGTGGGTCAGGTCGTTGGTGCGGATCGTAGCGTCATGCTCCCCTGCAAAGAGCTCTACGACGACGCTGGTACGCCGCGGCGTCAGGTCGCATTCCTCAACCGGGCGGTCTGGCGCACCCGCGTGGCACAGGCGCACACCGTTAAATGACACGTCGACCTGGTAGGGGTCAAAAACGGCCTCGGTCGTGCCAATTGCGGCGAGCACGCGGCCCCAGTTGGGGTCGTTCCCAAAAATGGCCGCTTTGAACAGGTTGTTGCGGGCGATTGAGCGTCCGACCTCAACAGCATCGGCCGTGGTTGCGGCTCCTCGCACCTCAATGTCGATGTCGTGAGACGAGCCCTCGGCATCGGCTTGGAGCTGCACAGCCAGGTCGTGACACACTGCGGCGAGCGCCGCGACGAATTCGTCTTCACTCGGTGTGACACCACTGGCCCCACTTGCGAGCAGCGTCACCTGGTCGTTCGTAGACATGCACCCGTCACTGTCGAGGCGGTCAAAACTCTCGCCCGTGGCACTCCGGAGCGCCCGGTCAAGTGCCGCTTCTTCGATCACTGCGTCTGTGGTGATGACGACGAGCATGGTCGCAAGCCCTGGTGCGAGCATGCCAGCCCCCTTGGCCATTGCACCGATTGCCCACCTGCCCGCTTCGGTGTCGTACTCGCGGACCGCGGTTTTAGCTCGGGAATCGGTGGTCAAGATTGCCTCTGCGGCGACCTCGTCGTCATCACGCAGTGCGGCGACGAGACCGGGGATGTTGTCGACGATCCGGTCACGAAACACCTGGTCGCCGGTGCCGATGAGACCCGTCGAGCACACGAGGATCTCTTCGGGATGAACGTTCGAGGCTCCCAGGGCGTTGGCGACCGCGTCCGCCGTGAGCGTCGTCGTCGCATACCCAAAGTCTCCAGTGAAGCAGTTCGCTCCCCCTGAATTCAGCACGACTGCGCGAGCAGAGCGCGTCTGCATAATCTTGCGACTCCACAGAATCGGATTGGCTTGCGCCCGGTTGCTCGTGAACACGGCGGCGCTCGCAATGAGCGGGCCATCGTTGACGACGAGCGCGAGGTCTGGTTTACCGGTGCTTTTGAGTCCCACGGCGAGGCCCGAGGAGCGAAACCCTTTCGGTGCGGTGACGGTCACGGTGCGACTCCATTCACGCTCAACCCGGTCTGTTCACGGAGACCCAGTGCAATGTTTGCCGACTGAATCGCAGCTCCTGCCGTACCCTTGGCCAGGTTGTCGACGGCCGCGACCACGACGACTCGGCCTGCGGCTTCGTCCACGACGAGGCCGAGGAGGCACGTGTTCGCTCCAAGAACATCGGCGGTGCGTGGCATTGTGCCTTCCGGCAAAAGGTGCACGAATGGTTCGTCAGCGTACGCGTTTTCCCAGGCGACACGTACCTCGGCGGCGGTGATGCCGTCGGCGATACGTGCGGTGGTGGTCGCAAGAATGCCGCGGCTCATCGGAACGAGCACGGGTGTGAAGCTGATGGTCGGTTCATCGTTCGCGCCCGCGCCACGCAGCGCCTGCTGAATCTCAGGAATGTGGCGGTGGGTTCCGCCGACCGCGTAAGGGTTCGCTGTTCCCATGAGTTCGGCCCCGATCAAATGGGTTTTTGCGGTCTTCCCGGCACCCGATGGGCCAACCGCAAGCACCGAGACAATGTCGCGCGCCTCAATCACTCCAGAAGCGATCCCGGGAACCAGTGACAGTGCAACAGTGGAGGCGTTACATCCGGGCGCCGCGATGCGGCTCGCGCCTACGAGGCTCTCTCGTTGTTTCTCCCGTGCGCCGTTTCCATCCACAACTACGAGCTCGGGCACTCCATACGTCCAGTGCTCGGAGAAATCCCCTCCATAGAATGTATCCCAGTCGGAGACATCTTCGAGCCGATGGTCAGCCCCGCAATCGACGACGAGGCGCACGTCGCGCAACTCTGCAGTTAACTCCCCCGAGGCGCCGTGCGGTAGTGCGAAGAACACGATGTCATGACCATCAAGCACCTCGGGCACGGTCTCCTGCAGGGTCAGAGAACTCAGGGATCGCAGGTGCGGCTGGGTTTCAATCAGGGGGCGCCCGGCGCTCGAGTGTCCCGTCACAGTACTGATCTCAAACTCAGGGTGTCCAGCAAGCAGGCGGAGCAATTCGCCACCCGCATAACCGCTGGCACCAGCTACCGCAACACGATAGGTCATTTCCGCTCCTCCGGGGGGTAATTCGATGAACGTCTTTCTTATTCTGGCATCACCCGAGCGCTCGTTTACCCAAACTGCATTCAGAAGTCAGCAATAACTATCTTCTTCATCTGCATCATCTTCGCGTAGGCGTCCGGTCGCTGCATCAGTTCAGCCATGTTGGAGGGGACAATCTGCCAGCTCACCCCCGCCGGGTCTTCGCACCAGCCACACTGTTCGGCCTCGGGCACCACAGACAGTGCGGCCCAGAGTCGGTCTATCTCCGCCTGATCGTCGCAGCGAACTTCTAAGGAGACCCCGGGGGTGAAAGAACTCGGTTGTTCGACGGCAGAATCCATCGCGGTGAACCACTGATCGCCGATCCTGAACTCACTAAACATCACGGCACCAGCGGGTGCTGGCCCTGCCTGCTCCGGGTAAGTGACACGTAGACCGAGTGCCGCATCATCGAACAGTGACACGTACCGGTCGACCTGCTCAGTCGCCCGGTTCTGTGCGTCGCTACCAAACATGAGCGCCGGCATAATGAATGGGCGAGGCTCACCTTCGGGGTCGGTCAGGATCAGCTGCCAGCTGACCCCATACCGGTCTTGTACCCATCCGTAACAGTCACTAAACGGGTATGCATCAAGCGGCATAAGCACGTTACCGTCAGCTGCAAGGCGGCTCCACAGCTCCTCGGTACGTTGGCGAGTCAGGTTTGCGTCACCGCCAAAAAGCAGTGGGTCGAAGTTAACCATAAACGAAATCGCGGGGTTCGGGGTGAACTCATTTCCTGCATTAATGAGGGTGAACTGCATGTCGGCGATCGTGACGACGACATGCAGTGGTGCCCCCGCGAGCGCGAGCTGAAAATCTGCGAGACCCTCACCCACTTCCGGATAGTAAGACTCGGTCGCGGACGTGGCACCCCCGGGCACAAGATCATCGAATACTTGCTGGTAGTAGGCGCCGACTTCCTCGGCATTCATATTGCACCAAATGTGCGGAACGATCTTCTGCATGCGGCCACTCCCATCGAATCGTAAGGGCTGCCCCGCCGCAGTCCTTCCTCATTTTCAGTATGCAACCGGTGCAGACGCTACACAAGCATTCTGACGACGCTACGCTCAAGACGAGTCGTCGACCTGGTAAGCGCTGACCTAATTAGTACCCGATAGTCAGCCCCGCACGCTACTATTCGAACGTGGGCTACTTAATTTACGGGTCTGGTATCGAGTACGAGATTGAAGATCGTGCACTGGCGCACCTCAAAGTCGCGGTAGGGCTCAAACTCCGGCGCCAAGAGAACTTTTTCGTGAGTTGGACCAACCCGCTAGAAAAAGGAAGCGGACGGATGTCGGTGTGGGTGTCTCCCAACATCCCCCTCGCCTTTCGATTCGCTGGTAGCCGCCCTCCAGAGTTAAATTCTGTCTGGTTAGAAGTGCTCCGTGAGCTCGCGCACACACAGCGTGGACTGGTGCTGATCAGCGAGAGTGACGCTGAAGCGTACGCACAAAAGCATCTTCAGTGAAATCAGTGCCCCTGGAAATCAATCGAACACGACCCGAGCAAGATCAGAACGGAGTAGCGAATGGGATCCCTCCACGTTGGCCCGAGCCAAATTTACCGCTTTGAAGACCGTCTCCTCGCACACCTCCGAAGCGTGATCATCGGAAAGCTGTTGCAGCAGGAGAGCTTCCTTTTCACCTGGGACGACGCTTCTATTCAACGAAGCGTCTGGATTCACCCGGCCTCACCACTCGAGTTTGAGTTCGACAATACGGAACGAATTCCGCTCAATCGAACATGGGTGAACGCGTTGATGTCCCTCGCGAACGGCCCCTCGGGACTGCACCTCGTGGAGGAACCTCCGGGCGAGCACTAGGCGCACATGTAGCTTTCCCCCGTCTTCGTTGCCATAACGCGGTCCATCGCGCAACGGGCTCCTGGAACTTCCCCTCACGACTTACCATTGTCGAAACATGGGTCGATTGGTACGCAGCTTCTGTTGAGACAGCAAGTCTAAGTCTTACGACCTGGGCTCCTGGAGGAGGGAAAAACACCGATGACACGTGTCTCGAGCGCACCAGATTCTGGGGAAATTTTTGAAGCGCAGCCGGTTCACTCACTGTACGAGTTCGAATCACTCACACGGCGCTACCCACAACTACACTTTCGGTACTCCGGAGGTCCCAGCGAGGATGCACAGCGTCCGAACATCGACGTTGAGAGCGGACTTCATCTTCCGGGCCTTGCCGTGCACCCGCTACAACCCGAGGAATGGTGGCACCGCCCAGTCTCAGATTGGTTGGTGAGACAGCTGTACCACCATGGTCGAAGTCAGAAAGGTAATCTCGCCTCATATGCATGGACGCTCACCGGACGCAGCGTCGGGCGGGGTGCCAACTGCGAGCCGTTACTCTCGAACGTACTTCCTGTCGCACGCCTCTCAGACCATCTACTCGAGGAAGCACAGGCACGTTACCGAGAGAACTTCAACGTGGACGAAAGCCCTGACAGCGATCTCTGAGCGGCTCTACACTCAGTGAAAGACACGCATTACGATCTCATCCGTGCGCTTCAAGCGTCATTGCAAAACGCATGGCAACTCGAGACGTACGTTTACGTCGCTGAGTCTCGGGTTCCAAGAATGGCAAGTGTGCACCGCTCTTCAACACTCAAGTAACGGCGCTCACGGGTCCGACTCTGCAGCTTTCGAAGCCGGTCGACAGCCTCCGGGTCGTCGAAAATCTGGAGGATGCGCGGGTCGATATACGCACTTTTAGTTACGGCTGGCGTGTTTCCCAATTGCTCTGCGACCTCGCGCAACACACGGGCTCGCGTGGCTGCCACGCGCGCAGGTGACCCGAGTTCTTCTGGGCGAAGAGTGAGCAGCGCGGCGACGGCGAGAACCGTCCCACCCCATGTGCGGAAATCTTTCGCCGAGAACTCTTTGCCCATGTGACGCTGCACATATGCGTTGACGTGGCTGCTTCCGACGGGATGGTCCTGCTTCTCATCGTCTAAAAACCTGAATAGCTCCGGTTCAGGCAGCTCAAATAGTTGCTTCAGAATGCGCACGATTTGAGGGTCACGCACGCGTTTACGATGCCGTTTCCCACTCTTACCCGTAAAGTCAAAGACTACCGAGTGCTCATCAAGGCTGATGTGCTCAGTTCGAAGGGTCGTGAGCCCGTAGCTCGCGTGTCGCCTCGCATACTCACGATTACCGACGCGGAAAAACTGCTGATCCATGAGTCGAATAATGCAGGCGACAACAAGGTCCTCGGTCAGCTTACGGCGACGCAGATCTCTATCCACTCGGGCACGCAGACGAGGTAATGCGTTCGCGAATCGGACCATACGACGAAACTTCTTACGCTCCATCTTGCGCCGATATGCATGACCGTAGATCGTCTGCTCGCGACCAGCCGCGTCGATGCCGCGTGCCATTATTTTTGCACGCGGCGAGGTCGCTACTCGAACGTCGTTCCACGCCGGCGGTATCGCCATACTATTCAGGCGCGCGAGTTCGGCTTTTCGCCTGATCTTCTTGCCATCGAGTCGGAATACGAACTCGCCCTCAACACTCGTCCGAGTAATCGGGAGACGAGGCTTGCGAGGCCCCCCGCTGCGCGCCATGGTCGAAGCAACACTAGACCAGCGTCACGCTCCAGCATCCGGAGAGTTGTCGTGCCCTCGACGTGCAGGAGATGACGCGACGTCTTCGCCGAGCTCTTCGAGTGCCGCACGCGGGTCATCAGTCGTTACCTCGACTGACTCCTCCTCATTTACGGACCGCTCGAGAACATCATCGGCACCCCGGTCTCGGTGTTCGGTGACGACAAGCTCCTCGTCTTCATCGGTCTCTTCATTTTGTTCCCAGATTCTCGCCATGATGTCGGCTCCTTTCTTGAGGTTTTTCAATCTTTAGGTGGTCGGTGCATTCTCAACGAGAGCACACAACCAGATGCCTATCAGGGCGACTCCCGCCATTGACAACATGCACACAGCCATGGCCCGGAGGCGGCGCGGCCTCGCTGAGATCGTGAACCGAAACACGAGCAGCATGCCATACAGCAGGATCAGGACCACCGCGACCGCGATAGCGATGCCGAGCGAACGCCCCGGTGAGACGAAAATCAACATACTGAGCGGGATGCAACTGGCGATGAGAAACAGTCCACCCATCACGATCCAGATGAGTCCACTCGAGGTGCGCAGGGCAGGCTGATTTTTCATTTTCGTCGGATCACGACCGCGATTCGATTGTGTCTTGTCACTCATATCAGGACCCGCTGAACTTCGTTCCTCGAAGCGCTCTCAGGCGCGATCGGTGAGCTTTTGTTCCCCGACCATACGTGCACAGTGTGCACAGCAGAATATCGCGCCGTCACTCTCAACCCCGTGACCCAAGATGCGAATGTTGCACCTGCCGCACTCGGGCGCGATCGCATGGGCGGCACACTCGATGCTGTCAAAAGTGCCAGCTTCCTCGCCGTTTTGAATCACCGTAAACGTCTTATCGTAGGAATTACCGCAGGTGTCACAATTCGCCATGATTCATCCCTCCCTCGCGTGCGCCAGTTGGCGCCACGCTACGTTGCCCAAATCCGGTGCACGTGAAACGCGTACCGTGCGGACAGTTCAAGACTGTGCCATCGAACCCGGAGGTGGTAGGGGGTGGCATGCCTCGGACACGCAGCGTATGCTGCGTGTCCGAGCGGGACGGCACGCGAGCCTGGACCGCCGATTCAGTCGCGAAGTTTCGCGCCGAACGCAGCTTCCGCAGCGGCAACCCCCGCGAGTCTTGCCTCACTTGCTTCCTCAGAAGTGAGCGTACGATCATGAGCACGGAAGCGCAGCGCGAACGTCAGCGCTTTCTGCCCGTCTTCAATTCCCCTACCTCGATAATCATCGACGGCATGGGCATCTTCGAGAAGCTCCCCGGCACCAGCCACCACGGTGTCGAGCACCGCTCCAGCTGGCACATCGGCCTCCACCACGAGCGTGAGGTCTTGTGTGGCGGCAGGGTAGGTGGAGAGCTGCGCAACGTCGGGCTCGCGTTCTGCAAGTTCGATGATGCGGTCGAGGTCAAGCTCGAACGCGGCGACGCGGCCATGCAGGTGATGGCCTGCGACGAGTTCAGGGAGCAGTTCACCCGCTATACCGACAACCTCAAAGCCCTCCGCAACTTCAATCGCCAACTCGGCAGTTCGGCCCGGGTGGTAGGCACGCCCGCTCCCCTGGCGCACGACCAGCTCCGCAGAGACCGCGCCAGCAACGAGGTGTGCTGCGTCGAGTGCATCCGACCAGTCCGCCGCTCGCGGCGCTTGACCCGGCTGCTTCGGCACCAGATCGCCAACCAGTACTCCGGCAACGCGCACCGGCTGAGTCGGAATCGAAGCGTTCAGTTCAGCGAGTGTCTCGTCCGAAGGTTTCATTGCAAGCGGGGGCACGGAAGCGGTGCCACCCGGAGCCCCGTCAGATCGCGGTTCGTACACGGAGCCAAACTCAACGAGCGAAACGTCGGTGAGGCCACGAGATACGTTACGCTGCGCGGCATCGACAAGGCCTGGAAGCAGTGAGCGGCACATAAACGGCGCCTCACCATCAAGCGCGTTCGCGAGCTTGACCGCTTCGATGCGCTCTCCCGCTGCTGGCTCGGAGATCCCCGCACCGAACTCATCGAGCTGGCGCTCCGATACGAACGGATAATTCTGAATCTCATCAAAGCCCGCGGCGGTCACGGTGTCTGCGGCACGACGCCGGAGGCGCTGCTCCCGCGTAAACGCACGACCAGCAGGCGCCACTGGCAGCACCGATGGAATACGGTCATAGCCGACAATGCGGGCAACCTCTTCAATGAGATCAGCTGGTCGCGTCAGGTCACTGCGCCAGCTCGGAGGGGTGACAAAGAACAGATCCGGGTCCCCCGCTGTGCCGAGCGAAATCGAGCAGCCAATCATTTCGAGTGCCGTGCGAGCCTCATCACGCGTGTAGTCGGTGCCGAGAAGCCCGTTCACGTCTGCAGTTCGCAAGCGCACGGCCTGCGAATTCCATGGGGCCGCGATTACGACACCGTGCGTGTCAGTGGTGCCACCGCCGAGCTCGACGAGCAGATCGACCATGCGCTGCGCTGCAGCCTGTGCGACGAGCGGGTCAACGCCCCGTTCAAAACGCTTTGATGCCTCGCTCGTAAGTTTGTGCCTGCGAGCGGTACGGGCGATGGTAATCGGATCAAATGCGGCCGCCTCGATGAGCACGTCGCGCGTGACGTCATCCGTTTTTGTCGACTGCCCACCCATCACACCGGCGAGACCGATCGCACCCGAAGCGTCAGCGATCACGAGGTCTTCGGCATCGAGCTTCCGTTCTTGCTCATCGAGCGTGACCAGTGTCTCGCCACTGCGTGCCCGGCGCACCGTGATTCCGCCATCAAGCTTTCCGAGATCATACGCGTGGAGCGGCTGTCCGATTTCGAGCATCACGTAGTTCGAGATGTCGACGGGTAGCGAGAGTGCACGCACCCCCGCAAGCTGCAGGCGTGCCACCATCCAGGCTGGCGTTGGGCGAGTCGCATCGATGCCGCGCACCACTCGCGCCACAAACCCGGTGGCACCCGCGCGGTCGCGAATCGGAGCCTCGTCCTGGAGGTCCACCGGGAACCCCGCTGCGTCACCGATAGTCACGGCCTCCGCCGGATCGGTGAACGTCGCCCCTGTTGCGTGGCTGTACTCGCGTGCGATGCCGCGGATGGAGAACGCATACCCGCGGTCCGGGGTCACGTTAATCTCCACTGCCGTCTCATCAAGGCCGAGCAGAGCGAGCGCATCGACACCAATCTCCGGGTGCAAGTTGAGCGTCGAGAGGACCAGAATGCCCTCGTGGTCTTCACCGAGCGACAGTTCTCTCGCCGAAGCGATCATGCCGTCCGACACGTGTCCGTAGGTTTTCCGGGCGGCGATCCTGAAATCACCGGGCAGTACCGCACCGGGGAGCGCAACCACGACCCGGTCACCTACCTCGAAGTTGTGGGCGCCACACACGATGCCGCGCACGTCTTCGCCGCCGTCAGCAGCTTTCTCGCCCTCAGCAGCGACGCGCACCTGACACCAGTTGATGGTTTTCCCGTTGGATTGGGGCTCGGGATCGCGGCTCAGCACCTCACCGACGACCACGGGCCCGCTGATATCGAAGCGTCGGATCGACTCTTCTTCGAAGCCAACGCGCACGAGATCGGCATGTACTTGCTGGGGCGTCGCTTCCTCGGGAAGCGCAACGGACTCGCGGAGCCATGAGAGTGGAACACGCATTAGACGAGGCCTCCGAACTGAGAGTTGAAGCGGATATCGCCTTCCACCATGTCTCGCATGTCGTTGATGTCGTGGCGGAACTGTAACGTGCGCTCGATCCCCATGCCGAACGCGAAACCTTGATATTCACCGGGGTCAATGCCGGCAGCTTCGAGAACATTGGGGTCGACCATGCCACAGCCACCCCACTCCACCCATCGGGCGCCGCCTTTCGCGTTTGGCTGCCACACATCCATCTCGGCGGACGGCTCCGTGAATGGGAAAAAGTTAGGACGCAAGCGAATTTGTGCTTCTTCGCCAAACATCTGCCGTGCGAAGTGTTCGAGCGTGCCGCGCAGGTGGGCCATGGTGAGCCCGCGGTCAATCGCGATCCCCTCGACCTGATGGAAGACTGGAGTGTGCGTGGCGTCGAGTTCATCGGTGCGGTAGACGCGGCCCGGAGCCACGACGTAGACCGGGAGCTCGCGGTTCAGGAGTGCTCGGATTTGCACCGGTGAGGTGTGCGTTCGCAACACGAGATGGCGATCGGCTGGGTCCACAAAGAACGTGTCTTGCATGGCACGAGCGGGGTGATCTGGATCAAACCCGAGTGCGTCAAAGTTGTACCACTCGTGCTCGATCTCTGGTCCTTCGGCCACCTCCCACCCCATACCGACAAACACGTCTGAGATCTCATCTTGCAGCTGTGCGAGTGGGTGACGATGCCCCATGCGTTGGCGCATGGGTGCCGCAGTCACGTCCACGGTCTCGGCAATGAGTCGCGCCTGAGCCTCGGCATCGGCGAGAGCTTGCTCTCGGGACCTGTATGCGCCCTCGAGCTGGCCGCGCGCCTGGCCCATCATCTTGCCGGTCGCGGCTTTTTCGTCTTTTGGCACCTGCCTCATGAGCGCGTTGAGTCGCGCAATGGCTGAGCCGTCGCCGAGATGCTCAGTTCTCGCTGCTTTGAGGTCGATGACGGAGTCGGACGCTGCAAACGCGGTGAGTGCCGCGTCAACCGAAGCGTCGACGGCTTCCTGTGAGATCGGGTTGGTGTCTGCCACGAGTGTCAATCCTACCGTGACCCGCCTTAGATTCTCAGCAGCGCATCGCGCGCACCGCGTAAACTGGTGTCTGTGACTCACGTGACGACAGTGCCCCGTGGTGCGGCACGTATGTCGCGCGCGGTCCGCGCAACTCGCGGCACAGCGGGTGCTGCCTTGGCCGCTCTGTTTGCTGCGGCGTCACACGCACTCGCTGGCGGGACGATTACCGCGGTTGCGGTCGTTGCCACAGCGATCCTCTCTATGCCGCTGTGTGTGGCGCTCGCGGGGCGAGTCGCGTCACTCTGGCGTCTCACCATCGCCGTCACGTTGAGCCAGTTCTTCTATCACTGGACGTTCTCGGGACTCGGTGTTTCTTCGGGTGTTGCACCCGTTGTGGGTGTGCCGAATTCCCCGCATGCTCAGCACTTGGCGCAGCTCGAAGCGTTCGCTCCGGCTGTCGTCAGCGCTGCATCAGCAGACGCGCTCATGTGGACCGCTCACGCCTGTGCTGCCGCAATGACCATCCTGGTCGTGCACCGCGGTGAGCTGGCGTTCCTCGCACTTGTACGCCTCGTGCAGCGCGCACTGTCAGCCACACGGCTCCCCAGAGACCACGCTCCACTCACTCAACGGCCTCGGACTCCAGTCCGTAGGTCGGCACGCACTTCCCAGCTGCGCGAACAGCTGTGTTCGCTCTGTGCGATCTCACACCGCGGGCCACCTGTGCGTGTGGCGAGCTAATTCGCCCACCCCAAAATACTCTCCATATTTTCGAGCACGTGCGGCACGTCAGGCTTCGCCGTGCGGTACAGCTCTCAACCTCCCGGCACGGCCGGAGAAACGTTCATTATGACCATGACACAATCACACGCCCACTTTTCAGATCGCACCAGTGCACCGCCGAAGCGCGGAGTGTTCGCCGGTGCCATCGCCGCTGCACTTCTTGCACTCGGCCTCTCTCTGGGCTCCGCATCCCCCGCGCTTGCCCACGACGAACTTGTCGACACGAGCTTCGTGGTGAACGAGGAAGACGGGTCGCTTGAGTCCCTCGTCCTCTCCTTCAGTAACACGGTGATGGATGTCGGCACGGAAATCGTTGTTACCGGTCCCGACGGTGCCGACGCCAGTGGAGGAGCACCCGAGTACAGCGGGCACGATGTCATTCAACCGCTTGCTGCCGATCTCCAGCCCGGCACCCACAACGTCATCTGGCGTGTTGTGTCCAGTGACGGACACCCCATTGAAGGCGCTCTGACGTTCGACATCATTGAGGGTGCGGGTAGCGCACCTGAAATCACTGAAGCCGATCCCTCGGCAACCTCAGATGAGGCACAGGGCGAGGCAGCAGAAGAGCATTCGCACGAAGACGAAGCACACGACCACGCCGATGAGACGCACGAACACGCTGAAGATGCGTCCGAGGAAGAAGGCCCGAATCTCTGGGCCCCGATCCTGATCGGCGTGGGAGTCGTGGCTGTCGTTGGCCTCACCATCGCGTTAACCGTGCGCCGCAAGAATGCTCTGGAGCAGTCGTCACCAGAAGCAGAAAGCATCGAAGACGCCCCCGCAGATGACGATTCCACTGGCAGCGGGTCGGAGGACGCACGATGAGTATGACACGACGCATGACAGTGCTGAGTACGCTACTTGCCGCTCCACTCCTCCTGATGGGTTGTGCTACTAGCGCCGCCTCGGACACTCCTGATCCCGCAGATGCCGACGCCGAAACCACTCAGGGTGTCGAACTGAATGATGCGTGGGCAAAAGCTGACGAGGGCATGACTGGGGTGTTCGGCACCATTGAGAATCACGGTGCCGAAGATCTGGTTTTGACCAGCGCGGAAAGTGACACCGCCGGCATCATCGAGCTGCACGAAACCAGCACGTCCGGTGAGAACGCAACCATGAGCGAAGTGGAGGGTGGTTTCGAAATCCCTGCGGGGGGCACACACGCCCTCGAGCCGGGTGGCGACCACATCATGCTCATGGAGCTCCATGAGGAGTTGCTTGCCGGCGATGAGATTCCTCTCACGTTGCATTTTGACGATGATTCGAGCTTCGAGTTCTCGATTCTTGTGAAAGATTTTGCGGGAGCACAAGAGAACTACGACGACGTCGACAGCGATCATGATGACGATCATCACGAACACGACCATGGAGACCACTAGCGCCGGAGACGGTGCCAAGGGCCTGACCCGCCGCTCGCTCTTCCGGGGCGGCGCGGTTGGGCTCGGTGGCGCCGTCTTAGGGTTTGGAACGGCAACTGTCACGGGGGCTTTCGATCAAGCACAAGGCATAGACGCGAATGCTCACGAGGGTTTCGGCGGAGAGACGTTATCCTGCCACGGCGAGCACCAGGCAGGGATCGCAACGACTCCCACCGCGCATACAAGGTACGTATCGTTTCGCCTCAAACCGCAGACAGACACAGCCGCACTCGTGCGTATGTTTCGCATCCTCACCGGGGACGTCGAGGGGCTCGTTTCGGGTGACGCCCCGCTGGCAGACCCTGAGCCTGAGCTGGCCGCGCGCCCATCGCAGCTGACCATCACCGTCGGGGTGGGTCCAGGGTTAGTCGACATCGTCGACCCGAGCCGCCGCCCCGAGTGGCTCGGGCCACTTCCCGAGTTTGAGCGAGATCAGCTCGATGGCCGACATGACGGAGGGGACCTCCTCATCTTGCTCCAGGCCGACGACCCCATGCCCATAGCGCACGCTGCACGCATGATCTCGCGAGACCTCGTGAGCTTTGCAGAGCCCCTGTGGACGCAGCAAGGGTTCAGGCAGGCCCGTGGGTCGGAGTCCGATGGAACCACGATGCGGAACCTCATGGGTCAGGTCGATGGCACCACGAACCCGGCCCCGGAGGATGAGGATTTTGCCTCACTCGTGTGGATCGATCCCGATCGGTCAGAAGAACAGTGGTTAGCCGGGGGCACCGCACTCGTGCTGCGGCGAATCCGCATGGAGCTCGACACGTGGGATGCGATCGATCGTCCAGGGCGCGAGCAGACCATTGGTCGTCGCCTTTCCGACGGCGCTCCGCTCACTGCTCCAGCGGCTCCGCCCCACGGCGACGGCAGTGAGTTCACACCAGTCGATTTCGAGGCCAAGAATGAGTTCGGGCTCACTGTGATCCCGAGTTTCGCTCACATACGTCGGGCGCACTCCGAGGACACCTCCGAGCGCATCGTTCGCCGCGCCGTGAACTATGACGATGGCGCTGAGTCTGGGCTTTTGTTCGGCTGCTATCAACGCAACCCGTTGAAGCAGTTCGTGCCGATTCAGACGAGACTCGATGAGCTTGATCTGCTCAACGAATGGGTGACGCACACAGGTTCAGCGGTCTTCGCGATGCTGCCAGGCTTCGCGCCGGGTGAAACGCTCGGTGCCTCGCTCCTCAAATAGTCACGCCACGCCGCGGGCGAGGAAGCCTCGTCAGCCTCGCTGCGCAAACGCAGTTTCGTACAGCAGCACGCTCGCGGCGGTGGCGAGATTCAGGGACTCCGCAGCCCCAAAAATTGGGAGCCTGATCGAACGGTCGGCGAGCGCGCGGTCGGCGGCCTGCAGGCCGCGCGCCTCGTTACCGAAGAGCCAAGCGGTGGGTCGCTCGAGGAGCTCGCGGGCATCGGGCAGCGCGTCCCCGCGCACGTCAGCCGCGAGTACAGTAAGTCCGGCCGCACGAACCGCATCCGTAACTTCAGCGAGCGACGGCGCAACTGCGACGGGCAAGTGGAACAGTGATCCAGTGGTTGAGCGCACCACTTTGGGGTGGAACGGATCAATGCTTTCGCCAGAGAAAATGACCGCATCGGCTCCCGCTGCGTCGGCGGCACGCAGCACGGTTCCTGCATTCCCAGGGTCCCTGATTTCGTGCAGGATCGCCACAAGCTGTGCACCCACACATGCATCGGCCACTGACGTTTCCCAGGTCCGCGCCACAGCCACCACGCCTTGTGGATGGACGGTCTCAGACATGGCGACGAGCACCGCTTCTGTGGCGCGCTCCACCCGGACGCCTGCGTCTGAGGCAAGCCGGTCGATCTCACGTTGCCACGGTTCTGAACCCATGGTGGTGTAGACCGTATCGACACCGTCCGGCCGGTAGGCGAGCGCTTCGCGCACCGCCTGCGGTCCTTCGACAAGAAAGCGTCCGGTTGCTCGGCGCTCCTTTTTGCGAGACAGTGCCGCCACGCGTCGAACGCGCGGCGCCTGGGGGTTTGTCAAAATCTCGTCACTCACCCCGCCATCTTACGCAAAGAACCCCGCCACCATGTGTGTGGTGACGGGGTTCCTGAAACGTATGCCTTACGCAGCCTTGGGCGCCGAAGTGTCCTCTGGCAGGGCCTGCTTCGCAACCTCGACGAGTGCGGCGAACGCCTTCTCATCGTGAACTGCGAGCTCAGCGAGCATGCGACGGTCCACCTCTACGCCTGCAAGGCCGAGCCCCTGGATCAGGCGGTTGTAGGTCAGGCCGTTTGCACGCGCACCAGCGTTAATGCGCTGGATCCACAGGCGACGGAAATCGCCCTTCCTTTTGCGACGGTCGTTGTACGAGTACACGAGCGAGTGGATGACCTGCTCTTTGGCCTTGCGGTACAGACGTGAACGCTGACCGCGGTACCCCTCGGCACGCTCGAGAATTACGCGACGCTTTTTGTGGGCGTTAACCGCCCGCTTGACTCTTGCCATTTCCTGTATTCCTTACGAAAAGTCCGATTGGGGGATTAGATGCCGAGCATCTTCTTGGCCTGCTGAGCATCGCCTTTGGCGAGTACCTGCTCAGCATTCAGGCGGCGCTTACGCTTCGAAGCCTTAACCTCGAGGTTGTGGCGCATGCCTGCCTGCTGCTTCATCAGTTTGCCGGTTCCGGTGACCTTAAAACGCTTCTTGGCCCCCGAGTGGGTCTTCTGCTTAGGCATCAATTTCTCCTTGTTGGTTGGCGTGCCGCCGAAGCGACCACGTATGCAGCGGCAATATTGCCGAAGTCTTAGTTGCTGGAATCCGAGGCTTTCGCTGCCTTGCGTCCGGCCTTCTCCTCGGCTCGACGAGCATTCTGTTCGGCTTTCGCCTCGGATTTGTTCTTGGCGGGGGCGATCACCATTACCATGTTGCGGCCATCGATGCGTGGGTTCGACTCGACGCTGCCATACTCGGCGATGTCTTCGGCGAACTGCTGCAGCAGACGAACACCCTGCTCCGGGCGTGACTGCTCGCGGCCGCGAAACAGGATCATGGCTTTCACTTTGTCGCCCTGTGAGAGGAATCCAATCGCACGCTTCGTCTTGGTCTCGTAGTCGTGCGTGTCGATCTTCAGGCGGAAGCGCACCTCTTTGAGGACGGTGTTCGCCTGGTTCCGACGGGCTTCCTTGGCTTTCTGGGCCGCCTCGTACTTGAACTTACCGAAGTCCATGATTTTGGCCACGGGTGGCTTCGAGTTCGGGGCAACCTCGACGAGATCGAGATCGGCGTCTGCCGCCAGGCGCAGGGCATTTGCGATCGGCACCACGCCGACCTGCTCGCCACTGGGTCCAACCAGTCGCACCTCGGGGACGCGGATTCTGTCATTCGTACGGGGCTCGCTGATCTCTTGCTCCTCTGATCTCTTGCTTGACGGCTCCTACGGGAGCTGCGGAAGAAGATCACAAGGTAACGCATACACGTAACCCCGACACCCTTTTAGCTGTTGCCTGAGCAACGGGGCATCAACTACCCGATAACCTTAAGTACGGTACCGGGTGGGAGAATCTCCACTTCCACATCTCGGCTAGACACCGAGAACCTCACATACTTTACCACACCTAAAGACAGGACTCCATGACTGAGAATGCGGGGCTGAACGCCCACGATCACATCCAAGACCACACCGCGCAGGCCACCCGAGACATCGCCGACGTTGCAGCGGTCGAGGTGATCACCACCGCAGCCGTGCACCTGCTCAGTGCGGCAGCCGTCAAAGTTGGGTTGGCTGACGACCCCGACAGTGAGATTGACCTCGACGAGGCCCGAAAGCTGATCAATGCGCTCGCGGGACTCATCACTGCCGGTGCTCCGGAGATCAGCGATATGCACGCGCGCAGTCTGCGCGACGGACTGCGCTCCGTCCAACTGGCGTTCCGCGAGGCCTCCGCCATCCCCGACGCTCCGGGGCAGGGACCCGGCGAGAAATACACCGGGTCCGTCATCTAGCCGTTCGCAGAAATCCCGGGGAGTGCGCCGCCACGACGGGCATCTCCCCAGATGTCGATCCCCGCATCCACAGCATGGCGATCAATCTCACTCAGCTCTGCATCTGAGAACTCGAGCCGCTCAAGGGCGGCCAAGTTCTCCTCAAGCTGGGTCACGCTGCTGGCGCCCGCCACGAGGCTCGTCATGCGTGAGTCGCGCACGGCCCACGCAAGCGCAAGCTGTGCGAGCGACTGGCCGCGACCGTCCGCGACGGCAGCGAGTCCCTGGAGTCGCCCACGTAGCTCATCGGTCACCCACTCAGACTGCAACGAGCCTTTCTCCGTGGCCCGTGATCCTGCGGGAATGCCATCGAGGTACTTGTTGCTGAGGAGCCCCTGCGCGAGTGGGCTGAACCCGATGACGCCAAACCCCTCGTCTGCTGCGGCGTCGAGCAACCCATCGTGCTCAAGCCACCGATTGAGCAGGGAGTACGACGGCTGGTGAATCGTGATGGGTGTCCCGAGCTCTCGCATCATTCCCGCAATCTCACGACTCGCTTCGGTCGAGTACGACGAGATGCCGACGTAGTGGGCACGGCCCGAACGAACAATGTAATCGAGCGCCGCCGCGGTCTCCTCGAGCGGGGTGTTCGGATCGGGTCGATGCGAGTAGAAAATATCTACGCAGTCAAGCCCCATGCGCTCCAGCGACCGGTCAAGACTCGATACCAAATACTTGCGACTCCCGCCCGACATATACGGGCCAGCGCCCATCCGCCAGCCGGCTTTCGTCGAGATCACCAATTCGTCTCGGTATGGCGCAAGGTCCGTCTGGAGGAGGCGGCCAAAGTTTTCCTCGGAGGATCCTGGCGGCGGCCCGTAGTTATTTGCGAGATCAAAGTGGAAGACGCCGAGGTCGAATGCGCGCAGCACGAGTTCACGCTGAGATTCGAATGCGCGGTTTTCACCGAAGTTTTGCCAGAGGCCCAGCGAGAGGAGTGGCAATTGCAAACCGCTACGGCCCGAGCGGCGGATCGGAGTGAGACGATCGTATCGATTCAGACTGGCTTCGTATGTCATGTTCTCGATGCTAGGGCATGCACTCGCGCCTCGTGAACTAAGGCAGAATGGCAGCGTGTCCGAACGCCCAGAATCCCACACTGCACGCGAATCCTCGGGCCCCAGACGCACTCAGATTCGCCGGGGCCTCGTCGACTCGGCCGGGGTCGGCCTCGGCATCTTCCCGCTCGGTCTCGCGCTCGGAGTGCTGGTTGTCCAGGCCGGACTCCCATGGTGGGTCGCACCGGCTCTGTCCATTGGCATCTTCGCGGGTTCGGTTGAGCTCCTGCTCGTCAGCATGCTTGCCGCAGCGACCCCGCTCATTACGATTGCGGTCACGGTGTTTGCGGTCAACTTCCGCCACGTGTTCTATCCGCTCTCATTTCCCATCTCACGCGTGCGACCGGGGCTCCCCCGCGCGTACTCCGTATACGCGATGATCGATGAGGCGTATGCGACGTACGCAATGATGCCGCGACAACAGATTTCCTCAGCACGCATGGTGACGGGTCAAATTGCCATGCAGTCATACTGGGTTGCTGGTGGGCTCCTTGGAGTGCTGATCGCTGGGGCGCTCCCTGCCCCCATCGAGGGTTTCGAATTCGCGCTCTGTGCTCTCTTCGTGGTGATGACCCTCGATGCCGTGCGGGGGAAACGAGAAATCCCCTCCGCAGTGCTCGCGGGCCTCGCCGTCGCATTCGCCCTCGTTGCCACCCCCGACTCCGCGATGCTCGTTGCACTCATCGTTTTCACCCTGCTGCTCACAGCTCGATACCTGTGGACCCGCATCAAGACCAGCAGAGGTGACACCGGTGCCTGACACGCTGTACCTGATCACGGCAATCGCGATCGCGGGTCTCATCACGCTGGCGCTTCGTGCGCTCCCGTTTGCGGTCCTCAAACCGCTTCGAAAGTCGAAGTTCGTGAAGTTGCTCGGCCGGTGGATGCCTGCGGGGATCCTGCTCATTCTCGCGGTGGTGGTGTTTCGTGACGTCCTGGTCGACCGCCCCACACAGGTGTGGGTGGCGATTGTCGCTCTCATTGCGACAATCGCCACCCATCTGCTCGCCGGTCGCCGAGCACTGCTCAGCATCGCCGTCGGCACCACCTGTTACGTATTGCTCATAAACGTCCTGTGAACCTCATGGTTCTGCAGGCCGAGATTTACGTATCGCGGATCGGCGGGAGGTCGTAGACTTCCTCGCCCGCAGCGTCGTCACCACCCGGTGGATACTCGGCAACTTCACCTCGCCTGCTGAGGAAGATCGTGCTCGCGATGAGCCCTCCCCAGATGATGAGAACCGAAAAGACGAGAAACACAATCGCAATCGCGGTCATCGCGCACCTCCACCGGTGTTGGAATTGTCAGAACCATCGCGCCCCGTAGCCGCAGCGCTCGGCACCTTTCCTGCCTTATCCAGCGGCGGCCAAGGTGTGAAACGATCAGGGTCATACTTCCAAGGCATCACCGTGAGGATCACCGATCCGATAATCATCAGCGCCACTGAGCCCCAGCCTACGATCAGCAGGTACCCCGAGTCATACCCTTCGTACGGGTTCTGAATGAGGTCAATTGCGGTCGCAACGAGCATGTAGGTAAGGACGATGGGTCCGAGGATCGAGACGAGAAAGAGCCACGTCCGACCGACCTTGAACGTAGAAAGTACGCTGAGGTGCCCGCTGAGCATGGTGCCAGCGCGACGGATCCAGATGACCGTGATGGTCATCACGATTGCCGAGGCAACGATGCCAATGTTGTTGGCCCAGTTGTCGATGGTGTCGAGCGCGGTGAGCCCCGAGGTGGTGCCGAACAGCGCGACCGAGATGAGTGCGAGCACACCGCCGAACCCGTAAGCTGCGGTCTTCCGGCTGATCCCAAACTTGTCCATGATCGCTGAGAAAATCACCTCAAGGATCGAGATCAGGGAGGTGAGCGCCGCAAGCGTGAGCGAACCGAAGAAGAGGATGCCGAAGACCGGGCCCCCGGGCATTTCAGAGACGATGGCAGGGAACGTCATGAACGCCAGGCCGACACCGGTGAGCCCTTCCAGTTCTCCGACGGCGATCCCTTGTTGGAACGCGAAGAAGCCGAGTGTCGCAAAGACACCAATACCCGCAAGAATCTCAAACGACGAGTTTGCGAATGCCACCACGAGCCCCGGTGCCGTCATATTCGAGCGGCGCTTGCGATACGAGGCGTACGTCATCATGATGCCGAACGCAACCGAGAGCGAGAAGAAAATCTGGCTGTACGCTGCGACCCACACACCCGGGTCAGCAAGCGCAGCAAAATCGGGTGTAAAGAGTTCGTTGAGTCCGTCGGCTGCGCCCGGCAGGAAGAGCGCCCGGACGACGAGGATCACAAAACCAATTACAAGCAGCGGCATCGCGATCAGGTTGACTCGCTGCACGCCTTTCACAACGCCAGCACCCATCACGATGATCGCGATCAGCCACATGAGCACCAGAGAAATCAGCACTCCAGGCACGAAGTCAAAGGTAAACATCTGGTCAGAGAGCTGGAGGTATTCTCCGATGAAGAATCCGGTCGAGTCATCGCCCCAACGGATATCGAAAGAGAAGACGAAGTAGCTGGCCGCCCAGGCGAGCACCGCGGTGTAGTAGATCGCGATGAAGATGCAGATCATCACCTGGAACCAACCGATGCCCTCGCCGAGCTTGCCAACTAACCGTCGCAGTGCGAGCGGTGCTGAGCCACGGAAACGGTGGCCAATGGCGTAGTCGAGAAAGAGGATCGGGATGCCGGCAGTGAGCAGCGCCACGATGTACGGGATGAGGAATGCGCCTCCGCCATTCTCATAAGCGACGCCGGGAAAGCGCCAAATATTGCCGAGTCCGACTGCTGATCCGATCGCGGCGATAATGAACCCGATTTGGCCGGTCCATTCCCCACGCGCAGGTGCCGCAGTTGTTGTATTCGTTTGAGTCACGTCGTTGGTTCCTTACGAAGCGGTCTTTGTTACGCAGTGAGCGTAGCAGGAACCGGGACTGGGTGTCAGCCCTCTTCGGGCACAATACGCACACGCATCGAGTCGACACGTTCCGCGATGATAGGAGATTGTGACCACCGGGCCTGCACACGCGAAATGACCGCATTCAACTGTTCGCTCTCGAGGCCGGGCGCGACCCCAACAATGACGTCAGTTTCCGCAGCCAGCAGCCGGGCCTCAGGATCGCCGGGGACGGTCAACGTAAAGCGAATCGAGGTTTCTTCTGCGGCGCCCACTCGCACGGCTTCCTCGACCTCGGCGTCGGCCCAGGCCGGAGTAGTGGGACGCTGTTCCACTATTGCTCTCAGTGCAGGGCGGCGGACACCGAATTCCCTGTCTGCGGTTCCGGGGTCGACGATGATGAGCTGGGTATTCTCCTGTATCGCAGCGAGCGCAGCTTGCGGTACCGGGACCGGGATCGGCCTCGCCTCCGGGTTCCAGTGGCGCATGGCAGCCGTTGAACTGAAGACCGGCATCACTCTGCGCCCGTCGGGGCCCGAGACGGTGACGATCGACAACTCCTGGCTCTTTTCGACGATGCGACCGTCCTCGGTCTCTCCGTAGTCTCCCGCCTCAGCAACGAGAGGAACCAATACACGGGACTCGGCGAGCGCGGCAACCGCCTGCATGTGCCTCTTCAGCAGTCCGTCGAGTGCGGCATCACGCTCCGTCAAACTCGCGGCATGTGTCAGCGCACTGGCTGCGGCCCTGAGGTCGTCGACGGCGACACGCAGTGCCTGAGGTGTTTCACCGTCGTCGTCCGCAAAGTCGGTGCCGTGGTGGTCGAATGTGCGCCCCTCCCACGGGAGTCCAGCGGAGTCGGCGGCTCCGCCTGCCTGGAGGCTCTCGGGAACACCGGTCGACCGCGGCGCGTCACCCGTTGAGGGTAGTTTCTTGATCGCCATACGGTTCTCCGACTTTGCTGTTATCCACCGGCCACGTCGAGCGCAGCCGGGAGTGTAAACGCTCCCGAGTACAGGGCTTTGCCAACGATAGCTCCCTCGACACCGGCCGTCACGATATTGCGAAGTGCCGCGAGGTCGTCGAGCGTCGCGATGCCTCCTGACGCAATCACAGGTCGGTCTGTGTGCTCAGTGACCCGCTTCAGCAGGTCGATATTGGGGCCCTGCAGCATGCCGTCACGGGTCACGTCGGTCACCACATACCGCGGGCATCCAGCGTCTTCGAGCCTGGCAAGCACGTCCCACAGGTTGCCGCCCTCTTTGGTCCATCCCCGGGCTGCGAGCGTTTCCCCGCGCACATCGAGCCCTACGGCGATCTGTTCGCCGTACCTGGCAATCACCGCACGTGTCCATTCGGGGTTTTCAAGTGCGGCCGTGCCGAGATTGACGCGGGCTGCCCCGTGCTCGAGAGCGGCCTCGAGGCTCGCATCGTCTCGGATGCCGCCAGAGAGCTCAACCTTGACGTTCTTCGCGCGCTTCAATACCTTACGAATCACCGCGGCATTATTTCCGCGACCAAAGGCCGCGTCAAGGTCCACGAGGTGGATCCACTCTGCACCCTGCTCAACCCACTGCAGTGCCGCATCGACGGGAGTCCCATAGTTGGTCTCCGTGCCGGCCTCGCCCTGGGTGAGGCGCACCGCTTGTCCGTCGACAATGTCGATCGCCGGCAGCAACTGTAGTTTCGGCCGCTCACTCAACTCGCTCATCTATCCCTATGCCTTCCCGTGATGCCACGCTGACAGATTGATTCCGCCCTGGCAATACCTTTACAGTGTTTGAATCCAATTGCGCAGCAGGCGGATGCCTGCCTCACCAGACTTTTCCGGGTGGAATTGCGTCGCCGAGAGCGGACCATTCTCGACCGCAGCCACAAAACGTTCGCCATGCTCCGCCCACGTGACGCGCGGCACGGTCGCCGGAGTGCGTCCTTCCACGGTCCATTCCGTAGCCGCATTGCTGTGTACAAAGTAAAATCGCTCGTCGCGGATGCCGTCGAACAGCACCGAATCAGCTGGGGCGTCGACGGTGCTCCACCCCATATGCGGAAGGACTGGAGCTTGGAGTTTGCGTACGGTGCCGGGCCACTCGCCGAGCCCCGCCGCCTCAATACCGCGCTCGATGCCGCGGTCAAACATCACCTGTTCGCCCACGCAGATTCCAAGCACAGGCCGCCCGCCAGCGAGTCGTCGATCGATGAGTTTGTCACCGCCCACTGCTTTCAGCTGCTCCACGACCGCTGCAAATGCTCCCACACCGGGAACGAGGAGTCCGTCGGCACCGAGTACCTCATCGGGGTCGCGCGTGAGTACGACATCGGCCCCCGCATGCTCGAGAGCGCGAACCGCGGAGTGCACGTTCCCCGACCCATAATCGAGTACCGCAACGCGCACCCCACGGGCGGCGGCTTCGCTCACAGTGCGCCCTTGGTGGAGGGAATGCCCTCTACCCGGGGATCCAACTCTTTTGCTGTGCGGAATGCGCGCGCAAACGCCTTAAACTCGGCCTCCGCGATGTGGTGCGGGTCTCGCCCCTCGATGAGCCGCATGTGCACACTGAATCGTGCGTTCAACGTGAGTGCTTCAAAGAAGTGCCGCACCATCGATCCCGTAAAGTGTCCGCCGATAAGATGAAACTCGAAGCCAGCGGGCTCGCCCGTGTGCACGAGGTAGGGCCTGCCTGAGATGTCGATGACGGCTTGCGCAAGCGCTTCGTCGAGCGGCACGAATGAATCACCGTAGCGGGAGATGCCCCGCTTATCTCCGAGTGCCTCGAGCAGTGCTTGTCCCAGCAAAATCCCTGTGTCTTCCACCGTGTGGTGCACATCGATGTGCACATCACCCTTGGCCTGCACCGTCAGATCGGTCAGGGAGTGCCGCGCAAACGCGGTCAGCATGTGGTCGAAAAACGGCACACCAGTATCGATATCTGACTCGCCGGTGCCATCAAGGTTCAGGCTCAGACGGATGTCAGACTCGCTCGTCGTGCGCTCTCGAGTCGCAGTGCGTGTGGCAGAATTCATACTTCGATCTTATCGTGCACCTCAGCGCACCGCTCCCCCGGGCCCCAACGCGGCGATGGCCTCGATCACCGCGGTCGTTTCTGCCTCGGTACCCGCCGTGATGCGGAGGTGCCCAGGAATGCTGAGGTTGCGAATGAGGATCCCCTGGGCGCGAAGCACATCAAACGTCGCGGCCGGGTCCGTGAACCCGCCGACGAGGAGGAAGTTGGACCCGGACGGATGCACCAGGTACCCGAGTTCAGTGAGCGCGGCGTCCAGGCGATCGCGCTGCACACGAATCTCCGCGACGGTCGCGAGCATGGCATCGGCGTGCCCGATCGCGGCCGTCGCCGCAGCCTGCGTGAGTGCGGAAAGGTGGTAGGGAAGGCGCACCAGACGAAGCGCGTCAACAACGGCAGCGTCTGCCGCAAGGAATCCCACCCGCACGCCAGCAAATGCGAACGCCTTGCTCATGGTGCGCGACACGAGCAGCCGGTGCCGCCCTGGGAGGAGCGTAACCGCGCTCTCACGTCCGTCATCGAACTCAAAGTAGGCCTCGTCAACGATGAGCATTCCGTCGAACGCGTCGTATGCGGCGGTGATAACGTCCGTGTCCAGCGGTGTACCGGTCGGATTATTGGGGCCGCACAGGATGACGATGTCGGGGTTGTGCTCCCGCAGGGCTGCGACGACGCTTTCCGGAGTCATGCGGTAGCCATCGGGACGGGGCACACCGATCCATTCGGTATCGGTGCCGGAGGCGAGGAGCGGATACATGGAGTAGGTGGGTGTGAAGCTGAGCAAACTGCGGCCCGGGCCTCCAAACGCCTGGAGGATCTGCTGGAGCACTTCATTTGACCCGTTCGCTGCCCACAGCTGCTCAGGCGTTAACCCGTGCCCGAGGTACCCCGCAAGTGCGGCGCGGAGCTCTAAAAACTCTCGGTCCGGGTAGCGATTCACACCATGCAGCGCTACATCAAGCGCTGCAGAGATGTCAGCGATGACGTGCTCGGGAACGCCGTGTGTGTTCTCGTTCACATTCAGGCTCACCGGTACTGGATCTTGCGGGGCACCGTATGGTTCCTGGCCGACGAGGTTGGCGCGGAGTGGGAGGTCGCTAAGGCTAGTCACCCACCCATTCTATTGCCCTGGGCTCCTTGCCCTGAAGTTAGCGGCCAAGCTCCGAAGCCGCAACGACATCGGGGCTGTCTGCGTAGCGCAGTGGCACGGCGATAGGCTGCCCGGCCTGCACACTCGAACCCTCAAGCTGATTGAGCTGCATGATCTCTGCGATCAGGTTCCGCGGATCGACGCTGGCGTCCAGTTCGGAGGCGACAGCCCAGAGCGATTCGCCCGGCGAAACAATGACATACCCGAACTCGTCTGCAGCGCCCTCAGCCGAAGCTTGAGCCTGCGTCGCACCAAATACTGCCGCCAGCGCAAGTGCCGCCGCCACTAAGACCACACCGATGCTCCCGAACACGACCCTGCCGCGTCGGGTGAGCCGGAGTCGCGTGCGCGGTGCGCGGTGCGTCTCGCGAGCACTGTCTTCGCTGTCAGTGGACGTGAAGTCAGTGGGGAAAATCGTCGGTGCGCTCATGATCATTCCTTTCCTTGAGAGTTCATCCGATGCTGTGAGTGCGAGATACAGCGCTCACGCCACCGGATACGAACATCTGTTTCGAATATATCTTCGATTAATCGAAACTGCAACCGTTCAACTCGAATACACCAGCGAACAATTCTCACGACACTCGAAGATGTGTTTGCCCGTGTTCGAACACAACGACTAAGGTTTCGAACTACAACTCCACTGAATCAGGCACCTCAGACATTGACGTCTGGAGGGCCGAGCGGAAAGGATCACAATGGCCGACGCAGAGGGCTTTGCACCCCGAAAACCGCTCACTGAGAAACAACAGGCGATCCTCGAATTCATTGCCCGATCGGTGGAATCGCGGGGATACCCGCCCAGCATGCGCGAGATCGGCGACGCGGTTGGATTGTCGTCGCTGTCAAGCGTCACCCACCAGCTCAGTCGGCTCGAGCTCGCGGGTTACATTCGCCGTGACCCCAACCGGCCTCGCGCACTCGAGATCTTGATTGAGCTCGCCGAGACAAGCCGAGCGCTCGAAGACACCCCTCAGCAACATGTTGAAGAGGCCGTGTACGTCCCGCTCGTTGGCCAGATTGCCGCTGGTGTACCGATCACGGCAGAACAGCAGGTGGAGGAGACTGTGCCACTACCCCGACAACTTGTCGGCGAGGGCCAGGTCTTCATGCTGAAAGTCGTCGGAGACTCGATGATTGATGCCGCAATTTGCGACGGTGACTTCGTCGTGATCCGGCAGCAGCGCGACGCCGAGAATGGCGACATCGTGGCAGCACTCCTCGATGGTGAAGCGACGGTCAAGGTCTTCCGTCGCCGTGATGGCCACACGTGGCTGCTTCCCCGGAATACCGAGTTTGAACCGATACTGGGCGACCACGCAGAAGTCCTCGGCAAGGTAGTCGCCGTGTTCCGGTCGGTGTAGCGTTTCATTTTTGTGCAGTCCAGATACATTCGGGCAGGTCTTTTAGCCTGGGCGCTTGTACCCTAAAAGAGTGACAAACGCGGCGCGACATGTGTGGACGGGGTTCATCCGTGTTGCTCCGCACAGCGGCGACCATCGCGTCGCGCTGCGTGCCGCAGTGAGTGTGGCGGTGCCTCTTCTCTCCTTGTGGCTGCTCGGACGTCTCGACCTCAGCATTTATGCCAGCTTCGGCGCGTTTGCCGCACTGTACGGTCGACACGATCGCTATGTAGCCCGAATCCGCATGCAGGTGACAGCGGGGCTCACACTCATCACAGCGATGCTCATTGGTACGGCCCTGGCGGTGACCTCGGCTCCTGAAGCGCTCAGCGTACTGCTGATTGCGCTCATTGCAGCCATTGTGACCTTTCTCGCGTATCTCTGGAGTTGGCATCCACCCGGGGTACTCTTCGTTGTGTTTGCAGCGGGAGCCTGCGCGACGTTACCCGCAGACCCTCGAACATTCGGCACCGTACTTCTCGTGGGTGGCGCGAGTGTCGTCTTCGCGGTTACGGTGACCATCACGGCGGCGCTTGTCCGCAGCAAACTGCAGGGAACCGGTGGCTTCCCCCGCGGACAGGTCGAGCCTGGCGTCACAATCGGAGCCGACCATGTGGTCGCCTGGAACATGGCAGCGACTGTTGGAGTCGGCGTGCTCCTGGCGGGAGCCGCGGGGCTCCTCCTCGTTGGCACCCACTGGTACTGGGCCATGGTGGGCGCAGTTGCTGCGTTGAGCGGCGCATACGTCACGTCGCGTCTGGTGCGTGGAGCTCAGCGCCTGATTGGCACCCTCGTCGGAGTGGTCGCGGCAGCCGGCCTGTTCGTCTTGAACATGCCGTCGCTCCTCACGATTGCTGTCGCTGTCAGTCTGCAGGCCGCTGCTGAGATGTTTGTCGGCAGAAACTACGGCATCGCCATGGTCTTTATTACTCCGCTGGCGCTCCTGATGGTGCAACTCGCCGCACCCAGTGACCCAGGTCTCCTGCTCCGCGACCGAGTCTTGGACACTGTGATCGGCGTCCTCATTGGCACGCTCGTCGCGATCGTCTCAGCAGCACTGAGGCGGAGGTCACCCCGGTCTGAGTAGCTCCAGGTCACGCAGCACGGCGAGCACTTGCTCGTGGCGGTTAAACGTGTAGAGGTGGATCGAAGGCGCCCCACCTGCGAGGAGTTGCTGCGCGAGGTCTCGCGTGAACTCCACTCCCAGTTCGGGGGCATACCCGCCAGCGTCTTCTAGCGCTCGCTCGAGCGTCGGCGGGGCAGGTTGCCCCGCTAGAGAGGCCACTTTCTTCAGCTGCGCACTGGTCGATACCGGCATAAGCCCTGGAAGAATTGGGATCCTGAGCCCAGCACTCTCCGCAGCACTCACAAATTCGAGATATTCCTCTGCGTGAAAGAACAGCTGGGTGATGGCGAACTGCGCCCCCGCCTCCTGTTTGGCAATCAGCCACTCGATGTCTGCAGCCCGCGACCGCGACTGTGGGTGTCCGTTGGGGTAAGCGGCGACCACGCTTCTTCCCACGCTCGTCAACGGTGGACGCTCATCTCGCGCCTGTGCAATGAGCTCAACGAGCTCCACAGAGCTCATCGAGGTTGAGACCAGCGGATCACGCTCATTGCTGCCTCTTGGCGGGTCGCCCCGGAGCGCAAGAAAATCATGCACGCCAGCATCCATGACACTGTGGATGTTCTCGAGGAGTTGCTCACGTGTCTCACCAACAGTGGTGAGGTGCGCTAGCGGCAAGGCATCGGTATGGTCGCGCAGGTACTTCAGGAGATCGATGGATGCGCCCCGGTGAGAGCCGTTCGCACCATACGTCACCGAGATGAAGTCGGGTAGTGCTGTCGACAAATGCTGCACGGCATGGCCGAGTGCCAACGCCGCGGCCCCGCTACGCGCTGGAAATACCTCAAATGAGAATCGAGCACGGGTGGCAGCGCTCCCTGCGAGGAGCGTCTCATTCACAGTGCACCACCCATGAGCACTTCTTCCGCCAACTGCGTACCACGGACCCGGGCGGCAATCTTCGCGAAGGCGACGTCGCGAGCAAAATCTGGAGACCCGTGCCGCGGCTTCTCATCAATGACATACGGAGAGAAGCCACAATCGTCAGTGGACCCAAGTTGCTCCGCGGGGATGAACCTCGCCGCCCTGACTAGTTGGTCACGAATCTCTTCGGCGGTTTCGAGCTTGGGACTTGTCGGGTTCGTGACCCCGATCAGTACACGTGGGTGCCTGCCCTCGGCCGATTGCGCGGCTAGTTCCCGCCCGATGAGGCGAGCTACACGATCCGGCTCATTTTCACCCGCAGCCTGGACGAGAAAGTACCCGGCCTCGATCTGGAAGAGCTCAGGAATAAGCTTGGCATAGTCGACGTCTGCGCTGTGCGCGGAGTCGTTGTCGTTCCCCGGGCACGTGTGCACCCCAATGGCGGTTCTGAGCTTCGGGTCCACACGGTCTAAGACGCGATTCACCAGTTCGATGAACCCGTGGAGCGCATCAGGGCCGGCCCAGGGGGCTCGGACATCACCGCGTAGCGCCAAGCGGCCCTCCGTGAAGTCGATTGAGACGCGAGAAGCGCCAGCGGCGAATGCGCGCGATATGTCTGCCGCACACCCCGCAACGACATCGTCAAGGAACTCCGCCCGCGTATACCCGGCGATCCCCTCGCCCGGCACCATGAGCGAAAGCATCGAGGGTGATACCACGGCCTGTTTCAGCGGTAGCGTCGTCAGTTGGCGCGCTGCCGACACATCATCAGCGGCCCATGCGCGGAAACGAAACGGCGCACTGGCAAGGCCGGGCACCACTCGGTGATGGCCGTCTGCAAACACCGCGAACACTGGCCCGTTTGCTGTGTTGGCGTTGTCGCCCGCTTCGACGCCGAGTGGGTAGCTCGCGAAACTTTCCCGCCGCTGCTCACCATCAGAGAGCAGCGGCGCACCGGTCTCCGCCATACGGTTCAGTGTGTCTCGAACCGCGAGATCTTGCTGCTCAATGAGCGCAGCACCGCTGAGTAGGCCTGCATCGAAATCAAGAACAGCACGCTGCAAACTCGTCGGGCGAGGCAGAGACCCTACCGGCTCAGTGGGGAGCCCAGAGTCGGGCCAGTGCTGCACCGTACCGGTCATCATATGTCCGCTCCGCGCACCGCCCTCGCGGCCTGGACGAGGTTGGTGAGGCTCGCGACGGTCTCCTCGTAGCCGCGGGTCTTGAGGCCGCAGTCGGGGTTTACCCACAACTGACGACCCGGGATGCGGTTTGCCGCGATCCTGATCAGTTCCGTCTGCTCCTCGACGCTTGGCACCCTCGGTGAATGAATGTCGTACACGCCTGGCCCGATGCCGCGCGAGTAGCCGTGATCGCCGAGTGGCTCCACAACATCCATCCGACTGCGAGCGGCCTCGATGCTTGTCACGTCGGCATCAAGACCATCCACTGCGTGGATAATCTCGCCGAACTCTGAGTAACACAGGTGCGTGTGGATCTGCACGTCTGCAGCAGCTCCCCCGGTCGCAAGCCGAAACGCACCGACCGACCAGTCGAGGTATGCGGACTGGCGATTTGTATCAAGCGGCAGCAGCTCGCGAAGCGCGGGCTCGTCTACCTGCACAATGCTGATTCCGGCCGCCGCCAGGTCGCTGATTTCGTCGCGAAGCGCGAGTGCCACCTGTGAAGCGGTGTCTCCAAGCGGCTGGTCGTCGCGAACGAACGACCACGCAAGAATCGTGACCGGACCCGTGAGCATGCCTTTCACCGGCTGCGGAGTGAGCGACTGCGCGAATGCTGTCCATGACACCGTGATGGGTGCGGGGCGCGATACATCTCCCCACAAAATGGAGGGGCGCGTCGCCCGTGTGCCGTACGACTGCACCCACCCGTGCTCCGTAACGGCAAAGCCGTCGAGGTGCTCCGCGAAGTACTGCACCATGTCGTTGCGTTCAGCTTCTCCATGCACGAGCACGTCGAGACCAATCTGCTCCTGGAGCCGAATGACACGCTCGATCTCCTCGCGCAAGAATCCGTCATAGGCCTCCTGGTCGATCTCACCCCGTCCAAATGCTGCTCGGGCTCGCCGAATGTCACGAGTCTGGGGGAATGAACCGATTGTCGTGGTAGTGAACTCGGGCAGGCTGAGGTCACGCTGAGCTTCTCGACGATCGGCCTCTGGTGCTCGGTTGCGATCCGCTTCAGTGCTCTGCTGCACCCGAGCCCGAATCTCGTCGATATGCACACCTGCCGTGCTGTCTCGGTCGGCAAGGATGCGTTCAATGTCGGCGAGTTCAGTCTCGATCACGGCCGGACCGTCGCTCAGGCCTCGAGCTAACGTCGCAACCTGTTGTACCTTTTGATCGGCGAAAGCGAGCCATGACTTCAGCCGCTCCTGCAGTTTCGATTCCTCATCCACATCATGCGGCACGTGCTGCAGACTGTTTGCCGTGCCGACTCCGACGCTGACACCCGAGGCTTGCAGCGCTTGCAGCTGCTCGAAAGCGGAGCGCAGGTTCGTTCGCCACACGTTGCGGCCATCGATCACTCCGGCAATGAGCTGCGTTCCCTCAAATGCACGCGCGAGTTTGCCCGAGGCAATGGTCCCCTGCGGCAGTGAACCCCGCACAAGATCAGCGTGCACCGCCTCTACTGGCAAGTGTCCGAGACGCAGCAGTGCAGCCGCTGAGTCTCCATAGGGGGCCGCGAGCAGGATCGCCGGCCGGTCTTCCCCGCCACCCAGCACGCCGTACGCACGTTCGACGAGCTCAAGGATGCGCTCACGGGGCACGGAGAGAGAGTCAGAGACGAGGGCAGGCTCGTCCAGCTGCACCCAAGTTGTGCCAGCTGCGGCGAGCGCACGCAACAGATCCACGTAGGTGCTGATGACGTCGTCCAACCGGTCGATAGGTGCGAAGCCCTCCGAGGCCGCTTCTGAAGCCTTGGCGAGCAACAAGAATGTGACCGGTCCAACGATGACGGGCCTGGTCTCGATCCCCTGTTCGCGGGCTTCAGCGACCTGCTCGAGGAGTGCGGCAGGGTGGGCCCGAAACGGTGTCAGTTCGTCGATTTCGGGAACACTGTAGTGATAGTTCGTATCGAACCACTTCGTCATCTCGAGGGGCTGGTGATCTTTGTCCCCGCGGGCCAGCGCGAAATAGCGGACGAGGTCACTCCCTGCGACATCGTCAAAGCGCGACGGCGCTGCGCCGAGTGCGACGGTGGCGTCCAGCACCTGATCGTAGAAGCTAAAGCTCTCGGGGATCGCGGAACCGGCCGCGGGGAGTCCGAGTTCTCTGAGTCTCGTTCGAGTGGCCGCACGCAGTTCAGCTGCGGTTTCGCTGAGCTCGGCCTCGCTCGTCTCACCTTTCCAGAAAGACTCGACCGCGCGCTTCAGCTCTCTCCGGCGTCCGAGCCTTGGGTACCCGAGGATGGTGGCGTTCGGCAGTGATGGTGCAGGCATGTCTGTCCTTCGCGTGAGATGCGTTGAGGCGCAGCCTGGTGTGGCGCGGCCCTGGTAACGCACTCAAAGTAACAAGGGTGAGCCCGCCACATCGCTCTCGTTGCACAGTGTGAACGCGCGTTACGGCGCATTACAGCACAGCTTTACCTTGTCGTGTTGTTCAGTCCACCAGGTACGGCTTAAGCTTCGACGCCATCTCGGCGGTGACAAATGCTCGCACCTTGGTACCCGCTTCCACGTAGTCAGTCTCCAGCACCCGGTTTCGCTCATGGAGCTCCGCGACGAGCTCGCCGCGATCGTAGGGTACGATCGCACGGACTTCGCGATCCGGAACTGGCAGCGCAGCATCAACCCGCCGCGCGAGCTCATCAAGGCCCTCGCCCGTCCGGGCAGACACGAACACCGCGTCGGGGGCCAGACCGTGCAACACCATCCGTTGCGAGTCGTCAATCAGGTCAGACTTGTTGAATGCGACGACCTCGGGAATGCCCTGAGCGTCAACCTCAGCAATCACCTCTCGCACGGTCTTCAGCTGTGCAGCGGGGTCTGGGTGCGAGCCATCAACCACGTGCAGGATCACATCGGCCGACCCCACCTCTTCGAATGTGGATCGAAACGCCTCAACCAACTGGTGCGGGAGGTGTCTCACGAACCCGACGGTATCAGCATAGGTGAAGCTGCGTCCGTCGTCAGTTTCTGCGTGGCGAATGGCCGTGTCGAGGGTGGCAAATAGTTGGTTCTGCACGAGTTCGTGCGTGCCGGTCAGGCGGTTCACCAGACTCGACTTGCCCGCGTTCGTATACCCGGCAATCGCGACGGTCGGAACCTCGCCGCGCTTACGACTCGCGCGCTTCGTCTCGCGGGCAGGCGCAAACCCCGCGATCTGCTTGCGCAGCTTTGCCATGCGGGTGTTAATACGTCGGCGATCCAGCTCGATCTTTGTCTCGCCGGGTCCTCGCGACCCCATACCAGCGCCTGCGGCGCCCACTTGGCCACCCGCTTGCCGAGACATCGATGCACCCCACCCACGCAGCCTGGGCAGCAGATACTCGAGCTGCGCAAGTTCAACCTGAGCCTTGCCCTCACGACTCTTCGCGTGCTGGCTGAAGATGTCGAGAATCACCGCTGTCCGGTCAATGACTTTCACGCGCACCACGTCTTCGAGGGCTCGTCGCTGGGAGGGGGCGAGCTCAGTGTCTGCGACAACCGTGTCTGCGCCGACGGCCGACACCAGGTCCGCAAGCTCCTGTGCTTTCCCTTTCCCGAGATAGGTGGCCGGGTCAGGGTACGGGCGCCGCTGCAGCAACCCATCGAGCACGAGTGCACCCGCGGTCTCTGCGAGGGCGGCGAGCTCACGTAGGGAGTTCTCCGCATCGTCGAGCGACCCCTGCGAGTAGACCCCTATCAGTACGACGTTCTCGAGTCGCAGTTCGCGGTTCTCGACCTCTGAAACATCCTCAAGCTCAGTAGAAAGGCTGGAGACTCGGCGAAGCGTCGTGCGTTCCTCCCGCTCCAGGTGAATCTCGTCGAGGTCGTCCGCAAACTGATCCTGCGACTCTTTGTCGAGCGCCTGCGCACCAGTGAGGTCGCGAATCACATGGGCTGACCCTGCCTCCTGTGCACGGGAGAGCACGCGTGCGAGCGCATCAGTGCTTTCGAAAGCATCAGGGCCATCGAAAGCATCAGAGCTACCAGCACCGTCAAAGCTTTCGGCACTGTCGGAGTTTTCTGCGCCATCAAAATCATCTGCGTCGTCAAATGATCGGGCGTCCTGGGAGTTCTTACGTTTCGTCATCTGCCTCTCAGTGTACGTGCTGGGATACTGGAGCGGTGAACGAGCATTATTTCTCCGAAACTCCGTCGAGTGAGATGGTCGCCCGCCAGATCGAAGTCGAGCTGGCGGGCGAGACCCGCACCGTCCTCACTGCGGGTGGGGTGTTCAGCCCCGAGCACGTCGACCGCGGCACCGAAGTGCTGCTTCGTGCAGTTCCGGATACGGAGACTTCTGCCGGTGCGATCCTCGATATTGGTTGCGGCTGGGGGCCCATCGCCCTCGATGCCGCGCTCACAGCGCCCGAGCGTGAGGTGTGGGCCATAGATGTGAACGAACGAGCGCGAGAGCTGACGAAACTGAATGCGAAGCGTGTGGGGGCGCGCAACCTGCACGTGGCCGCTCCCGAGCACGTACCGGCAGAACTTCGATTCGCCGAGATTCGATCGAACCCCCCAATTCGGGTCGGGAAAGAAGCTCTGCACGTGATCCTGCACACCTGGCTGCCCCGCCTGGAACCCGGCGGCTCGGCGTTTCTCGTGGTGGCAAAACACCTCGGCGCCCCATCACTCCAGCGCTGGATTGACGAGGAGTTCCCCGATCTCTCCGTTGAACGTGTGGCTCGAGACCGAGGTTTCCACGTGATTCGCGCCCGCCGCCTATAACTTGGGCAGGTCGATGGTGCCCGAGTACACGAGTTCAGCCGGGCCCGAAAGCGAGACGTGCTCGCCCTCTTCGGTAGGGAACATGCGAACCGCGAGACGCCCACCCGGTGTTTCGACGCGCCAGTGATTGGGCATGTCTTCGCCACCCCAGTGCCGGAATGCGAGCGCCGCAGCCGCCGTCCCGGTACCGCACGAGAATGTTTCGCCCACACCGCGCTCATGCACCCGCATGCTGATGCGCGCGACGCCGTCTTTCACGAGCGGCTCCTCAGGCACCACGAACTCAATATTGGCTCCCGCTTCGGGCACCGGTTCGAGCGCCGGCGTACGGTTCAAGTCCAGACCCTCGAGCTCTGCGGTGTCAGCGAGTGCCGCGACCACGTGCGGGTTTCCGAGGTCGATTCCGAGGCCCGGACGCGCAATATCGAGGCCAAAGGCTGCGACCAGGCGCTCCTCTGCGAGGCGCCAGCGGCCTAGGTCCACCGTGTAACCGGTGGCTCCGGCGAGCACATCCCTCACACCCGCACGGGTGCCAATGGGCAGCGTGTCACGCCGCTCAACCGTGACGAACCCCTCGGAAATCAAGTAGTGCGCGAACACTCGAATGCCGTTTCCACACATCTCGGCCTGAGTGCCATCAGCATTCCAGTAATCCATGAACCACTCGGCTGTTGGCTCTTCTTTGAGGACGTCGGCCCCGTCCGTCAGTGCATGCGAGCGAACGGCGCGGATAAGACCGTCTGCGCCGATCCCGAACCGCCGATCGCAGAGCAAAGCGACCTGCTCAGAGCTGAGCTCGAGCTCGCCCTCGGGATCCGCGACAATCACAAAGTCGTTGCCTGTGCCGTGTCCCTTGGTGAATGCCAACTCCATGCCACAAGTCTACTGGCCACACCTTCCACTTGAAGTACTACGTCAGTCGTAGTACGCCTACGAGCTCGCACAGAAGATCACTACCGTCAGTGGGGCCGAGTGGCACCGCACCAAGTCGGTCGTCGACCGCTTCACAAAAGGAATCGAAGCATGCATGTGATAATCGCGTACCTTGAGACGATGTTCAGCACGTACCCGCAGACGCCGCGCCTCCTCGAAGCAAAACAGGAGTTGCAAACCATGATGGAGGATGCGTATACAGCGGTGAGTCCGCGGAACTCGGCTTCCGCAACGTACCGGATCGGGAACCAAAGCCTGAGCCCAGAAGCGCTCAACTCACTGGGATCTCCGCGCCGGGGCCAGTCACCCAGTGCACGTTCGGGTACCGCTTGAACCAGCTCACCTGGCGCCTCGCATACCGCCGCGTAAGCGCCTGTGTCTCAGCAATCGCCTCCGTCTCGGTTAGGTCGCCGCGCAACTGCGCGAGGGCCTGGGCATAGCCGATTGCTCGCGATGCGGTTGGTCCATCGGTGATGCCGTGTGACAGGAGTGCGCGGACTTCTTCAAGCATCCCTGCCGCCCACATCTGTTCGACTCGCTGGTCGAGCCGTTCGACCAGCTCGGCTCGCTCAGTGCGGAGCCCAATAATGCGCGTGGCATCGCGCCATAATTCTGGCTCACGAGGCAGCGTAACTTTTGCGTCCCCACCAAGCAGCGCGACCTCAAGCGCACGAACGACCCGTCGCGGGTTCCTAGTGTCCACTGCAGCGGCGACGTCGGGAACGAGGCGGTGGAGCTGATCAATGAGTGGTTGCACACCCTCGTCCGTAAGCTCTTTCTCCAGCTGCGCGCGTATCGTCTCATCGCGCGGGGGAAAGCTGAAATCAAAGATGACACTTGACACGTAGAGTCCCGATCCACCGACAAGAATTGCGTCAGCCCCTCGTGCCCAGATCTCTTCGATCATGGTGCGAGCACGAGGTTGGTAGAAAGCAACCGTGGCTTCGTCGCTGGGAGCGAGCACGTCAAAGAAGTGGTGCGGGACCCCTCGGCGCTCGGGTTGAGCGAGCTTTGCCGTACCGATGTCCATGCCGCGGTAGAGCTGCATGGCATCTGCGTTCACAACCTCGGCTGGCCGACCTTGACGCGCGAGCTGTCCGGCGAGGTTCAGCGAGAGTGACGACTTCCCCGTGCCTGTAGCTCCGACCACTGCCCAAAGTCGCGGCGCGCGAGACTCGTCTGCGGCCTCCAAGTGACTTCCAGTCATCCGTGTCAGCGCGAACGAATGGTGGGGATCCCGAGACCTACTGACGCTTTGCCCCCCACACTTTGGGGTGACGGCACTCCACAGCTGTCCGCCTGTGCGCGGTCCCAGGCATCGCCGGCGCGTGTGCGACGCACGCCGTAGGTCTCGGTGAGGTCAGCAATAACGAAGAACGGCGCGGCCGCAGTCACCTGCACCGTCGCCACGTCGCCCGGGCGAGGGATTTCTCCATCCTCGGGGACAGCAAAGTGTACGAGTCGATTGTCTTCGGCGCGGCCCGACAGGCGGTGCGTTGCGTCGTCCTTTCGACCCTCGCTCGAAGAGACGAGCACGTGGACCGTGCGACCGATTTGCGCGTGGTTCTCTTCGAGGGAGATGTGCTCTTGCAGCGCGAGCAGCCGCTCGTAGCGTTCTTGAACGACCTGCTTCGGTACCTGATCTTCCATGGTTGCGGCCGGTGTGCCGGGGCGGATCGAGTACTGGAACGTGTATGCACTTGCGAATTTGGAGGCCTCAACGACGCGCATAGTGTCGGCAAAGTCTTCCTCGGTTTCCCCTGGGAAGCCGACGATGATGTCGGTGGTGATCGCGGCGTTTGGAATCCGCTCTCGCACCTTATCGAGGATGCCAAGGAACCGCTTCGATCGGTACGAACGGCGCATCGACTTCAAGATCTGATCTGACCCCGACTGCAGCGGCATGTGCAGCGAGGGCATCACATTCGGTGTCTCTGCCATCGCTTCGATCACGTCATCGGTGAATGCTGCGGGGTGGGGGCTCGTAAAGCGGACGCGCTCGAGTCCCTCGATCTCGCCCATTGCGCGCAGCAGCTTGCCAAACGCGAAGCGATCACCGAATTCCACGCCGTAGGTGTTCACGTTTTGCCCTAAGAGCGTGACTTCAACGGCGCCATCATCGACCAGCGCCTGCACTTCGGCGAGAATATCGCCTGGTCTGCGGTCTTTCTCCTTGCCCCGAAGTGCGGGGACGATGCAGAACGTGCAGGTGTTGTTGCACCCCACCGAGATGGATACCCAGCCGCTGGAGACCGAGTCACGCTTGGTGGGGAGCGTTGACGGGAATACTTCGAGTGCTTCGAGTATCTCGACCTGCGCCTCGGCATTGTGCCGTGCACGCTCGAGTAGTGCGGGCAGTGATCCCATGTTGTGGGTACCGAATACGGCGTCCACCCAGGGCGCTTTCTCGACGATGACGCCCTGGTCCTTCTGCGCGAGACAGCCGCCGACCGCAATCTGCATGCCCTCGTGCTCGCGTTTCACTGAAGCGAGCTGACCCAGGTTGCCGTAGAGCTTGTTCGATGCGTTCTCGCGTACGGCGCAGGTGTTGATGACGACAACGTCGGCTTGTTCCCCGTCCAGTACCGGCACATACCCGGCCGCTTCGAGCGAGCCTGCAAGACGCTCCGAGTCATGCACGTTCATTTGGCATCCGAGCGTGCGGACACTGTAACTGCGCGGTGCACCGTCAGGTCGGAGGGCCGCGGGGGATGGTTCAATCGTCACGGAGTCGAGAGTGGCGGTAGCAGTGGTCATAATCACACGATTCTACCCGGAGCGGCTCAATACAACGTTCAAGTGGGTCACGGTCGAAACCGCACTCCCCCGGTAGGCTCACCACCGCTCCCATCGAGCGCCGCTCGGGTTGCTCGTAGTGCAGGTTCACCACCCCAGCCGCGCCGCGCGAGAAATCCGAGGAGTCTCCGCTCGGCTGTTGCACGGTCGAGCCCCGTGAGTCTGCGGGCACGATCCTGCGCGGTCTGGAGAAGAAGCGCCTGTTCTTCCTCTTCGTCCAGCTCACCAACGACCGTCTCTATTACGTCGTCAGGGAGACGACGCTCTCTGAGCTTCCGCCTGATCTGTGCACGGCTTGCCCGCTTGGAACCACGCAGCTTCTCGGTCATCACGCGAGCGAGCCCAATGTCATCGAGATAATAGCTGCGCTCAAATTCGTCAAGTACCGCCTCAATTTCTGCCGGATCATGTGACTTATTCAGGAGGTCTTCCTGTAGTTCCCCACGCGTCCGGGCCCGTCGCCCGAGCGTGCGCAGTCCATCCTCATAGGCGCTCTGTTTCGGGGCGTCGTCGGGTTCTGGCTCTGCCACTGACCCCTCGCCAGTGGCACGGGTCGTGTCGCCGTCTCGGGTTATCAGTCTTGATCTGAGCGAGATGACCTCAGCAAGGTCTCCTCGCTCTTCCGTCACTTCCCCGACGTGAGGTGTATCGTCCGCCTCATCCGGGGGTGGCAAGAATCGCACGGCCACCGCGAGCCCTAGGCGCTCGCGAGCTTATTCGCCGGGCCGCCCTCTGGGAGCGCGGGCGCCACCGCCTCTGGAGCGATCGCCGTGGGTGCCTCTTCAGCACCGCGACCAGCGACGCCGAGCTTCGTGAGGATCTTCTCCTCAATTTCGCTAGCAATGTCTGCGTGCTCGATGAGGAAGCGTCGGGCATTCTCCATACCCTGCCCCAGCTGATCACCGTCATAGGTGTACCAGGCGCCACTCTTCTTGATGAGGCCCTGTTCCACGCCGTAGTCGATGAGCGAACCCTCGCGCGAGATGCCGACCCCGTACAGAATGTCGAACTCGGCTTGTTTGAATGGCGGAGCCATCTTATTCTTGACGACTTTCACGCGAGTACGGTTACCGACAGCGTCAGTGCCCTCTTTCAGCGTTTGGATACGACGAATGTCCAGGCGGACTGAGGCGTAGAACTTCAGCGCCTTTCCGCCCGATGTGGTCTCCGGGCTTCCAAAGAACACACCGACTTTCTCACGAAGCTGGTTAATGAAGATTGCCGTGGTCTTTGTCGCGTTGAGGCCGCCCGTAATCTTGCGAAGCGCCTGAGACATGAGTCGCGCCTGGAGTCCAACGTGGGCATCGCCCATCTCACCCTCGATCTCCGCTTTGGGCACCAAAGCCGCCACAGAGTCGATCACCACAAGGTCGACAGAGCCCGAACGGATCAGCATGTCCATGATCTCAAGTGCCTGCTCACCGGTGTCGGGCTGCGAGACCAGCAGCGAGTCGATATCAACCCCGAGTTTCTGCGCGTACTCAGGGTCGAGCGCGTGCTCCGCGTCAATGAATGCCGCAATACCGCCGGCTTTCTGTGCATTGGCAATGGCGTGGAGCGTGAGGGTCGTCTTTCCGGAGGACTCCGGGCCGTAAATCTCTACGATGCGACCACGCGGGAGGCCTCCCACTCCGAGTGCAACGTCGAGTGCAACCGAACCAGTCGGAATAACCTCAACGGCCTCGCGTTCCGCACTCCCGAGACGCATGATCGCGCCCTTGCCAAACTGACGGTCAATCTGGGAAAGTGCGGCTTCGAGAGCCTTTTCGCGATCCTTCGGTGCTGCCATCTCGTGCTCCTAACATTCGGGCGGTCATACCACCGGGTTGCTGCCTACAGACTGTCTTCATGGTCACCCGGACCTAGACAAGGCGGGTGGTGTCTGATTGGTTTCACACCCTAGGCGCTACCTCCGACACTCGGGTCAGAAATAAGCAATCTGTGGATAAGAAGCGTCTCAGTTCACCTGTGGACAAAGATAGCAAGCATTCGAACACATCTTCGAACATTGCGCTCGGCGTGTCAGACAGAACGGTTCGGATCCCGCAGTCCACGGCCGTACCTTCGCTCCACAGGAACGTCAAGGTCGACGCAGAGCGCGGCCCATACGTCTCGCGCGGCGACGCCCCGATCGAGGGCCTCTCCGGCTGTGCTCGCGAGCCCAGCAACCCAGTGGTCCCGAACCAGAACGCGGGAGTAGGTCTCCCCAAACTCCTCACTCATTGCTCGCTGAAACTCGCTCAATCGCATTACGTCACCACCCGACGTCTAGAGATGGCGAATGCCCAGCTCCTCTGAGCTGGGCATTCGCACCACGCACTACGCGCAGTGAAAGCTGTTGTACTCGGGGCAGTCCCACGGGGCTGCCAGTCACAGACCTGTCTCTAGGAGACAAGTTCGGACGAGTAACCCGACATCAAATCGGCGGGGACTGTGTCAGGCACGCGATCTGCGAGAGGTGTATTGAGCCCCTCAATCACGGCAAGCCGTCCACTTACTTCACTCATGATGACGGACAACGGTGTTTCCAGCGCATCAGCGACAGCCGCGAGGATCTCGCTCGACGCCTCTTTCTGTCCACGCTCGACTTCACTCAGGTACCCAAGCGCGACGCTCGCTGTACCAGCGACTTGTCGCAGCGTATGGCCCTTCTGTAAACGGAAGCCACGCAGCACGTCACCAACCTCTTGACGAAACAGCACCATGTGCATCCTCCTTACTGTTTGCGCGGCAACATTCCCGCACTTCTACACTACCCGCCGACGCTGACACTCAGCCCGGTGGCGATACTTCTATTCTGAGGGGTATCACTGAGAACAACCAAGAGACTACCCAGTCTATTCCTGATATTTTGCTGAACTTGAGTCAAGTCCGCTCAGGTTCCGTCTCCAAGTGCTCGAGCACCTCGACGAGCAGGGTCAGCGCCGCCTCTACAGCGCGATTGCGGATGCCCGAGCGTGCCTCAGTCACACCTGCGTCGTGCGCAAGCGTTCCACCACTCGGTCTCCGATCTGGTTGCCCTCCCGCAAGACCTCGCACCCAAGCGCTCTGCCCACCAGATGAATCGACCGCTACCCATACAGTGCCGGGCGGCTGTCCAGTGTGTGCGTCAGGATCAGGCCCTGCAACCCCGGTGGTCGCAACCCCGATATCGGCCTCCCAGGTGCTGCCATCTTCTCCAATAATTGCGCAGGCACGTCGAGCGCCCGCAGCCATCTGACTCGCCACCTCGGGGTCTACGGGACCTTTCAAATCCAGTAGTTTCTCGTCAACACCAAGGAGCGACCGTTTGAGTGCTGTGTCGTAGGAGACAATGCCGCCCGAGAACACTTTGGAGACGCCGGGCACGGATACGAGCGCGTCAGCGAGCCGTCCACCAGTGAGCGACTCTGCCACCGCGATACGCAGGCCCAGATTCCCCGCTAGCTCAACGACTCGAATAGCAAGCGCAGCGTGAGGCTCGGACTCCGGTGTGGTCACGGTGAGCGCTTTCCGAGACGCGCGACGTTGATGATGTAGTCGATTCCGCTCACCACCGTGAGGACGACCGCAACGGTCATTGTCACGATATTCACCCAGACCGCCCACTCACCAACGACCGAGGCGAGTGGCAGCAGCGCAAGGGTAATCGCAACCGCTTGTGCTGTCGTCTTCAGTTTCCCCATCCAGGCTGCGGCAAGCACCACATTCCGGGCTTCAAACAGACGATGGATCGTAATCCCAATTTCACGAATCAGCACGAGCGCCGTCACCCACCAGGGAAGTTCACCCAGGATGGAGAGACCGACGAGTGCGGCCCCGGTCAGAAACTTGTCTGCGATCGGGTCAAGCAGTTTGCCGAGGTCGGTGATGAGCCCTCGAGACCTGGCCAGGTAGCCGTCCCAGGCGTCAGTCGCGATCGCCACGACAAAGAACACGGCGGCGGCCCAGCGCCAGATACCCATATCGCCATTATCGGCAAGCAACATCCAGAGAAAAAACGGAGTTGCGACGATTCGAGCAATAGTAATGAGGTTGGGAGCATTCCAGTTGCTCGGACGCGAATCTGCGGTGCCTGTCATTTCAGCAGACTATCGGTCACCAGCGCCCCGTGAGCTTCCAGGCGTCTTCATCATCCTCATCATCGTCCTCTGAGGCCGCGGTCCCTGTAAACACTTGGTTGTAACGGTCGTCAGCATCTGCAGAGCCTCCAGAGCGCATTTCTGCGCGCTGCTGAGAATCTTGCACCATGTGCTGTGTTGAAGTTTGTGCGGCGTCCTCTTCCAACGGATCGATCACGTCGGTCACCGCCTCCGTACCCGCACCGACTGGTCCGCCACCGGACATTCCGGGTTGTGACCCTTCGGAGAGCGGAGGAGCAGCGGGGTCTGCACTAGGCGACGACGTACCCGATATCTGCGCGAGGACCTCCGGCAGTTGCTCAATAGTGACCAGCACATCACGCGCTTTCGAGCCTTCCGAGGGTCCCACGATGTCGCGTGACTCCATCAGGTCCATGAGGCGCCCGGCTTTCGCAAAGCCCACACGCAGCTTGCGCTGCAGCATTGATGTGGAACCAAACTGCGACGTCACCACCAGTTCGACGGCCGCAATCAGCACCTCGAGATCATCTCCGATGTCGGCGTCGATCTCCTTTTTCTCAACGGTCGGTACCACGTCGTTCCGGTATTCGGGACGCGCCTGAGCTTTCACGTGCTTCACTACAGACTGGATCTCGGTCTCGTTGACCCACGCACCCTGCACTCGCTTCGGCGAAGAGTCACCGTTGACGAGCAGCAGACCGTCGCCCTGGCCAATGAGCCGCTCTGCGCCCACCTCGTCGAGGATCACCCTGGAGTCCGTCCCTGACGCCACGGCGAACGCGTATCGGCTCGGCACATTCGACTTGATAACGCCAGTCACGACGTTCACCGAAGGTCGCTGCGTTGCGAGTACCAGGTGGATGCCTGCGGCACGAGCGAGCTGTGTAATGCGCTGGATCGACTCCTCAACATCGCGAGGCGCGACAAGCATGAGGTCTGCGAGCTCATCAACCACCACCAAGAGGTACGGGTAGGGCTTCAAGACGCGCTGGCTGCCCTCGGGCAGCACGATGGTGCCCTCGCGTACGGCACGGTTAAAGTCATCGACGTGTCGGAAGCCGAAGCTTTCGAGGTCGTCGTAACGCATGTCCATTTCTTTCACGACCCACTGCAGCGCTTCGGCGGCTTTCTTGGGGTTCGTGATGATGGGAGTAATGAGGTGAGGAACGCCCTGATAGATGGTGAGTTCGACGCGCTTCGGGTCCACGAGCACCATTCGAACATCGGCCGGTGTCGCACGCATTAGCAGGCTCGTAATCATCGAGTTGATAAAGCTCGACTTACCAGATCCGGTTGCACCAGCAACAAGTAGGTGCGGCATTTTTGCGAGGTTTGCGACGACGAACCCCCCACCCACATCCTTACCAACACCGATGGTCATGGGGTGTTCACTGCGCTTCGCAGCCGGGGACCGAAGCACATCACCGAGCGCAACGTTCTCTCGGTCCTTATTCGGAATCTCTATGCCAATCGCGCTCTTGCCGGGAATGGGCGACAGGATCCGCAGGTCGCGCGACTTCACCGCGTAGGCGAGTTCGTCGGACACTCCCGTCACCTTGCGAACCTTGACGCCCTCGCCGAGCTCGACCTCGTACTGGGTGACCGTTGGCCCCCTCGAGAAGCCAGACACGGTGGCGTCGACACCATACTCGTCGAAGACACGCGTGATTGCCGCAATGATCTCGTCGTTCGCGTCCGTGTGGGCCTGCACCGGAGCGCCGGCGGCAAGTGTTGTATGGTCGGGGAGCTCATACTCCGAGGCAACGGCTGGCTCATGTGCAGGCGCAACCGCGAAAGGTTTTGATTCACTAGCCGCACTCGCCGCACCATCAACTGCTGCCGGGTATGCCTCAGTCAGCGAGTCGTCAGAGAGCCCTGATGCACGCCGAGAGCCCGCTGCTGCCACTGCCGCTTCGGCCTGCCCTAAGTCGCCAAACAGGTCGTCAGAGAATGCATCAGTTGGCGCGTCTTCGAGCGCCGTGTCAAAGCCGCGGTCTTCAGCGGTTTGCGGGGCGGTGCCCAGTGCTGCGGCAACGCCCGCCGAGTCGCCGGCATATTCCGGATCTTCTTCTCTGCCCGATGCATTGCGGCGCCACCACGGGAGGTCGCCCGTGGCACCTGACTCCTCTTCAACATCGAAGAGTGAGTCGTCGCTCTTACGCTTCTTCTTCCGGCGCCCGGTCTCAGGGTCAGTCGCAGCTGCGTCAGAGCCCGGCTCGGTCTCAGCCGTGCCGTCGCCGACCCCAAAGAGAAACTCATACGCCTCGCGGAGCCGTCGCGCGATTCGACTGGGCGGAGTCTTCGTGATGATCAAGATCGAAAGTCCGAGCAAGATCGCGAACACTGGTGTTGCGACCCACAGTGTGAGGTATGAGAGTGGCGCCCCGGCCATCCACCCGAGGAGGCCACCTGCCTCTGCAAGGGCCACCATGCCCTGGTTGGGGTCAGGCTGACCCCCGTATAGGTGACACAGTCCAGCCGCGCTCATGATCGCGATAAACAGGCCAATCGCGATACGGCGGTTGTCGGTCACACCCGTCGGGTGATTGAACAGCCAGAGAGCAAAACTGACCATAATGATGGGCAACCCGAACGCCACCCGCCCAAACAGTCCACCAAACGTCCACGCGTCCAACTGCACCGCGACAGGCTGCCCGATCATGAACCACTCGATGACCGCGCCAGCCACCGCGAGAAGCATCAGCAGAAGTGGCACGCCGTCACGTCGAGCAGCTGGATCAAGCGGTTCTACACGGAACGCACGGGCTGCGCCACCAACCGCGTGCGCCACACCATTCCACGCCCGCACAATCAGGCTCTCACTCGGCTGTTCGCTCTCGGTCGCGAGAACTTTCGTGGTCGCTGAGGTCCGCGTCCGGGACGTCCCGGAACGCGAGCGGGTCCCACCGGTTTTGCCGGTTTTCCCGCGCGTCGAAGTCTTGCTGGCCATGCTACGAGAGTACGGAGCGCCACCGACAATCACCCGGTGTGACGTCGGCGCGCCCGTAATTACTCCTTAATGACGCGCTAGAACGTCACTCCGCGAGCGCGCATGATGGGCACGGGGTTCACGTTTTGCCAGTTCACCCATGTTTCGAAGTGCAGGTGAGGACCGGTTGAATTGCCGGTCCTCCCGACATACCCGATCACGCTCCCGGCGCCCACGCGTTGTCCGACGCGAACGGGAGGTGTGCGCACCTGGTGTCCATAGCGCGTACGGAGCCCGTTCGCGTGGGTCACTTCGGTCATGTTGCCGTAATTCCCAAACCAGCCAGCCATCGAGACGGTACCCGGCCCAACTGAGAAGATCGGGGTGCCAGATGCAGCCGCAAAGTCAACGCCACCGTGGTAACGCCATCCCACGTTGCCCCACCAGTCACTGATGTAGTAATTCGTGGTCGGCCTCACCCAGCCGCTGCTTGAGGGAGGAGGTGCGCTTCCGCCACCGCCGCCACCGCCGCCGCCACCCCCGCCGCCGCCGCCACCGCCGCCGTTATTAGCGTTGCGGGCGGCTTCGCGGGCGCGCTCGGCTGCTTCTCGTGCCAGACGCTGCCGCTCCTGCTCTTCAAGCCGGAGTCGCTCTTGGTAGCCGTCAACTGTGTCAGTCGTCTTGTCTTTGAGCGCGGCGAGCTGCGTCTCGAGGACGACTTTCTGCTCTTCCTGCTCTGCAAGTTCGTCGACGGCTGCGGACGCAGCGTTCGCAGCTTCTTCACGCTTCTCCTCGGCCTCAGCTCGCAACCGATCGCGCTCGTCTCGCGCGGTGGCCGCCTGCTTGCCAAGTGAGTCAGCGTTATTCATCGCCTGTTCAGCCTCGTCAGAGACTTTAGTGTTGCGCTCAGTCGCCTTTGACATGAGCGCAAGTCTTTCAAGTAGTGAGTCCGCAGCTTCGTCGTCTGACTCAAGGAATAACTCGACGTTTCGGTCAACCCCACCTGAGCGATACATTTGGGAGACGAGTGACGCTGCTTGCTCGGCAGCGGCTGAGGCCTTTTCTTCGCTTTGAGCCGCTTGTTCCTCGAGCGTTGTGGTGCGCACCTGCGCATCCATGAGCTCTTTTTCGGCGGTCTCCAGGGCTGCAGCAGCTGCTTCAGATGCTTTCCTGGTTTGCTCCACCTGCTCTTCGACCTGCTTGATGAGGCTCTGAATTTCGGTGACTTTCGCGTCCGCCGCACTCTGGCTCTTCTTCGCGTTTTGCACGTCTTGCCAGGTGGGTAGATCAAGATCCAGGGCCTCCGCAGCTGGCGGAGTTCCAAGCCCTCCGCCCGACACCACGAGTACTGCCGTCAGCGCGACGCCAGCAACTGCCGACCACAGTCGCGAGCTCATTCTTCGACGCGGCTCTGAAGTCGCAGTCATAGTTCCCCCAACATTCCGTCTCGCGTGCTTCGCGTGACACGCCGATATCCGACCACGAAACACACTATCACCCCCAGAAAATCATCATCCGATGAATATCAGCGTCCGACCGGGGGGCCCGAACTAACTCCGAACGGCCCCCACCACAGCGGAAGCCGCGCGCCACGCGCGATACTTGAGCGAGGAGACTGGAACTTCCCAGGTGCCGGCAAACGTCACGGTCTCTCCCCCGAACGACCGTTTGAAAGATGTGAATCCCGCGCGTTCATCATCAGGATCATCGGTTTCCGCGATCCCGAACATGTCAAAGTACTTGTACCCGCGCTCCTGCGCATCGAGCATCAGGAAGACATTAAACGGCGACATGACGGTCATCGTGCCACTGTCAGGGTCCCGCCCCGTGTAGACGGCATAACGCGTGTCCTCGTCATCAACAATGAGGCGCACCATGCGGGTCACACCTTCGTGCTGGCCGATAAAGACGCGTGCAGCACCTGACCCGACCATAGCGGAACGAAACGCCTCGAAGTATTCGTCGCCGCGTACCTCAAATTCCTTCTTCTCGGCAGTCACACGCAACCACTTCACGGCGAGGTCAAAGTCAGCGGGGTCGTCACTCTCCGCAAACGTGAGCCCCCTGCGCTCCGCGCTTCGAAACTGTTTGCGGCGGTTTTTCTCCATGTCGGCCATCACGTCATCCCAGGGACGCTGTAAATCCACCACTTGGGTGCGCGAGTGGTTATATCCTTCGATCCGCCGCTCAGCGATGGCCGCCACTTCGGCCTCAGTGAATGGGTCCAGCGGCTCGATGATTGCGCGGTAGGCTCCGAACTTTTTTGACTCAGCTTTCACGTGCTCGACGGCTTCGACAAGCGCCGCTTGGTCTCGTGCGACCGGCCCACCCGGTACGTACACGAAGCGGCCAAACTTATCGCTCAGCACCTGCCCGAAATAGTGCCACCCATCGGCCTCCCCCGAAATCAGGTCAACCCCAAGTTCGCGGTACATTTGCTGCCAGGGCGCACTCTGGTAGAAGTTTTTCATCTCGCTCATCGTACACCGGGACGGGCTCTGAGTTGGGCCCGGAGGCGGCGGTACCGAAGCACCGGCTCAGACGGCACGGCGACGACTGAGTCGGGCAATGAGGTCTCGGAGCTCGGGTGACCGCAGCAGCCACAGCACGACAACGTAGACGAGCGACACGAGCCCCGCAATCGCGACGGCGAAGCCAACCGCAGCAAAGATACCGAAGTCGGGCACCAATGAGATCGCAAGTGCCGCTAACGCCAGGCCTGCTCCGATCGTCGGAACGGCCGCGATGAGGTACCGGACGATACTTACGAGAATCCGCTTCCCATCTAGCGATCCGATTCTCCGGTGCAGCAGCCACGTTGCAATGACAGCCTGCACCAGAATTGAAATCGACCAGGCTACGCCATATGCAGCACCGGTGAGGTCTTTCGACACCATGAGCACGGGAATACAGAGTGCCGCAAGCAGCACGACCTGCACGGTAGTGAATATAAACGGGGTGCGCGTGTCTGACAGGGCATAGAATGCGCGCTGCATCAAAAAGAGGATGCTATAGAGCGCAAGTCCGAGCATGTAGCAGCGCAGCACAATCGCAAACTGCTCGACCTGTAGCCCTGTCGCGCCCGGCTGCATGACACGGCTGATAAATGGTGCGGTTACCAGGATCAGTACCGACGCAAGCACCATAATCAGCGTGATTTGCCGGACCGAGGCTGAGAGGTCTGCACGGAATTCGGTCATCCGTCCACTCTGACCCGACTCAGCGAGCCGCGTGAAGTAGGCGGTCGCGAGAGAGACGGCAATGACGGAGTGGGGCAGCATGAAGATGAGCCACGCGTTCGTCATCGCCGCGTTGGCGGGACCCTCCCCCGTCGCGGTCGCAAGCACGTTCGAGGAGACAATTCCGCTGAGGTTCAAGATGATGACGGTGGCGAGGCTCCACCCGGCGATCCTGCCCGTCTTCGCGAGCCCCATTCCGCGCCACTTGAAATCGGGACGGTACTGAATACCGGCTTTCCGCCAGGAGACGAAGAGGATCAGGGCCTGGCTCATCACTCCGAGCGTCGCGCTCCCCGCGAGCACCGCGATACCGGCGGATGTCCAATCCCCGGTGGTACGCAGTCCCTCGGGGTCTGGACCAAACATCGAGATGAACACGAGAATTCCCGCAATGCTCACGATGTTGTTCATGACGGGCGCCCAGGTGAATGGCCCAAATACACTGCGTGCATTGAGGACCTCGCCGAGCACTGTGTAGAGCGCGTAAAAGACGATCTGCGGCACGCACCAGTATGCGAATGCCGCGGCGAGGGCGAGCTGGTCTTCAGACCAGCTCAGCGCGTACAACTTCACGAGCCACGGCACCGCAAGCATCGCGGCCGCCGTGACGATCAGCAGTACGAACGTGACGAGCGTCACGATCTTATTGATGTAGCCGCGACCCCCGTCACGGTTCTTTGCCGCGGCCACGATCTGCGGCACGAGCACCGCGTTCAACATGCCCCCCATGAGAATCATGTAGAGCGTGTTCGGCAGCATGTTGCCGTTTGAGAACGCGTCAGCGGAGATCGATGCCGTCTGCCCGATGGCGTAGACGAGCAGGATCGCTTTGACGAACCCGAGCGCACGCGAAACCATCGTGCCCGAGGCCATCACGGCGCTCGCGCGGAGCAGACCAGATGCCAAGGATTACACCACTACGACGATGGGCACGATCATTGAGCGTCGGCGCAGCTTCGTGCCCACCCAGCGCCCAATCGTGCGGCGAGTCACTTGTTGCAGCTGCAGGTTGTCGTGCACACCATCCTGCATCGCTTTCTCGAGTGCCTCAGCAATCTTCGGTTTGATCGAGTCAAATACTTTCACGTCTTCTGCGACACCCTTGGCGTGAATATCGGGGCCCGAGATGATGCGGCCCATCGTGGTTTCCACGACGGTGATCACCGAGATGAATCCCTCTTCCGCGAGCGTCAGACGATCCCGCAGATCATCATCCGTGACGTGGCCGACAGTCTTACCGTCAACATAAATGAAGTCGATGTCGAGCTGGCCGACGGTGCGTGCGACTCCGTTATCGAGGTCTACGATGGTGCCATTGTCGGCGATAATGGTGCGGTTCGCGGGCACTCCCGTCTCTATCGCAACTTTCGCGTTTGCCACCAGGTGCCGATACTCGCCGTGAATGGGCATCACGTTCTTCGGGCGCACAATGTTGTAGCAGTACATGAGCTCACCCGCCGAGGCGTGCCCTGACACGTGCACGCTCGCGTTGCCCTTGTGGACGACGTTCGCACCGAGTCGCATGAGTCCGTTGATGATGCGGAACACCGAATTCTCGTTGCCCGGTATGAGGCTCGACGCAAGAATGACGGTGTCGTTTTCGCCGATCTCAATCTGGTGCTCTTGGTTCACCATGCGGCTGAGCACCGCCATGGGCTCACCCTGCGACCCAGTGGACATGTAGACGATGCGATGATCAGGGATCTCGCCGCTCTTCTTGAGGTCAACTAGCACGCCCTCTGGGACGTTCAGGTAGCCGAGGTCGGCCGCGATCTTCATGTTGCGCACCATGGAGCGGCCGAGCAGCACAACGCGTCGCCCGCTCTTGTGCGCAGCTTCGAGTACCTGCTGAACGCGGTGCACGTGGCTTGAGAAGCTTGCAACCACGACCTTGCCGCGCGATTTCTCAATCACTTCCTCGAGCACCGGGCCAATATTCTTCTCGAGCGGAGTGAAGCCGGGCACCTCAGCATTGGTGGAGTCTGTCATAAAGAGATCGACGCCCTCCTCACCGAGGCGAGCGAATGCACGGAGGTCCGTGATTCTGCCGTCGAGCGGCAGCTGATCCATCTTGAAGTCGCCCGTACCAATGACCATGCCGGCTTCGGTGCGGATCGCAACAGCGAGCGCGTCGGGAATCGAGTGATTCACCGCGATGAACTCCAGGTCAAACGGCCCGGTCGTGATCCGGTCACCCTCGGTCACCATCTTGGTTACGGGCTTGATCCGGTGCTCTTTGAGCTTCGCCGTGATGAGCGCGAGCGTCAGCTTCGAACCGATCAGCGGGATATCTTCCCGCTTCTTGAGCAGGTACGGGACACCGCCGATGTGGTCTTCGTGGCCGTGGGTGAGTACGACCGCGACAATATCGTTCAGGCGGTGCTCAATTTTTGTGATGTCGGGCAGGATCAGATCGACACCCGGCTGGTGCTCCTCAGGGAACAGCACCCCACAGTCGACAATCAAAAGTTTGCCGTTGATCTCATACACGGTCATGTTGCGGCCGACCTCGCCGAGCCCTCCCAGCGGGGTGATTCTGAGGGTTCCCTTGTTCAGTTTGGGTGGGGCGTATGAAGCGTTGGGCACAAGGCCTCCTGGTAGTTAGCGGGTGGTGCCGGCGATTTTTGGCAGGGCACCGCCGGCGGCCGCGTTACGGTCCGGCTTGAAGACCGAGAGATCGACTCCCGGAATATCGCCGACGAGCGAAAGCTCGTCCTCAATAATTGCGGCCTCCCACTCCTCGGGCCCGACGAGCGGCAAGCGCACGCGTGGGCTCGAGATGCGGCCGAGTCCGTGAAGAATGTACTTGGCTGCGACCGTGCCAGGGACGTGCGTCATGACTGCACGCACCAGTGGTTCCAGTCGCTGATGCGCCTCACGGGCGGTGTTCAGGTCGCCAGCGTTCACCGCATCGATGATGGTGCGGTACGGAGCCGCCGCAATGTTCGCGGTCACCCCGACTAACCCGGTTGCACCGATCGCGAGCTCAGGCAACACGTTTGCGTCATCGCCCGAGAAGTACATCAGGTCCGTCTGGTTCAGGACCCGGCTGACCTCGCTGAGGTCGCCCTTCGCGTCTTTCACCGCAAGAATGTTTGGGTGCTTGGCGAGACGCAGCATCGTCTCGTACTGAATTGGCACGCCGGTGCGCCCGGGAATGTCATAGAGAATTACCGGCAGGTCGGTGGCGTCAGCCACCATGCGGAAGTGCGTCAGGATCCCGGCCTGCGTCGGCTTGTTGTAGTACGGGGTGACGATCATGACACCATCGGCACCGGCTTTTTCACTGGCCTGGTAGAGCTCGATGGCGTGCGCGGTCTCGTTCGACCCACCGCCCGTAATCACCTTGGCGCGGCCGCTTGATACCGACTTAGCGACCTCAACGAGCTTCAACTTCTCGGGGTCGGTGAGCGTGGACGTTTCACCGGTGGTCCCGGTCACCACGATGCCGTCTGCACCGCCCGCAATGCAGTCATCAATGTGCTTCTCGGTCGCTTCCCAGTCGACCTCGCCGTCCGCGTCGAACGGGGTCACCAGAGCGACCAGCACCTGGCCGAAAGGATTGTCTTGGTTCATCACCCCACTAGGTTACCCGACCGTCCTTACACATCCGCACCGCACCGCGCAATCGCCTGTTCAGCAGCGCGCATCGGGTAGCCTCGGACCATGACGACGGTCCCTCATTCCGCACCCATTTCGCACAGCACGCAGATGCTCTCGTCGCTCCCTGAGATCCGCCACCATCTGCGCACCAGCGAACAACCGGTGTTCTACGTGAGCCGTACGGCAACTAATCTGCTCGGGATCGACCGGTGGGTTCGCGGTTTCTCGTTCATCACCCTCGTTGATAGTTGGGACGGGGCACACCCACGGGTATTTACGCCCGGAGTCCCTCAGAGCGAGGCCCCGGGCGGCGGTGTCAACGTCGCGAATTGGCTGCTGCGGAACAAAAAAGTGCAGGATCACATTCGTGAGCACACGCCCACGGGGTTCACTCCGCAGATCGTGATCGCGTTCTTCAACACGGAGACCGAAGCACTCTGCGCGGAACTCGGGTACGAGCTCATCATGCCGAGCGTCGCACTGCGTGCGCACGTCGACTCAAAGATAGTGACGACGCAGCTCGGTAACGAAGCGGGGGCACTGAGTGTGCCGAATATCCTCACGATCGTCGAGAGCTGGGAAGATCTGTTGGCGAAGGCAGCAGCGGCAGGGCTCGGTGAAGATCTCGTTGTACAGAGCGCGTATGGTGATTCGGGCCGCACCACGTTCTTTGTCACTGAGGAGCCCCACTACGACGCGATTGCTGACTGGATTCACGGCCGCGAGGTGAAAGTGATGAAACGCATCAACCACCGCCCGCTTGCCGCCGAAGTCACCCTGACTGCGAGTGGCCCAGTGATCGGTCCGTGCCTGAACGAAATCACGGGGCACCCGGAGATGACGCCGTTCCGTGGTGGCTGGGCTGGCAGCGAGCTGGCCCCCACAGTGCTTGAGGGAGCACCACTGACTGCGGCCAGGGACCTCATTCAGAGGTTTAGTGAACGCTTGGGTGAGGAGGGGTACCGCGGGGTTTTCGAGGTGAGCGTGCTGCTCGACACCGATTCCGGTGACGTCTACCTGGGCGAGCTCAACCCGCGCATCAGTGGCTCATCAAGCCTGTCGACCATGACTGCGGCGGCGTTCGCAGATCTCCCGCTCTTCGCCATGCACATTCTCGAATTTTCAGGTGTTCCATTCGCGCTCAGCGTCGATGAGGTCAATGAGCGGTGGGCGGAACTTGCCTCCACCGATGTGTGGAGCACGCTCATCATCAAACACGTGGACGGAGAGACTGAACGCATCACTGAGGCGCCACCAAGCGGCCGCTACGACGTCGACGGCGAGGGAAACCTATCGTTCGCGGCAGTAGAACCCGACTGGTTGCAGCTTCGTGACGCCTCTGAGGCGTACTTCTTACGGTTCCTTGGAGAAAGTGACATGCGAGAGAAAGACGATGACCTCGGAATTCTCGTCACGAAGCGGACGCACCTGGAGGGCGGTGCATTGACGCCGTTCGCGAAGCAACTCATCACTTCGATCCGCGGCCACTACGTGGGCACCCCAGCGCGCTAGCGGCGCTCCCAGCGTTCGAAGCGGTATCCAAGACCGCTCGCTGACTCTAGCGGAGTCCCCGGTTCGACAAGCCGCCACTCCGGGCCAATCTCGGGCGCAAACGTGTCAGCTCCATCGGTGTCGAGGCTGATCCTCGTCACCACCAGCTCTGTGGCGAGCGGCATGGCGGCGCCATACAGTTGCCCGCCCCCCATCACCCACACCGTTGGGTCGCTGACCCCGGGCGCACGTTCACTCGGTGCGGCCGCGGCTTCTCGCGCAACATCGAGGGCATCTTCCAAACTCCAAGTGACCTCGGCACCCGGTGCCTGGAACTCGCGATCACGAGTGACGACGATATTGGTGCGCCCCGGCAATGGGCGAACACGTTCCGGCAGTGACTCCCAGGTGCGGCGCCCCATCACGACAGGAGCTCCTGACGTGATGCGTTTGAAGTGCGAAAGATCTTCGGGCAGATGCCACGGCATATCGCCACCGCGACCAATCGCTCCGCCGTGGGCCTCGGCCCAGATCATTCCGATGCGCATGAAATTTCGCTAGACGGCGACGGGCGCCTTGATGCCGGGGTGGTGCTCATACCCAACGATCGTGAAGTCGTCGAGCTCGTAGTCAAAGATCGAGTCGCGGTCAGCAATTTCGATGCTTGGGTACGGGTACGGATCCCGAGCCAACTGCGTGGTCACTTGCTCAACATGGTTGTCGTAGATGTGGCAGTCGCCCCCGGTCCACACAAACTCACCGGGTTCGAGACCCGTCTGTTTGGCGACCAACAGCGTGAGCAGCGCGTACGACGCAATGTTGAACGGCACACCGAGGAACATGTCCGCCGAGCGCTGGTAAAGCTGGCACGACAGTTTCCCATCCGCCACGTAAAACTGGAAGAACGCGTGACACGGCATGAGCGCCATCTCGTCAAGCTCACCCACATTCCACGCTGACACGATCAGGCGGCGTGAATCGGGGTTTTCGCGAATCTGCTCAACGACCTGACTCACCTGGTCGATGTGCTCGCCAGAGGGGGTCGGCCACGACCGCCACTGCACGCCATACACGGGGCCGAGATCGCCGGATTCATCCGCCCACTCGTCCCAGATGCGCACACCGTGTTCTTTGAGGTACGCGATGTTGCTCTCACCGCGGAGAAACCACAGCAGTTCGACCGCAACAGATTTGAAATGCACGCGCTTCGTGGTGAGCAGCGGGAATGATTCTGAGAGATCGAATCTAATCTGCCGACCAAACAGGCTCCGCGTTCCAGTCCCAGTCCGGTCACTCTTCGGCGTACCGTCCTCAAACACTTCGCGCAGCAAATCTTCGTATGGGGTGGGAATCTCGGTCGCAGTCACGCCCTCGAGTCTATCGCGGTAAGCCTCAGCACAAGCGAGCCCTGCACGAGAGGTCGGTGGACATTGTGGATACCTATTGAGCCGCTGTCAAGGGTCTTCCAGCATTCCCTGCACTCAGCTACTTTCGGCGTATGGTTACTCCAAATCCGCGCAGTCTTGGCGACACGTTCCCCGACGATCGATCACTCAATAAAGATGACCACAGCGACGCAGCCGACGCTCGAAACGGCTCGGAAGAGTCTGCTGAAGCACAGTCAACCCAATCAGACCAAGAGTTCCAGAACCCGATGACGGAAGGAGACGTTGCGTCAGGGGGCCCGGCGGACGCTCACGACTGAGTTGTTCAGACCTCAGGCGCCCGGCTAGCTATCCAGTCCGTCGTCAAACGTTTCGACAGTGCCGGTGAGCTGGCTGTCGTCGCCCTTTCGGAGCACCGTGCCCTTGAAGAAGTCTGGGTTGATCCTGGAGTAAATCAGCATGAACACGGCACCGCTGAGTAGCACAACGACACCCAGCACGAAGACGAGCCCCAACCCGCCAATGCTGCTGCCCGACCCGAAGTCAGGGTCCATGCTGTCGACCATCGTCTGTACGAAGACGAGCAGCAAGATCAGCCCGCCGAGCCCCGGCATCAGTACCTTGCTAATGCCACTCCATGCGCTGGTCTTGAACGCCGTCTTGCGGAAGTACCAGGCGCTCGACAGTGCGGTCAGTCCGTAGTAGAAGCACACCATAATGCCGAGTGACGTGATGGTGTCCCAGAGCGCGTTGTAGCTGATCGTGCGCATGATCGCGTAGAACACCGCCGCGACGATCGCGGAGGCGAGCAACGCGACGTACGGAGATTTGTATTTGGGGTGGATCTTTTTGAGTTTCTGGGGCATGGCACCGTAGTGCGCCATGGCGAGCAGCGTCCGGGCCGGCGAGATGGCGGTCGAGTTGATCGATGCCATGGCCGAGACGAGAATCGCGAGGAAGAGCAGGATCGCGACCGGCCCCATGACGGGGTGTGCGAGCGCCGCGAACACGTTCTCTTGGATCGCGGGGTTCATGAGACCGGTGGGTCCCTCCCCCACACCGGCAAATGCGACCGTGGCAGTTGCGGTACCGACGTAGAGAACCACGAGAAGAACAACCAGGATCATCGACGCCTTGCTGGCCGTTGACATGCGACCCTTCGACGCCTTGGTCTCCTCACCCATGGTGAGGACGGTGTCCCAGCCCCAGTACACAAAGATTGAGACCGCGATGCCGGCTGCGACAGCACTCAAGCCGCCCTCAACTGCGAACGGGTTAAACCAGGAGAGCTCGGGGCGGAGCGCTTCGGTGTTTGCCGGGTCAGCGGACCCCACGAACATGGCAATAATGAACCAGAGCAAGACTGCGACCTGAAAGAACACAGTGATGTACTGAAACACTTTCGTCGACGTCATGCCCCGATACGAGATGAGAGTCGCGAGCGCCAAGAACCCGATGCACACGAGTACGTTGAGGAAGATGTTTCCATCCTCACCCGAGACCAGCTTGTACAGGTTCGGGTCGCCAATGATCTCGCCGATCGATTGGAACAGGAACTCGACAGCGATACCGGCCAAATTCGAAAGCACCAGCACGGTTGCGGCGATGAGCCCCCACCCTGACATCCACCCCACCCATGGACCAAATGCGCGCGTGCCCCAGGTGAAGGAGGTGCCCGAGTCGGGCAGTGCGTCGTTCAGCGCCCGGTAACCAAACGCGACGAGGAGCATCGGAATAAAACCGATGAGGAAGATTGCTGGAGTCTGTACCCCCACCACGCTCGCTGCCGGGCCGACCGCAGAGGTGAGGGTGTACGCGGGTGCGCACACTGAGAGCCCGACGACGATGGCTCCCATGATGCCGATCGAGCCACCGGGGAGGCCCTTGCGGCTCATGCCGGTGACTGAGTCGAGGGTTCTGGTCTCGGGCGCAGTCGATTGTGGTGTGGGCGAAGACATAAGATTGCCGTGCTTTCTGCGCGGTACCGCGCAACTGTGCTTCGGGCAGCTGAGCAGTAGTGGTTCTCGGACCTCTGAGCGCTACCCCCGCTGAAGATTCTAGACCCCTTATGCGAGTTTCTCGAACGCACGCGAGGTGACGAGAGCAGGTCACACTCGCATTACTGCTTCTGGACTTTCCGATCGCAGGCGATCGCTTCCCTGAGCGCGGCACGTGCACGCTTCCGGTCTCCGCAGGCGTCGTACACGATTCCGAGTCTCGCCCAGACCTGCCAACTGTCGGGCGCGGCCTCCGCCTCGGCCTGATACTTGGGGAACATCGCGTCTGCCTGAGCTCGATCGGGTCGTCCCGAAGGGTGAGTGCCGACTTCTTCGTCTGGCAGGAGCCCCTCGGCTTCAAGCCGATCGACGAGGCGCGTTGCATCACGTCCAAAGATCAGCTCTCGCGCAAGTGCCCAGACGCCAATAAGTGGCAGCACGAGGAGCGCTGCCCCCATCACAACACCGATCAGCTCGCCCGAACCGAGCAGGGCCACCGCACGTACGCCAACCGATGCCAGGTACACCAGCAACAGGACGCTGATGATGATCACCCCGACGAGGGCGCGGGTCCGAGGTTTCATGCGTGATCTGCGGCGGAGCTGCCGATACGGTCGATGCCGAGAATGCTGTCGAGCCCGACAGTCAGACCCTCAGCTGTTGCGGCAGCGGTCAGCGCCGCAAGAATCCCTGCTCGGTAGGCGTCGCCCGACTGCGTGTCGTGGGTGATGGTCAGCGTTTCTCCTGGCCCACCAAACCGCACCTCTTGTTTCGCAACGACCCCCGCGAGGCGCAGGCTGTGCACCGGAATCCCCTCGATAATTTCGCCCCGCGCATCCTGGTCTGCGAAAGGTGCGTCGAATGGTCGTCCGTGCCTGGCCTCGGCCATCACCTCAGCGGTGCGCACGGCAGTTCCCGACGGTGAGTCAACCTTGCCCGGATGGTGCGCCTCAATCACCTCGACGGCGTCGAAGTAGGGGGCGGTGGCTTTGGCGAGCGCGGTACCGATCACTGATCCGAGCGAAAAGTTGGGTACGACGATCGCGCCTGACCCCGGAAGCTCTTCCAGCACCTCACTGAGATCCTGAAGCTTCGAAGCCGACCAGCCGCTCGTTCCCACAATAACTTTTTGGCCGCGACGGAGCGCACGCTCGACGATGGCCGGCGACGCGTCGGGGTGGCTGACATCCACGAGGATCTGAGCCTGAGCCCCCTCGTCGGCGTCAGACGAACTCGTCAGGCGCGCAACGAGGTCAAGGTCTGGGTGTTCCTCGATCACGGCACACACCAGGGACCCTAGGCGACCAGTTGCTCCTGATACGGCGACGCTCGTAGACATACCTCCAGCGTAGCGGCTCGGATCCCTGCAGGCCGCTACGCTCAGATCATGACGATTGCAGCTGCGACGCGCGAACATTTGCGCACGAGCGCACAGACCGTGTTTTACATCAGTCGCACCGCCACGAACCTGCTCGGGGTCGAGCGGAGCGTGCCGGGGCTCTCGTTCATCACGATGGTGGACAGCTGGGACGGAACGCACCCTGCCGTGTTCGTACCAAGCGATGTTCCGCGCCTGCAACCTCGCGGCAACGTGAACGTCGTGAACTGGCTCCTGCGAAACGCGCAGGTGCGCGCCCACATCGATTCACGTACGCCGTCTGGGGTTCGTCCTCAGGTGGTACTCGCGTTCTTCGATGCCGAGTCGGAGCGGCTGTGTGACGCGCTGGGCTACGACCTCATCATGCCGAGCGACGCGCTTCGTACTCGGCTCGACTCGAAGATCGTGACGACGCAGCTCGGAGACTCTGTGGGCGTCGCGAGTGTCCCCAATATCCTCACTACTGCGAACAACTGGGACGACGTGCTGAGCCAGGCGACGGCGGCGGGCCTCGGCGGCGACCTGGTCGTCCAGACGCCGTATGGAAACTCTGGGCAGACCACGTACTTCATGTCGTCTGAGCCTGACTACGAGCGGGTCGCCGCCGAAGTTCGTGGTGCTGAGCTGAAAATCATGCGCAGGATCAACCATCGTCCGATCGCCGTCGACGCGATCCTCACCCGCCACGGCACCGTGGTTGGTCCATTTTTGAACGAGGTAACGGGCCATGCGGAACTCACCCGGTACCGGGGTGGGTGGGCCGGAAATGAGATGGGCCCGGGCATCTTGAGCGACGCGGCGCACGCGGACGCCGTGGAACTTGTTCGCACGTTTGGTGATCGTCTCGGCGAGGAAGGGTATCGCGGAGCGTTCGGGGTGGACCTGTTGCTCGATACTGACACAGGCGACGTCTACCTGGGAGAGCTGAACCCGAGGCTCAGCGGAGCGCTCAGTCTCTCCAATCTCCCCGTGGGTCCGTTCACGCAGCTACCGCTTTTCGCGTACCACTTGCTTGAATACTCTGACGCTGACTTTGCGATTGACGGGACTGACACGCACGACGAGGCATCGCCCACCGCGGTCTGGAGTCACGTCATCATTCAGCACACCGCCCCCGAGGCAGAACTGATTCATGCGGCCCCCCGCACGGGTCGGTACCGAGTTGAGAGCGATATGTCGCTCTCTTTCATCTCTGATGACCGTGACTGGCACGGTCTAGATCGACCCGACGAAGTCTTTTACCTGCGAGTGTTGGGTGAGGGCGAATATCGGACACAGGGCGTCGATCTCGGTGTCCTCGTGCTTCGTGATCGCGTGCAGCACGACGGAGGTGAGCTGACAGATCGAGCCAAAGCATTGATCTCGTCTGTCGAACAGTTGTACACGGCGACCCGGCTGTCGACGCTGCGCAACTTCTTCCGCAGAGTCTCACTGCTCGCGCACAGCCTGAAGTCGCGTGTTATCCCGCAACGCGGCTGATTATTCCGCGGCAAAGCCGAGATCAGGCGCCGCGAGCCCATAGACACGGCGGAGCGCATCTTTTGCCGCGTACCAGCCGGCCAGCCCGTGCACGCCGGGGCCGGGGCTGGTGGCACCTGAGGCGAGGTAGAGCCCCGGCACCGGCGTACGCCACGGTGTACGCGATACGACAGGGCGTGCCAGCAGCTGACGCATCGTGACGGCACCCGCGCTGATGTCGCCGCCGACAAAGTTCTGGTTGGCCGAGCCGATTTCGGCGGCCGTTGTGACTCGAATGTCGACGATGCGGTCGTGGAAACCCGGCGCAAACCGTTCAATCTGCTCGATTACGCGCTCGCCCACGTTCACGTTCGACCCATTCGGCACGTGAGTGTAGCTCCAGATCGCGTGCCTGCCCGCGGGGTTTCGGCCCGGGTCAAACGCATCGGGCTGTGCGAGCAAGACGAATGGTCGCTCAGGGTGGCGTCCGCGGACCACATCGTTCTCGGCACGGGCCACTTCTTCGCGTGTGCCACCGACGTGCACTGTCGGTGACTCTTGCACACGCTCATCTGACCAGGGCACTGGTCCGTCGAGCACGAAGTCGACCTTGCAGGAGCCAGGCCCGTAGCTCACCCGCTCGAGACTGCGCCGGTACGCGGCGGGCAGTACGTCGCCCGCGATGCGCGAAAGTCCCAGCGCCGAGGTGTCGCACAGCACCGTGTCAAAGTCCCCGTACTTCCGCAGCTGCGAGAGAGAAGCGATGTGCTCACCGGTGATGACCTGACCTCCGTGGGCCTCGAGGTCGGCGATCAGCGCAGCCGGAATCGCGCGCGACCCACCGACCGGCACCGGCCATCCGCGCGCGTGCGCGTGCGCTGCGAGCACGAGACCGACAGCCGCGGTCGCAAGGGAAGGGAGGCGGCCGATCCCGTGCGCAAGCACTCCGCTGAGGAGTGCCGGCGCTTGTGGGGCGGAGAACCGACTGGACCACGCCGCTGTGCCCTGCTCAAGTATGCGCATGCCGAGAGCGGCCGCGGGCCCGAAAGACGACGGCACCAATATGCGAGGGTCGAGCATCGAACCGCCCATTGCAAAATCTTGCACCGCGTCAATGCGTCGCACGAGTGGTGCGAGGAGCGAGTGGAACGCTGTGCCGTCAACGCCAAGGTCGGCTGCTGTACGTTCGAGCGATCGGTGTGCAAGCGCCGCGGGCCCCGCACCAGGCTCAAGTGGGTGGGCATACGAAACTTCAGGAACTACGAACTCCATGCGCCGTTCGAGCTGGAAGCGACGAAAGAACTCGGATGCGAGCGCCATTGGGTGGATGGCAGAGCACACGTCGTGCCACACACCCGGCTGCACCACTTCTGCCGTGCGTGTGCCTCCGCCCGGAGTCTCGGCTGCCTCGAATACGGTGACCGGCACCCCGGCACGAGCGAGCGTCACAGCAGCTGCGAGCCCGTTGGGGCCCGACCCGATCACTGCGGCGGCTGCGCTCATTCAGTACCCTCGCTCACGCAAAACGTTGCTCACTCAGAAGTCTCAAAACCGGCTGCCGCAGCGTCACCCACCGCAACCACTGTGACGGGGCGCGCCGCAAGTGTCGCTGCTACCGCACGGATCTCGTCGTTGGTCACCGCGTGAAATCGTTCGAGGGAGACATTGAGGTCATACAGCTCACCGCTCCCGAGTTCTGCTCGTCCGAGACGCCCCATGCGAGTATCAGAGTCCTCGAGTACCAGCGCTGACGACCCGGCAATCTGGCCCAGTGCGCGCTCGTATTCCTCTTCAGTAATACCCTGATCGGCGATGCCGATGAGTTCGGCTCTGGCGAGCTTCGAAACCTCGCGGGCTTTCTTCGGAGCTGACCCCGCGTACATCCCAAAGAGCCCCGTGTCCGAGTAACTCGCACCGAACGAATATGCGGTGTAGGCGAGGCCACGCTTCTCTCGTATCTCTTGAAAGAGGCGGCTCGACATGCCACCACCCAGCACCGAGTTCATGACCCCGAATGCGAAACGTCTTGAGTCGCCCGCTCGGAAGCCCTCCGAACCAATGAGCAGGTTAATTTGCTCGCTCGGACGGGCCGTGACGTGCACCCGTTCTCCCGGAGCCTCCCGCAGCACCGCCTGATCTTGCGCTGCCCCCACGACCAAGCTGGCATCGTGGGCCTCGTTCCCGTGCGAGTCACGGGCTCGTCTCACTGGAACCCGGGCCGGTTCAGGGCTCCACCGCTCATCGTCGGCGTTGCCGAGGGCAATGAGCACCTGCTCGACGAGGGCGTCGTGGTCGACGGCGCCCGCGGCGGTCACGACGAGCGTGGACGGGTCGTATCGTTCACGGTAGTGATGGTTCACGTCGTCCCGCCGTGCGGATCGAATCGTCTCCGGATTGCCGCCGATGGGACGCCCCAGCGGGTGATCCTGCAAGACCGCTTCGAAGAACCGCTCCCCCGCAACATCCGCGAGGTCGTCTGCCGCCATCGCGAGTTCCTCGAGGATCACCTCACGCTCGTTCTCAAACTCTCCCGCGTCAAGCACCGAGTTCGTCACCATGTCAGCGAGCACGGTCACCGCCTGCCCGAGATCTGCGTCTCGCACTTTCGCGTGATAGCACGTGTACTCTTTCGCGGTGAGCGCGTTGCTCTCAGCCCCTATGCGGTCGAAACTCGTGGCAATGGAATAGGCGTCGCGCGTCGGCGTGCCCTTGAAGAGCAGATGCTCAAGGAAGTGCGTGGAGCCGAGGCTTCCAGGCGCCGCATCGTTCTCAGCCTGTTCGTCGCGGGAGCCGATACCGACCCAGAAGCCGATGCTCGCGCTGCGGGCGCTCGGCATCACCTCGGTCAGCACCCTGAGACCGCTCGGGTGCACGGTCCGACGGACGACGCTGCCACCTCCGAGTTCAGCGGTGAGTTCGGGCTGGTCGAGGGGAAAGAGAATGGGTTCTGACACTCCTCCACCCTACGCGACCGACACAACACTCGTCCGCTCTGCGCAGGTTGTGACAGCGAAAACCCCGGGCACCAAGTCTGTGAACTGGTGCCCGGGGTCTACGAGACGTGAGTAACTACTTACTCGGCGGCCACCTCAGTAGCCTCTGCCTGCTCAGCCTGTTCTTCGAGCACGGGCTCGAGCGAGAGCTTGCCACGGTCATCGACCTTCGTGATCTTCACGAGGATCTTCTGACCGACCGAGAGTACATCGTCGACCGAGTCGATACGCTTGCCTCCGGCGAGCTTGCGCACCTCTGAGATGTGCAGCAGGCCGTCCTTGCCAGGAAGCAGTGACACGAATGCACCGAATGCCGCGTTCTTGACGACCGTACCGAGGTACTGCTCCCCCACCTCAGGGTTCTGCGGGTTCGCGATCGCGTTAACCTGCGCACGCGCAGCATCTGCCGCGGGTCCGTCGGTCGCGCCGATGAACACGGTGCCGTCGTCATCGATCGAGATGTCTGCACCAGTTTCATCCTGGATGCCGTTGATCGTCTTGCCCTTCGGGCCGATCAGTTCACCGATCTTGTCGACGGGGATGTTCACCGTGATGACGCGCGGAGCTGTCGGTGCCATCTCGTCAGGTGCGTCGATCGCCTGGTTCATGACGTCGAGAATCGCGGTACGCGCTTCTTTCGCCTGCGCCAGTGCACCAACGAGCACGTCCGAGGGAATCCCATCGAGCTTCGTGTCGAGCTGCAGCGCCGTCACGAAGTCCGACGTGCCAGCAACCTTGAAGTCCATGTCGCCGAGCGCGTCCTCCGCACCGAGAATGTCAGTGAGGGTTGCAAAGCGAGTCTCGCCGTCAACCTGGTCAGACACGAGACCCATCGCGATGCCTGCGACGGCCGCGCGCAGCGGCACACCCGCGTTCAGCAGCGACAGCGTCGAAGCACACACGGAGCCCATCGAGGTCGAACCGTTCGAGCTGAGCGCCTCGGAGACCTGACGAATTGCGTACGGGAACTCCTCACGGCTCGGCAGCACCGGTACCAGCGCGCGCTCTGCGAGGAAGCCGTGGCCAATCTCACGACGTTTTGGGCTGCCCACGCGGCCAGTTTCACCGGTCGAGTATGGGGGGAAGTTGTAGTGGTGCATGTATCGCTTGCTGGTAACGGGTGACAGCGAGTCGATCTGCTGCTCGAGCTTCAGCATGTTCAGTGTCGAGACACCCATGATCTGAGTCTCGCCACGCTGGAAGATCGCCGAACCGTGTACGCGAGGAATAACCTGTACCTCTGCGTCGAGCGCGCGAATGTCGCGCAGACCACGGCCGTCGATGCGTGCACCGTCGGCGAGGATCCTGCCGCGCACAACCTTCTTGGTGACCGCCTTGTACGCGCCAGATACCTGGCCCTCGGCCTCGGCTGGGAGCTCCCCGGCCTCGATCTTCGCTGCGATCGCTTCCTTGACGCTGGTCTTCAGTGCGTCGTCGGCATCCTGGCGCTGCTGCTTGTCAGCCACCTGGTAGATCTTGGTGAGCTCAGCCTCTGAGAGCTCCGCAACTGCGGCGTAGGTCTCGTCAGTGAACGGCAGGAATACAGGGTACTCCTGAACCTCTTTCGCGGACTGTGCTGCCAGCCGCTCCTGCGCCTTCACGAGCTGCGCGAGGAATGGCTTAGCTGCCGTGAGGCCAGCCGCGACGATTGCCTCGTCCGGCTTCGTTGCACCACCCTTGATGAGGTTCCAGCTGTCCTCAGTCGCCTCGGCCTCAACCATCATGATGGCGACGTCTTCATTGCCGTTCGTGTCAACCACCACGCGGCCCGCGACCATCAGGTCGAAGACGGCGAGCTTCAGTTGCTCCTCATTCGGGAATGCGACCCACTGGTCTGCGGTGTTGCCCGAGCCAGGAATAAGTGCGAGGCGTACGCCAGCAATCGGGCCCGAGAACGGCAGACCGGAGATCTGGGTCGACGCAGATGCGGCGTTGATCGCCAGCGCGTCGTAGTACTCGCCCGGAGCAATCGACAGCACAGTGACAACAATCTGTACTTCGTTGCGGAGCCCCTCAACGAAAGACGGGCGCAGGGGGCGGTCGATCAGGCGGCACACGAGGATCGCCTCGGTCGATGGGCGGCCCTCGCGACGGAAGAATGAGCCGGGGATCTTGCCCGCAGCATATGAGCGCTCTTCGACGTCCACCGTCAGGGGGAAGAAGTCGAAGTGATCTTTCGGATGCTTCGAGGCACTAGTGGCGGAGAGGAGCATTGTCTCCTCGTCCAGGTACGCAGCGACGGCACCCTGTGCCTGCTGCGCGAGGCGGCCCGCCTCGAATCTGATGGTGCGCTTACCGTACGAGCCGTTGTCGAGAACAGTCTCGGCGAACTTGATTTCAGGACCCTCCACGGGATCTCCTTTACTGTGAGGTACACGAGCACGCGGCAGACTTCCGTCATGCCACTCGCGGCCGCCGACTCGGCGCCGCCTTGAGCTGCTGCGGGTGCTGATGTTCAGTAGAAGGCCACACTGCGTGCAATCACAGAGCAGTGGGATCCACCACCGAAGACCAGCCCGTCAGCCGACGTGCTCGATTCTTCATTGACGCGGGCAGACGCCCGCATCCACCAGGCTACCACTCAAGTGCTCAAAGCACTGAGTACATTGTGCTACTGGTCGCTGATATCGATGGCGTGCAGCGACTGCGCGTCAGTCTCTTCACGGAGCACTTCAAGAAGCTCATCCGCGATAGGCGCATCGATGGACAGCACGGAGAGTGCAGTGCCACGCCTCTGGTCACGTGCAATCTGAAGGCCGGCGATATTGACATCAGCCTCACCCAGCAGCTTGCCGTACGCCGCGACGATGCCCGGCCGATCTTCATAGCTGAACACGATGAGATGCTCAGGAATCGGCAACTCTAACTCGTACCCGTTGATTCCGACGATCTTCTCAACCTGCTTGGGCCCAGTCAGGGTTCCTGCCACTGAGAGTTGGGTTCCGTCAGCCAGTGAGCCCCGCAGCACGATGACGTTGCGGTAGCTCTCAGATACGGAGTCAACACTGAATCGCACCTCGACCCCGCGCTGGTCGGCAAACAGCGGTGCGTTCACGTACGACACCGGCTCGCTCACCACCTTGGAGAACACACCTTTCAGCGCAGCGAGCCGTAGTGCCTCGACTTTGTAATCTGCGAGCTCGCCGTGTACCTCAATGTCAAGCGATGCCAGCGCGCCGTCGACGAGCCCCGCGAACACCTGACCAAGCTTCTCAGTGAGCGACAGTCCGGGGCGGACGTACTCGTCAATCGCACCACCCGCGACGTTCACAGCATCGGGTACGAGATCACCGGCGAGCGCGAGGCGCACGGACTTTGCGACCGAAATTCCGGCTTTCTCCTGAGCCTCCGCCGTTGACGCGCCCAGGTGTGGCGTGACATTGACGTTGGAGAGCCCCGTAAGCGACGCGTCGGCGGGTGGCTCTTGGGTGAAGACGTCGAGGCCTGCGCCAGCGATCTCGCCATTCGACAGGGCTGCGGCGAGCGCCTCCTCATCAATCAGCCCACCGCGGGCCACATTGATCACATATGCGGTACTCTTCATGGCTTTCAGCTGCTCGGCGCCGATCATTCCCAGGGTGTCCGGGGTACGCGGCATGTGGATGGTAAGGAAGTCGGCACGTTCGACGAGCTCGTCAAGGGAGACGAGTTGGACCCCGAGTTGCTGGGCGCGTGCAGCGGTGACGTACGGGTCGAATGCGATCAGCTCAACGTCGAATCCGCGAAGCCGGTCAGCAACGAGCGCTCCGATGCGACCGAGACCCACGATGCCAATGGTCTTCTCATACAGTTCGGTGCCGGTGAAGGAGGACCGCTTCCACTCGCCAGCAGAGAGTGACGCGTGCGCACGAGGCACGTGACGAGCAAGGTTCAGAATGTGGGTGACGGTCAGCTCTGCCGCACTGATGATGTTTGAGGTTGGTGCGTTGACCACCATGACGCCGGCCTGCGTTGCAGCGTTGATGTCGACGTTGTCGAGGCCCACCCCCGCGCGGGCGATCACTTTGAGCCTGGGTGCCCAGCTGATGGCCTCTTCGTCCAGCTGCGTCGCCGAACGCACGAGCACCGCGTCTGCGTGCTGTAGCTCCTTGCGGAGCGCGTCACGGTCCGTTCCGTCGACGTGCACAACCTCAAAGTCGGGGCCGAGAGCCGCGATCGTGGCGGGTGAGAGTTGTTCAGCGATCAACACGACCGGCACATGCATCAGTGTGGTTCCTTACGGCAATCAGACAGCGGATGAAAAATACGACCCCGTCGCCGGGGCAGGTTTTAGTCTACTCGCGACAACGCACACGTCGAAGCCAAGGTTACGGGAGCTGTCACTAGAGAAGTGAGTCATACATGCTTGCCGCGGGGAGGACACGTGCCACGAGATCCGTAATGTCGAGCTGCACCACCGCGACGACACACAGGCCCGCCGCGAGGATGAGAACTCGAAGTGCAAATTTGTGCTTTCGTCCGAACCACAGAGAAAGCACAAAGACGAGGGGTGAACTGACGAGCCCGGTCAAGAGGATCGTCCATCCGAGGGCGCTGATGCGCAATCCTAAAGCCTCGCCCTGCCCGATCATGCCCGTCATGCTGCCGATGGCGATCACGACAACATAGGCGTAGAGCCCCGTGATGAGAGCAGCGATCAGCCAGCCGAAGATGCGTGCGGGTTTCACAGCCCCACCCCCTGAAGAAACATGGGCAACGGCAAGAGCACGATCGCACCGACAATCAAAAGTACCGTCATCCGCCGGAGGTCACTCCGGATCGACAGCACAACACTCAAGAACCAGAGTGCCGGCGCGAACGGAGCTGCCCAGTACACGACCTGCTGCAGGACTCCCCCGATACTTCCGCTCCCGGCTGCAGAGAGTTCGTTGAGATCCGCGTAATACTGGGCCCAGGTGATCCACACCCAGGTGTAAATCAAGTAAATGCCGCCGAAGATTCCGTAAAGGAGCAGTGCACCGCTGCTGACCTGCTCACCACTGTGCTCCGTGGCGTTGTCGGTGGCATCAATTGCGGGATCGCCAACAGGGTTGTCGCCGGTCTGACTTGGCGCAGGAGCAGCATCGCCCGAGGGGGCTGGCTCGACTCCCTCGTGTGCCTGAGCGGTTCCGGCGGAGATCTCGCTGTTGGCAGTGTCCCCCTCTACGGTCCATCCGCCGCCGAGGAGGCTCTCTCGCGGTTGCCGCGGCGTCTTCTTTCGCATGCTCCCAGAGTAACGAGGCAAAGCTCCAAACTCGCCCACGTCTGACATCACCGTAATTCAGCGTCACCGTGGAACGGGAAGAAAACGACCCGAATCCGCGTTATGCACCTTGCGACGTAAACTAGATGAACACTGTCTGAAGAGGAACGGTCCGCCGTTCCTCTTTTATCGTGTCCGCTGAGTGTGTGCTCGGCGGGGATCAACCGAATGGACCCGAATGAAATCCACGCTCCCGATGCGGCCGGCACTTTCCCGGAGCACTTCAGCGAGCGACGACTCCACACGGGTCGGAACCGGCACAGCCCACGCGAAAGCGATTCTCTTCGGCGAGCACGCAGTAGTCTACGGCGCCCCAGCGATCGCTGTGCCGCTGCACGGGCTCGAGGTCCAAGCAGACATTCGACGGACCCCCGTAACTGAACTTCGTATTGAAAGCGAACTCTTTGCTGGGGCAGCCACGGCGGCCCCAGCTCACATGCGTCCCGTGATTGCGGCAGTGCAGGCGGCGGTTGCGAGCATCGAGAGTGCAGACGAGCGTGTGGAGCTTCGCATTCGGAGCGCGATCCCACACGGCCGAGGTCTCGGATCGAGTGCAGCCGTGGCTACAGCGATTACGCGCGCGATCGCGGATCTGCATGGCGTCGATCTCTCCATCGATGAGCGGTACGCGGTCGTGCAGCAGGCCGAACGCGTCGCACACGGAAACCCGAGTGGTATCGACGCCCGCGCGGTTGCGGCGCTCGCTCCCATCATTTTTCGCTCGGGCGAAGTCTCTCGAGTCGCGGTGGGCGCGCCACTCACCTTCGTGCTCGCCGACTCCGGTGTGACCGGCTCTACGGCTGAGGCGGTGACGGGGGTGCGCGATCGGCGCGCCGCTGATCCTGATGGAATCGATGCGGTGATTTCGCGACTCTCGCAGCTAGCGGAAGGAGCGACGCGCGAACTCGAGAAAGGGGACCGCTCGGCGCTCGGCGCTCGAATGACCGAGGCACACAGTTACCTGCAGCAGCTTGGCGTCAGCACACCCACTCTTGATGCGCTCGTGGATGCGTCCCAGGCCGCCGGTGCGCTTGGCGCGAAACTGACAGGCGGCGGGCTGGGCGGCTGCGTACTCGCGCTCGCCAACTCCGAGGACGCGGCCGAGCATATTGCTCTCGCGCTTCGCGCAGCCGGCGCCTCGCGCACCTGGACGACGGAGGTCCCATCGATATGAGCACCGCAACCGCACGAGCGTTCCCCAATATCGCGCTTGTCAAGTACTGGGGGAAGCGCGATGAGTCACTCATTCTGCCCGCCGCGGGGAGCCTTTCTTTAACACTCGATGCGTACCCAACCACCACCACGGTCACGCTTGCAGCCGAGGGCCAGGCAGATCAGTTCGAACTCGGTGGCGTGACGCAGAACGGCGAAACACTGCGACGGGTCACCACATTCCTGGATCTCGTTCGCTCACTTGCAGGCTCCCGTCATAGCGCAGTTGTGCGCTCGGTGAACGAGGGACCCACCGGGGCAGGGCTCGCTTCATCAGCGTCGGGGTTCGCGGCGCTCGCCACCGCGGCAGCCGCCGCCTACGGACTCAAGCTCAGTGCGCGGGACCTCAGTCGTCTCGCACGCCGGGGGTCAGGGTCAGCATGTCGCTCCATCGTCTCCGGCGTCGCGGTGTGGCACGCGGGTGAGGGCGACGAAACCTCATTCGCTGAACCGGTCGAGGCACCCGACATGGGTATGGTCATCGTGACCCTCAATAAGTCCCAAAAGGCGGTCTCCAGTCGCACGGCGATGCGCCGCACGGCACTTACTTCCCCGTTCTATCGTGAGTGGGTCGCCTCTACCGAAGTGAACCTCGCGGCGATGCTTGAGGCGTGTCGAGACGGCGACTTCACCCGTATCGGTCGCATTACGGAGACGCATGCGCTCCGGATGCACGCGGTCATCCAGTCCGCCGACCCCCCGATTCGGTACCTGAGCCCGCAGAGCGTGGCCGTGTTCGATGCAGTGGAGGCCATCCGCGAGAGCGGTGTCGAGGCCTACGCCACCGCCGACGCCGGGCCAAATATCGCGGTGCTCGTGCGGCCCGCGGACACTGAGAGAGTTGCACAGCAGCTTGCCCAGTTCGGCGAGGTACGGGCAGTGGGCGCGGGCGCCGGTGCACAGTTGCTCCACGGGTCCGATGCTGCGGTTCCTCCTGCACCACACGGAACCGCGTCATGATCGAGACTCGGGCACCCGGCAAGCTCTTTATTGCTGGTGAATACGCCGTCGTTGATCCGGGAGAACCGGCGGTGCTCGTTGCCGTCGACCGATACTTAACGACACAGCTCAGCGAGAGCAGCGACATTGGCCGCATCCGCTCGAGCGAGTATGGCCGGGCGCCGCTCGAGTGGTTCCGCGACCCCGACACCGGCAGGATTGTGCTCGAGCATCAGCCCGTCGACTATGTATTGGCGGCGATCTCCGTCGTTGACCAGTTGCGCGCGGAGCTCGGGGCCCCGCCGCGGTACTTCGACATGAACATTTCTAGCGAACTCAACGACACGAGCGGCAGAAAATTCGGCCTTGGATCATCAGCCGCCGTCACCACTTCCGCGATCGCTGCCCTCGACGAATTTTATGGTTTGGGTCTGACCCGCACGCAGCGATTCAAACTGGCCGTCCTTGCGACCATCGAGGTGGCTCCGACAGCCTCCGGCGGCGACCTTGCAGCAAGTGCGTTCGGCGGGTGGATCCGCTACACCTCCCCCGACCGAGAAGCCCTCCGCATGCACCGCTCAGTCCACGGTGTCGCCGCGACGCTGACGGCTTCCGCTTGGAGTGACTGCAGCGTCTCGCGGCTGTCTCCCCCGGACGCGCTCAATCTGCTGGTGGGCTGGACGGGATCCCCAGCGTCCACCGAGCGCCTCGTGGAGAGCGTGCGGCACCCCAGACGCATTCAACCCCAGCCACGCGCACAGTTCACAGCGGCAAGCCGCACATGCGTCGACGACCTCGTTGCCGCATTCGATCACCAAGGGACAGGTGCCCCCGAGTGCATTCACCGTGCGCGCAGGCTGCTGCAGCAGCTCGGTGCATCGACCGGCATTGAGATTGAGACCCCAAAGCTACGGGCACTGTGTGAGATCGCTGAGCGTCACGGAGCAGCAGGGAAACCTTCTGGGGCCGGTGGCGGCGACTGCGGCATCGTACTCGCCAACGCGGCTGCCTCCACGCACGAAATTCTGCGAGAGTGGGAGACACACGATATTAGGCACCTGAACCTTGCGGTGCACCCGGCGGAAGGACTCATAGATGCCCTCTGACCATGATGCAGCGCGAGCAGAACGCAAAGACGACCACGTACGTTTGGCCTCCGAACAGCGTGATGGTGTGCCTCGCCGAAACGAGTTTGACGATCTCGAATTTCTGCACCACGCCCTTGGCGGGACCGCCCCCGAGCACGTCGACCTCTCCGTTCGTGTCGGCGAGTGGACGTGGCCGACCCCGTTTTACGTCAACGGGATGACCGGCGGCACCGACCTCACTTCTCGCATCAATCGTGACCTCGCCATCGCCGCTCATGAGACCCAGATGCCGATGGCATGTGGTTCCATGACCGTCGCGCTCGATAACCCTGAGATTGCGCGGGGGTTCACAGTGATTCGTGCAGAGAACCCGAACGGGTTTGTGATGGCGAACCTAGGGGTGGGGCGCAGCCCCGACGACGTCGTGCGGGCCGTCGACTTGCTGGAGGCTAACGCCATACAGATCCATGTAAACGCTGTCCAAGAGACTGCCATGCCCGAAGGCACCCGGGACTTCTCGGAGTGGCAGCGGTCGCTCGAGCAGATTGTCTTGGCCTCCCCCGTACCGGTGATCGCAAAAGAGGTCGGCTTCGGCCTCAGCAGGCGCACTCAGGAGCATCTACTGGATCTCGGAGTGCACTTCGCAGATGTGAGCGGCACGGGCGGCACCGATTTCCTGCGCATCGAGAATGCACGCCGTACCGACCTCGACTTCTCCATGCTCATGGGCTTTGGCCAGTCAGCGCTGGCGTGCCTCCTTGACGCCCCCGAGAACGGGCCGGTGTTACTTGCCTCAGGGGGTGTCCGACACCCCCTCGATGTCGTCAAAGCGCTGGCAAGCGGCGCCAGCGCGGTCGGGGTCGCTGGCACGTTTCTCGAAGCCGTGCTCGCCGGCGGTGCCGATGCGCTCGTGCGGTTGGTGCACGACTGGCGATCCCAAACAACTGCGCTGTTCGCACTGCTCGGAGCCACCGGTGCAGCAGACCTCGCGGCAACCGACATACTCGTCCGCGGTCGCCTCGGCGAGTTTTGCCGGCTGCGTGGTATCGATACAGCGGCGCTCTCTGAGCGCTCGCACACATCCATCAGGAGGAACTTACCGTGAGCGTAACCGGAACTCCCGCCACTCAAATCCCCACACGCTGGGTCGGTCCACTGCGCGTCAGCGGCGATGCAGTCTCCCCCGACGCGCAGTTCGCCGAGGTCTCGGTGCCACTTGCGACCTACGAGCTGCCGCTGTGGCCCTCGGTCGGCCGGGGCGCGAGCATCTCTCGTGAGCTCGACGATGGAATCCGCACCGTCGTCATTGGCGAACGAATGACTCGATCCACGCTGTTCATTGCCGACAGCGCGCGAACCGCGGAAGCCGGCGCCAGGATCATTGAGCACCGCACGGCTGAACTGCAGGAGGTCGTCCAGGTCGGCAGCCGTCACGCGCAACTCATCGAGATTCACCCCGAAATTGTGGGCAACCTGCTGTTCGTGCGCTTCGCGTTTCACACGGGTGACGCATCCGGGCACAACATGGTGACGAAAGCCTCCGACGCTCTCATGCAGCGAATTTTGTCGTGGGACATTGGGCTCGAGTACGGCTCCATCTCTGGCAACTTCTGTTCAGACAAGAAAGCGACTGCCGTGAACGGGATCCTGGGTCGCGGGCGGAACGTCGTCGCAGAGATCCTGATCCCCCACGAGATCGTCGAGCGGAGACTCCGCACGACCGCACGCGAAATCACCGACCTTTCCATCCGCAAGAACCTCGTTGGCAGCACGATTGCGGGAGCTATCCGCTCCGCCAATGCGCACTATGCCAATATGCTGCTCGCGTTCTATCTCGCAACCGGCCAAGACGCAGCCAACATCGTTGAGGGATCCCAGGGCATTACCTATGCCGAGGATCGCGCCGAAGGGCTCTACTTCTCGTGCACGCTGCCGCACCTGATCGTCGGTACCATCGGCAACGGCAAGCACCTCGCTCACGTCAACGAAAACCTCGACCGGCTCGGCTGCCGTGAGGATCGCGAACCGGGTGGGAATGCCAGGCGTCTCGCTGCACTCATGGCGGCGACCGTGCTCTGCGGAGAGTTATCGCTGCTTGCCGCACAGACCAACCCCGGTGAACTTATGAAAGCGCACCTGCTCATGGAGCGGAAGGAGAAGCCAGAAGCATGACTGCAATTGGCATCCACGACCTGGAACTGGCGACCTCCCACTACGTCGTTGATCTGACGCGCCTTGCTGAGTCCAACGGCACTGATCCCGGCAAATATCTCGTAGGCCTCGGTCAGAGCGAGATGAGCTTCCCAGCTCCCGACGAGGACATCGTCACCATGGGTGCGGCTGCGGCCCAGCCGATTCTTGAGCGCAATGGAATCGACGGCATCCGCACCCTCCTGTTTGCTACAGAGTCTGGAATCGACCAGTCAAAAGCGGCCGGGGTCTCGGTACACCGCCTCCTTGGTCTCCCGAGCCACGTGCGCGTCACTGAGTTCAAGCAGGCGTGCTACAGCGGAACCGCGGCTCTGCAGGCGGCAATCGGCATTGTGAGCCGCTTCCCCGGCGAGCGCGTGCTCGTCATCACGAGCGACGTCGCACGCTACGAGCTCGACGGCCCGGCTGAACCAACCCAGGGGGCTGGTGCGGTCGCGATGCTCGTGAGTGCCGACCCGGCATTGCTTGAGATCGAGCGGATATCTGGCATCTACACCGATGACGTCGACGATTTCTGGCGACCGAATGACTCCACGACCGCAGTCGTGGACGGTGCACTGTCCGTGTCGGCATACCTGGATGCGCTGGCCGGTTCGTGGGACGATCTGGCCCGGCAGGGTGGCCCCTCGATCGACGAGGTGGACCGACTGCTCTACCATCAACCGTTCACCAAGATGGCGAAGAAAGCGCAGCTGCATCTTTCGAGGTACACGGGTGCTGAACTCAGCCTGGAAATGGACACGTCCGCGGCCCCGAACGAGATGAGCGGCCGCGACATGGGGCTCGCCACGAGTACCATCTACAATCGGCGCCTCGGAAATTCCTATACGGCATCGATGTATGCGGGCCTCGCTGCCCTCCTCGATTACGACACCGACCTTGCGGGGCGCCGTGTCGGGCTGTTCAGCTACGGCTCGGGGAGCGTCAGTGAGTTTTTCACGGCAGTCGTGCAGCCCGGCTACGCATCGCACAGTCGGGCTCAGGCGGTTGAGTCGGCACTCGATGCGAGGGAACCTCTGAGTATCGAGAAGTATCGCGAACTCCACACACTGACCTACCCGAGCGCCACCGACGTGGCGACGCCACACGTGACGCGCGGACCGTTCCGCTTCGCCGGGATTCAGTCGCAGGCGCGACAGTACGAGCGAAACTAAACAGAGTCTCGGCGCTGCTCGGCTCCCGTCAGGGTCGCGCCGAAGCAGCTGCCCGCACCCTTTAGCGAGTTTGATCGCTTCGCGCAACGGGGTGTCGTGTCGTTCGTTCTCGCGCTTAGCTTAAGGCACGAACTGAATGACGCACGCACACACCCAAATTAAGGGGGACACGATGAGTCAACTGAATGGAAAACGAGTCGCAGTGCTCGCCACGCACGGATTCGAGGACTCGGAGCTCACGGAGCCGCTGGCCGCGGTAAGCGAGAATGGCGCCGAGGTCGATATCGTTTCAACTCACACGGGAACCATCCGAGGTAAGAATGGGTTTGAGGCGATTGTTTCGCTGTCAACATCTACGGCGGACGCGAGCGATTACGATGCGCTTGTGCTTCCAGGTGGAGTCGACAACGGTGACCACATCCGGATGGATGCTGATGCTGTCGCGTTTACACGTGGTTTCTTCGAGCAGCATAAGCCGGTAGCCGCAATCTGTCACGGTGGCTGGATCCTCGCTGACGCGGACGTATTACGGGGCCGGCGGGTTACCTCGTTTCCCAGCTTGCAGACGGACCTACGAAATGCTGGAGCAACGTGGGTCGACGAAGAGGTCGTAGTGGATCAGGGCCTCGTCACCAGCCGCACGCCCGACGATCTGCCCGCGTTCAACGCAAAGCTGGTCGAAGAAATTGCGGAAGGGAAGCATCGCGGCCAGACCGAGTAGTGCGTCAGACTTTGCGAATCGCGGTGAGGAGAAACACGCTGTCCTCAAGGGCGACTACCGAGTGACGCTCTGACGGAATCTCAATCAGGTCGCCGGCGGCGATCTCTGTGGGCTGATCGCCCACGATCAGCTGGATCTTTCCGGAGAGCACGTGCAGTGTCGCCTCCGGCGGGCTGTCATGCTCCGCAAGTTCGCTGTCAGCCAGAAGTGCAATGACAGTTTGTCGAAGCACAGTGTCGCGTGAGCCGTAAACGGTAGTCGCGGCACGGCGAGCGCGTGCGCCGTTCGCGCGTTCAAGCAGGCGCTGCTGCTCTTGAACAAGATTGATCGTTTCCGACTCAGCTGTGTCTTCGCCCATCATGGAGTCCTTTCTCCCACCATGATTCTACCCGCTGGCAGACGAAGCGCCCGAGGGAATCCCCCGGGCGCTTCGTGCGTACTACGTGTTGGTGGCTGTGGTTAGCGTGCGACCGAACCGTCTGTGTAGTCCTCGTCCTGCTGCTGCCATGCGAAGAGCTTGCGCAGTTCTGCACCGGTCTTCTCGATCGGGTGTGACTCGCCCTTGGCGCGAAGTTCCTTGAACTCCACCGCACCATTGTCCTGGTCGTTGATGAAGCGTTCGGCGAATGCACCCGACTGGATATCAGCGAGGACGTCCTTCATGTTCTGCTTCACGCTCGGGTCGATCACGCGGGGGCCCGAGACGTAGTCGCCGTACTCAGCGGTGTCCGAGATGGACCAGCGCTGCTTGGCGATGCCACCCTCAAACATGAGGTCGACGATGAGCTTCAGCTCGTGGAGCACCTCGAAGTAGGCGATCTCGGGCTGGTAGCCAGCCTCAACGAGCGTCTCGAAGCCGTACTGGACGAGCTGTGATGTGCCACCGCAGAGCACCGACTGCTCGCCGAAGAGGTCCGACTCAGTCTCTTCGGTGAACGTGGTCTTGATGACACCTGCGCGGGTGCCACCAATAGCCTTCGCATACGACTTCGCAACGTCCCACGCCTGACCCGATGCGTCTTTCTCCACCGCGATGATGTCGGGAATGCCACGGCCCGCAGCGAACTCGCGACGCACAGTGTGACCGGGTGCCTTGGGGGCGATCAGGAGCACGTCAACGCCCTCAGGCGCCTCGATGTATCCAAAACGGATGTTGAAACCGTGGGCGAATGCGAGCGACTTGCCCTCGGTCAGCTTGCCTTTGATGTGGTCGTTGTAGATCGAACGCTGGTGCTGGTCTGGCGCGAGGATCATGATGAGGTCGGCCCAGTCAGCTGCGTCAGCGACTGTTTTCACCGTGAAACCAGCTTCTTCGGCTTTCTGGATCGACTTCGACCCTTCCTTGAGGCCGACAACGACCTCGACGCCTGAATCGCGCAGGTTCATTGCGTGTGCGTGTCCCTGCGAGCCGTAGCCAATGACGGCTACTTTCTTGCCCTGGATGATCGACAGGTCGGCGTCGCTTTCGTAGTAGATCTCAGCCACGTGAGTTTCTCCTTTTATTGTGGTTTGGTTTCGTATTGTCTGCGGTCGTTGTCAGTGCTGCGCTTAGCTCTTGAAGACGCGTTCGGTAATCGATTTGGATCCCCTGCCCATCGCGATCAGTCCCGACTGTGCGATTTCTTTCACCCCGTACGGCTCAAGGACTCGTAGGAATGCCTCGATCTTGCCGGTGTCGCCCGTCACTTCAATCACGAGGGTATCGGTGACCATGTCAACCACACGTGCGCGGAACAGGTTGACGGCTTCGAGCACTTGCGAGCGCGTTTGACTGTCCGAGCTTCGCACCTTGATCAGCATGTGTTCACGCTGCACGGAGCTTGTCGGGTCCAGTTCGACGATCTTGATCACGTTGACGAGCTTATTGAGCTGCTTCGTCACCTGCTCGAGCAGCACTTCATCTTGGTCGACGACGACGGTGATCCGTGAGAGGCCCTCGACCTCGGTCGGCCCCACGGCAAGGGAATCAATGTTGAAGCCGCGGCGAGAAAACAGCCCGGCGACACGGCTCAAGAGACCGGGTTTGTCCTCAACGAGGAGGCTCAGAACGTGACGACTCATTTCTACTCACCCTCCCACTCGGGGCTGTTCTCGAGTGCGTACTGAATTTCGCTGTTGGATGTGCCCTGTCGCACCATTGGCCACACCATCGCATCCGCACTCACCACGAAATCGATAAGTACGGGTCGGTCATTTGTCTCTAGCGCCAGCTTGATGGCGTCATCAACCTGGTCCTCGCGCTCGACTCTGATCGACAGGCAGCCGTAGGCTTCGCCAAGCTTCACAAAGTCGGGCACGCGCTGCGAGCCGTGGCCGGTGTCAAGCTCGGTGCTTGAGTAGCGCCCCTCGTAGATCAGGGTTTGCCACTGCCGTACCATTCCCAGCGAGGAGTTGTTGATCACTGCCACCTTGATGGGAATGTTGTTGACGACGCAGGTCGCAAGCTCTTGGTTCGTCATTTGGAAGCAGCCATCACCATCAATTGCCCACACCACTCGGTCAGGCTGCGAGACCTTAGCACCCATGGCCGCTGGGACCGAGTACCCCATGGTTCCGGCGCCGCCGGAGTTCAGCCACGACTTCGGGCGTTCGTATTTGATGAACTGTGCCGCCCACATTTGATGCTGGCCCACACCCGCTACGTACACGGCCTCCGGCCCCGTGAGTTCTCCAATGCGCTGGATCACGTGCTGCGGTGAAAGCAGCCCGTCACTCGTTGGCTGATGACCGAGGGGGAACCGCTCACGCAGTTCGTTCAGTCGCGACCACCATGCGGTCGTGTCCGCAAACTCGCGATCACGCTTTGACGCGGTAATCGCAGCAATGAGATCGGCGATCACATCACGGGCGTCACCAACAATCGGCACATCCGCGTAGCGGATCTTTCCAATCTCGGCCGGATCAATGTCGGCATGAATGACTTTCGCGTCTGGAGCGAAGAGCGCCGCCTTTCCCGTGACGCGATCGTCAAACCGCGCCCCAAGGGTGATCAGCAGGTCGGACTCCTGCAGCGCGAGCACGGCAGGAACTGTCCCGTGCATGCCGGGCATCCCGAGGTGCTGCTCGTGAGAATCGGGGAACACGCCTCGCGCCATCAGTGTGGTAACGACGGGGGCGCCTACCAGCTCGGCGAGCACTTTCAGCTCTTCCGTCGCTTCTGCACGGCCGACGCCGCCGCCAATGTAGAACACCGGGCGCTCTGCCTCAGCGATGAGTTCGGCCGCCGCCTGAATCTGTTTGCTGTTTGCTTTGGTGATCGGCCGATAGCCCGGCAAGTCAACACGCGAGTCCCACACGAAATCGAGCTCACCCTCCTGCGCGTCTTTCGTGATGTCCACGAGCACCGGGCCGGGACGACCGGTCGACGCCAGGTGATACGCGGCAGAAATTGCTGCGGGAACGTCCTCAGCACGCTTCACCAAGAACGAATGCTTCGTAATCGGCATGGTGACGCCGAGGATGTCGACCTCTTGGAATGCATCTGAACCCATGAGGTGGGAAAACACTTGGCCCGTGATGGCCACCATTGGAACCGAGTCCATGTGCGCATCCGCAATGGCCGTCACGAGGTTTGTGGCACCTGGCCCCGACGTCGCAATGCAGACGCCGACCTTGCCCGATGCGGCAGCATACCCTTCAGCTGCATGGCCACCCCCCTGCTCATGGCGCACAAGGATGTGTCGCAGGTCAATCTCTTCGGAGAGCGCGTCATACAGCGGCAGTACCGCACCGCCGGGGAGCCCGAATACATCGGAGACGCCCAGCAGTTCCAGGCTGCGCACGACGGCCTGGGCGCCGTTCATTCGTTCGCCGTGAGTGGGAGAGGTCTGTGCACTCGAGTCCGAGTTCATCTCAATACTTTCTGAACTAATCGATGTGGGCAGTGACACGTGGGGAACGGCTCTAAGAGTGTGAGACTAAGCGCCTTACTGGCTTCGGTCTCACACTCTTTGGGTCGAATCGATGCGATCACTAGCCAGTGACTGCACCCTCCGATGCCGAACCCACAAGTTTGGCGTACTTTGCCAGTACGCCACGTGTGTACTGCGGAGGAAGCGGGGCCCAGTTTTCTCTGCGGGCCTCAAGCTCGGTGGGATCCACCAGTAGATCGAGCGATTGTGCAGCAATGTCGACCCGAATCAGGTCTCCATCACGAACCAGGGCGATCGGACCGCCGTCCGTCGCTTCAGGCGCAATATGGCCGACACACAGGCCGGTTGTGCCGCCTGAGAATCGTCCGTCAGTCAATAGTAGTACATCTTTCCCGAGCCCCGCGCCCTTGATGGCCGCGGTGATGGCGAGCATCTCGCGCATGCCAGGGCCGCCCTTCGGGCCTTCGTAGCGAATCACTACGATGTCGCCCTTCTGGATCCTGCCCTCCTCGAGCGCATCCATTGCCGCACGCTCGCGCTCAAAGACGCGCGCTGGGCCTTCGAAGTTCTCTGCTTCAAACCCTGCAGTTTTTACGACTGCACCCTCCGGGGCAAGTGAACCACTGAGGATTGTGAGGCCACCGTTTGCGTGCAGTGGGTTGTCGAGCTTGCGAATCACCTTGCCGTCCAGCGTCGAGCTCACGTCAGCAAGGTTCTCAGCCACGGTCTTGCCCGTCACGGTGAGCGCGTCACCGTGCAGCAGCCCGGCCTCGAGCAGCGCTTTCATGACGATAGGCATGCCGCCCGCACGGTCAAAGTCTTCGGCTACGTACTGACCAAACGGCTTCATGTCGGCGAGGTGAGGCGTCGTCGCACCGATACGCTTGAAGTCTTCGAGCGTGAGCTCGACGTCGGCCTCGCGCGCGATCGCGAGCAAGTGCAATACCGCGTTCGTTGACCCGCCGAGCACCATCGCGACCGTAATAGCGTTCTCAAATGCCTTCTTCGTCAGAATATCTCGCGTGGAGATTCCAAGCCTGAGCATATTCACGACGGCCTCACCGGAGCGGTGGGCAAAGTAGTCACGCCGACGGTCAGCGCTGGGTGGCGCAGCTGATCCTGGAAGGCTCATGCCGAGGGCCTCGGCGACGCAAGCCATCGTATTAGCGGTGTACATACCGCCACAGGCACCCTCACCCGGAGCAATCGCGCACTCAACACGCTTCAGGTCTTCCTCGCTCATGGTGCCGGCGACACAGGCGCCAACAGCTTCGAACGCGTCAATAATCGTGACCTGCTTTTCGGTCCCGTCAGACAGCTCTACCCACCCGGGCGCGATTGAGCCCGCGTAGAGGAACACCGACGCGAGATCCAGCCTGGCAGATGCCATGAGCATGCCTGGCAACGACTTATCGCAGCCCGCAAGAACCACGGTCCCGTCGAGGCGTTCCGCCATCACCACGGTCTCAACCGAATCAGCAATCACCTCACGCGACACGAGCGAGAAGTGCATGCCTTCGTGCCCCATCGCGATGCCGTCAGACACCGAAATGGTGCCAAACTGGAGCGGGTATCCACCGCCCCCGTGGACGCCTTCTTTGGCCCCCTGTGCAAGGCGATCGAGACTCAAGTTGCACGGCGTGATCTCATTCCAAGAGCTCGCGATGCCGATCTGGGGTTTATCCCAGTCCTCGTCTCCCATACCAACAGCTCGGAGCATGCCCCGAGCTGCAGTTGCTTCAATACCGTCTGTTACGTCGCGACTCCGCGGCTTCATATCGACATCTGCCATACGCGTAAGTCTACGCCAGCCCAGGCCCGGACTGTAGTTACATCCACCCCATGCCCAAGTTCCTCCTGACACGCGGAGCACCTGAACGCTAAGCTGTCTACAGCGTGAGAGCTCTGCAGCCTACGAAACAGTGAGGGAGACCGCCTGTGCCTATCGGCAAATATGTGACCAATCCCGGAGTGATCGGTGCAGCGTTCGGAGCCATGAGCACCGCAAAACGTGCGCAAACCATGCGCAAAGACTGGCGTCGTTTCATTATTTGGGGTCTGTGGTTCTTAGGACTAGCGCTCGCGATCGCGAGCGTTGCCATGCAGGATCAGGACCGTGAGTTCGAGGAAGAGCGCAAGCGTGCCCAAGAAGACGCACGTAACAAGAACAAGTAGCTGATCCCCTCAGAAGTTACATGAACACCCCCAATTCAGAGCAGCACTCTGCGGACGCTCCAAGTTCTCGCACACGGACACGCCGAATACTGACCCTGGTCAACAAGCGTGAGGCTGCGCGAGTTAGTCGACTCCTCCGAGCCGAGGTCGTCGGTGGAATCATCATTATGGTGGCCGCCGCGCTCGGGTTCATCGCCGCAAACAGCTCACTCGCCGATGGGTATTTCGCGCTGCGTGACACGAAGATTGGACCTGAGTCTCTCCATCTCAGTCTGTCGGTCGGCCAGTGGACTGCCGATGGGCTCCTTGCAATTTTCTTTTTCATGGTCGGGCTCGAACTGAAGCGCGAGTTCGTTGAGGGGGCACTCAGTAAGGTCTCGACCGCCATCGTTCCGGTAGCCGCAGCATTCGGCGGCGTCGCGGTGCCCGCACTCATTTTTGTGGCGTTCAATGCGGGGACCCCGCAGGTGCACGGGTGGGCGATCCCGACGGCGACAGACATCGCATTCGCTGTGGCAGTGCTCGGTCTCCTTGCCCCACGCATTCCGCCTGCGCTACGAATGTTTCTCCTCACCCTCGCTGTCGTCGACGATCTCATCGCGATTACCATCATCGCGGTCTTCTACACCGACGGGGTCAACCTCATCCCCCTCGCACTCTCACTCATCCCCCTCGCACTCTTCGCGTTTCTGACGCGCAAATTCCCCTCGTGGTTTGCCAAGTCGGGGTGGGGTCCGTGGCTCATCCTGCTACCGATCGGTATCGCGGCGTGGGCGCTCTTCCACGGCTCCGGCATTCACGCGACCATTGCCGGGGTGGTGCTGGCGTTCCTCGTCCCCGTATCTGGCAAGGGCGGCACGGCACTCGCTGAGACTTTTGAGCACAGGTTCCGCCCGCTCTCCACCGGTATCGCCGTCCCTTTGTTCGCATTCTTTGCCGCGGGGGTCGCCGTCGGAGGCGATTCTCGCTTCCCGTTCGACCCTGTAGCTATCGGCATCATGGTCGCGCTCGTTATCGGGAAACCTGTGGGCATCTCGCTCACTACCTGGCTGGTCACCAAGTTCAGCCGCGCAGAACTTGATTCCTCTGTCCGCTGGCTCGAACTCATCGGAGTTGCTGCCTTGGCGGGCGTAGGCTTTACGGTGTCCTTGCTCATCACCGATCTGAGTTTCCCAGACCCGTCCGACACTGACACTGCACGCCTCGCCGTCCTGGTCGGGTCGCTCGTGGCTGTTGGCGTGGCGGCCTGTTTCCTGGTTCGCAGGCCCAAAGCTCGGGTTACCGCCTGACCTCTCACGCGTCATCTTCATATGAGCACCAGCAGGAACCCACCGGTTTTGAAGTGCTTAGATAAATAATGCTAAGATCTATCTGTTGCTCGGAAGATGTCTTTATTCTGACGCGGCATGCACCTCTAGCTCAATGGTAGAGCAATTGACTCTTAATCAATGGGTTCCGGGTTCGAGTCCCGGGGGGTGTACGGATAAGGGCCGAAATCATCACGATTTCGGCCCTTTCGTTTCGCAACTTCTTCACACTCGTTCTCACAGGGTTGTTCGAGCCGCGCACAAATAATATAGATCCCATTCTCTGTGAAAGGATCTCCGTGCAGAACTCGCGACGCCCCGCCATCACCGGTGGCATACTACACGGGCCTGGCCCCGCATCCCGAACACTCGCGGGGTTCATCTTCGCCAGCCGTTGGCTGCAAGCCCCGCTCTACCTCGGACTCATCGTCGCGCAAGCGATCTATGTGGTGCTCTTCTTTATCGAGCTCTGGCATCTCATCGAGAACGTGATTACGGCTGGTCACATCAGCGAGACAGATGTGATGTTGAGCGTGCTCGCACTCATCGATATCGTCATGATCGCAAACCTGCTGATCATGGTCATCATCGGCGGATACGAGACTTTTGTTTCCAAGATCCGAGTCAATGGGCACCATGATGAGCCTGACTGGCTCTCACACGTCAACGCCAACCTCCTCAAAGTGAAACTCGCGATTTCGATCATTTCGATCTCGTCAATTCACCTCCTCAAAACGTTCATTGAGGTCGGACGTATGGAGGGTGGCTTCTTGGGTGGCGTCGTGACTGATGCAGAAGGCCGGGTGGTGTACTCGAGCGCTGGTGTGATGTGGGAAGTTGTGATCCACCTGGCATTCATTCTCTCCGCTATTGCTCTCGCGATGATCGATCGGTGGTCTCAGCACGCACAGAGCGGGAAGCAAGGAAGGAACCTCACGTATGGCCCATCGCAATCGGCACCCTCTGACGATTTCGTAACGGTACGCCTGCCCGCGGGCTCTTCGCTTCCCGCGGGAGCAGAACTTGTCGATTCGCCGCGGGCGACTGCCCAATAACTGCGGCACGTCCGATCTCTCCCGAGCGTCCACAAGCGCATCTCTATTAATTTTCGTACCAGTTCGAGTGTGTAGGCTCAGGTGTCTGCACCTAGCCAACTCACCCGTGGAGCTCTCGTGTCACCATCATCGTCATCGTCCCCCGAAGCAAGCGAGAACGCACGCTCTGCTGACCTCGCATTCGCTCTCGAGCTCGCGGATATCGCGGATGCAATCTCGCTTTCCCGCTTCAACGCGGCAGACCTCCACGTTGATACCAAGCCTGATCGCACGTTTGTGACTGATGCCGATGTCGCGGTTGAGTCGGCCCTCCGCGAGCAGATCTCAGCGCAACGTCCCAGTGATGCATTTCTCGGCGAAGAATCGGGGACTGGCGATGGCAGTGAACGTAAGTGGATCATCGACCCGATCGATGGCACATCAAACTTTCTTCGCGGGGTGCCCAACTGGGCCACGCTCATCGCGCTCGAAGTCTCGGGTGACTCGAAGATCGGTGTCGTGTCTGCGCCTGCGTTCGGTGCCCGCTGGTGGGCTGAAATCGGACACGGCGCCTGGGGCCAGCCGCGCACGGGAGCCGTTCGTCGCCTGAGCGTGTCTGGTGTGCGGGACCTTACAAACGCCTCGTTGAGTTTTCAGAGCATCGAACAGTGGGATCTTGCCGGCTACCTGGAGCCTCTCATCTCTCTCAGCCGTGCGGTGTGGCGTGACCGAGCCTACGGCGACATGTGGTCGTACATGCTGCTTGCTGAGGGACTCGTCGACATCGTCGCGGAGTTCGACGTGAAGCCTTACGACCTTGCGGCAATCGCCCCGATTGTTCGCGAGGCAGGTGGGCGCTTTACCGACATCGAGGGCGCAGATACGGCGTGGAACGGAAGCTCGCTCGCCACGAATGGGCAGTTGCACCACGCGGTGCTCGAAGTAGTGCGTGCCACGCACGACGGCACCTCGTCTTGAGGCAATACGGCAGCAGTCCGCTCTAGACGCGCGGCATAATCTTCTGACGCTCAGGGTCAATTGAGTCAAGGAGCCGCCCCAGCATGCCGGACAACACTGCGACTTCATCATCCCGCAAGGCGTCAAACACCAGCTTCCGAACCTCGCGCACGTGATTTGGTGCGTGCTCTCGAAGGTGACTGCGCCCTCCATCGGTCAGCACCACGTTTGTTGCGCGCCCATCATTCGGACACGCTTCGCGCCTCAAAAGACCCTGCTTCTCAAGCCTCGTGACTACGTGCGAGAGGCGAGACAGCGACGAGTTCGTGTAGAGAGCCAGGTCACTCATCAGTCGCGTGTGATCCGACGCGTCTGACAGCATCGCCAGCACGTGATAATCGAACATGGTCACGCCCGCGTCGCGCTTCAACTGGACCTCAAGTGCGCTCGGCAGCACGATGTTGACGCTGACAAGACGTAGCCATAACTCACGCTCAGCGGGGCTGAGCCACTGCGGATCTGACACTCTCGGTTCCTTTCGACCTGTGACCTGCTTACTCTGACAGCAGCTTTGCCGGAGCTGTGAGCCGTATCACTGCGCTCTCGACCACATGAGTCTATGCCCATCATCTGATTTCAGATGCTTCTCGGGACGAACTCTCTCACCTGAGACGCTCACTCACACGTAATAGACTGGCGTAGATGTCCACTGCTTCCGCTCGTCCCACGCCAAGTGCTTCTGCCATCTCAGTGGCTTTCGTGCTCGACACAGTTCTAATTTTATTGTTCGCGGTGGTCGGGCGCTCGAGCCACGAACTTGAGTTGACCCCCCTTGGGCTCCTAGAAACCGCTTGGCCCTTTCTCACGGGGCTCGCAATCGCCTGGATGACGCTCGTCGTTTGGAAAGCCCCCTTTTCGATCCTGCGCTCAGGCATACCACTGTGGGCCGGCACCCTCGCCATTGGCATGCTGCTACGGCTGATCACTGGTGCGGGCACCGCACTCCCGTTTGTGTTCGTCGCCACGTGCACACTGTGCTTGCTGCTTGTTGGGTGGCGGGTCATCGCAGCTGCAATGCGAGGTATGCGAGCCAGAAGACATTGACCACAGCGCGTGAGGTGAATTCGGTGGAGCCGCGGGGAATTGAACCCCGGTCCACTTCGATGATTCCGTGCCTTCTACGGGCGTAGTTCGTGCAATCGTTCTACTCGGCCCCACTCTTTGTCACGAACACCTAGAGTGACGGGCCCAGTCTCAGTTAAAGTCCCGATGCGCCCTGAGACACGACGCATCAGCAAGCCCCCTAGATGACGTCAGAGGCCGGGGCGGAGGCCCACCCGGTCTGACGGACTCGGTCTCGTGCTTAGGCAGCGAGAGCGAAGTCGGTGCGCTTAGCGTTGGCACCTATAAGTTGCGAAGGGCGTTAACGAGATAACTTCGCGTCCTCGACCCGCTTCTCACAGTCTCAAATCGACGTGTCGAAACCGATCGGCCCCTGGGTTGCGGCGAACCCAATGAGGGTACGGACGCAAGCGGGACATTCACTTCACGCGCTGTGGAATTATCAATGTGTCGCCGGGATGCCCGGCCCTACAGGATAACAGAGGGTTGCCCACCCAGCCAAGTGGCCGCCTGGGCAACCCGCCGTTCTTCGATGCTTCGCCTAGAGAGCTGCGAACGCCTCATCGAGGATGTGCAGTGCCTCGTCCAGCACGTCGTCCGACGCATTGAGCTGCGGAAGGAGACGGAGCACGTGACCGTCGCTGCCGCCGGCCATCACCAGCAAGCCGCGATCCGCCGCGTTTGCTGCAACTTGCTTAAATACGCTGGGGGCCGGATCGCCGTTCTCATCAATGAGCTCGACGCCCTGGAGAGCACCGAGGCCACGGACATCTCCAATCACGGAGTACCGCTGCTGCAGGTCGCGAAGCCCTGCCTGCAGGCGCTCCCCGATCTCGGTTGTGCGCTCCATGGTGCCCGGCGTGCGGAGTTCTTTCAGCACCTCAATCGCTGCGGCACAGCCGACTGGGTTGCCACTGAACGTGCCGCTGAGGCCGCCAGCTGGGATCGCATCCATCATGTCTGCGCGGCCAGTGACTGCCGACACGGGGAAACCCGCGGCAATTGCTTTCGCGGTGACCACCAAATCAGGAATGAACCCGAAGTGTTCACTCGCAAAGAGCTTGCCCGTGCGCCCAAGACCGGTCTGGATCTCATCGGCGATGATGACAATGCCGTTCTCACCACACCACGTTTGGAGCGTCTCAAGGTACCCGGGGGCCGGGACAATCACGCCGCCCTCTCCCTGAATCGGCTCGATCACGAGGCAGGCGAGGTTTGCTGCGCCAGAGATCTTCTCAAGGTGGGCGATCGCCTGGCGCGCGACTGCCGCACCATCCTGCCCATCACGGTACGGATACGAGTTCGGCACACGGTAGATCTCACCGGGGCGTGGACCAGTGTTTGATGCGTAAGGGACGGCCTTGTAGTTGAGCCCCAGCGTCAGATTGGTGCGGCCGTGGTAGCCGTGGTCAACCACCGCAATGCCGTTGCGACGAGTGTGGGCGCGAGCAATCTTGATCGCGTTCTCAATAGCTTCGGCGCCAGTTGAGCTGAGTGCCGACTTCTTCTCAAAGTCGCCTGGCGTGATCTCGCCGAGCAGACGCGCCACCTCCACATAGCTCTCGTATGGAGTCACCGAGAAGAGCGTGTGGGTGAAGCGTCGGCTCTGCGCAATGGCTGCCTCAAGAGGCGCCTCATTGCCGTGTCCGAGCGAGGTCACGCCGATCCCGCATCCAAAATCGAGGAACTCGTTGCCATCTACGTCGGTGAGAACTGAACCGTCGGCTCGGTCGATATAGATCGGAAGCAATGACCCGACTGAAGACGAAACATGCTTCGCTTTCAGCTCGTGCAGTTCACGTGAGCGCGGTCCTGGCACCTCTGTACGGGTCCGCTTCGGAAACGCGGTGGTAGTTGTCGACATATGGCTCCCTTATGGTCGTTGTCTCGTGCTGTGCGGTGTTCGGGCACACAGTGAGCCCGTCGCGATCCAGACATAGACAAGAATAGCGTATTGTCACATTGTCCTACAATCCCACGCAAGAAAATGGTGTGCTCATTCTCCCCCAGCAACATGCGGGAAAGCGGCGCTCGGTACGCGCGTGCGGACTTATTCGCCCGTGCGATTGCGGATCCGCATTGCGCGCTCCGCCTCACGTTTGTCCTGCTTCTCACGGAGGGTCTGCCGCTTATCGTATTCTTTCTTGCCCCGGGCGAGCGCGATTTCAACTTTCGCGCGCCCGTTCAAGAAGTAGAGGCGGAGAGGGATCACCGTCATTCCACCCTCGCGCGTCTTCTGCCACAGCTTGTCGATCTGCTGTCGGTGAAGCAAGAGCTTTCGTTTACGCCTCGGAGAGTGGTTCGTCCAGGATCCGTTCAAGTACTCAGGAATGTACGCAGCATCCAGCCATGCTTCCCCGTTTTCAAAGAACACATATCCGTCAACGAGCGACGCACGGCCCATCCTGAGCGACTTCACCTCGCTGCCGGTGAGCACCATTCCCGCCTCAAACGTGTCAAGAATGAGGTAGTCGTGACGCGCCTTCTTGTTTGACGCAATCAGCTTTTCGCCGGTGTCTTTAGGCACACACACCTCCTCATCGCTCATTGACCGCCGCGCACGGCGGCATTCCCAAGGATCTAGCCTAGAGCATCACGCTGCGACACACAGTGCAGCCGCGAGTCACGGGAGCAGAAAAGTGTGCCGAGGTTCGTACCCCGACACCACTTTTCTGTCAGTATCTAGTTACGGCCGAGGGGCGAACCGATGCGGTCGCCGTTCTCTGCATCGAAGAGGTGTACGCGCTCGGGCAACGGCAGCGCCACGACGGCGTCGCCGGCGTTCGGGTGGTCACGTCCATCCACACGAATCACCAATTCGTGCTGTGCGCCACTAAATTCTCCCGTACCGAAGAGGTAGCCGTCAGCGCCATGCTCTTCTACGAGAGTGGCATCAACGCTAATTCCAGCCGAACCATCGGTTGACACATTGAAGTCTTCGGGGCGGACGCCCACGGTGACGCGGTTGCCAACAATGGCTTCGCGCACGTCGGCTGCGAGCGGGATCACGGCGGTACCCAGCATCAGGCCGTCCTCGCTCACCGTGGCATCGAACAGGTTCATTGCGGGGCTACCGATAAAGCCAGCAACAAAGGTGTTGATGGGGTGATCGAGCAGCTCACGTGGGGTGCCCACTTGCTGCAGCACGCCGAGTTTCATTACGGCAATGCGATCCCCCATGGTGAGGGCCTCAGTCTGGTCGTGAGTCACGTAGACGGTCGTGACTCCCAGGTCGCGCTGGAGCGCCGCGATTCGGGTACGCGTCTGCACGCGAAGCTTCGCGTCAAGGTTTGAGAGTGGTTCATCCATCAGGAACACTCGAGGCTCGCGCACAATCGCTCGTCCCATGGCCACGCGCTGCCGCTGGCCACCAGAGAGCGCTTTCGGGCGACGGTCGAGGTACTCAGCAAGGTCGAGCTGCTCAGCAACTTCCGCAACACGCTTCTGACGGGCAGCTTTATCGACGCCCGCGATCTTGAGCGCGAAGCCCATGTTCTCCGCCACCGTCATATGCGGATACAAGGCGTAGTTCTGAAAGACCATTGCGATATCACGGTCTTTGGGAGATACCTGTGTCATATCCGCATCACCGATCATGATGCGACCACTAGTGACCTCTTCAAGCCCAGCGAGCATTCGCAGCGCGGTTGACTTTCCACAACCCGAGGGGCCTACCAGAACCAAGAACTCACCATCATGGATGTCGAGTGAGAGGTCTTTGACGGCCGGGCGATCAGTTCCCGCATACTGCAGGGTGACATTGTCGTAGGCAACGCTTGCCATTGAGTTTTCCTTTCGTTCCACCGGCAGGTACGTGCCGGACGATCCGTTGTGAGAGCGAACTAGTCAGTCTTTCAACCAACCTCATTTAGTGTGCCACAACGAGCGCCGAACAGGAAAGCTCAAGTGCCGTGTCGTTACACGCGCAGGTATCTGGTGATCGCGATCTTGGCGGCGATTGACGATAGTACGACCCCGACAAGCACCAGAATCGGAGGTACAACCATCGCTTGTTCGACCGTGATGTAGCTGGTGAACGGCACATTGATGGCAAGGAAGTCCTGCACAAAGAACTTGACCACGGCGACTGACGCCACTCCGGCAAGGACGGCGCCTATGAGCGCCGAGATCACCCCCTCAAGCACAAACGGGGTTTGAATGAACCGGTTCGACGCGCCAACCAGCCGCATAATTCCAATTTCGCGTCGCCGAGAGAACGCCGAGAGGCGGATCGTGGTCGAGATGAGCAGCATTGCGGCCACGAGCATCAATCCAGCAATCACGATCGCCGTATAGCTCGCAACCCCAAGGAAGAGGAAGATACGGTCGAGCAGACTTCTCTGATCAGACACGCTCTGAATTCCCGGGATTCCCTCAAACGTCTCCTGAATGATCGCGGAGCGTGATGGGTCTTCCAGTTTGATCCAGAACGTTTGATTCAGCTGTTCAGGGGTCGTAATGTCTACGATCGGGTTGCCCTCAAACTGCTTCGTGAATTCTTCGTATGCCTGCTCATGGTCCACGAAGAAGTAGTCGTCGATATACGGCTCGAGCGTGCCAGATTTCAGCTCTTCTTCAACCACTGCAATCTGATCTTCGGTCGCATCCGTGCCATCACAAGTGGCACTTTGGTCGTAGTCCGTACACAGATATATTGCGACCTGGGCGCGGTCATACCAGAACGTCTTCATCTGCTGCACTTGCAGCTGCATCAGGATCGCGGACCCCACAAATGTCAGGGACACGAAGGTGACGAGCACCACCGAGATGACAACCGACAGGTTGCGTCGCAGCCCGCTCCAGACCTCACCGAGAACTAGCCCCACCCTCATCGCACGGGCCCCACATCCGTCTGGTCATCGTCGTCTTTTCGAGAGAGCCCGAGCCTCCCCGCAATACCACCCTGCTGGGCTTCTTTCACCGGGTCGATGGGCTCGTCTGGCTCGGGTTCGCTGTCATCGTAGACGGGTGCCACCGGATACTCGGGCTCCAGGAATGCTGGAACGCGTGGGTCACTGACACGAGGAGTGCGGTCCGAGCTCTGAGTTCGCAAGGTGTCTTCGTCACCCCCAGCTTCAGTGTCCGGCGCCGAATCTTCACCGCCGTTCCCGAGTCCGTCAAAACCTCGACCCTGTGCGGGTGGCACTTCGATTGGGGTAGCTCCCGGCACCATGACGACTTCCTCGTAGGGGTCACCGAGGCCCTCCACAACAGCGGAGTCCACCACAGCCCCCGGCGACAGTGCCTGGCGCACGACGTCTTCGCTCGTACGCAGCACTTTCGCACTCGCCTCTGAGAAACCAGACACAGGAATCGAGGCAGTCTCTCCGTACCCGCCGCGGTCTTCGTCACGCACCACGACGCCCTGAGAAAGCTCGATGACGCGCTGCCGCATAATGTCCACGAATGTGGCCTCGTGCGTTGCCATCACAATTGTCGTTCCCGCGGCGTTAATGGCCCGCAACAGTTGCATAATTCCGAGGCTCGTCGCAGGGTCGAGGTTGCCCGTAGGCTCATCTGCCATGAGGATCGCGGGCTTATTCACGATCGCCCTCGCGATCGCGACGCGCTGCTGCTCCCCGCCCGAGAGCTCATGCGGGTAGCGCTTCCCCTTGTTGCCGAGCCCCACCATCTCGAGCGTGTCGGGCACCGCCTCTTGAATAAAGCCACGAGATTTACCGATCACCTGCAATGAAAACGCGACATTGTCGTAGACGGTCTTGTTGGTTAGCAGTCGAAAGTCCTGAAACACCATGCCAAGATTGCGCCGGAAGTAAGGCACCTTGCGGGATGAAATCTTGCTCAGGTCGTGCCCGAGCACATGCACGTTGCCGACGCTCGGCTGCTCTTCACGTAAGACGAGCCGCAGGCAGCTCGATTTTCCGGACCCCGAGGCCCCAACGATGAACACGAATTCGCCACGATCGATCTGCAGATCAATACCATCAAGTGCGGGTCGCTGGGTGCCCCGATACTTCTTTGCGACATTCTCGAAAAGGATCATAACGAGTACGACATTAGGCCCGATTTTCTGGGACACAGCTCAGGCGCGCTGAACTCCAAAAAGTCGCAGGTTCTGCACAGGATCACGACGCTCGCTGCCTGCAAGTATCGAGCAGCATTCAGCCATCACCGAATGGGAACGAACTAGTCGTCCTTCGAGAGTGACCGCCACCGAATTCCGGCAGCGATAAAAGCATCAATCTCGCCATCAAACACACTGTCGGGCTGCGTGGATTCATGGCCCGTCCGCAGGTCTTTGACGAGTTGCTGCCCGTACAGAAAGTAGGAACGAATTTGATCGCCCCAACTCGCTGTGATGCTACCAGCGAGCTCTTTCTTCTTGGCGGCTTCCTCTTCACGTTGTAAAAGAAGCAGGCGAGTCTGCAGCACGCGCATCGCGGCGGCACGATTCTGGATCTGGCTCTTCTCGTTCTGCATAGAAATGACGAGCCCCGTCGGAATATGCGTGATGCGCACAGCTGAGTCGGTTGTGTTGACCGACTGGCCGCCCGGACCAGACGAGCGATAGACGTCGACGCGAATGTCGGTTTCTGGCACCTCAATCTCGGTAGCCTCCGCCATCATCGGAATGACTTCGACTGCGGCAAAACTTGTCTGCCGCTTATCCGCGGAGCCAAATGGGCTAATACGAGCGAGTCGGTGTGTGCCAGCTTCGACGGAGAGCTTGCCAAATGCGTATGGGGCATCAATCTCAAATGTCGCTGACTTGATGCCCGCACCCTCGGAGTACGACGTGTCGAGCACCTTTGATTTATACCCGTGCTTTTCGGCCCAGCGGAGGTACATTCGAAGCAGCATTTCTGCAAAGTCCGTGGCGTCGTCACCACCCGCGCCCGAGCGAATGGTGATCACTGCCGAGCGATCATCGTACTCCCCCGAGAGCATCGTCTGGACCTCAAGATCCTGCACCAGTTTCTCGAGCGCAGCAAGTTCGCCAGACGCCTCGTCCCTGGACTCCTCATCATCCGCTTCTTGCGCCAGCTCAAGGAGCACATCAAGGTCATCCAGACGTTGCTCGACCTTGCGAAACTTACGCAGACTCACTTGTCGGTGAGAGAGGCCACTGGTGACCATCTGCGCTGCGGCCGGGTCATCCCACAAATCTGGGGCAGTGGCCTGCAGCTCGAGCTCAGCGATCTCGCGTTCCAGCTTCGGAAGATCGGCTACGGCAAGAATGTCCGCAAAGCTCGCACGGACGACGGTGATACGGGCGCTGAAATCAATATCGAGCATGATCGTTCTAGCCTATCGCGCTTGTGGCCACACACCTGAACGGTGCGCGGCCACATAAGCGATATTCGGGCAGAGCTACAGCATTGCCAATCTCTTTGCGCGAGATATTCGACTCATTTGCACGACAACCACCAACACGAGGGCGCCGATAAACACAATCGAAGCCAAGACGTTCGCCTGTGCGGGAACACCACGCAGGGCCGAAACATAAATGAACTTCGGGAATGTCGTCTCGGTGCCGGAGTTGAAGTTCGTGATGATGTAGTCATCGAACGACAGCGCAAAGCTCAAGAGTGCCGCACCGATAATGCCGGGCATGAGCATCGGCAGTGTGATCCGCCAAAACACTTGGCTGGGAGGAGCGTACAGATCGCGTCCGGCCTCCTCAATGGCGGGACTCAGAGTTGCCACTCGTGCTTTCACTGCGACCACCACGTACGACAAACAGAACATCGTGTGGGCGATGATGATCGTCCCGATTCCTTTTTCCACACCGGCAAGCAGGAACTGTGCGGCGAGGCCGGCACCGAGAACAACCTCTGGTGTGGCCATCGGAGTGAACAGCAGCAGGCTAATCGTGGAGCGGAACTTGAAGCGGTACCGCACGAGCGCGATGGCGATGGCGGTGCCCATGACGGTGGCGAACAAGGTTGCCACCCCACCGATCAGAATGCTGTTACTGAAAGCCTCACACACGTTGGGTGCGCCACACGGGTTCGCCCAATTGTCGAGCGTAAAACCGCGCCAGGTGATGTTGTTTCGTCCGGCGTCGTTAAACGAGAACGCAATAACATGCCCAATCGGGAGCAGCAGATAGATGAGCGCAATCGCGCCCACCACCGGAACAAAGAGCTTACCGAAACTAAATTTACTCACAGTAGGTCCTCCGCCCCGCTCTTGCGGACGTACGTCGCAATCAAGATGAGGATGATCGCCATCAGTAGCACTGACAGTGACGCAGCCATCGGGTAGTCCTGAGTCTGCAAGAAGTTCGCCTCGATGACGTTACCGATCATCGTGGTTTCCGTAGACCCGAAGAACTCTCGAGATGCGTTGATGTAGTCACCTGACATCGGGATGAAGCTCAGGAGTGTCCCTGAGACGACACCCGGCATGGACAGCGGCAAGGTTACCTTTCGGAACGTCGTGAACGGAGAAGCGTACAAGTCTGACCCCGCCTCCACCATGCGCACATCGAGCGACTGGAGTGACGCGAACATTGGCAGCACCATAAACGGAAGGAAGTTATAGATCAGACCGAAGATGACCGAGAAATCCGTGCCAATCAGTTCCTGTGGCAAGATCTGTTTCCACGCGAGCGCACGCAGCAGGAAGCTGATGAAGAACGGTGCGATGACCAGGATCAGCAAGATTCCTTGCAGCATCTGGTGAGACCGCAGCTTCACGCCGATGAGGTACGCCAGAGGGTAGCTGATCAAGAGCCCACAGATTGTTGCGATCACAGCGTAAACGAACGACCGTAGAATCTGTGGCCAGTACTCCTGAATCGCAGTCGCATAGTTCGAAATCTGGAACGCCTGGACGTAGTCACCGATACCACCTGAATCAGCCGCCGTTTGCACGGAGGTGATAATTAGCTGGATAAAGGGTGCCAGGAAGAACAGCATCATGTAGGCGATACCTGGGGCGAGCAGGATCAGCGCTGTCCGGGTACCTTTCCGGGGCGCCTGATCGACGGCATCCTTGTCGGTGCCGGGTGCAAATGCAGCAAAAGCCATAATGAACCCTTAGCCCGTGAGCTTCGCCTGCGCGGCGATCGCTTGCGTCGAGAGGTCACCCTGCGCCGCTTCGACGCCCTGGACGTCGTCAGCGAGTCCGAACGTGTGGTTCGTGAGCCAGCTGAGCCAGACTTCCTGTCCCTCGGCTGCCTCAGGTCCGGCCGCAACGTTCTGCGCGAACACCTGGACCGAGCCGAACTCGGGGGCCTCGACAGTGTACTGCGTACTAACACCGCTGAACGAGACGTCAGTGATGCGGCCAGGTCCGATCACATTGACATTCGCGTCTTCAGCAGGTGCTGACGTGTGCAATCGCAGTTTCTCCGGACGCACACCGACGGTGATAACTCCTGAGTCCCGCTCGGAGCGGTCGCGGGGCACCGTGATCCGGCTACCATTCAACGTTGTCTGAATGGCCTGATCAGTACCACCGACGACCTCAACCTCGAAGAGGTTCGACTGGCCAAGGAAGTTCGCGACGAACACCGTCTTCGGTAGCTCATAGAGCACCTCGGGCGCACCCATCTGCTCGATCCTGCCCTTGTTCATCACAGCGACAGTGTCGGCCATGGTCATGGCCTCCTCCTGATCGTGGGTGACGTGCAGGAACGTGAGGCCCACCGACGCCTGAATTTCTTTCAGTTCTTGCTGCATCTGGCGACGAAGCTTCAGGTCGAGCGCCCCGAGGGGCTCATCAAGCAACAGCAACGCCGGGCGGTTCACCACTGCCCGTGCGAGGGCAACACGCTGCTGCTGGCCACCTGACAGCTGAGCCGGCTTACGGTCCGACACGTGGTCAAGCTCCACAAGCTTCAATGCTTCATGAGCCTTCGAGATCGGATCTCCAATGCGGCGGCGCCTGAGCCCAAACGCAACGTTCTCCAACACCGTCATGTGAGGGAAGAGCGCATACGACTGGAACACCGTGTTCACTGGTCGCTTATGAGGTTTGAGCGCCGTCACGTCCTTGCCACCAATGAGAATCTTGCCCTCGGTAGCGTCTTCGAGACCTGCCACGAGGCGGAGTGTGGTGGTCTTGCCACAGCCCGAAGGCCCGAGCAGCGCAAAGAACGATCCTGCAGGAATTTCCAGATCCACACGCTCAATCGCGGTGAACCCGGGGAACTGCTTTCGTATTCCGACGAGGTCGAGGTCGGCTCCTGCTTCTGCGAAATCTACAGCGTTGGCCATTATCAGAGCCCCAGGACTGACTGGAAAGCGGAGGTGTAACGGTTGTCTTCCTCAGGAGTGAGCGTACGGAAGCTGAGCAGCCGGCTGTCCATCTCCTCGTCAGGGAAAATGAGCGGGTTATCGACCTGCTCGGGATTCACCGATTCCATCGCCTCCTGCGCCCCCACGACGGGAGTGACAAAGGTCACGTAGTCGGCAACCTGAGCCGCAACCTCGGGCTCGTAGTAGTAATTGATCATCTCTTCGACGAGCGCCTTATTCTCTGCCTCTGTTCCGTTTGGAACAACAAAGGAGTCGGCTGCGATCACGCCGCCCGACTCTGGTACTTCGAGGGTCCACCGATCGCCCATCTCATAGTTGAGAGCGACAATGTCACCCGTCCACGCCATTGCCGCGACCGTGGCCTCTGTCTCAAGGTCTTGCGTGTACGAGTTGCCCTTGATCTGGGTGATCGAGCCACTTGAGATGGCATCGTCGAGCCAGGCCATTGCCGCGTCAAACTCTGCGTCGCCCCAATCGCCGGCGATGTCCACACCCTGTGCGGCCATGATCAGACCCATCGTGTCGCGCATCTCGGAGAGCACGCCGACCTTGCCTGCGAGCTCGGGCCGGAGGAAATCGTCGAGCTCGTAGATCCCGTCTGGCACCAGCTCCGTGTTCCACACAAAGCCGGAGGCGGGGAGCTGCCAGGGAATCGTAAATTTTCGACCCGCATCGACGTCAAGTGCGTCCCACTGTGATGGGACAAGATTTGCTTCCACATTCGGCAGGTTCGCATGATCGAACTCCTGGATCTGCTCTGCCTCAAGTAGCCGAGCATTCATCCAGTCGGTCATCGTAAACGTGTCGTAACCGGTGAACTGACCCAGTTCGAGCTGATCTTTGATCTTGCCATAGAACGTGTTGTTATCATCAATGTCTTCGATGTGCTCGACATCAATATTGGTTTGCTCCATGAACGCTTCGAGCGAGGGGAACGTTCCTGATTCCTCGTCGTAATCGAGATACCAGGTCCAGTTACCCCAGACGATAGAACCGGCAGAGCCATCTCCACCGGTCGATCCGCCACCGCCACCAGCACACGCACTCAGCGCAAGAGCTCCGGCACCGGCCGCACCAGCTGCAGCACCCCGCAAGAGGGATCGGCGATTCATGCTCGCCGAATTCATCATTTTGATCAGTCCACGGACCATTGGGTCTTCGGGCATTTGACGGGTCACGGGGGAACTCCTTCGTTTCGGCTTGACTGTCAGCGTCTATTTCGACTGGCCTGGTCTTCTCGGTTCGACGCGGTTCGCACAAACCTTCGGTCCATTGAATCGATCACCGACGAATATCGCACAGTCAGGTCGATCAGTTCAACCTTCAAACGACTTTCTAACGCAATCTTCATCAAATCGTGTCTTTTTCTGTAAGAGGACGACGAATAACGTCGCACTTTGCCACCATTCACTTCGTGATTCGAAGTGAAACGGCATAGGATGATGCCCATCCCACTCAAATGGCGCACGTAGGCTGCCGATGTCGCCCTCGGCACTCGACGACAGTCCCATTACTGGCCAGATAGTCCGAGTTTAATATATTTATCTTCGGATTCCTTTGCTTTTTCCGGGCTTCACTGTCAGAATCGGAGCTGTGAGCCCTAAAACAAGCACGCCGGTGCTCGACTCGACGTCGAAAGCAATCATCGAGCAACTGCAGACCGATGGTCGGCGTTCATACGCTGACATCGGCAAAGCGGTCGGCCTCAGTGAGGCCGCCGTGCGGCAGCGCGTGCAAAAGCTCACGGACGCGAGCGTCATGCAAATTGTCGCGGTGACCGATCCATTACGTCTGGGATTCAGCCGGCAGGCGATGCTCGGCATTCGCGCCGCAGGTGACACCAGAAATATTGCTGATCAGCTCGCTGAGATGCCCGAGGTTGATTACGTGGTCCTCACGGCTGGCTCGTTCGACATCCTCGCTGAGGTCGTTTGTGAAGACGACGAAGACCTCATCGAGCTGCTCAATCAGAGGATCCGCGAAATCGACGGCGTCGCCTCAACAGAAACGTTTGTATACCTCAAACTCAAGAAACAAAAATACGACTGGGGAACACGATAACCATGTCCTACAATCCGACTGCGCCGGTTGACACCGCCGCCCTACAAGCCAAAGCGTCCAATCACCTCTGGCCACACTTCACCTCACGCAAGGTACTCAATGACGGCATTCCCGTCATTACCCGCGCTGAGGGTCACCACATCTACGATGCTGCTGGCAAGGAATACATCGACGGCCTCGCGGGGCTCTTCGTCGTAAACGTTGGTCACGGCCGCGAGCGCATCGTTCAGGCCGCTGCGAAGCAGATGCAGCAGCTCGACTTCATGCCGCTGTGGTCATACGGTCACCCAGCAGCAATCGAGTTGGCAGAGCGCCTGTCGAGCTACGCCCCGGGTGACATGAATAAGGTGTTCTTCACCACCGGTGGCGGCGAAGCCGTTGAGTCTGCGTTCAAGCTGGCGAAACACTACTGGAAGCTGCGCGGTCAGCCGATGAAGCACAAGGTCATCTCGCGTGCAGTCGCCTACCACGGCACCCCGCAGGGCGCACTGGCGATCACTGGTATCCCCGACATGAAGAAGTTTTACGAGCCACTGACTCCGGGCGGGCACCGCGTGCCGAACACAAACTTCTACCGTGCAGAAGAGATGGGTGCACCCTCGGACAATATTGAAGAGTTTGGTCAGTGGGCAGCAAACCGCATCGAAGAGGCGATCCTTTTTGAGGGTGCCGACACGGTCGCGGCTGTCTTCCTTGAGCCCGTACAGAACTCGGGTGGCTGCTTCCCACCGCCCCCCGGCTATTTCAAGCGCGTACGCGAGATCTGCGATCAGTACGACGTGCTCCTCGTGAGCGATGAGGTCATTTGCGCGTACGGCCGTGTGGGTGAGTTCTTCGCCTCGACGGCACTCGGGTACGAACCAGACATCATCACCTCCGCCAAGGGCATCACCTCGGGCTACGTCCCACTCGGTGCGATGATCGTGGCAGACAAGGTGTCGGAGCCGTTCAACTCTGAAGACAACACGTTCTACCACGGCTTCACGTTCGGCGGCCACCCTGCGGCCGCAGCTGCGGCACTCGAGAACCTCGACATTTTTGAAGAAGAGGACCTCAACGGACGCGTGCGTGAGAACAGCCCGCTGTTCCGCGCCGAGCTCGAGAAGCTGCTCGATATCGACATCGTTGGTGATGTTCGTGGTGAAGGGTACTTCTTCGGAATTGAGCTGGTGAAGGACAAGGCCACCAAGGAGACGTTCAATGAGGAGGAGTCGAACCGACTGCTCCGCGACTACCTCTCCCCCGCACTCTGGGAAGCTGGCCTGTACTGCCGCGCAGACGATCGTGGGGACCCCGTCATCCAGCTCGCACCGCCGCTGACGATCGGCCCGGCTGAATTTGCAGAGATCGGTGGAATCTTGCGCAGCGTTCTGAAAGACGCTTCGTCAAAGATCTAAGTACTGAACTTTCAAGGAACGGGGGGCTCCCGCACACTGGTGCGGGAGCCCCCCGTTCCTTATGTGAACGCTACGGCACGGATCGGCGCACCGTCGACTGCGCCCAGCTTCAGGGGGAAGAAGCCGAGGTGTGCTGTGTCGCCGAGCACGGTGAGCCCAGTGAGGTTCTCCACGATGAGCCCGTCCCGCCCCAGCACGATGCCGTGCACCGGAAAATCATGCGAGGGTGTCGCATCAGGGCTCAACGTATCGGTGGCGAGCATCCGCATTCCAAGCTGCCAAAGCCGATCAGCTGCCTCGCCAGTGAGAAAAGGGTGTGCCAGATACTGCGGGTCTCCGAAGTAGCGATCCCATCCAGTCGCGATGACAACAATACGCGGTACGTGCTCGTATTGATCAAGCCCGAGGGCCCCTGAGTCGAGGGCCTGCCGCTCAGCAGCATCAACGTGGATGACGAGGGCTTCACCCATGAGTTCGTCCAGGGAAATCTCGTCGAGTGTGCGACCACCGTGCACCGTGTGCGAGGGAGCATCAAGATGTGTACCGGTGTGCGAGCCGATGCGCACATGAGTGACCGCGACTCCGTCCGTGTCAAGCGTCAGTGCATCGGAGAGGTGGACCTCGGGATCCCCCGGGTAGACCGGCATGCCGGTCGTGAGAGTGTGACTGAGATCTCGCACAGTCTCGATTTTCTGCTCACGCCGCATGCCGGTCCTCCGAGTTATGGCTGTTTCTCTGTCGTCGGGATCGAGACTGTCTCTCCGAGGTGCGCCGGATCATCGCCTGCGAACTTCGATCGCATCGAAATGCTCAACAGATAATACAGCGCGAAGGAGAGAACGAACGCCGGGATCGTCGCACCCATCGGGCTCACCCACACATACGTGAGGAGATAAGAGGAAACCGCGCCGATGACCCAGACTGCGATGGCGATCCAGTTGGTGCCGCGTGAATACCAGTATTTTCCACCGGTGTCCCGCAGAATATCCTGCATGTACGAGCGACGCTTAATGATGTAGTAGTCCACAATCATGATCGCGAAGACTGGTACGAAGAAGGCGCCGATCATCACGAGGAAGTCGGTGAAGTGGTTGAGCAGTCCCATCAAGGTGGAGCCGAGGATCGAGATACCACCGAGTATGAGCGCGGTCGGCAAGAACTTCAGGCGCAGCTGCGGCCGCGCATTGATGACCGAGGTAACCATGCCGTACACAACCATCGTGTTCGTCGCCATGACCGATAGGAAGATGACGATGGCGAGTGGTGCCCCGAAACTTCCGACGATCGTGCCGGGATCAAACTCGATGGCTTCGCCGCCCGAGAGGATCACGTAGCTGAATGCGACGAGGCCAAGCAGCATTGCGAGTGTCGTTGACAGTGTGTAACCGATGCCTGAGCCGATCATTCCCGCCTTCGAGCTGCGGGCCAGCCGGTTGAAGTCGGCCGAGAGCACCGTCCACGAGATCGCGGTCGAGATCACAATATCGAGCACCGTGATGCCGTTGAGTCCGATTGACTCATCGACGGGAATCGACTGGTACTCGCTGAGCGAGAACGTGGAGAACGCCGCGTAGAAAACGTACGCCATGATCGCGAGAATGAGGAGCGCCATCCATGGCTCGACTTTCGCGATGCCCTCATGGCCGAAGATCGCGAGGCACACAACGAGGCTCTGGCAAAGCACCGCGAAGAGGATCGGGCTCGAGAAGCCGGTGAGCTCAGCGACGAGGAAGTTCACGGTGACGCCGGCAAGCATCGCCTGCACCCAGCTCCAACCCATGAGGATGATCACGTTGGCGGCGACCGGGAGCAGCGATCCGCGCAGCCCGAACGCGCCGCGCGTCGCGGCCATCGTTGGGAGCCCGGTGCGGGTGCCTATGTTGCCGATGAGGACGAGCACGATCATGCCGAGAAGGGTGCCGACGAGGATCATGCTGAATGCGGTAGAGAACGACACCCCTGGCACGAACAGCGTACCGGTGAGTAGTGTCGTCACAACGAGGTTGGCGGCGAGCCAGATCATCCCGATGCGGCCGAGCGAAAGAGCCCCTCGGACCGGGCCAGCCCCGTCGTTGTTCGCTTGCAGGTGGGCTTCGAGTCTGCGGTATGCGTTACTCATGATGCGTTATCTCCAGTGAGTGCTGAGGTCGATTCGGTGGCAGGTGTCGGTTCACTTGTGGGGGCAGAGAGGTGCTCGTGGACCGCAATGAGTTCGGCGCCAACTGTGCGGAAGACGATCGTCTCGCGCTCCTCGTAACTTTCCTCTTCACCCGCAATCGAAACGGTTGTGGCCACGGTGTGCGAGAACACCGCGCCACCGGGGAACACCTGCGCACGCTGATGAGTTGAGTCGCAGTTCACGACGTGCCATCCGTCTGCAACCCACCCCGACCAGAGGTTTTCGTACTCCTTGCGAGAATCGAGTCGTGCTGGCTCGGGGTGAAAGACGAACGTCGCGTCGGGGGCGAACGCCGCGAAATAGCGGTCGGTGTCAGTGGCTTGGAATGCGTCGACGATGTCGGCCGCGGCGCGCAGTACTTCGTCTGTGTCCGGGGTGCGTATGTCTTGTTCGCTCATGTTGTCTCCGTTGACTGGGTGTGGTTTTGGAATGGGTAGGATCTACTCGGCGCTTGCGCTGCGGCGGGCCATGGCCGTGACGAGTTCGTACACGACATGGCTTGCGGCCACTGCGGTAACCTGCGCGTGGTCATAGGCAGGTGCGACCTCGACCACGTCTGCCCCGACAATGTTCAGGTCGGCGATCCCACGCAGTGCACGGAGAAGCTCACGGCTCGTGAGCCCGCCGGCCTCCGGGGTGCCGGTACCGGGCGCGTGGGAAGGATCGAGCACATCAATGTCGATCGAGATGTACAGCGGTTTGTCACCAATCCGTGCTCTCATACGCTCGATCGCGGCCTGGATGCCCTCTTCTTCGACAAATTCACTTGAGATAACGCTAAACCCAAGCATCGCATCGTCTTCAAGGTCTTTCCGGCTGTACAGCGGGCCGCGAATCCCGAAGTGCATGCTCGATTCCATATCGATGAGCCCCTCTTCAGAGGCCCGACGGAATGGAGTGCCGTGAGTCGTGGGAGCACCGAAATACGTGTCCCACGTATCGAGGTGTGCGTCAAAGTGCAGCACGGTTACTGGGCCGTGTTTCTGATGCGCGGCCCGGAGGAGCGGGAGTGCAATCGTGTGATCACCGCCAATGGTGACGATCTTCTCGACGCTCTCGTGAAGTTCGTTGGCTGCGGCTTCAATCTGGGCCACGGCTTCGTCGATGTTGAATGGGTTCGCCGTGATATCGCCGGCATCGGCGACCTGCACGAGTTCAAACGGCGACGCGTCTTGGCCTGGGTTGTATGGACGGATGAGCCGTGAGATTTCGCGTACATGTGAGGGGCCGAAGCGTGCGCCTGGACGGAAGCTCACCCCTGCGTCGAACGGAACTCCCATGATGGCGATGTCGGTGTGCTCCACCTCGTCAATGCGTGGGAGTTTCGCGTACGTCGCAAATCCGGCGTACCGCGGGGTTCGACTCGCATCAACTGGCCCCACGGGGTTCTTTGCGACCACTTATTTTCCTCTCATCGCTGCATCAGTGCCTGGGGGCAACTTTTGTTCCCTCTCAGTAAACATCATTTTCTGCACTCTCGCAACGTATGCTTAATGTGGAGACCCAGGAGGGTGCATGCGTTCGATCCACACTCACGCGAGTGAAACTGAACTTCGGCTCGGTGAGAAGCTTCGTGCTGCCCGCAAGGCGCAGCGCATCACTATTGATCAGCTCGCGACCGCGACGGGCCTGTCGAAAGGCTTCATCAGTCGGGTCGAAAACAATTCGACTTCCCTTTCGATCGCAAGCCTCGTGCAGATCTGCCAGGTACTCTCGATTTCGGTGGGCGAACTGTTCACCGAGGCGCAGACTATGCTTGTGCCACTCGACCAAGCTCCGTTCATCAACCTTGGCGGTGAAGGCGTCACCGAACGCCTCGTCTCTGGGCGTGAGGAGTCGCGGGTGCAGATGATTCGGTCGACCGCGGAGCCCCATGCCCACGGCGGTCAGGCGCTCTACACGATCTCGAGCGAACTCGAGATTCTGCACGTAGTGCACGGATCCGTCACCGTAATGTTCCCCTCACACAACGTCGAGATGCGCGAAGGCGACACGCTCTCGTTTGCGGGGCGTGAGCCGCACACCTGGCGCGCGCACGAGAAAGGCGCCGAACTTGTGTGGACCCTGATCCCAGCGGCGTGGAGCGGGTCAGCGTAGCTGCTGCGGCACCTCGGAGAGTTTCAACCAACTGAATAGGCGAGCCAGTTACCAGCCAGGGCCCCGATGTTGACCGTCGCAGCATAGCCGCTTGCACCGAGCGCAGCAATGGCCATCCAACGGCCCCGCTGCGCGTTCTTCATCAGAATCCCGGCGACCGCACAGCCGACAATAACGAGGATAAAGCCCCAGTTCATCACTCCGGTCAACAGACCGATCAGCGAGTAATTTCCAGAATCCGCGACCGCACGGTACATAAACGGCATAATGAAAGCGGTCAGCGCGTACACGACCGTGACCGCGAGCGCAACGGCACCCATGACGTTGAAGCGAGCACGCGCCGCCGGTGAGTGCGGCGCGTAGTGCGGTGGCTGCGAGTGCTGTGAGTACTGGGCGGCGTAACTAGCGGGCGACTGGTACTGGGGTGGCGCGTATCCGTACCCCTGCGGGGCATGGTTTCCGTGGTTTTGGTCCTGTGGCTGGTGCGGCGAAGTCATTCACTGAGTCTAGACACCAACACCAGCACACGCAGAAGCGCCCGCCTCCAAGGACTCAGTGGTCCAGTTGGTGGCGGGCGCTTCGCAGATGGCTTGTCGGGCGATCGGGATCGCACCGCGTAAGCGGCTACACGCGACAGTAACTAGCGGCGCAGACCGATGCGCTCAATGAGCGTACGGTAGCGTGCGATGTCAACGTTCTGCAGGTAGCTGAGCATACGACGACGCTGCCCGACGAGCAGCAGAAGGCCGCGGCGCGAGTGGTGGTCGTGCTTGTGCGACTTCAGGTGCTCAGTCAGATCTGTGATCCGACGCGAGAGCATCGCAATCTGCACCTCAGGGGAACCGGTGTCACCGGGGGTGGTCGCGTACTCTTCGATGATCGCCTTCTTGACCTCTGCATTCAGTGCCATATGGGATCCCCTCTCTTCTTGCTGCGCGGCGCTACCAGCAGGATGCTGGAGCTCTCTTTATCCGCGGCCGTTGGACGGCAACCTCCTAATACTAGCACCATCTCGCTGCGGCAACACCGAAACCCGATGCTTACATCAGCGAAACACCTGCGTCACGCTCCCGAAACAACGTCCGCTCACACTAGGTTTAGGCCCCGCAACGGGGGTGACTGACGAACATAAGGAAAGGTGGCACGTATGGAAGCCACAGAAGTCTGGACGCTCACGAGCACTGCGCTGGTGCTACTGATGACTCCGGGGCTCGCGCTATTCTACGGCGGACTCGTGCGAGTAAAGTCCGTCGTCAATATGATGCTGTTCAGCGTCAGCGCGATGGGAGTCGTAGGTGTCTTGTGGATCATTTTCGGCTACAGCATGAACTACTTCGCTGCCGGGGAATCCGGTTGGGCTGGCAGCCCGTTCAAGGAGTTTGGGCTGCTCAGCACTCCTCCGGCAGACTTCATCGGAGTCGGGTTTGGCGCAGCATTCGCGATGATCACGACCGCACTTATTTCCGGTGCGATCGCCGACCGCGTTGGGCTCGGGTCATGGGTGATGTTCGCTGGCGTGTGGGCATCTCTCGTCTACTTCCCGGTCGCCGCCTGGGTGTGGGGCGGCGGATGGATCCAGAACTTGGGGACAACACTTGGCACACCGGAAGTGATCGACCTCGCTGGCGGCACCGTCATACACATCAACGCAGGAGCTGCGGCACTCGCACTCGTGCTTGTCGCCGGGAATCGAGTCGGTTTTGCGCGAGGGGCGCACCGTCCCCACAGTATTCCACTCGTGACTATTGGAGCTGCACTACTGTGGTTTGGTTGGATCGGGTTTAACTCTGGCCTGGCCGTTGATGCAGGCGAGGCGGGCCTGATCCTGATCAATACCCTTGGCGCCCCTGCAGCCGGAATTATCGCGTGGATCACCATTGATTCACTTCGAGGCCGAAAACCAGGCGTTGTCGGGGCCGCATCTGGCGCAATCGCGGGCCTCGTAGCCATCACCCCTGCAGCTGCCAACCTCTCACCGCTGTGGGCTCTGCTGCTCGGGTTCATCGCGGGAATCGCCTGTGCGTTCGCGATCGACTGGAAATACCGCCTCGGATATGACGATTCACTCGACGTCGTCGGTCTCCACCTGGTCGCCGGCGTGATCGGCTCGCTCTATCTCGGACTGTTCGCGTTTAACGATGGGCTACTCGTTGGTGGAGACGCGGGGTTGCTCTTAGTGCAGACCATCTCAGTGGTTGCCGTGATGACCTACTCGTTCGTGGTCTCACTCGTCATCGCTCTCGCCGTCAAAGCCATCACCGGGCTGCGAGTTCCCGCCGAGGCCGAAGAGGCAGGAATCGATACGTTTGCCCACGGGGAGAGTGCGTACGAGATTCTTGAAACCGAAGCGGCGCGATCCACGACCTTGGATTCCACGCCTATGAAATAACGAGAAGCCACAAATGCGCCCTACAACGTACCGTAGGGCGCATTTGCGTTACCTCGATGCTGCACCACCCCAGGGTGACGCAATCTTAGCTATTTGGTACTCCGCCAGTTACTCAGCGACGAAGTAGAGGCGCTTGTTGGCGAACTCACCGATGCCCACAGGGCCCATCTCACGACCGTAACCCGACCGCTTCACACCACCGAACGGCATCTCGGCTGCTTCAGCCGCAATGATGTTGATGTGGGCCATGCCCACCTCGAGTTCGGAAGCAACCTTTGCCGCGCGTGCGGTGTCGGTCGAAAACACCGACCCACCGAGGCCGAGCTCGCAATCGTTGGCTAGCTCCAACGCTTCCTCATCACTGGAGACGCGGTACACCGTCGCAACTGGGCCAAAGATCTCTTCACCGTACGACTCAGAATCACGGGGCACATCAGTGAGCACAGCGGGCGAGTAGTACGCCCCCGGGCCGTCAGACAGGACGCCACCAGCGAGGAGCGTCGCGCCCTCGGATACGGCTTTCTGCACCTGGCTGTTCACCGTCTCAGCTGCACCTCGAGTGGAGAGGGGCCCGAACTCACCATCGCCCAGGTCGAGCTGATCGCCCGGCTTGAGGCCCTCAGCAAGCTTCACAAGCTCCGCCACGAACTCATCGTAAATGTCATCCATCACGATGAGCCGCTTGTTCGAGTTACACACCTGTCCGCCGTTGTAGACCCTGAAGTCCCAGGCATCCTTGGCAACCGCTGCTACATCGTCAGAATCGAGTACGACCATCGGGTCGATGCCGCCAAGCTCAAGCACACACTTCTTCAGGTGCTTGCCGGCCTGCTCACCAATGATCGCGCCAGCTCGTTCCGAACCAGTCAGTGAGACTCCCTGCACGCGCGGATCAGCAATCATCGTGGCAATCTGGCCATGCGTAGCAAACACGTTCTGGTAGCCACCCACCGGCACCCCGGCCTCTTCCATGATTTCTTGGACCGTGAGGGCCGAGCGTGCGCAAATGTCTGCGTGCTTGAGGAGGATCGTGTTTCCGAGCACGAGATTCGGGGCCGCGAATCTTGCCACCTGGTAGTACGGGAAGTTCCAGGGCATCACGCCCAGCAGTGTCCCCACAGGGCGCTGCTCCATCACTGCCTTACCGGGAATGGTGCTCGGAATCTCGTAATCCGTGATCAGGCCCGGACCATAGACGGCGTAGTACTCAATAATGTCGCGGGCAAACTCGACCTCGTCAATCGACTCCGCAATCGACTTGCCCATCTCCAGAGCGATGAGGTGCGCAAGCTCTTCCTTACGCTCCTCAAACAGCTCTGCCACTCGGCCGACGACGGCCGCGCGCTCCTGCACACTCTTCTGTCGCCACTCGCGATACACCGCATCGGCGCTCGCAAGTGTTTCTTCAATCTGCGCATCCGTTGCTTCTGCGAAAGTCTCAACGACCTCACCGGTTGCGGGGTTTTGTACCCGATACTTCGACATATCGCTCCTCATATTGCTGAACACTTTCGGGCCAAACATCAGCGCACACACCGTTGCGAAGACCACAGCGCCAATACTGCTGGGTCCGTGCGATGTACACGAGTTCAGTCCCGTATATATAGGGTACCTATGCGAAGCTGCCAGCACGCTCCTGAGTGAGTATTCTGCGGCCATTCCCCGGTGAACGGGGGCTAAGCTTTGATGTATGGGCAATTTTGAAGACTCAAGCAGCATGAATCTGGGCGACCTCGATGTTTCTCCGGAGGAACTGGCTGAACTCGCGAAACGCATCGCAGAGTCGGTTGGAACGCGTGTTCAGCAGTTGCGAGCACAGGGAGTCAATGTTGCGGCGACCAAATCGACCGAGACCGACGTCGTCACCCTGGCTGATCGCGAAGCTGAGCGACTGATCACCGAAGCACTATTGGAGGCGCGTCCCGACGACGGTCTGCTAGGCGAAGAAGGAGCAAGCCGCGAGAGCAAGACAGGGATCACGTGGGTCATTGACCCCATCGATGGCACCGTCAATTACCTGTACAACATTCCCCTCTACGCAGTGAGCATCGCCGCCACAATCGAAGATCCCCATGCATTTTCAGACGGACGCCGCCCCATCGCGGGCGCCGTCAACAATCCCGCCACGGGTCAGCTGTACCACGCGTGGGAGGGCGGCGGAGCATACCTGAACGGCTCCAAAATTTCGGTGTCAGCACCGCGCGACCTGAGCCTCTCGCTTATCGGTACAGGTTTTGGGTACACGGCGGAGCGCCGTGCCGAGCAGGCGGCCGTCGTGGCGGAGCTGCTCCCACAAGTACGTGACATTCGACGTATCGGGGCCGCGGCATATGACCTGTGTCAGGTGGCCGCAGGAAGTCTCGACGGCTTTTACGAGCGCGGGCTTCATCCCTGGGACTTCGCCGCTGGTGCGCTCATTGCTATGGAAGCCGGTGCAGCGGTGCTCGGACGCAATGCCGATACCCGCCCCGGCGAAGAAATGATAGTGCTTGGCTCCCCTGGTCTTGCGGAGACACTGCAGCAGTTTCTTATCGACCAAGAGTCCGCAAACTAACGCATAGCCATCTGCTCACTTTTCGATAACAACGCTGGCAGCGTTTCGGGAAAAATACGACGCTGTGCCAAGCTAAGAATGACCATCGTTCGGATGATTTTTGCGCCTGCTGTTTCGTGCAACGAAGTTTCAAAGGAGAAACTATGTCTCGTCGTCCCTTACCCAAAGATCCCCTCATTCGAGAACTCGTGCTGCGGGCCCGTCAAGCAAAATTTGGCAGGCGCGGATTGATGCGTGGCTTCGCAGCCGGAGCTGCTGCCCTTGGAGCCAGCACACTCGCCGCGTGTTCATCGAGTAGCGGACCGGGCGATGGCTCCGGTGGCACCGTGCGGTGGGGAAACTGGACCTACTACCTCGACTATGACGAAGACGAGGGTACCTGGCCCACGCTCGACGCATTCATGGAGCAGACAAATATCAGCGTCGAATACTACGAGGCTATCGATGACAACAAAATGTTTGTCGGCACCATCAAGGATCAACTCGAGCTTGAGCAAGATACTGGCTACGACGTCTTCTGCCTCACGGACTCCTCACTGGTGCGCTTGCACGAGCGAGGACAGCTCCGCGAATTCGATCGTTCGCTCACACCAAACGCAAACGAGCAGATGATCGACATGGTGAAGCAATCCTCATGGGACCCTGACCGCCAATGGACCATCCCTTACCAGTCGGGCATGACGGGGCTCGTGTACAACACGGAGCTTTACCCGCAAGGCATTAAGAATGTATCCGACCTGTGGCACCCGGATCTCGCCGGCAAGATCAACCTGTTGAGTGAGCAAGATGACACGGTGAGTCTCGTGATGCTCGAGCACGGCGTGGATATCTCCGGCGACTGGGGCGACGATGAGTTCTTCACCGCACTCGAAGAGGTCGAGAAGCACGTCGGGAGTGCGGTTGTGAAAGGGAACTCATACGTGCAGGACCTCGAATCTGGCGCCGTGGTGGCCGGAATGGCCTGGTCAGGCGACGTTGCAGTACTGAACTCTGAGGCGGGCGAAGAAATCTGGAAATTTGTGGTTCCCGAGGCGGGCGCCACCCTCTTCATCGACTCGTTCTCCATGCCGGTAGCCACCGAGGCCTCTGACCAAGTTCACGAGCTCATTGAGTACTACTACGAACCCGAAGTAGCCGCTGAAGTGGCCGCGTACGTGGAGTATGTCACCCCCGTCGCAGGCGCCAAAGAGGCCATGGAGAAGATCGATCCTGAACTCGCCGCAAACACGCTTGTTTTCCCTGATGAGGAGATGTCTGCACTTGTTTTTGACATGCGTGCCTTGACCTCTGAGGAAGACAACCGCTACGCGCAGGCATACCAGAAAGTGCTCGGGAACTAACCACCGCTCGGCACTCGTCTCGGTAGCTCGATTCGCTACTGAGACGTGTCTATACTGACAGTATGCCGCGCAAGGTTGGGGATTTTCGAGGGCTCACTGAGATGAGCCGCCTCAGACTTATGCGAGCAGTGTTGCGGAAACCCGGGCAACGACTCAGAGATCTCGCTGATGAAACTGACTTGCACATCAACACCACCCGCGACCACCTCCGTGTACTCGAAGAAGAGGGCTTTGTCGTCAGTGAACCCGAAACCACTGGGTCACGGGGCCGCCCACCAGTGGTGTTCTACCCGACCGACAGCGCACGTACCAGCGCTGTTGCAACAGAGCGACTCGAGAGAGCAAAAGCACAGGGCGATCTCTTCCGCCGCATGCTACCCGAGAGTGAGCGCACGGACTTGCTCAGTGACGAGGCACAGCATCAGATCGATACCCTCTACGAGCACCTTGAGGATTCCGGTCTCGAGCCAGCCGTGCACGAGGCCGAACTTACCGTGGAGCTTGTGCCGTGCGAATCCTATGCGTTGACTGACGTGACCAGCAAGCTTATATGTTCCGTTCACGCGTCACTGATCAAGAATCAACTCTCCCAGGTGGACGGACCGCTGAAGATGCGGGAACTGCATCCGTTCGTAACAGCGACCCAGTGCGTCTTGAAGCTCGAGCAAGACCCAGACTGGGTTCCAGCCTGTGGAAGCCAGCACAAACACGGTCGGGCCCCCGAGACCCCGCAGATTAGTTGACGCCTGCCCGAGCATTCTTCCTGACGTCAGCAAGCATCCCGGCGACCACGAGGGCGAATGCTCCGACGAGCAAAAGGAACCACAGCCCGAGTGAGTACGAATTGGTCTCGGGGTGGTAGGTCGCACCCATGATGAGTGGCGGAAGGTACCCGCCGAACCCACCGGCGGCAGCGACGACGCCGCTCACAGCACCCACCTTGTCTGTCGGAGTTGATGGCCCGACCCAAGCGAAGACCGCACCCATTCCGAGCCCCATGGCCGATGCCATAATGACGAACGTCGCCCCGGTGAGGATCCCCTCGGGTGGTTGTTGGCCCGCGATGTAGGCCAACGACACAATACCGGCGAGAGACACAAGCGAGACGATCTTCGGCCCGAACTTATCTGCAAGCACACCACCAATCGGGCGCGCTACCACCGCCGCGAGTACGAAGAATGCTGTGCGGGTGCCTGCCCCGACCGGCTCGACGTCACCCTCGTAGACGGTCGTCAGATACTTCGGCAAGAACGTCGAGAACGCGACAAAACCACCGAAGACAACCGCGTAGAGGAACGACATCTCCCACGTCACCCGCAGCTTCAAGGCCCCAGCCACCTTGGGAATGATCGGCTGACGGCTCGACTGCCAGACAGGCGACTCTCGCATAAAGAACCACACGAGCGCCGCCGTCACGACCAGGAGTCCCGCGATCACAAAGTGGGTAGTCAAGTAGCCGATGCTTGCAGCCAGCCGGGGCGTCACGAACGCCGCGATACCTGTACCAATCATGCCCATACCAAAAATACCGTTCGCCAATCCGCGCTGAGCAGGCTTGAACCAGGCACTGGAGAACGGAACGCCGACCGCGAAGATCGTTCCGGCAACTCCAAGGCACAGGGCCGCGACGATGAGAAGTGCAAAGCTCCCGATCGAGCCAGCAAACGCGACGAGCAACACTGCGGGAACCGAAGCGAGCAGCACGACAGTGAACATCTTTCTGCCACCCCAGCGGTCAGTGAGCGCTCCTACCACCACACGGCCGAGTGCACCCACCAGCACGGGCGTTGCCAACATGACGGAGATCTGCCCTTCACTGAGACTCATCTCGTTCGCATAGATCTGCTGCAGCGGAGCAATCAGCATCCAAGCCCAGAAACCAACCGTCGATGCGAGAGTCGCGAGGAGCACTTGGAGGAGCCCACCACGCAAGTCTGCCGGGTCTGCCTCGGATTCCCTCGGAGGTACCTCGGGAGTTACAGTGTCGCTCATGACGCTCCTCTCATTGATTATGCAGAGTAAGCGCAAATCTCCTAAAAAGCTCCTCTAATCACCGGTTTTATTAAAGCTCGTAGCAAATAGATGATTCCGGTCGCCGCCTTTTATGCGTATGGTGATTAAACACGGCCAATGGGGGCGCGGTGGATCCCCCGAGAGGCCAATCTGGTAATCAGGCAATGCCCGCTACAACGGGAGGAGACCCCGTGAACCCGACACCCCGAGGCAGTGGTTCGAGTGCAACCGATGGCGCACTCGCCGATTCGCTTCTCAATATGGGGCGTTATTTGCGCCGCGGCGAGGTCTCAGAGGATCTCCGCTCCCTGTTCCTCGACGGCGGTCGAGAAGGTGACTCGTTCTACCGGGATCGTTGGGCGCACGACAAGGTCGTCAGATCCACCCACGGTGTGAACTGCACCGGCTCGTGCTCGTGGAAGGTCTACGTTAAAGACGGGATCATCACGTGGGAGGCACAGCAGACCGACTACCCATCCGTTGGCCCGAACTCGCCAGAGTATGAGCCGCGAGGCTGCCCGCGTGGTGCCGCATTCAGCTGGTATACCTACTCCCCCACCCGTGTCCGGTACCCATATATTCGCGACGTTCTCGCCGAACTGTACCGCGACGCCAAGCGCACACACACCGACCCGGTCGTCGCCTGGGCGTCCATCGTGGAGGACCCCGAGAAAGCCCGCGAGTACAAGCGTGCCCGCGGCAAGGGCGGACTGATCCGCACCACGTGGGACGAGGCCGTCGAGATCGCGACCGCGGCACAGGTCTATTCCGTGAAGAAGTATGGACCCGACCGGATCGCCGGATTCTCCCCGATCCCAGCCATGTCGATGGTTTCCCATGGCGCAGGGTCCCGCTACATGAACCTCGTTGGTGGGACGATGCTTTCGTTCTACGACTGGTACGCCGACCTGCCTGTGGCGAGCCCCCAGGTGTTCGGTGACCAGACCGACGTTCCAGAGTCGGCGGACTGGTGGAACGCGGGCTACCTCATCATGTGGGGATCTAACGTTCCCGTGACGCGTACCCCTGACGCGCACTTTATGACGGAAGCACGCTATCGAGGGCAGAAGGTCGTCACCGTCTCGCCCGACTACACGGACAACACGAAGTTTGCCGACGAGTGGGTTGCGCCGCACCCAGGTACTGACGCGGCGCTCGCCCTCGCGATGGGCCATGTGATTCTGCGCGAGCACTTCGTTGAGAAGCGCACCGAGCGTTTTGAAGATTACATGCGAAAGTTCACCGACTCACCGTTCCTCGTGACACTCGAGGAACATGACGGAAAGCTCGTGCCCGGAAAGTTCCTTACCGCGAGTGATCTCGAGGGCGCGGACGCTGAGCAGTCACGCGCGGATTTCAAGCCGGTACTCCTCGATGCGGATGGCACTGCCGTCGTACCCAATGGCTCGCTCGGCCACCGGTTCTCCAAAGAGGATCACGGATCGTGGAACCTCGACCTCGGGAACGTCGTTCCCCCACTCTCGATCTCGGACCTCGCGTCATGGAACGGTGAGTCTCATGAGATTTCCATGCCGCGCTTCGACCTCGACCCGGATCTTGGCAAGGAGCATGCGGGCGGAGCCGGCACGGTTGCCCGCGGGGTTCCCGTCCGCACTGTCGCTGGCCGCATCGTCACCACCGTCTTTGACCTCATGCTTGCCCAGTATGGCGTCGGCCGTGAGGGGCTTCCGGGGCAGTGGCCCGAGGGGTATGACGACACGACAACCCCGGGAACACCAGCCTGGCAAGAGGAGCTCACCTCCGTCCCCGCAGAACAGGCGCTCAGAATCGCACGCGAGTTCGCCGACAACGCCGATCGGTCAGGCGGCCGCTCGATGATCCTGATGGGCGCTGGCACCAACCACTGGTTCCACTCTGACACCATCTATCGCACGTTCCTTGCTCTCACCATGATGACCGGTTGCCAGGGTGTCAACGGTGGCGGCTGGGCGCACTATGTTGGCCAGGAAAAGGTGCGGCCGATCACGGGATACCAGCAGTACGCAGCTGCCGCAGACTGGGTACGCCCGCCCCGCCACACTATTGGCACCGCATTCTGGTACCTCGCCACTGACCAGTGGCGATACGACGTGTCGATGTCCGAAGTTGTCGGCACTTCTGTCCGAAGTCCTCAACACTCGTGTGC